>JAWOLH010000039.1:0-32643 GCA_033853695.1 Gemmatimonadales bacterium | reverse complement strand
TGGCGCTCGGCGTGGGGGGATCCGCTCGTGCGCAGGGGCTCACCATGCAGATGTCGAACGGCTGGTCGTTCTCGTTCGCCGGGAACGTGAATGCCTTCCTGGTGTTCGAGCACGTCGATTCGGGCGGCGGCGTGGCCGCACCAGCCAACGGTACGCTTGCTGTGCCTGTTGGCACCTCGGAAGGTCCAGGATTCGGACAGACCGCGACCCGCATTCGCACGGGCCTGTTGCCCGCCTTCGCGACGTTCGCAGCGACGGGGAAGGAAGGAGATCTCGATCTCGGCGTGCACTTTGGGTTCGCCCCGCAGATTCAGTGCGGCGCGGTCGGCGCCGGCCAGGTAGGCAATCTGCACGACTGCTTCGGCGCCCAGATCGACATGCGCCAGGTGTTCCTGACGGTCGGCGGCTCTTGGGGTCAGATCCTGGCTGGTAAGGAGCTCGGTCTGTTCGGGCGGCAGAACATCCTGAACGACCAGACGCTGTTCGGCATCGGCGCGACGGGCGGGCAGATCTCGGGCGGCACGACGCTGGGCCGCATCGGGTTCGGCTACGACTATCCGAACTTCGTGACGCAGATGACCTACAGCTCCCGCAGCGATCGGCCGACGGTGTTCTCGATCGGTGTCTTCGATCCGGCGATCAATAGTGAGTATTCCGAAATCATAACGCCGCGCATCGAGACGGAAGTCGTGTATACCCATAAGATGCACAAGTTCTGGGTCGGTGGGCTGCTCCAGAACAACAAGGACCATACTTCCGACAACAGCGCGACGGCACTCGGCATTTCGGGTGGTGTCAAGCTGGGCTTCAATGAATTCTCGATCGTCGGCTCCGGGTTTTATGGCAAGGGCATCGGCACGACGTTGCTCTTCGTCAACGGAACCGACGGCAGCGGCATCGGAAGCGACGGCTTGCGCACGTCTTATGGCTACATCGGCCAGGTGACGTTCACGCCAAGGAACAGCAAAGTCACCCTCGCTGCGAGTTACGGCGCAAATGCGCTCAAGGCATCAACGGCAGAACAAGCCGTTCCAGCCAACAATTTCAAGATTGAGAACTCGCTGATCTCCGCTGGTTTGTACGATCAGTGGACCAAGTCGCTGAAGTTCGTCGTCGAAGGCGACTACCAGATGAGCAAAGAAACCGTCAATAGTCCCCCCAAGAACAAGGCGTTCGCCGGCACCGTCGGGTTGATGTTGTTCTTCTGAGCTGGGACAGTTCTACCGGGGAGCGGCCGCCGGCGACGGAGGTCGCTCCCTATTTTCTTCACCACAGGCAAGAGCGGAGCATGTCGTATGAGGCGAATGGTGGTAGTGGTGCTCGGCGTCGGTCTCGCGTGTGCGGCCGGGTCGTTCACGGTTTCCTCGTCCGCCACGGCTCCGACGCCGGTCGCTGGCACATTCGCCTGCCTGCGCCAGCAGGCCGAGAGCCTGGGGTATCATCAGCGCTCACTCGACGTCCAGGAACATCGGCTCGCGGTACAGCGACAGGATTATTCGGTGCACCGCCCGGATGTGCACTTCCGCCGCCTGGTCGACGTGCTGGAGTTCGAAGTGCGCGCCGGCTCTTCGGGCGGCTCCGAGATCACAATGGATGCGAAGACGTTCGCAGAGTATATGTCGCAGCAGGGTCAGACGTTCGAGCAGGAGGCGACCTCGGACAGCGTGCGAGCGGCGGGGCAGGGGATGCTCGCGGCCTGCGGGCACGGTCCGAGCTGAGTCGGTGCCGCGCTACTTGTAGCGGTAGGTAATCCGTCCCCGGGTGAGATCGTAGGGCGAGAGATCGACGGCCACCCGATCGCCCTGCAGGATGCGGATATAGTTCTTCCGCATCTTGCCGCTCACGTAGGCGAGTACCTCATGGCCGTTTTCCAGCTTCACTCGAAACGTCGTATTGGGGAGCACTTCGGTCACCGTCCCCATCATCTGAATCGCGTCACCAGCCAACTGATACGGTCCTTTCCAGTGATGTGTGCGAGCCACGGAATTCGCCGCACAAATCTAGCCTCCGATGCGTGTCTTGACACTCCCCGGGCGTGGCGTATCTCTTGCACAGGGAGGAGGTTATAGACCATGGACGGATCCGAGCTCAAGCGCCTCGCCGATATCGAGGTCGATGTCGTGCAACCCGAAGGCAATGGCTTTGCCTTGAGCGGGCAGGGGTCCGATGGGGGTGAATACCGCCTCGACCTGCATTTCGACATGCCGTTGGACACGCGGACCCGGGCCGTGCTGGGTGGCCTCCTGGCACAGTCCGAACTGACGTTGTGGCACCGGCCCCCCCGGGCCACCCGGTCCCCGGCGGGGACTCCAGCGCCACGTGAGCGGCCTCACCGATCCCGCCGTCGCGTCACCGCAGACTAAAAGCCTTGGCCGAGAGAGGACGAGGATGAGGACTTCCCGCTCGGGGTTGCTCGCCGCCGCCGTGCTGTGCGTGACGCTCGCCGCCTGTGCCCCCGGCGGCGCCGGCACGACGCAGCTCAGCCCCGGGGACTTGAGCGCGCTGGAAGCGCAACGCGCCCAGCACCCTACCGACCCCGACCTCAACCTGCGCCTCGCCAAGGCGTACGATGCCGCCAACCGGTTCGCCGACGCTCGTAAAGCGCTGGCGATCGTGCTGACCCAGCAGCCGACCAACCGCGTTGCCCAGACCTACCTCGGCCTCAGCTACGAGGGGATGGAACAGTTCGATTCCGCCCGCGCCATCTACAGCACGTTACTCGCCACAAAGCCGTCGGGCGAAGTCGGGCGGCTGCTCAATGGCCGGCTCACGCTGCTCGCCCGCAAGGAGCTGCACGCGTCGGCGCGCACCGCGCTGGCTCACGAAACGGAGCTGTCCAGGACGCCGCCCGATCCCAACACGGTGGCCGTCTTCCCGTTCCGCTACACCGGTCAGGATTCGTCGCTGCGTCCCCTCGAGCGCGGGCTCGCGGCGCTCGTAGTGAGCGACCTGTCCCACGTACGGCGGCTGCGCCTCGTCGAGCGCGAACGGTTGCAGGCGCTGCTCGATGAAATGCAGCTGGCCGCGAGCGGCCGTGTCGACCCGGCTACCGGGGCCCGTTCCGGCCACCTCGTCGGCGCGGGTCAGGTCGTCCAGGGCCAGTTCCAGGAAGCGCCGGGAACCAACATTCGCGTCGACGCGGCGATGGTCCGCGCCGGCGACGCACAGGTTGCGGCCACGGGCTCCGGGCGTGATCCGCTCAATCAGCTCTTCGATCTCGAGAAGTCGGTCGTGTTCCAGCTGCTCACCAAGAGCGGTGTCCCCGTATCGCCGGCCGAGAGCATCGCCATCAGCGAGCGTCCGACCAAGGATCTGCAGGCCTTCCTCCTCTACAGCCGCGGACTCGAGTCGCAGGACAAGGGCGATTTTCGCGCGGCGAGTGCGGACTTCAAGGCTGCGGCACAACGCGATCCGACCTTCCAGGCGGCGGCGCAGCAGTCGCAGTCGAGTGACGCGGCGCAGTCGGCGAGTGGCACGCCCGACAACACGCTGGCCGCCGTAGTAGGTGGCGGTGGAGCGGGTGTACCGGGTGGAGGCGGGCCGACGGGAACGACGCAGGCGCTGCAGCTGGGGATCAACACGACGGTGCCGAGCGGCGCCGCGATTTCAGATCAGGTGGGGAGCAACCCAACCAGTCAGCCGCGCACTGACCCCGTGTGTGAGGCGGCCAACTGTCAGGGATTGCCGAAGCTTGGGCCGACGCAAATCGGGACGATCATCATCATCATCAATCGGCCATAGGAGCGGGGCACAATGCGAGTCCGATTCGTCCTCCCCGCAGTCGCGATGGTGTTGGCGGGTCGGCTGGCCGCCCAGGGGAACACCGCCCTGTACTCGAACTGGAGTGGCCTCGGCGGGTTCGAATATCAGCGCTACGGATTCGACAAAGGGTACGCTGTACAGAGCGGGTCACAATGGAGTCTTCCGCTCGTACTCGTTGCGCCCCTCGGGAGCCACGCGTCCGTCGACCTGACCACGCACTATGCACACACCGAAGTGACCGATACGGCGAAGCTGACACACACAGGTCTCACCGATACGCAGGTCCGCCTGCTGTACACGATTGGCGCCCAACGTGCTGTTGCGTCCATCTCGGTGAACCTCCCCACCGGGACGAACTCCTTCCCGCGAGACTCGTTTCACGTGGCCAGTGCCGTCAGCTCGCCCTACCTGTCCTTTCCGGTCAATAATTTGGGTAGCGGGTTCGGCGTCACGACGGGATTGGCCTACGCGACACCTGCCGGAGGATGGAACATCGGCCTGGCGGGGAGCCTCCGTGCTCAGGCGAACTACCGGCCGTTTACGGACGACAGCGTGAATTACAAGCCCGGTCTCGAAGGACGGTTGCGGCTGGGAGCCGACCGGCTGCTGGGCGAGCGTGGACGCCTGCTGATGGGTCTGACGTACTCTACGTTTTCGACCGACGAGTTCACGGGTGTCAGTAGCAGCGGCGCCGGCTTGGGTCCCTTCAATCCGGGTTCGCGCTTCATCACGGAGTTTGGCTACGCCTACTCGTGGGGTCGCACGAGCCTCACGCTGGGTGCCTGGGACTACTATCGGCTGGCAGGGAGCACCGGGGCGATTTCGCTCCCCGGCACGAAAGAGAACGTGTTCAACACCGAAATCCGCCTGGCCCGACAGTTCTCGCCTCGATTCGCCCTCGAGCCGGTGGTCGCCTTTCGGCAGTGGAGCCCTGACAGCGTCCGCGGCGGCCGGCTCTATACGTTCGGTGCCAACACGCGGTTCGGGCTGAGCGACAATTGGTCCGGCGTCGCCAGCGCACGGATCGGCACCGGCTGGATCTTCGACCATACGGCCGGCCGCTCCGACGTAACCGCCACGGGATTCGCGCTCTACATCCGCTATCAGCATTAGGACGACTGCCCCGAGCGTCTGAATTCTTGACGCTTTGGGGGGGTGGGCTGTAGGTTGGCGCGACCTTCAACCGTGGAGCCCAGCGCCCCATGCCTGCAGAGCTCGGCGGATCGCAGATCTCCTCACTGCTCGAAGCCCTTCCAGGGATTGCCAGCGTACTGCGCAGCCCCGTCGCGGACGCGCTCGTGAAGGCAATCCGGGCGGCGTCAGGGATCGGCGAATTCGAGATCGACGACGCCGAGGAGCTGGTGCGCTATGCGGTGCGGCGCGGGCTGATCGGCCCGGATGAAGGCGACCGGGTGCTCGCCGACGTCCAGGATGCGTTGAAGGTGAAGCGGAAGCCGGTGCGCAGTGCGAAGGCCAAGCCCGCCAAGAAACCCGACAAAAAGAAGAAGTCGCGCCGCTGAACTAGACGCGAAACCCCTTCACGAGGGAGCGGAGCTTTTCGGCGGCCTGCAGCAGCGTGCCCGCGCCGGCGGCCAGCTCCTCTGTTGACGCCCCCTGCTGCTCGGCCGCAGCCGAGACTTCCTGGGCGCCGGCTGAGTGGGATCCAGCCTTCGAAGCCACCTGCTCGGTCTTCCTAGTGAGGTCCTCGGCGATGCCGCGATTCGCGGCGGCCACGCCGGCGACCCGTCCCGCCGCCTCCTCCACCTGCTCTACCGCGCTGGCGATGTCGGCCAGCGCGGTAGCGGCGCCTTCGGTCACCGCCTCGATCCCCCGCATCCTCGCCTGACCGTCTCCCATGACGGCGGTCATTCCATCCATTTCCTGGCGAATCGCGGCAGTCGCCCGGGCCACTTCTTCCGCCGCCCGAGCGGACTCGTCGGCGAGCTGACGCACCTCCTCGGCGACGACGGCGAACCCACGCCCGTGCTCCCCGGCGCGCGCCGCTTCGATGGCGGCGTTCAACGCCAGCAGGTTCGTCTGCGACGAAATGCGCCGGATGAGATCGACGAAGT
Source organism: Gemmatimonadales bacterium (assembly GCA_033853695.1). Taxonomy (GTDB): domain Bacteria; phylum Gemmatimonadota; class Gemmatimonadetes; order Gemmatimonadales; family GWC2-71-9; genus DASTHG01. Next base: position 26,809 of record JAWOLH010000039.1, on the reverse strand, counting down.
CGTCGATCGCCGCACTCTGATCGACGAGACGCGTCACCTGCTGAGCGGTGGTGAGCACGACCTCTCGGATGCCGAGCAGCGAGGTGCCGGCGGTCTGAATACCATCGCGATGGCGCGTAGCGGCGATGCGGATCTCCTCGCCAAGTCGCGTCACCTCGGCTGCCGCCACCGCGGTATCCGCGGCGGCGCGGCGCAGCTTGTCGAGCCCCGATTCGATCGCGATCAGCTCATCGCGCTGTACCTCGGCGCCGCTCGAGATGTCGACCATCGCGGTCGACACTTCACTCGAGCTGGCGGCAAGCTGCTCGCTCACCGCCGAGAGATCGCCGGCCGACGTGGTGATGCGATCCGACTCGCCGATCACCTCCCGGACGATACCGCGCAGCCGGTCGGCCATGTCGCGCATGGCGTGCGCCAGGACCTGAAACTCGCGCGGCATGGCCCCGGTCGTCACGGGTCGCAGGTCCCCGGCCCCGAATCGCTCGGCGGCGGTGACGAGACGGGCGAGTGGCGTTTCGACGGACCGCACCGTCAGCATTGAGGCGACCGCGCCCAGCGCGATGAAGACCGCGAGGACGAGCCAGAGGAAGAGCTGCCGTCGCCCCGCCACGAGCGCGAGCCGCTCGGCGACCTGCCCCGACTTCTCCGCCTGACGGGCCGACAGTCCGCGGACCAGCTGAATCAGCTCGGCGACGGAGGCGCGTACCGCGGCGACGCGCGTCTGGGCTTCGGCGTTGCGTCCCAGGTCGCGGAGCGCGTGCGCCAGGGCGTAATCGACCTGGATCGACGACTGCAGCAGCTTGATGCGATTGACGACGAGCCGATCCTCCACCGCCAGATCGCCCAGCCGCTCGAGACGCTTCTCGTACTGGAATGCACTGTCGGCGGCGCTCTGGAATTCCGACCGCACGCGGTCCTCCGGCGCACTCAGGTATTGCTCGGCGGCGCGCAGCTCGGCAAACACGGTCGTCAGGAATCCGGTACTCACCGATGTCGTGGTCCGCACGTTGTCCATTTCGGACGTGATGCGCTGGCGGATCGTGGCGAGGCCAGCGGCGCCCGTCGCCGCCGTGATCACGAGACCGAGCGCGAGTGAGCCGAGCCCCACCAGGATGCGCGCCCGGACGGTGTTGAGTCGCAGGCGCGGCCGCAGCCTCATTCGCTGGCCTCCGCCACGAGCCGGCCGCCGTGCACGGTCGCGATGGTGAGCGGCTTCCCCCGGACGTCACCGCTCGAGTCGAAGGCGATCCGTCCGGTGATCCCCTCGAACGCGGGACGTTGCGTGCCGACGCTCGCCAGATAGTCGCGAATCGCTCGCCGGTCGGGACCGACGGCGTCGAGTCCGGCAGCGAGCAGCTGGAACACGTCGGTGGTGAGCCCCGCGACGTCGTTGGGCCGCTGTCCCTGGGTCGCCCGGAAGAAATCGACCACGAACATGGCGTTCTTGTCCCCCTGTCGGTCGGGGAGGTAGGCGGAGGAGATGTGAATCCCTTCCGCCAGCGGGCCAGCGGCCTCGATGCCGACGAGCGCATCGCTGCCCACGACCGGCCACTGCAGCCCCTGGCGGCGCAGCTCGCGGAGCGCCTGCTCGGCACCGGGGACGTCGGTCGCCAGCATCAGGAGGTCCACCCCCGAACGTTTCATGCGCGTGAAATACGGCTCGAGCGAGGTGGTGGTGGGCAGGAATGGGTCCTCCTCGACCACGACTCCACCCAACCGCGTGAACTCCGCCGCGAACGCCTGTCGCACGCCACGGCCGTAATCGTCATTCAGGTACAACACCCCCGCGCGCCGCGCCCCGAGACGTTGCCGGGCGAAGCGCGCCAACGCCGGCCCGTGCGAGAGGTCGCTGGGGCAAACCCGGAAGGTGTATCGGCTGATTCCCGACAACTCCGGGCTCGAGGCCGTGGGAGACACCATCGGGATGGGGTCGTTGCCGGCGCCATAGACCCGCGCCGCGGCGATACTCGTTCCGGAGGTGATGTGCCCAACGACGGCGACGACGGATGCATCGTTGTACAGCTCCTGGGCGGCGAGCACGGCCCCGTTCTCCGTGCCGCTGTCGTCGACGACGCGGAGCCGCAGCTTGCGTCCGCCGCGCACGCCGCCCCGCTGGTTGATCTGATCGATGGCGAAGTGGGCGGCCCGCAGCTCAGAGACGCCTAGCGGGTCCTGCATCGGGCCCGCGAGGCCGATCACGATCGGGCCGGTCTCGCGTACGCACGCCGCTGGGAAGAGGGTTGCGGCGCTCAGGAGGAGGCAGAAACTGAGGCGCATCTGGTGACGGGAGGCAAGGTTAAGCGGCGGCAAAAGAGAGCGCAATGCCGTATGTTCGGGGGGTGGAGGCACGCGACCGGCTACTCGCGTTCATTGTGGCGCTCGAGCCCCTGCTCGTGGCCTGTGATGCCGCGGGCTTCGAAGCGGTGTGGGAGCGCGAGCGGTTGGCGGAAGTCGGTTGGGAAGCGCTGGCGCACGCGCGTCGCACAGGATCGGCCGCGCTTGCACCGGTGCTCGCCGCTCTCGATCAGCGGCTGCTCGCGGTGCTGGAACGGTCGCGCGCCTTCGCCGATCTGCACGTCGTCACATTCCGCATCCCGGAGCTGGAGCGCTGGCAACACGCCACCGCCGCCGCGCTCGTTGGAGCGCGTTGGGGCGGGGCGGGCTTACGCACCGTCATCGAGGACACGCGGGCGCCATTCGCGCGGCGCTACTTCGCGTTTCTCGATCTCGCCTGGCGGCATCCTCCCGAGGCGTGGCCCGTGTTCGAGCGCTATCTACGCGCCGAGGGCGCGCACTATGCCTTCGTCGCCGTCGCGGTCGAGGCGGCTCGGTTCTATCCGGGGCCTCATCCCACGCCGCTGCTGCTCACGCTCTTCGAGCGGATCCGCGGTGACCAGCTGCTGCGCCGCTTCCTCGGCCCGCGCCTGCTCGAGTCGTTGTACGTGCTGGGTGATCCGCGCTCTCTGCCGCTATTCCAGGAACTGCTGGTCGCGGGTCATACGGACCCCGATCTCGATCACTGTGAAATCACCCGTGCACTCGTCGCGGTGCGCAAGCTCACCGGTCGCCTGGCGCCCAGCACCAAGTTTCCGGACGTGAAGCGCCCCGAGGTGAGACGGACGCTGGACGACGCCGAGCGGCGCTTCGAGGCGGCGCGCGACCGCCTCGACCCCGTTACGGTCATCTGAGCCCCCGGGGCATGGCCCCGGGATCTCCTATCTGTGGATCGGGACCGTCCCCGAGGAATTCCCACACCTTGTCCCGGTACGCGACGCCACCCGTGCCGTACGTGTCGTTGTGCCCTGCCCCCTCGATCAGCACCAACTCGACGGGGCCCGGCACGGCGGCGGCGACACGCCGGCCCATTTCGAGCGGCACCAGCCGGTCCCGGGTGCCGTGCAGGACCAGCACCGGGCACCGGACTCGGGAGATCGTATCGAGGTTGTCGAGCCGCAGACGAATGAGGAACGCCGGGAACGGCGCGTAGTGCCGGCGACTCATCTCCCGGGCGTTGGTGAAGGGAGACTCGAGGATGAGTCCTGCAACCGGGTGACTCGCCGCGACATGCGTGGCGGCGACGGTTCCCAGGGATCGGCCGTACACCCTCACCCGTGCCGGATCGACTCCCGGCCGGGCAGTGAGTGCGGCGTACGCCAGGTCCGCGGCGGCGTACAGGGCGGTCTCGGTCGCATGTCCCTGGCTCGCCCCGTATCCCGGATAATCGACGACGAGCAGCGCGGTGCGTGGCGGTCGGAACTCCCGCAACACCGGCCAGATCGCAGCGATGGTTTCCCCGTTGCCGTAGAACCAGAGCAGGGCGGGGAAGGACGGGGAAGGGCGCCGGAAGGGAGGAATGAACCACCCGGCGAGCCGCGTCCCGTCCGGCATCGTGAGCTCGAGACGCTCGGCATCGTGCAGCCCGCGCGGCGGTGGTTCAGGGAACGCCGCGCGGGGCGCGGGAAAGGCTATGCGCTCTTGAAATCGCCAGGCGAGGGCGGCGAGAAGCGCATAGCCACCCAGCGCGCCGAGGAGGAGCTCAGTGAGTGCGACGGGGGACGTAGCGCTGGATCCTGTCCATGAGCGGCTCGTCCCAGAGCGCGATGTAGATCCAGCGGGCGCTGCCGCGCCCCCGCCAGGTGAGTCGGGCCACCTGACGTCCCGAGCGCCATTCCCACATTCCGACGTGAGAAGCGCGCGGCCGCCCGAAGTGCGCTTCCAGATCGCGCTGCGCCCGGTCGACCATGGTCGTGGTGCCGGAGTCCCCGAATGAAAGAAAGGCGACCTTCCCTTCCAGGACGTAGGCGGCGACGTAGAAGTGCGCACTATCGGCGGGGTCGAGCGTCTGCACCCCGCATTCCATCAGCTCGGCGGTGCGCCGCGATGTGTTGCAGAGCAGAGGGGCGGAATCCGACGCCTCGAGCGCGCGGGCCCGATCGGTGAAGTCACCGTAGGGAGCCGCGAGAGCGAACCCGCGGTAGGTCAGCGGGTCTGGAGACTGCGCCGCCAACGGGATCCCGCAAAGCAGACCGGCTACCAGGGGAGCGAGTCGCATCGACTCAATATAGAAGCGGGGCCCGGGGTTTCCCCCGGGCCCGCTTTTCCTTGCGATCCGACAGGGTCAGGAGACCTTGCGGACGTTCTGCGCCTGCAGGCCCTTCGGACCCTGGGCGACATCGAACTCAACGGCGTCACCCTCGGCGAGACTCCGGAAACCATCGGCCTGGATCGCCGTGAAGTGGACGAACACATCCGGACCCGACTCCTGCGCGATAAAGCCGAAGCCCTTCGCGTCGTTGAACCACTTCACCTTTCCCTTTGCCATACTGATAAACCTCTTTACTGATGGGGCATCGCCCCGGACTGTGATCGTCCCAGGTCACCGCGACCTGGGACGGGCTCAAACAAAAACCGCGAGACAAATGGTCCTCGCGGAGCGCAGACAGCCGGTGACGGTGCCACGTATTGCTTGAACCGGGCCCAAAGCTAGAACCCTGAAATGAAGCTGTCAATCACGAAGAAATCCCCGCATGCCACCATGATGACAGTATCACTACACTTCTGCTACTTGTTAGGAAGCCCTATCGCCGTGCGGAATTCCGCCAATGCCGCATCGTAGGCTCGCAACCGGGTCATGAGCCCCGTATTCAGCTGGTCTGGTGCGAGCCCTTTCGCGCTCTGGCATTCTTTCACCGACAAGGACAGCGAATCCAGCTGCACGGTCAGGTCGCGGGCCTGCTTGCGCGTGGGGAGATCGTAGGCCACCGGGTCCATCTGGCTGCGGCCACTGGCGATGAAGCCGCGCGCCGCGGTGCAGTAACCGGTGAGGCGTTTCTTGGCGAGTTTGACCTGACTCGAGTCGCGTACACCGCGGGCTCGGTTCAACCGATCGATGCCGGTCTTGATCTGCGCGACGCCGCGCCCGGCGGTGCGCAAACCCTGCAAGTAGCGCTGTTGTGCCGGATTGGGTGGTGGGGGAGCCGCGTTCGCCGCGGAATCGCCGGCGCCCGGGATCTGCCCGCACACGGGCGCCGCAACGCTCAGACTGGCAGCTAACACCAAGAGCGGCAGGGTGATGGACCGCATGCGCAAACTCGATCTCCGGAGCATTCGTGGGGGCCTTGGGTTATAATCTCGCTATGCCGGTTCCCGCAACCTCCCGCTTGTCCCGCACGTTCGAAGATCGCGCCGAAGCGCTGAGCCATTTCTTCGCTCGTGCGGCAGAAGCCCCACGCTTCATCGCGTTCGATGATGCCGGGTGTCCTCTCGACCAGGCGCTCGCCGTCATCGAATGGACGCAGGCGGCGGGGATTCTGCACGACGACGACTTCATGCACGCCGCCTGGATCCGCCCCGACGCCGCTGCGGCAGTCGTGGAGCGTCGTGACGGCGACCGGCGCGTCTTCGCGTATTTCGGGCCCCGCATGGATCAACCCTATGCCGATCCCGGCGAGTGTGAGCTGCTCTACGACGGTCCGGGTGTGCGCGCTTACGCCTTCGCCGAACGCGGCCACGCCGTCGCACACTTCCTGCGGGCCACCCAAGGGACCGGAGCGATGCTGGCACTGCTCGGCCGGCGCGCCCCGGAACTGCGGCACGTGCGCCGCTGGCTCGAAGAGCTCTTCAATGGGCCGCCCGGAGGCGACGCGCACTCGACCCTCCTGATGGCCGGCTGGTTCGCCACTTCCGGTGCGGGTTGTCTCTTCCTCCCCGGGCAGGCTGGCGATGCCTACTGCTATAGCGAAGTCAGCATCGATTCGTGACGCCGTGGTCGATGTGGGAAGGTGCAGGCTGTTGATCCACAACTCCACACCATGTGGATGGATGGCGCAACGCCTCAGCAGCTATGCTGGTTATGATCCACATTCGATGCACATCGAAGTGAGCTAACCCGAAGAAACATCGGCGCTTGCGCGATTCTCAGCGATCCCTAGATTATCGTCGTGTCGCGTGGGGAAGGGTTGGGGCCTCAAGTCCCTTCCACGCCCACTCGACCAGTCCGAGCGGGAATTCCGGGGAAGGTGCCGATGCAACAAGGGCTCAGGCGCCTGTCGATCCGGGAGGATCTCACCGACTCGGATCGCTGAAGCCAGTCGCGTGCCTCAGCCACGTCGACGCGGTGCCTCGACGTGCAGTGCGGAAGGTCGGTCCGCGACCCGATCTGACCCGCAGCACTCGCAGCGGTGAACCTTGCGACCCGGCCAGGTCGCTTGGGGATGGAAGCCGGAGCTCCTGTACGCCCTACCGCGGACGCAACAGTCCACCGGCGGCGGCAGGACGAAGAACGGTGGGAGCAATCCCCCGGCTCCGGGTAACCGGTGTGCGGAGCCCCTGGGCGGCCCTTCGGGACGTTCCAGGGGCTTCGTATTTCCCCCCAAGTTTTGACGCTCGGCCGTCTCAGGGGGTCAACACGCCATGATTGTTCCCTTCCTCGCGGCCGGAGCCGCCGCTGCCGGGACCCTCGCATGGGGGGCCTATGACCCGACGAGCCCCCTCTTCGGGCCGGCGATCGGTCGTGGATCGAAGCGCGAGCGCGTACTCTACCTCACCTTCGACGACGGTCCGCAACCACGCACCACATCGAGGATTCTCGAGACCCTCGACCGGGAGCACGTGCCCGCCGCGTTCTTTCTCGTGGGCGCGGCGGTGCGGCTGCATCCGGAGATGGCGCGGCGCGTCGCGGCGGCGGGGCACGAAATCGGCAACCACACCCGCAATCACCGGAAGCTGCATCGCCTCGGCCCCGCTGCCGTGCGCGCCGAGCTGGGGGGCGGGCACAAGGACATCGTCGAGATCACGGGGGAGATCCCGCGTGCGTTTCGGGCGCCCCACGGGTATCGCAACCCCTTCGTGACCCGTGTCGCCAACAAGCTGCGCTATCGGACCGTCGGCTGGACGTTCGGCGTATGGGACTCGGACCGCCCGCCGGCCGAGGAGATTCGTCGCCGCGTTCGGGTCAAGCTCAAGCCGGGAGCGATCATTCTGCTACACGACGGCGACGGATACGACCTGGCGGCAACGACCGAGCGCGGCGATCGCTCGAACACCGCAGCAGCGCTGCCCGGCATCCTCGCCGACGCGCGCGCCGCGGGATATGAATTTCGTTCTCTGGGGGACTTGCTCCGCTAAACAACCTCCACCAACCTCCGTTACAGCTCCACCTGCGCTCCCACCTCGAACACCTGTGTCGAGGGAATCTGGAAAAACGCCGTCGCGCGCAGGGCGTTGCGCGACATGTAGGCGAAGAGCCGCTCGCGCCAGCGCGCCATCCCCGGCCGCTCGGTCGACACCAGCTCCTCGCGCCCCAGGAAGAACGTCGTTCCTTCGAGCGGAATCTCGAGGCGCTTCTCGTGGCAGCGGTCGATGATGTCCTGCATGCTGGGGTCTTCCATGAAGCCGTAGCGCACGTACACGCTATGGAATCCTTTCCCCATATGCTTGACCGTCACGCGCTCGGCGGGCGGGACGTGCGGCACCTCCTCGGTCACGACGGTCAGGAATACGACTCGCTCGTGCAGCACCTTGTTGTGCGCCAGGTTGTGAACCAGCGCGGGCGGCGTACCGCCGGGATTGCCGGACATGAATACCGCGACCCCGGGAACACGGAGCGGAGGATCGGCGGCGAGATCGGCCATGAGAATGTTCAGCGGGACCGATTTCTCCTGGAGTCGCTTGGAGAGAATCTCCCGGCCACGCTTCCAGGTCGACATGAGGAGGAACAACGCCGCCGCAGTCGCCAGCGGGACCCAGCCGCCGTGCTCGATCTTCAAGGCGTTGGCGATGAAGAACGAGACGTCCATCGCGAGGAACAACACAACGACCGCGCCCGCCTTCGGGAGACTCCAGCGCCAGACCTCACGGGACATGACGTAGAACATCAGCGTCGTCATGAGCATCAGCATCGACAGCGCGACTCCATATGCCCCGGCGATGTTGGTGGACGACCCGAAGCCGACTACGAACGCGCAGGTCAGGAGCATCAGCCCCCAGTTCACCGCCGGCACGTAGATCTGGCCGATTTCGCGGGACGAAGTGTGGTCGATCTGCATGCGCGGGCTGTAGCCCAGCTGGATGGCCTGACGCGTCAGGGAAAAGGCACCGGAGATGATCGCCTGCGAGGCGATGATCGCGGCGGCGGTCGCCAGGGCAATCAGCGGATACAAGAACCAGGACGGCGCCAAATGGTAGAACGGGTTCACCGCCGCGCTGGGGTCGTGCAGCAGCAGGGCGCCCTGACCGAAGTAGTTGAGCACCAGCGCCGGGCCGGCCGTCGAGAACCAGGCGACCTGGATCGCCTTGTGGCCAAAATGCCCGAGGTCGGCGTAGAGCGCTTCGCCGCCCGTCACCACCAGAAACACCGCTCCGAGAACGACGAATCCCCGCCCGGGGTTCTGGGCGAAAAATTCCACCGCGTGGAGCGGTGACACGGCCGCCAGCACGCTGGGCTGCCGTACGATCGCCACGACGCCGAGCACGGCGATCGTCCAGAACCAGATGAGCATGATGGGGCCGAAGACGGCGCCGATCCGCGCCGTGCCGCGACTCTGGAACCAGAATAGCCCGATCAAGATGGCCACCGTGAGGGGAACGACGATGCGTGCCAGTCCCGGAGTGGCGACCTCCAGCCCCTCGGTCGCGCCGAGCACCGAAATCGCCGGTGTCAGCGCGCCGTCGGCATAGATCAGCGCGGCCCCGAAGATTCCCAGGATGATCATGACATGGCGCGGCGGCAGTCCCCTCGCCTGGCGGCTGCCCTGCACCAGCGCCATCAGGGCGAGGACCCCGCCCTCGCCCTTGTTGTCGGCTCGAATGATGACGATGTGATACTTGATCGTGACGACGAGGATCAGCGACCAGAACACCAGTGACAGGACGCCGAGGACGTTCTCCGGGGTCGGCGGAATGCCCAGCGGTCCGTAAAAGGATTCGTGCAGGGCGTAGAGCGGGCTCGTCCCGATGTCACCGTAGACGACACCGAGGGCCGCGACGCTGAGCGTAGCCAGGTAGCGACCGTGAGGGGTCTTTTCGAGAGGCATCGCGGCCGCGAGTCAGCGATCCGGGTCGACCGACGAGACGCTGCCCCAATCGCTCGACCCCCGGTACGGCCGGCGATGATCCAGTTGCCACACCCGCCTCTGGGAAATCAATCCTTCCGTGAAGGCATCCGCGTCCCGCAGCGCCTCCGCCATGCTCGCGGTCTTCGCGCTCGCGTTGTCCGCCCAGTGCAGCACTTCGGCCTCGAGCGTCAGCGGCAATGCCGGACTGCCGTGCTCGAGCCGGCCGTGGTGGGACAGGATCAGATGCAGCAACAGCTGGCGTTCCTCGGCTGTGCAGGGCGGCACCGGCTCTTCATTGAGGCGCCGCTCCAGCGCCAGGGCCCCCAGTACGACGTGACCCATGAGGTAGTGCAGATCGGTGTAGCCGAAGACACCATCCCAGCGGTAGGCGTCGAGCTTGCCGATGTCATGGAGCAAGGCGCCGGCGATGACCAGCTCGTAGTCGGCGCCGGCGGCGCGTGCGATCGTCCGGGCGATGGCGCCGACCTCGACGGTGTGTGCCAGCAGGCCGCCGAGCGTCGCGTGGTGGCCGGCGACGCTAGCGGGACAGGCCCCGAAGCGGCTGCGGAAGTCGGCGTCTTCGAAAAAGAGGGCGAGGACCGCGGCCAGCCGCGGTTTCTTCAGCTCGGCGCGCCAGGTGTCGACCGTCTCCCAGTAGCGCGTGACGTCGCCGACGCTGGGCAGCAGCCGGCCGAACTCGGCGGCGCTCGGCGGCAGCAGGCGGAGCGAGCTGACGCGGAGCTGGCGGTGGCCGCGGTAGTCGGCGACCTCGCCAAGGACCTGGACCACGTGGCCCGGACGAATCCCCTCCACCATTGCCTGGTCTCGATCCCAGAACGGAGCGCTCGTGAGCCGACCGGTCGCGTTGCCGAACGTCAGCACGGTGCACCATCCACCCTCGAAGCTCCGTTGTTCGGCGTCGAGGACGAGCAGCGTATCCTGCACCCGCTCACCGGGCTGAAGCGATGGGAGGTCCAGGACACGCAAGGGCGGGAGGGGGGACATGTGAGCGGGGGGAAATATAGGCGGAGCCAGGAGCGGCGAGTGGTCACGAATCGTTGCGTACCGTACCTCATTGTCGCACCGTCAAGTACCGCTGCGCAGCCTGGGGAGGTCGGTCTCGCGATCGTGCTCCTTGTGAAATGGCAGGCGTGGCGGGCGGATCGGCAGAAGATGGGCGATTGAATTGGCGTAATACTCGAGCAGCGGGCGACCGCGCGGCAGGATCACGAGGCTCGCCGCATCCTGGACGACGAGCCGGCGCAGCCGCAGCATACGCCAGGCGCGATCCCAGATGTCACCGATGCCTGCGCCGCCGCGCACCACCTTGCCGTTGACCTCGAGCAACCGATCCCGCATGACATCCATTCGCTCGAGGACCGCGTCTCGCGGGACTACCGTCTGCTGAAACGAGAGCAGGGCCGCCGCCGCCAGCGGCACGGGCGTAACGGGTACGATCGCACCGATGCGCCGCATCATTTCCTCCGCCAGCCGCTCGAGCTCGGGGAGGCGGCGCTGTCTGGGCCACGTCAGGACACCGGGGGGCGCCGCCGCCAGCCACGCACGCAACGACAGTGGTGTGCCAAAGTTCACCGCCACGCGTCCGTAGCGCCGTAGCCGCCCCGTCAACAGCCGGAGGGTATTCCCGGCCAGGTACGTCGCGACGGTCGTGAGCTGCGCGACCCGGCCGGGGCGGTCCCGCGGATCGATCAGTTCGCGGATCAGCGAGCGGTCCTCGAGTACCCGGTCGTAGTTGAGAGCGACTGGGACAAGCCAGATGTCGCGCTGGAAGGCCGGATCGATCAGGGAGCGGCAGATGTAGTCGAGCAGGCCGAGCTTGGGGGGCCGCAGCCTGCCGTCGCGGGTCAGGCCTCCTTCCGGGAAGATGCCCTGCGTGACGCCGTTCGTGGTGATGAGCTGGACGTACCGCTCGAGCACGGCGTGATAGAGCGGCTCGCGAAACCGCCGCCGGATGAAGTACGCCCCGAACGACTTGAACACGTATTCGAGGGGCCAGGCTCGGGCCCATTCCCCCACCGCGTAGCTCACATGCGTGCCGCGGGCCAGCACGTAAGCGACCATGACGTAATCGGCGTTGGAGCGGTGATTCATGAGGTACACGACGACATCCTGCCTCGGAATGCGGGCGAGGGCCGCCTCGTCCTGATGGTCGACGCTCACCTTGTACAGGAGGTGGATCAACACCTTCGCCGCGTTGTAGCCGATGCGGTAATAGGAGAGGACGTTCAGGTAGGGCACGATCTCGTCGATGTAACGCGCCACGAGGCGCCACACCCTGGTCTCGGAGAGTCCGTGCTCGTGCGCGTGCTCCAGCACGGCCGCCCCGACGACGGGATCCTCGAGCAGCGCTTCCTTGACGCGCCGCCGCTGCTGCAGGTGGTAGCGGGCGAGACGGGTGCGGAATCGCAGGACGGACGCCCGGGCCGCGTGACGCAGCCGGTTACGCGCCAGGTAGACGGCACCGCTCGCCGCGCCGAGCCCCACCACGAGAGCGATGGCCCAGTCGCGAACGGTCACGCGGCCGGAAACTGTCCTTCGGCTTTGAGGCGTTGGTAGGCCATGCCCTTGAGCCGGGCGACCCGGGCGGCCATCGGCGGGTGGGTTGCGAACAGGTCGGCCAAGGCGCCCTCGTGCAGGTTGGCGCGCCGTCCGAGCGGGTCGGCGATGCAGAGATGGGCGGCGCCGCGCTTGATCGACGTCGTCGGCGCTTCGGCGGCATCGATCTTCGTCAAGGCGCTGGCCAATGCCATCGGGTTTCGGGTGAATTGGGCGCCCATGGCGTCCGCCAGGTACTCCCGCTTGCGGCTCACGGCCATCGCCAGGAACTGGGCGATGAGCGGCGCGAGAATCCACGAGATGACCCAGAGGACGAGCACCACGATGATGACGACGCCGCCTCCCTTGCCCCTCCCGCCGCGCGATCCAATCCTGCCTCCGGAAGAAAGCAGCCGGCCGACGCCGTCGTGCATCAGCGCTACGGCACCGACCAGCGCCGCAAGGGTGGTCATGAGCCGCACATCGAGGTTCTTCACGTGCCCCAGCTCGTGGGCCACAACCGCCTGCAGCTCGTCACGATTGCACAGGTCGAGCAACCCTTGCGTCACGGCGATGTGCGCATGGCTCTGGTCGAGCCCCGTGGCGAACGCATTGGGGTCGGGGTCGGGCACGATCCAGATGCGGGGACGGGGAACCCCTGCCGCGATGGCCATCTCTTCCACGACGTTGACGAGCTGGCGCTCCTTGTCGGTCTGTGGGTCCACGACCTCCACCGCTCCAGTCGACCACAGCACCTTGTTCGGCCCGGTCGCGAAGCCGTAGCGGGCGATCCCCGCGCCGATCGCCGTCATGATGAGACCGAACCAGGGGAAGGTGTGGTGGTACGCGGCCGGGCCGGCGTCCGCCGTGGCGAGCCAGTAGGCGAAGTCTCCGCCGAATCCCAGCCAGGCGAAGAACAGTACGAAGGCGATCACCAGCCAGACGGTGCGCCGGCGATTCGCCTCCTGTTGCTGGAAAAGGTTGAGCCCGGTGTCGTCCGTCACGCCTTGGGCTTCATGGAGAGATCGACCTGCGGGACAGCGCGCTCACCCTCATCGGTGATCTCCCACAGCTCGGCGGGCGACGCCTTGGCGATCCCCGCGAACATGTTCGTGGGAAACTGCTGCTGCTTGATGTTGTACTGCGTCGCCGTGTCGTTATAGGCCTGCCGGGCGAAACTGATCCGGTTCTCGGTGGAGGTGAGCTCTTCCTGCAGCTGGCCGACGTTGCCGGTGGCCTTGAGCTGCGGGTATTGCTCGACCACGACATTGAAGCGCGACAATGCGGCCGTGAGCTGGTTCTCGGCTGCCGCCATTTGCTTCATCGCATCGGGACCCGCGTTGGCCCCCGCCGACACCGCCTGGTTGCGGGCCTGGATGACCGCCTCGAGCGTGGACTTCTCGAAATCCATCGCGCCTTTGACGGCGTTCACGAGGTTGGGAATGAGATCGTGACGCCGCTTCAGCTGGACGTCGATCTGCTTGAACGCGTTGAGCGTCTGGTTCTTGAGGTTGACCAGGCCGTTGTATGCCCCGATCCCGTACAGGACGATCACCGCGAGGATGATCAGCAGGATCACGCCGCCCATGTATTCGCTCCCGGATGTGGGGAATGGGTACTACGCGGGCCATTGCGGCAGGAGTTTCGCGAGCGCCTGCCGCACGACTTCGGCGACACCGGCTTCATCAGGACCGAGCCGCGCGAGCGGGTGGTCCGCATCGAGGTGCAGCTCGACGCCGCGAGCGACAGGAATGCGCCGCCAGCTGGACGGTGTCCCGGGCTCGCGCTCGACGTCGCGTGACAGCCACGCGTCGATCGCGCGACCCGAGCGGCCGCGCGGCAGCCCGTCGCCACCGCGCAGCGACAACCGATCGGGCGGCGGCAGCGCCGCGCCCAGCGTCTGCGCGGCGCGCCGCTCGAGCACGTCGCCGGTCTGATCCTCCATGTCCCGCGTAATGGCGGCTAGGGTCGCGCCTTCCATCTGCCGCAACTTGATGCAGAGGAGCTGCAGAAAGTGTCGGTAGGTATACGTGGCCGCGGTGCCGCGTCCCTCCGGTGGCGAGACGAGTCCCCGGGCGACGTAGAAACGGATCGTGCGCTGGCTCGGCGTGGCACGCGCCGCGGCATTGATCGGCGTCACCGCCGATGCCTGCAGCACGGCACCTACGAGGATCGACAGGTCGTGCAGGTTCCATGGGGCGAGATTGCGGTACTCTCGCAGGGTATGGAGAGGATCGCGCTGCGGCGCGGCGGTCATCGATTCCAACATAGCGTCCCCCCGGCCTGCGGGTTAGACCGGGCCTCGCGCAACGCGGCCTCGCGCGTTTTCGCTCCGATCCGTCGCATTTGGGTGACGCTCGCCGATTCCAGGAGCCTACACTTGGGTCATGCGCCGGGGTTACACGCTCATCGAGCTCGTCGTCGTCCTCGCAATTGTGGCGATGATCACGACTCTCACCGTGATCCGTCTCGTCCCGCTTGTCGACTGGATTGCAGCCGACGGTGCCGCACGCGATGTGACGAGCGCGCTGGCGCTCACGCGCACCGTGGCGGTGCTGCGCGGCACACGGGCACGGCTGCGTATCGCCACCGATTCATTGCGGATCGACCGGGAAGGAACCGCCGGCTGGGAGCCGTACGCGCGCTGGCCAGGTCCGGCGTCTGCTGGCGTATCGCTCACCGTGTCCAACCCGGAAGTCGTCTTCAGCCCGCTCGGTATCGCCTGGGGATTGTCGAATACGCGCGTGGTGCTGACCCGCGGGTCCCAGATTGAAACAATCACGACATCTCGGCTCGGACGGGTGCGTCGATCCTGAGCTCCTCCCGGGTGCAACGATTTCCCCGCGGGGTGCATCAAAGTGGGTGCAGCGGCGACGCGGTGAGCCTGCAACAATTCGGTCGCCGGATGCGTAGGGTAGGGCGCTGAGACACCGGTATTCTCCAAGAGGTCGCGGCCGGAGTGTGACGGCCACTTCGCCCGACCCGCCAGCCCGGGGAGCGTAAGCCCCCGGGTTTGGTCTTTTCAGGGCCTGGGCTCGTCGCCGCCCTCGAGGAAGACCAGCGACCGCCGCCGCCGGACCACCTCGGCGAGGGATGCGTAGACGCGCGGGTCCAGCACCGTTCCGGCCATTTCGCTCATCCGTTGCACCGCCTCATACGGCGACATCTTCTCCTGATACGGCCGGCTGGTACTGAGCGCGTCGTAGACCTCCGCGGCCCCGATGATGCGGGCGATGAGCGGGATCTCCTCGCCCTTGAGCCCGTCAGGATAGCCGGACCCGTCCCACCGCTCGTGATGATTGCGCACGCCGCCCAGCACGGGGCGCAGCTCGTCGATCGGTGCGAGGAGCTGCGAGCCGATCAGCACGTGCTGCTTGATGTGCTCGCTCTCCTCGGGAGTCAACGGTCCCTGCTTGTTGAGGACACTCTCGCGCGTTCCGATCTTCCCGATGTCGTGCAGCCGGCCGGCGAGGCGAACCGCTTCGACCACGTCATCAGACAGTCCGAGGTGTGCGGCGACCGTCGCGGCGACGTCCGCCACCCGCGCCGAGTGGCCGCGCAGGTAGGGATCCCGCGCCTCCATGGCATTGACCAGCGCCTCGAGGGTCGCGACGGTCAGCCGTGCCGCCCTGGCCCGCTCGCGCTCCAGCGACTCCCTGGCGCGTTGATCGAGCTCGCGGGTGGCGCGTCGCTCGTCCCGGCGGCGCAGCGCCGCCTGGACGGCGCGGGCCAGATCGTCGAGGTCGAGCGGCTTCGTGAGGTAGTCCATGGCGCCGCGCTGCATGCAGAGGGCGGCGGTGGTCGCGTCATTGACCGCCGAGAGCATGACCACGGCGAGATAGGGGTCGATCGCCAGTGCCTGCGGGACGAGGTCGATGCCGCTCATCCCGGGCATGCGGATGTCGGCGAGCATCAGCGCGATCGGCGTCGTGCGGAGCGCCTCCAGCGCCTCCGCCCCTGACGCGGCGGTAAACGAGGGCAGCCCGAGTCCCTTGAGGAACCGCTGCAGCGCGGTGCGGATCGGCTCCTCGTCGTCCACGATGAGCACCGCCGTGTTCCGGCGGGAAGGGGCGTCCGACACTACGCAGCCACGAATTGCAGGGGGACGGGGCCGGGCACGATTCCCGCGCGCTGACCCCGGTCGAGCAGTTCCTCGACCGCTCGGCGCCCACGCTCGCCGTAATCGACGGTGTAGTGGTTGACGTACATCCCGACGAAGCGGTCGGTCTTCGCGGGATCGAGGCCACGGCTGAAGCGCTGCGCATGGGCCAGCGCTTCGGAGCGGTGCGCGAGGCCGTACTCGATACTGGCCTTCAGGTCGCGGGCGACGGCGCCCATCAATGCTTCTCCGAGGTCACGGCGCACCACGTTGCCGCCGAGCGGCAGCGGCAATCCGGTCTCTTCGTGCCACCATTGTCCCAAATCGACCCACAGGTGCAGCCCTCGGTCGGCGAACGTGAGCTGTCCCTCGTGGATCAAGAGGCCGGCGTCGGCCCGGCCTGCGGCGACGTACTCCTCGATCTGATCGAACGGCACGACGACGGTATGTGTCGCCGGCTGGTAGAGGCGCAGCGCGAGGTAGGCGGTGGTGAGCTCGCCCGGCACGGCGACGGTGCGCCCCGCCAGGGCCGCGCGCGGATCGGCGGGTGCCGGCTGGCGCGCGACGATGCGCGGTCCGTAGCGATCACCGATGCTCGCTCCGTGAGCGAGCAGGGCGTAGCGGTCGGCGAGGTAGGCGTAGGCGTGAATGGAAACGGCAGTGACTTCGAGCTCGCCCTCCAGGGCGCGGCGATTCAACGTCTCGATGTCCGCCAATTCGTGGACGTAGCGGCGACCGTCGGTGTCGATGCGTCCGGCCGCCAGAGCCCAGAACATGAACGCGTCGTCCGAGTCGGGGCTGTGGGCGACGCGAATAACCTGCATCCCACCTGTCACGACGCCTCGGTTTCGGCGGCTGCGTGCGGGAGTGTGGTGAACCGCCGGGCGACGAGCTGCAGGGCGGCGTCCGGGGTCAACGACAGGCGCATTTCGCCCGCCGTCAGGCCGAGGTAGAAGCGCGCGTGCTGTTGCAGCGTACGCACCTGCGAGTAGCCGAGGCGCTTGGCGACGTCCTCGACCGTGAAGCCGGGGTCCTGCAGCAGGAGGTGTGCGTACAGGACGCGCGCGGCGGCGAGGAAATGGCGCGGGCTGGGCATCGCCGCACGCATGAACCAGCGCTCGCAGGTGCGACGCCCCACGCCCGCAGACGCCGCGAGCTGCTCCACCGTCTGGACTCCCTCGGGCGCACGTAGCGCCCCCTCGAGCAGCCAGCGAATCTCGGCGCGCATCGGGGCGAACGTCTCCGCGATCTGCGCCAGCAGCTGCTGGGAGCACGCCCGCGCCCGCTCGCGCTCCAGCGCGGTCCGCAACCCGTCGGGATGATCGTCGAGCCGGCAAAACACGACTTCCTGCACGCCTTGTCGGCCGAGCGCGAGCAGTACGGGCGCGAGCGCGGGTGTGAAGGTCGTGTACAGCAGCACGGGGAGGGAGGGAAACAGGAGCCGCAGCCGCTCGATCTCCTGGCTGCGGGCCTCGCCGGAGAGCATCGGATCGACGACCGCCAGCTCGATCGGCTGCCGGCAGATGAGATCGACGACCTCACCCCATGCCCCTGCCGGGACGAATCCGAAACGCGGTCCGGCCGCACGGCGCAGTCGGAGGACTTGGATTTCCGGAACGGCGGCAAGGACGAGCATCAATGTCGCAGGAACAACCTAAGTTGTCGCAAATCCGCCCTCAAAAACCCCATCTGTGCCGTTCAATATGAGCCCCAGCCACGGTGCTGTCCACTCTCACACGCTGGAGGCTCTTAATGTCCCGCCGGATCGTTGCGCTCGTCGCCCTCGCGGTAGTCGGTATCCTGTTTGGTGCGTCGGCTTGCTCCAACGCGTCGACCGGGCCTGCCCCCGTGCGCGCGGATCAGGCCTGCGATTGGACGAGTAATGGGACTTGCCTGCACTAATCAGGAGTTTGAGACGAGACCAGCCAGGGCGCGCGATACCTCGACGAGTGTCGCGGCCCAGGCCGGTGGCTCGGCAGTTCCTTCCGCCTCGGGTTGGGCCAGGGTGCATCCTCCGAGCCCCGCCGCGATACGCTCGATGCGGAATTCGAATTCGTGCAGACCATGCCCGCGCGCGATCAGCAACGCCTGGTTCAGCTCGAGTGCCGCTCGATCGAACCGCCCGAAGCGTGCGAGACCAATTCCCAGTTTGAGATGGTAGTCGGCGAGCTGATTCGGTGCTAAACGCGACAGATACTGAACGCACTCGGCGCGCCAGCGTTCGAAAGCCAGGCGATCCCGGCGAAACGACGCGCAGTGCATCAATTCGACTCGCGCGTTGAGCGCCATGTACTCCTCACCGCCACGCTCGATCACAATACGAAAGGCGCGTTCGGCGCCGTCGATTGCTCCCAGCCGCGTGAGCGCGAAGCCCAGGTCGGCCATTGCGCGAAGCCGGTCATGCTCAACGTCGTACAGGTGGAACGCGCGCAGCAGATGCGGTACAGCATCGGGAACCTGGCCACGAGTGCCCAGGACGACAGCCAATCCATGCTCGGCGTGCGCCTCCGGCGGGCGCAACCCTGCTGCGGTCGCCTCCACCAGGATCTCCCGGTAACGCCGCTCGGCCTCGGCGAGGTTGCCGCGACCCCACATCACGTTGGCCCGACCGAGCAACGAAAACAGGGCGGCGGAACGATCACCCGCCTCGCGCGCGAGGGTGCCCGCGCGCTCATACGCCACATCGGCGGTATCGAATCGAGAGCTCTCGCGCTCCACCTTCCCTCGCAGGAACGCGGTGGCGATCGCGGCCGGGGCGTCAAGGGCAATTCCGGCGACGCGCTCGAGTGTGTCGAGCACGTCGCTTGCTTCCGCGGACCGAGCTTCCTCCTGGAGCAAGCGCGCGAGGGCGAGCAGAGGTGTGGCGACATGATTTGGTTGGTGACGACGGTGCGCGTAACTGGCGGCGCGGATGATCTCGAGGAGTTGCTCGGTCCGTGGCCCGGGGTCGAGGTTTTCCTCGCAATATCGTCCAGTCGCCGCCGCCTGATAGCCAAATAGATCGTCGCCGCCGTGCGCGGTACGCGCGGCGCCGAGCAGGTCGATGAGCCGCAACACGAGAAACGCGGCCTGACCGAACCTGCTCTGCGCTGAGTCCTGCTCGCGTGCCGCGCGCTCGAGAAACACGACGTGCGACAATCCCGGCCCCATCGACTGCACGTCCACCATTACCGCCGTCCCCTTCTGAAGTACGCCAACGTCGACTGCGGCCCGGTCACGGTCAGGAGGACCATCGATGTCGCCCGCGGAGCGTTCATGAAGGACGCTCCCCCCCCCACTCCCGCATCTCGGGGGGCGTGCCCTCACCATCGATCAGGAATGTCAGAGACCGGCGCCGCTTTACGACTTCGGAGAGCGCTGCGAAGACCGCCGGGTCGAGTACTGAGCCGGACAGCTCGCCCATCCGCCGCACCGCCTGGTCCATGGAGAGCTTTTCCTGATACGGGCGTGAGGTGCTGAGCGCGTCCCATACCTCAGCGGCGCCGATGATACGCGCGGCGAGTGGAATCTCTTCGCCGCGGCGCCCGTCCGGATACCCGGAACCGTCCCATCGCTCATGGTGGCTGCGCACGACGTCGATGACGGGGCCGAGATGCTGCAGGGGGGCGAGAATCTGCGGCCCGATCACCACGTGCTGCTTGACGTGCTCGTACTCTTCGGGAGTCAGCGGTCCGTGCTTGTCCTGCACGGTTTCCCGCGTCCCGATCTTGCCGATGTCGTGCAACCGGCCCGCCAGCCGGATCTCCTCGATCTCGTCATCCGCGAGGGCCATCTCGGCGGCGATCGTGGCCGAGAGGTCGGCCACCCGGGCGGAGTGGCCGCGGAGATAGGGGTCCTTGGCCTCCAGGGCGTTGATCAGTACTTCGAGCGTGGCGACGGAGACCCGCTCCAACCGTGCGCGCTCGCGCTGGAATTCCTGGGTGCGGCGCTCGACCTCTTCCTTGATCTGCTGATCGAGCTCGCGGCGGCCGATCATCATCTCGCGCCGCCGCAGCGCTCGCTGAATGGTCCGCCCCAGGTCGAGCAGCTCGACCGGCTTGGTCAGGTAGTCGAGCGCACCGCGCTGCATGCACAGCGCCGCGGTCGTCGCGTCGTTCACCGCCGTGAGCATCAGGATCGCGAGATCGGGCGACAGCTCGAGCGCCAGGGGAACGATGTCCACACCGCTCATACCCGCCATCCGAATGTCACACAGCATCAGCGCAATGTCGTCGTGCGTCTGAAGCTCGGTCAGAGCTTCCTCTCCGGATGATGCGGTATGAACCAGGAACTCCTGCTTGGTGAGATAGCGCTTGAGGGCGTTCCGAATCGGCTCCTCGTCGTCCACGACGAGGATGGGCACAGGCGCATTCGTCATGGCTGCCTTACCCTCCATCAAGCTGGCAAGTCCCTTATTCTACCGGGTCACGGCAGGCAAAGTTAGTGATGCGGCTGTCGCGTTCGCGCATCTACCTGGCGCAAAAACGACCTACGAGGATATTCGCCGGCCGCTTGACGTCCGAGCCGTCCGCACGAATCCTGATTGCGATGATGAACGCCTCAAGAAGAATGCGCCTCCCGACGTCCTCGGCCATAGAGAGCGTCCTCGTGCCGATGTCAGGTGCCGCTTGAAGGTCCTCATCGCCGAGGACGATCCCGTCGGCAGGCTGACGCTCGGGGCGATGCTCAAGGCGGCCGGCCATCAGGTCACCGCGGCGATTGACGGCCAGGAAGCACTCGACGCCTGGCGGCTCACCGAGGCGCGGGTCGTCATCTCGGACTGGATCATGCCGGAGATGGACGGCCTGGAGCTGTGCCGCCACATTCGCCAGGCCCGCTCACCGCTCTATACCTACTTCATCCTGCTGACCGGCCGGGGAGGGAAGGAGAGTTTCCTCACCGCGATGGAATCGGGGGTCGACGACTTCATCACGAAGCCGGTGGATGCGGACGAGCTCAACGCCCGGCTCGGGGTGGCGCGCCGGATCCTCGGCATGCGCCAGCGGATCGACGCCCTCGAGGGGCTCCTGCCGATCTGCAGCTACTGCAAACGTATTCGGAACGAGTCGAATCAGTGGAGCGAGCTCGAAGGGTACATCGAAACCCGGTCGCAGGCGGAATTCAGCCACAGCATCTGCCCCGACTGCTACCGCACGAGAGTCGAGCCCAATCTCACTTAGTGTGGCTCACCGCGTCGCCGTGAAACGCGTCCAGCAGATTCGTCCGATCGGCGTATTCGGGCCGGCGGCGCGCCCGCTCACTCGTTTCATTCTTGAGGAAGCTCTGGTAGGCGGCCCGGGCCCCACGGGTGTCGTTCTGTGCATCGAGCGCCCGGGCGCGCAGGATGTCGGCGAAGAGATGGGTCGGGACCTCGCGGCGAATCGTATCGGCTTCGGCGAGCGCCCCGGCCGGGTCCGCTCCCGCGATCTTCAGGAGACCGACGTCGAAGTGGGACTCGAGCGACAGTGCCGGCAGCTGTTCGTAGGCGCCCAGTGCCATGGGAAGGAAGAATCGCACGCTGTCGGCCTTCCCGGCCTCATCGAGTCGCATGACGCGGTCGAAGAGGCGTTGGGCGCGCTCTTCCGGGGACATCTGGCTGATATCGGGGGCGACACCGCCCGCGGGCGCTCCTCCGGCGAACGGCGCGACCGGCGGGGCGGATCCCGCCGCGCCGCCGCCTCCGCCCCCCCCGCTCCCCCCGCCCCGCATCGCCAGCACGCCGATCAGTGCGCCGACCGCTAACCCGGCGATCCCCCAGGGCAGACCCACGCGCCATCCGGTTGCCGGGGCGGTGGTACTGGCTCCGCATTTGTGGCAATAGCGCGCGCCCTCGGAGAGCGTCGTCCCGCAGGCATGACAGTTCATGGTGGGGGCAATCTAACTGGCTGGCAGGATACCACGAGACAGCGTAGCGTAGTGAGTATGGTGGAGGGTTTCCCCGGACAGGAGCGCACCCGTCACATGGGTGAGCTGAAGCGCGGGCAGAGCCGCTGGAATGTCTATCTCGAGTTCCAGTCGGACGCCGAGCTGGAAGCGGTTCGCGGCCGGATGCACTTCGTGGGAGATGGCCAGCACAAGACGACGGGCTGGGTGTTTCTCGAGCGTCAGGAGAAGGACATCCTCGAGCGCTTCGGTGAATTTTCGGCAGTGGAGCTGGTGCAGTTCGTGGAGGCCATTCCAGGCTGAAACCGGCTGTCGCTCGAAATATGCAGATGTTGCACGTTTTCGACTACACTTCGTCACTTTTCGACATTTCTCCGAGCACAAACGCTATTATTCCTGCAATTGGCGCAGGAATTGCTTGACGACCCAGTAGGTGCCGGCTACCTTGCGCCATGCCAAAGCCTTTTGGCGATCGGATTCCAGGAAAGCCCGTCGCACCGAGCCCGGAGGCGGGCTTTCGTCGTTCGACCACCCGTTCACGCCGACCGACCAGGGGAGAGGATCAGGCACATGACCGCGACGTTGGAACCGACGAAGAGCGAGGCGAAGGGAGCGAGTAGGCCGTCGCCTGCCGAGGTGATCCGCCGCGCCCGCGAGGCCGGCGTGCAGGTGGTGGATGTGAAGTTCTGCGATCTTCCGGGCACGTGGCAACACTTTTCACTGCCGTTGAAGGAACTCTCCGAGGACGTCTTCAGCGAGGGACTGGGATTCGACGGGTCGTCGATCCGCGGATTTCAGGCGATCAACGAGAGCGACATGCTGCTGTTCCCCGATCCGACGAGCGCCTTCGTCGATCCCTGTCTGCAAGTGCCCACGCTGTCCCTGACCTGCGACATCGGCGATCCGGTGACGGGACAGCGCTACACCCGTGACCCGCGATACGTCGCGCAGAAGGCGGAGCAGTACCTCGTCAAGAGCGGCGTCGCGACCACGGCGTATTTCGGGCCCGAAGCCGAGTTCTACATCTTCAACTCGGCGCGCTTCGACCAGAACGGGCACGAAGGCTACTACCACATCGACTCGGTCGAGGGGATCTGGAACTCGGGGGCGAACGGCACGCCCAACCTGGGGCACCGCCCGCGGAACAAGGAGGGTTACTTCCCGGTGCCGCCGGTCGACAAGCTACAGGACCTTCGCTCCCGCATCATGCTGGCCTTGATCGCGGCCGGGATCGACGTGGAAGTCCATCACCACGAGGTGGGCACGGCAGGACAGACCGAGATCGACATGCGCTTCACGACGCTCACGCGCATGGCCGACCAGGTGATGATGTACAAGTACGTCGTGAAGAACGTGTGCGCGCAGTATGGCTATACGGCGACGTTCATGCCGAAGCCGATGTTCGGCGATAACGGCTCCGGCATGCATGTGCACATGAGCCTGTGGAACGAGAAGACGAACCTGTTCTACGACCCGAAGGGGTACGCGCTGCTCTCCGATGCGGCGCGCTGGTACATCGGCGGGCTCATCAAGCATGCGCCTGCGGTGCTCGCCTTCGCTGCTCCGACGACGAACAGCTACCGCCGGCTCGTGCCAGGGTACGAGGCGCCGATCAACCTCATCTACTCCCAGCGCAACCGCTCGGCGATCTGCCGCATCCCGATGTACTCGAAATCCGCAAAGTCGAAGCGGATCGAGTTCCGGGCGCCCGATCCGTCGAGCAACCCGTACCTGACTTTCGCGGCGTTGTTGATGGCGGGATTGGACGGGCTGAAGAACAGGATCGAGCCACCCAAGCCGATGGACGTCGACCTCTACGAGCTCGAGCCGGCCGAGCGGAAACACGTGAAGAACACGCCAGGGAGCCTCGGCGAGTCGCTCGCGGCGCTCGAGGCCGACCACGCGTTCCTGCTCGAGGGCGGCGTCTTCACGCAGGATTTGATCGATACATGGCTCGGCTATAAGCGGGCCAGGGAGATCGATCCGGTCGCGCTGCGGCCGCATCCGTACGAGTTCTTCCTCTACTACGACTGCTGACATGTAGGCTGTGAAGGGTGGTGGAGGATGGTCCTCCACCACTCTTCCACCAACCTCCACTATCCTCCTTGTGACTCCAACCGGTGCCACCCAGCGCGACATCCTCGCCCTCACGAAGGAGCAGGGGGTCGCCTTTCTCCGGCTGCAGTTCACCGACATCCTCGGGATCAATAAGAACGTCGAGGTCCCGGCCAGCCAGTTCGAGAAGGCGCTGGACGGGGACATCATGTTCGACGGCAGCTCGATCGAGGGGTTCGTGCGGATCGAGGAATCGGACATGGTGCTGAAACCCGACCTCGACACCTTCCGCATCCTGCCTTACGAGGACGAGGGCGGCAAGGTGGCGCGGGTGATCTGCGACATCTACAACCCGGACGGCTCGGCGTTCGCCGGGTGCACGCGGGCGGCGCTGAAGCGACAGATCGCCCGGGCGCGGGAGATGGGCTACGAGCTGATGGCCGGGGTCGAGGCGGAGTTCTTCATCTTCCAGCTCGACGCGCGGGGCCGGCCGACGGTGGAGACCCACGACGAGGGCGGGTATTTCGACCTCACGCCGGTGGATCGCGCCGAGGAGATCCGGCGCCTGATCATCCGGGATCTCGTTTCTATGGGGTTCGAAGTCGAGGCGGGGCATCACGAAGTAGCGCCGGGACAGCACGAAATCGATTTCCGCTACGCCGCGGCGCTCGAGACGGCGGACAACCTGGCGACGTTCCGCTTCGTAGTCCGCGACGTGGCCTTCCGGCACGGCTTCCTCGCCACCTTCATGCCCAAGCCGATCTTCGGGCAGAACGGCTCCGGCATGCATACCCACCAGTCGCTCTTCGCGAACGGGAAGAACGCGTTTCACGATCCGCAGCGGAAGTGGGGGCTGTCGGACGTGGCATTGTCCTACATCGCGGGGCTGCTGGAGCACGCGCGCGGCTTCTGCGCCGTCACCAATCCCCTCGTCAACAGCTACAAGCGCCTGGTGCCGGGATACGAGGCGCCGGTCAACGTGGCCTGGTCGATGCGCAACCGCTCGCCGCTGGTGCGCATCCCTGACAAGCGCGGCACCGGGACCCGCTGCGAGCTGCGCATGCCCGATCCCTCGGCCAATCCGTATCTCGCGCTCGCCGTCCAGCTCGCCGCGGGGCTCGACGGGCTGGAGCGCAAGCTCGTTCCGACCGATCCCGTGGACAAGAACATCTTCGAGATGAGCTTCCGCGAGCGGCGGCGCTACCGGATCGACGAGCTGCCGCGGGATCTGCACGAGGCGCTCGAGTGCCTGGAGAAATCGCCGGTGATCCGGGCAGCGCTGGGGGAGCACATCTATGAGCGGTTTGTCGAGGCGAAGGAAGGGGAGTGGAACGAGTATATCGGGCAGGTGAGTGAGTGGGAGCGAAGGAGGTATCTCGGGCAGTACTGAAGGCGTCGAGAGAAAACGTCGAGAGGAGGCGTCTAGAAGCATCGTTCACACCTGAGGTGGCGGGTGGTCGTAGCCAGGTGATTAGCTTGATAACAAGCGTCGTCCGATGGCTCAGCAGTCGATCCGGATTGGCACGTAACATGAGACAGGATACCGCACACTTCGCTGCGAGCCGTCATCCTTTTTGCGCCTCTACTCGGCGCTTCTTCTCGACGATCACTCTCTTGGCGGTTTTCGGTTGCGGGTTCTTCCCCGAAAAGGGCGACACCGAAGGAGACCAGCAACAAGCCCAATGGCTGACCGCCGCCCGTCTCGTCGTCGATACCGATCCGACCCTCACGATCATCCGGCTGAAAGGCGAGCCGCTCGACTCAGCTCACGGCGGGCACCATCTCCTCCTTGCGCGGTACGACTTCAATCCTGACCAGCGCGTCTTGGGGGACGAGTACTCCCTGCACATCGCGCTCGATCTCGGCAACATCCGGACCCTCGAGCGGGGCACCGCCTATGCCCTCGGGCCCCCGCCGGCCCGCATCCCGGCGTACGCCACCGTGAGCTGCTTCTGCAGCCCGCTGCGCCCCGACTCGGTCCGCGGCACGTTCACGATCGTGCAACGGGGGCTCGCCCAGATCATCGGACGGGTGGACGCGGCGCTATTCTTCACCGAATGGAACGATTCGACAAAACACGCCACGTACCGGTTGCGTCAGCGAATCGACGGATTGCGCTGAGTCTCGGAGTGGCGCTGCTGTGCGCCCTGCAGGGGCCGGCCCTCGCCGCGCAGGCCGGGAATCGACCAGATCCGAGGCTCGACACGGTGATCGTCGTGTCACACAACGTGTTCGATCCGCCGGATGGAACGCCGCGCCTCGTCGCGAAGGTCGGGAATGCGCTGCACATCACGACGCAGCCGGCGGTCATCCGCAGGCTGCTCCTCGTGGGCCCCGGATCCACCCTCGATTCCGCGCGCCTCGTGGAGAGTGAGCGCGCACTGCGCGAGCTCGGCGTGTTTCGCTCGGTGCGGCTCGACACGCTACGGGTCGACGGTCGACTGGCGCTGCGGGTCGAGACCGCCGATGGCTGGAGTACCTCGCCGCAGCTGAACTTCTCGTCCTCCGCGGGCTCCACCACGTGGAGCGCGGCCATGGTAGAGCGCAACTTTCTCGGCCTCGCGACGCTCGTCAGCGCCTCCTACGGCGTCACCCCCGATCGCAACTCCTTCGACCTGCAATTCGACAGTCCGGGACTCCTGTTCCGGCATGCGCCGCTCCTCACCGAGTACAGCAACCTCTC
>JAWOLH010000038.1:0-68637 GCA_033853695.1 Gemmatimonadales bacterium | reverse complement strand
CCACCGTCGGTGAAGGCGGAGACACCGTCGAGCACCACGAGCCGCGGCCGGTAGCCGGCATTGAGCTCCGCAATCATGCGCCGCATGTGCGGCGACCCATGCATCGGGCGGCGGATCGATCGGGGGGTGAGCCCCACCGCGAGCTTGAGCGACATAGTGAACACGCCGCCGTAGCCATGCGTCTTGAGACAGCAGGTACTGACAAGGTACTCGGCGTCGGTGACGAGTCGCGGCAGGTGGTACCCCTCGGGCCAGTGCGTCCCCCCGGCGCCAAAGGCTTTCCAGTCCGCGGCGGGCAGCTCGTCGAAGTTGACGACGTCGAAGTGCAGGCGCGCGGCGAGGTCCGAGACCCCGTTCTGCTCCATGACGCGGCGCGTCCCGGACGGACCGCTCGACTCGCCCAGCGTCACGCTGCGAGCGTTCCGCTCGTAGAGCTCCGTCACCAGCTGGCCGAGGGTGTCCGGGTGGGTCGAGGCCGGAGCGGGATCGGCGCTGTTGAAGTTGGGCTTGAGCACTACCCGCTTCCCTGCGATTCCGGCGGGGTCGAATAGCCGGAGACCTTCGGTGACTCCGGCGCGGCGGTCCGATGTACGCACCACGACGACGCGGCTGCGCGGGCGGCCCTGCGGCAGGCGGAGGCCGTGCGCCAGGTATGGCAGGAGTGCGATCCCGGCCGAGGTCTGGAGGAATTCGCGACGCGGCATCATGGGACGCTGCCAGCTTATCCAACAACATCTGAAGTGCGTTTGAACTACGAATGAAGGACCGGTCTCGGGAGTGCGTTGACGAATTCAGCCATCGTCGCGAACCGGTCGGCCGCCGACTTGGCGATCGCCCGGCTGATGGCTTGATCGACCGCCGCCGGCACGCTGGGGCAGCTTCGCTGAATCGAGGGAACGGGGTCACGAAGGATCCGCGTGATCAACTCTTTGATCGATCTGCCGGTATACGGCGGCACGCCGGCCAGCATCTCGTACAGGATGCATCCCAGCGCATAGATATCGGTCCGCTGGTCGAGACCGCGGGCCTGGCGGAGCTGCTCCGGACTCATGTAGTAGAGGGTACCGACGATGATGCCGGTCTCCGTGAGCCTCTCATATTCCGCCGCACCGATGGCCCGGGCCAGTCCGAAATCCGCGACCAGTGCGCGCCCCCCAGCGAGCAGAATGTTCTCCGGCTTGACGTCACGGTGCAGCACCCCGAAGCTGTGGGCGTACCCGAGTGCCGTCGCCACGTCGTGCGTGACGCGCAGTGCGTCCTCGAGCGCAAGCTGCCGCTCCCGCTGTTGCCGCTGGTAGAGCGATTCACCCTCGACATACGGCATGACGTAGTAGAGCACGTCGCCGACATTGCCCGAGTCGTAGAGCGGCACGATCAGTGGATGGACGATCGACCGTGCGATCTCGATCTCGCGCAGAAACCGCTCGGCGCCCAGCACGGACGCCAATCCTTGCTGCATGACCTTGATGGCCACCGGCTGTCCGCGCTGGACATCGCGCGCGAGATAGATGGTCGCCATCCCGCCCTGCGCGAGCTCGCGCTCGAACGAGTAGCGATCGCTCAGCGCACCTACAACGACTTCATGCACCGCGGTCATGATCAGCCGAGCCCCAGCCTCTCCACCAACGCACCGTACCTCGGGTCCGACCGCAGGGGGTCCAGCCAGGGAGCGACCTTCACGAACAGCAGGCTGGGATCCCGAAGCTCGTAAGCCTGGTGCAGCTGCTGGAACGCTCGATCCTTCATCTCCAGTGCCGTGAAGAGGACCGCCGACAGCAGGGCCAACCGTTTCTCGGCCGCCAGCTTTGGCTCCAGCTCGCGGAGAATTTCGTTGGCCTCCTCTCGCTTCCCCGAGGCGGCACAGGCGAAGGCTAACATCAGCTTCTTCGCGCTGCGCATTCCCGGGCGCTCGGCCTCTCTCCGGATATCGGTGATCGCCTCGTCGTAGGCGCCGTTCGCGACCTGGACCCACCAGAGCACCAGCCGGGCACCCAGGAAGTTGGCGTCCATCGCCAGAGTCTTCCGCAGCTCCTCCGCCGCCTCATCGTAACGCCGCGCAAAGTAGAGCACCCAACCTAGAGCCCGGTTGACCGGGACGGAGAGCGGGTCGAGCTGCTGGGCGCGCTTGATCTCAGCGAAGGCTTCGGCATGCCGGCCAAGGGCCGCTAGGTATTCGGCGTACCACTGGTGCGCCATGACGTAGCTGGACTTGAGGTCGAGCGCGCGCTTGAACTCCTTCTCCGCGCCGGCCCAGTCGAGGTCTCCGAGCCAGCGGGCGTACGCCAGGGATGTGTGGGCCTCGGCGAGGGTATCGTCCATCTCCAGCGCCTTGAGGGCCATCGTCTTCGCCTGCGCCAGGCACTCCACTGGAGGCGTTGAGCCGAACCCGATACTGAGCAGCTCGTACGCATCGGCCAGACCGGCGTACGCGGCCGCGTAACTGGGGTCCTTGGCAATGGCCCCCTGGAAGCACTCGATTCCCTTCCGGATGTCCGCTTCGGACCATTTGTTCGCGTGAAAGCGGCCGAGCAGATACAGGTTGTAGGCGTCGCCGTCACTCGTGGACTTTCGCTCGAGGCGCGACTTCTCATCCGGCGACAGGGTGATCGCGAGCGCCTCGGTGATCCGCTGCGCCACTTCGCTCTGCACTTCGAAGATGTCGCTCAACTGGCGGTCGAAGGTATCGCCCCACAGATGCTTCTCGGTCCGGGGATCGACCAGGTGCGCGACGATCCGCACGCGCGGACCGGCCCGCCGGACACTGCCTTCCAGAATCGCCCCGACACCCAGCTCCTCGGCGATCGCGCTGATCTTCTTGGCGGTCTTCTTGTACTGCATGGAGGAAGTCCGGGAGATCACCTTGAGCGCGCTGACTTTCGAAAGCTGCGCGATGACGTCGTCCGTGATCCCGTCGCTGAAGTACTCGTTCTCCGGATCGGCGCTCATGTTCTCGAATGGCAGAACCGCCACCGACTTCCCGTTGCCGGACGACTTCGTGGCGCCGTCCCGGACCATCGCCGATGCCGCTCCCTCCGCGATCGCCACGGTCGCGGGGGTGCCCAGGGCTTCGGCGAACTGGGCGGCCGTCGAAAACCGGTCGGCCGGCAGGGTGGCCATCGCCTTCCGGACCGCCGCATCGACGGCTTCGGGAACCAGCTCGCGTGAGGCGCGGGGCGACGGAACCGGACCGGTCAGCACGTTCGCGATGATGGCGGTTACCGTCGACCCCTTGAAGGGGGGCTCGCCCACCAGCATCTCGTACAGCACGCAGCCCAGACTGTAGATGTCACTCCGGGCGTCGAGGTACTGACTGCCGTCGATCTGCTCCGGGCTCATGTAAGCCGGCGTCCCGACGACCAGCCCGGTCGCGGTCGTGGACTCCCCCACCCCGATGCCTCGGGCGATGCCGAAATCCGCCACCAGCGCGTGGCCCGACTCGAGCAGGATGTTCGACGGCTTGATGTCGCGATGCACCACGTTGCAGCTGTGAGCGTAGCTCAACGCATCCGCGACCTCTCGCGCGATCTGCAGCGCGTCGGCGATCGGCAGCTGGCGTTCCCGGTCGAGGCGTTCCCGGAGGGACTCGCCCTTGATGTAGGGCATGACATAGTAGACCAGGCCGTCAACCTGATCCGAATCGTAAAACGGCAGGATGTGCGGGTGGTGGAGGCGGGCGGCGATCTGGATCTCTCTCAGAAACCGGCTCGGTCCGACCTCGGAGGCGAGGTCGGGGCGCACCACCTTGATGGCCACCTCGCGCTCATACTTCAAGTCGTGGGCCAGGAAGACTTTCGCCATCCCACCCTGCGCCAGTTCCCGCAGGACCTTGTAACGACCCGCGAGCTCTGCCGTCACGCGTTCCAGCAGCTCAGTCAACGAAACTCTCCGGCAATCGACGGAAACTTTGCGGCGTGAATGCTACCCGCAAACACGGCTGGTTGCCAGCCGTGGCGGATCCGGTCGCAGCCACGTGCTCAGCTTCATGAAGGAGTCCCGTGACTGGCGGGACCGCGCACCCGTCCTAAGATTGAACAATGACCTCCGACCCCAACCGCCTCAGCGCAGCCCTCGCCGACCGCTACCGCATCGAGCGCGAGCTCGGGCAGGGCGGAATGGCGATGGTGTATCTCGCCAGGGACCTGCGCCACGACCGTGACGTCGCGATCAAGGTGGTCCGTCCCGAGCTCGCCGCTGTCATCGGCGCCGAGCGGTTCGTACGCGAGATCAAGACGATCGCGCACCTCCAGCACCCCCACATCCTCGGGCTCATCGATTCCGGCGAGGTCGACGGGACGGCGTACTACGTCATGCCGTACGTCGAGGGCGAGTCGTTGCGCGTGCGGCTGCAGCGCGAGAAGCAGCTGCCGGTGGCGGACGCGGTCCGCCTCACCACGGAGGTCGCCAACGCCCTGGACTACGCGCATCGCCACGGCGTGATCCACCGCGACATCAAGCCCGAGAACATCCTGCTGCACGACGGCTCGGCACTGGTCGCCGATTTCGGCATCGCGCTGGCCGCCTCGAGCGCCGGCACGCGCATGACCGAGACCGGGATGTCGCTCGGGACGCCGCAGTACATGAGCCCCGAGCAGGCGATGGGCGAGCGGGAGATCACCGCGGCATCGGACATCTACGCCCTGGGGTGCGTCGCCTACGAGATGCTCACCGGGGATCCGCCGTTCAGCGGGTCGACGGCGCAAGCGATCGTCGCCAAGGTCGTGACGGAGCGGCCCCGCTCGATCATCGCGCAGCGGCATACCGTGCCGCCCAACGTCGAGCAGGCGGTGCTCACCGCGCTGGAGAAGCTCCCCGCCGATCGTTTTGCCTCGGCGGGGGAGTTCGCCGCGGCATTGGGGGACCGGCGTTTTACCTCGACGACCGTCATGGCCGCCGCGGCACCCGCGGCCGCCCGGGCGCGCCTGCGCGATCCTGTCTTCATCGGACTCGGCGCGCTCGTCCTCGCCTGCCTCGCCCTCGTGGCCGGGCTCATCGCCACGAAAAAGCCCGCCGCCGTCGTTCCGCCGATCCGGTTCGTCCTCACGACCACCGACAGCACCAAACCGGTCGGCGATTTCCCCTGGCCGGCCGCCATCTCACCGGACGGCGGTACGGTCGTGTACTCCGTGGCCCGGAAGGGCGAGCAGCCATCGCTGTACGCGCTCCGCACCGATGAGCTCGTGCCGCGGCTGATTCCGGGAACCGCCACCGCTTATCAGCCGTATTTCTCCCCCGACGGGCAATGGCTCGCCTTCGAGATGGCCGGCAAGGAGCGGAAGGTCCGCCTCGACGGCAGCGCTCCGGTGAGCATTACGGACGCGGGCGGCGCGAACGGCGGGACATGGACCCCCGGGAACGAAATCGTTCTCGGGTCGCAAGGCAGCTTCTCCGGACTGTCGTGGGTCAGCGCCGCGGGCGGCACGGCGGTGGCGCTCACCCATGCCGACACGAGCCGGGGCGAGCGCAATCACCTCTGGCCGATCGCCACCCCCGACGGCAAGGCCGTCGTGTTCACCATCTGGTCGGGGAGCCTGGCGAGCGCTCAGCTCGCCGTCGCGTCGCTCAGCGATGGGAAGTACGCGCGGCTCGGGATCGAGGGGATCCGGCCACTCGCGGTGCTCGACGGGATGCTGGTGTACGTCAAAGCCGACGGCTCGGTGATGGCAGCGGGGTTGGACGAGGGCGGGAAGCGGGTGCGCGGCTCACCGATCCCCGTGCACGATCCGATCGGCGTGGTCTCCGGCTTGAACGGGAACTCCGAGATCTACGTCTCCCAGAGCGGCGCCATGGTGACATCGCTCGGCGGCAGCCGCGGGCGCCTTGGGTGGGTGACGCGCAACGGCCGCATCGAGCTGATCACGTCGGCTCCGGCCGAGTATGCCGCGGCCCGCCTGTCCCCGGACGAGCGTCGCATCGCCGTCATCCTGAGCGAGAATCATCAGAGCGACATCTGGATCTACGACATCGGCCCGGGGACGATGTCGCGGCTCACGACGATCAATACCGTGACGTCGGTGGAGTGGAGTCCCGACGGCTCGCGCGTGCTCTACACCGCGGCGGCGCAGAGCGGGGTGGACGCCCTGCTCCAGGTTGCGTCGGGCGGCGTTCCCGCCGAGCGGCTCGTCGAGGTGCCGTACGCCATGGTCGCGGCGACGATGGCGTCGAACGGGAAGTCGCTGCTGCTCGCCGTGAGCCCGCATAACTTCTGGGAGGCGGCGCGGGCCAACCGCGACAGCGCCGGCGCGGTCCACACCTATCTGGCCCCCGCCGCCAACGTGCACGCCTCGCAGTTC
Organism: Gemmatimonadales bacterium; assembly: GCA_033853695.1. Classification (GTDB taxonomy): domain Bacteria; phylum Gemmatimonadota; class Gemmatimonadetes; order Gemmatimonadales; family GWC2-71-9; genus DASTHG01. Next base: position 62,347 of record JAWOLH010000038.1, on the reverse strand, counting down.
TCGCCCGACGGCAAGTGGGTCGCGCTCGTCACCGACGAATCGGGCCAGGACGAAGTCTACGTCCGGTCGTTTCCCGATCCTTCGTCCAAGATGCAGGTCTCGGTGGCGGGCGGAGAGCAGCCAACGTGGTCACGCGACGGTCACCGCCTCTATTACGTCTCGGGGACCGCCCTGCTCGCGGCTCGGATCACGACGACGCCATCGCTCGCGCTGTTGGGACGCGATACGGTCATCGCGAATCTCCGCACGTCGGCGTTCGCGAACACTTATTTCATCCCGGGCTACCAGGTCAGCGGGGACGGCTCCCGGATTCTCACAATCGTGCCTGACCAGAACGACTATCAGCTGGTCGTGTCCCCCAACTGGATCACGGAGCTGCGGCGCAAAGTCGCGGAGGCCGGGGGCACGGCCGCGCGGTGAGCGTGGCCCCGGTCACCCCTACGCCGCGAGCCGATACCGCTCCTGGAGGGCGCAGGCGCTGAGAATCACCATCAGGATCTGATCGTAGGAAACCCGCGCACCCTGGTCCATCTCCGGCAGCCGATCGAGCAACGCGATCACGGCGTGGCGGTCGAAGAAGGGCATGGCCTCGAGCGTGCGGCCGCGCAGCGTATCCTGCAGCAGCGTATGCAGTCGCTCACCGGGGTGCAGCGTGGCGGGCGGACTCAAGAACGGGTGCTTCTGCCGGCGGTACACCGTGTCGGTGATCACGGGCCTAGCGGTCTCGCGCAGCACGAACTTCTCCGTCATGCCGCGGATCTTCAGCGCCACGGGGAGCGAGGTCAGCACTTCGACGAGGTGGTGATCGAGGAACGGCACACGCCCCTCGATTGAATGCGCCATCTCCATCCGGTCGCCCAGCACGCAGAGGATGTATCCCGGCAGCGCGGTTTTGGACCAAAGATAGAGCGCCTGGTTCACCGCATCCCGCCCCACGAGCTGACCGCGGACGTCGAGGCTGTTCAGGAGTTGACGGTAGGGTTCCTGGCTAGCGAACCGCTCCCGCATCGTCGGTGAAACGAACTCGTACATCTTGAGCGCCCGCGCGGAAAAGACTTCGAACCACGACGGCACCGTACCGAGGATGCGGCGTACGCTGTCCATCGGCGCACTCTCACCGTCGGCAAGCAGCAGGCCGCGCGACACGGGGTTCGCCGCTTCGAGGTCCGCCAGCATCCCGGGGATCGCCCCGGGGTCCTGGCCTTCCGTGTTGTAGAGCAGCATGTCGCGGCGAAAATGAGCGTAGCCGCCCAGGATTTCGTCCGATCCCTCGCCCGTCAGGACGACCTTGTACCCGGCATCCCTCACCGCGCGGCTCAGCAGGTACTTGGCCACACCGTGGGCGTTCAAGCAGAAGGTTTCGGTCTGCGCGGTGGCATCCATGAAGTGATCGGCCAGGTCGTCCTGCTTGATTGGGATCGGGTAGAACTTCGCCCCACAGTGCGCCGCCATCTCCTGTGCGATCGCACGTTCGTCGTATTCGGCTCTGTCGAAGCTCAGGGTGAAAGCGTGAATCGGCTCGGGGTGATGCCGCGAAGCGAGACCCAGCACCGCGCAGCTGTCGAGACCGCCGCTCAGGTAACAGCCGACCGGCACATCGGCCCGCAGCCGCAACCGCACCGCCTCGTCCAGGGCGGTGCGGAATTCTTCCACGTATTCCGAGTCGCTCTTCGTGGGCCGGACTCGCTCGGCGTGGGGGTAGTTGAAGTCCCAGTAGGTGCCGAGCTGCAGGTGCCCTTCGGTGGCGATGAGGTAGTGGCCGGGCGGCACCTGGCGGATGCCGTGAAACAGCGTCCGGTGGGGACTGCCGCTGACATCCACGCCGCGGAATACCGATTCCGCATCCCAGCGCGCCGGGACTCCGGCGGCGAACAACGCCTTCACTTCCGAGGCCAGATAAAGGATGCCGTCATGCTCGGCGAAGAACAGCGGCTTGATCCCAAACCGGTCGCGGGCAGCGAAGAGGGTCTGGTGCGCTGAATCCCACAGTATCAGGGCGAACTCGCCGCGGAGGTCGTGCAGGCAGTGCGCCCCTACATCTTCATATAGATGAAGAGCGATCTCGCTGTCACTCCGGGTGCGGAGCCGGTGCCCTTGTGTCTCGAGCCGGCGCTGTATGGCCTCGTAGCCGTAAAACTCGCCGTTGACGATCAGATGGGTGCGATCGTCCTCGCTGGCGATCGGCTGCTGTCCGCCCGCGAGATCGATGATGCTGAGCCGCGCATGCCCCAGGCCCACGTGGCCCTCGGGCGAGATCCAGACCCGCTGGCCGTCGGGCCCTCGATGATAGAGTGCCTGGGTGGCTCGTTCCAGCGCGGAGCGGGAGACGGGGCCCCGCCGTGAGAACATGGCGACAATACCACACATAGATGCTCACTCCCATCTCCGAGAGACGAATTAGAGAATTGCGGTCGCTGCGGTCGGCTAGCATACTGCTATCATGGTCTGGCGTCGAGACATTGTCTCCGTGGTTGGACTACTGTGCTGCACGGCGGGAGCACTGGTCGCCCAGAAGCCTCGAGTCGTCGTCACCACCGATGCCGAGCTCGACGACGCAAACTCCCTCATCCGCTATCTACTGTATAGCACCGACTTCCGGACCGAAGGGCTCATCTACGCCAGCAGCCAATTCCACTGGAAGGGCGACGGCACCGGGAGGAAAGTTTCCGTCCCGAATCGGGAGTACTCCCGCTGGGGGCTCGACCTCTGCCCCTGCTCGTCCTGGCGCTGGAACCCCGACGAGCACCACATCGACGATGCCGTGGCGACCTACGAGCAGGTGTACCCGAACCTCCGGGTGCACGACCCGAACTACCCGACGCCCGCCCTGCTGAAATCGAAGATCCGCTGGGGCAACGTGGAGTTCGACGGGGACATCTCGAAGGACAGCCCAGGCTCAGATCTCATCAAGTCGCTACTCTTGGACGACGAGCCGGGCCCCATCTACCTCCTCGCGTGGGGTGGACAGAGCACGATCGCGCGGGCGCTGAAGTCGATCGAGCTGCAGTACAGGGGGACGCCCCAGTGGACCACCGTGTACCAGAAGGTCTCGCGCAAAGCCATCCTCTCGACCTCCGGGGATCAGGACGACACCTACGCCACCTACATCCATCCCAACTGGCCCGACATCAAGTCACTCCCAGCCGGGGTGGGCGGCGTCCCGCTGGCCTACGGGGCCCAGGCCACCGTGAGCGCCGAGGACTCCGTCTACTACAGCGTCGACTGGACGAAGCAGAACATTTCGACCCGAGGAGCCCTCGGCGCTCTCTACCGGATCTGGGGCGACGGGAAGCAGATGGTGAAGGGCGACATCTTCGACTACTTCGGACTCTCGGGATACACCTCCGACGAGCTCAAGGCGAAGGGCTACATCGTCTGGACGCCGCCCCGCCCGAAGGGCGAATTCCTGGGCGAGGGCGACACGTTCACCTTCCTTAATCTGATCGACAACGGACTGCAGGGTTACGAAGACGACACACCGGGCGGCTGGGCGGGACATGGCCGGACCAGCTCGGCGGCTGGAGGCGCCGGCCTGAGCTTTCCGCCGATCCACTCATACGACGATTTGCTCAAACTCCAGGAGCGGGCCGCGGCCGCCCCAAGGCCCCAGTCGCCTGACCCGAATTTCACGCCAGCGGCACAGAACGGCCTCGCCGCCCGCTTACTGTGGTCGGTGACCCCCGTCTACGCCGGCGCCAACCATGAGCCCAGGGTGTCGATTCGCGGCAGCTCGCGGATCTCCGCCCGTCCGGGCGCGACCGTTCGCCTTGAGGGGATGACGTCCGATCCGGACGGCAACGCGGTGGCCGTGCGGTGGTGGCAGTGGAAGGAGGTGGGCACCTATCCGGGCCAAGTCACAATCTCGAACCCCACAGCCCTCGCCACGAGCATGCAGGTGCCAGTCGACGCCACCGCGGGGCAGACGATTCAGCTGGTCCTCGAGGCGACCGACAATGGCACGCCCCCGCTTACCCGTTATCAGCGGGTTATCGTATCTGTCATGCGCTGAGGAGGATGACACCTTCATGATCACCCTCACGGTCAACGGCACCCGCCGCACGTTCGACGGCGACCCCACGATGCCGCTCCTCTGGTTCCTCCGCGACGAGGTCGGGCTCTCGGGGACCAAGTACGGCTGCGGCCTCGCGCAGTGCGGCGCGTGCACCGTGCACCTGAACGGCGAGGCCGTGCGCTCGTGCCAGCAGCCGATGCAGGACCTGGAGGGCGCCATGGTCACCACGATCGAAGGACTGCACCCGCGCGGGGAGCACCCGCTCCAGCTGGCGTGGCGGAAGATCGAGGTGCCGCAGTGCGGGTTCTGCCAGGCGGGCCAGATCATGCGGGCGGCGGCGTTGCTCGCGCAGAAACCCGCACCCAGCGATGAGGACATCGACGCGGCCATGAACGGCAACCTCTGCCGCTGCGGGACCTACCCCTTCATCCGGGCCGCCATCAAGACGGCGGCGGGGATCAGCCGATGAGCGCGCGCGAGCTCGAGACCCCGCGCGACCCGGCGCGGCGCCGGTTCCTGCAGCTGCTCGGTGCGGGGGGCCTCGTCATCGTCGCCGGCCCCATGGGAATTCGCCGGCTCGTGGACCTCGGTCCCCGGGACGCGGCCGGAGCCGAGCCATGGTGGCCCCATGCGTACGTGGCAGTGGGTGAGGACGGGGTCGTGACCCTCATGTGTCACCGCTCGGAGATGGGCCAGGGTATCCGCACGACGATGCCCATGATCATCGCCGACGAGATGGAAGCCGACTGGGCGAAGTGCCGGGTGGAGCAGGCCGACGGCGACGAAGCAAAGTACGGGTCACAGAACACCGACGGCTCGTCGAGCATCCGCGGTGAGTTCCTCGAGAAGTACCGTCGGGCGGGGGCGACGGTGCGGGCGCTGCTCGAGGATGCGGCGGCGAAGGCGTGGGGCGTGAGCCCGGCCGAGGTGACGGCACGCCAGCACGTGGTGGTGCACAAGCCCACGGGGCGCACACGGGCCTTCGGAACGCTGGTGGCGATCGCCCGCACGCTGCCCATGCCGGGCCCGGAGCGGGTGCGCATCAAGCAGCCCGGTGAGCGGCGCTGGCAGGGGAAGCACATGACGTCCATCGACCTCGTTCCCATCACCACGGGGACGGCGCGCTACGGAGCGGACGTCGTCCTCCCCGGAATGAAGACCGCGGTCATCGCGCGCCCACCCGTGTGGGGCGGCAACGTGCTGACCGTGGACGACAGCGCGGCGCTGGCGGTACCCGGCGTGGAGCGAGTCGTGCAGCTTCCCGGCGCGCGGCTGCCGGGCGGGTTCCTCCCGCTGGGCGGTGTCGCGGTGGTCGCCCGGAACACGTGGGCCGCCATGCGGGGCCGGGACGCGCTCAAGATCACCTGGGATCCCGGCGCGAACGCGGGCTACGAGAGCGCAGCCTACAAGGCGTCACTGCAGGAGGCGGTGCGCCGACCCGGACGCACGGGCCGCACCGTGGGCGATGCGGCGCAGGCCCTGGCCTCGGCCAGCCGACGGATCGTCGGCGAGTACTACGTGCCTCATCTGGCGCACGCACAGATGGAGCCCGTGGTGGCCGTCGCGCGTGTCGCAGACGGCGCGGTCGAGGCTTGGGCGCCGACGCAGTCGCCGATGGACGCGCGGAAGACGATCGCCCGATACCTCGAGCTCGACGTAGGGAAGGTCACGGTGCACGTGACGCTTCTGGGCGGTGGCTTTGGACGGAAATCCAAGCCCGACTACGTGTGCGAGGCGGCGTGGCTCGCCCGCGAGATGGGTACGCCGGTACGCGTGCAGTGGACCCGCGAGGACGACATGCGGCACGGCTACTATCACACGGTCGCGGCGCACCGCCTCGAGGCCGGGTTGGACGCGCAAGGCACGGTCACGGCGTGGACTCACCGCACGGCGTATCCCGCCATCGGCGCAACATTCGCGCCTGGTGTGACGGGTCCGGAGCCCGACGAGCTCACCAACGGGGCGAGCGATGTCCCATACGACGTCCCCAACATCAGCATCGAGGTGGGGCCCGCGGTGGCGCACACCCGCATCGGGTGGTACCGGAGCGTGAACGCCATCCACAACGGATTCGCCATCGGATCGTTCGTGGACGAGCTGGCCCATGTCGCGGGCAAGGACCCCGCGGCATTCCTGCTCGCCCTCATCGGGCGTGACCGGACGGTGGACCTCTCCGCCGCCGGCCTCGTGCCGCCCGCGAGCAACTACGGCGCCACGTGGGCCGATCATCCCCTGGACACGGCCCGGGCTCGGCGGGTCGTCGAGCTCGCCGTCGAGAAGAGCGGCTGGGGGTCGCCATTGCCGCGCGGCAGAGGACGGGGCATCGCCATGCACCGGAGCTTCCTCTCGTACGTCGCCGTGGTGGTCGAGGTGGAGGTCCAGCCCGACGGCACCGTGCTGGTGCCACGGGCGACGGTCGCGGTGGACGCGGGCTTCGTCGCCAACCCGGACCGGGCGCGCTCGCAGATGACGGGCGCGCTCATCATGGGCATGAGCAATACGCTGTACAGCGAGATCACCTTCGCCGACGGGCGCGTGGCGCAGAGCAATTACCACGACTATCACGTGACGCGGATGCGCGCGGCGCCGCGTGTCGTGGACGTGCAGATCCTGGAGAGCGAAGGATTGCCCTGCGGCATCGGGGAGCCGGGAGTTCCCCCGGCGGGCGCGGCCGTCGCCAATGCCATCTTCGCCGCCACGGGTGTGCGAGTGCGCGAGCTGCCGGTGGGCGAGCAGCTCGCGGGATGGATGACGCGGGCGAGCGCGGGGAGCGGCTGAGGCTTGATAGTATCCGCGTCACGGCGCAGCTTATCCGCGTCCCCGAGATCATCGGAGCAGCCTCGTGCGTACGCGGACCCTGTTGGTGAGCGGGATCCTTCTTGCGCAGAGCGTCCGTGCCCAGGGCGTGGAGGCGATCGCGCAGCTTCCCATGGCGACCGCGTCCATCGATCCCGAGCGCCGGGAGATGGTCATCGAGCTCCCGCCGCGGGATCTTCCCGCCCGGTCGGGCGACGCCCCGATCCCGATGATCGAAGTGCCCCTCTGCCAACTCATCGTGCCCGCGAGCGTTTCGTTGTACAGCGCACGCGTGGAAATGCTGGACGATACGAACCGGCCCCTCCCGCAGAATCTGCTGCATCACTTCAACCTCACCGATCCCGGCCATCGCGAGCTGTTTCTGCCCATTTCGCTGCACCTCATGGCCGCCAGTAAAGAGACACCCTCCATCGCCATTCCACGGTTACTGTTCGGCCTGCCGCTGGTGCGCGGGCAGCGTCTCATCGCGGGGGCGATGCTCGCGAACGACGCTCCGACACCATTCCGTGGTGTTCGAGTGCGGCTCGTGCTCCGCTACATGCCGGGCGGCGGCCTCTGGCCCGTGTTCCGCGCCTATCCATGGTCGATGGACGTGCAGTACCCGCTTGGTCACCCTCCGACCGGGAGCAAGGCGTTCGACCTGGCCCCCGGTCGCACGGTGCGCTCCTGGGAAGCGAGTCCCGCCGTAGCTGGAACGATCCTCGGTCTCGGCGGACATCTGCACGACTATGGAGTGTCCCTCACGCTCACCGATTTGAACACCGGAGAGCTGCTGTGGTACGGGATGCCGGAGCGGGATGCGGCCGGACACGTGCTGTCGTTGCCCGTGGCGCGCTTCTACCGGTGGTGGCGGCTTGGCATACACATCGTCCCCGGTCATCGCTATCGGCTGGAAGCGACGTACGAAAATCCGACGGGCGATGTAATCACCAACGGCGGGATGGGCGCGGTGGCCGGGCTGTTCATCCCCGATGGCGGTGTCCAGTGGCCGGCGGTGGATGCCGCCGATTCCCTCTACCGGCAGGATCTGAAGCAGACGATTCTGGCGGGTGCCGGCGACGCCATGATGATGATGGGTCACCCCTCCCACTAGGCTCTCTTGCCGCTCGTTTCACCACCGCCTCATATCCCGGGGGTTTCGTTCCTGATGTAGCCATCGGGAGTCGTACGTGAGAATCGCTTCAGTTTTGATCGCGCTCTGGATATGCGGGACCACCCTTCTGGCGCAAGACGAGGCGAGGGCGCTTTCCGCGGGCGCACCGCGATTCACGGTGGGTCTCGGGGCGGCAATCCCGCGAGGAGATTTCGCCAACTTCGTGGGCGTCGGAGGCCAGCTCGACGGGTCGGTGCTGTTCAATCTGTCCGGAGGCCGCGATGTCGTGGGGTTGCGTCTCGACATGACGTACGTCCTCTACGGGAGTGAGACCAACACGGTACCGCTGCTATCCAGCACGCAGCGCATCCTGGTCGACGTGACGACCAGCAACAACATCGTCACCGTCGGCCTGGGCCCCCAGATCACCCTCCCCGGCAAGGCGGTGCGGCCCTATATCGGCAGCAGCGCAGGGTTCTCCTATTTCTTTACCGAGTCCGCGGCGAGTGGGTCGAGCGACTTTGGACAACCGTTCGCCAGCACGACCAACTTCGACGACTTCACCTTCGCGTTTGGCGGATACGCCGGGATGTACATCTCCCTCTCGAGCCACCAACCGATCTCCCTCGACGTTTCGGTGCGGTACCAGCACAACGCGACCGTCCGTTACCTCCACGAGGGGAGCATCCAGGAGCAACCCGACGGCTCGATCTCCTTCACGCCGAACGAGACTCCGGTGAACTTGCTGCTGCTGCGCGTCGGGGTCGGCCTCGGGAGCCGACGTTAGGGCCGTAACCCGCGCCGCGGGGTGAGGCCCTAGCCAAGCGCCGTTTTTGGGCGCAGTATGTCGAGCCATCTCTACGCCCCAGCAAACCATGTAAGGAGTAGGCGGAGTGCTTCTCCGACGCACAAGCGTCATCGGGGGCTGGCTGGTTGTGGCCGCGTCACCGCTCGTGGGCCAGGGAACCCCCGCCCGGCCCGCCTGCGATTCAGGTCTCGTGCAGCTGGCGGCTCCGGTGAACGGCTACCAGGCGCGTGGCGATCGGTGCGAAGGTGTGTATGCGCGCCAGGTGGCCGGGACTACCATGTTTCTCTCCTCGTTCACCGGAACCTTCGAGCAGTACGATCTCAACTCGGACGATCCCCTCATCATCCACTGGGATGCTCGGACCGACTCCGGCGTTCAGATCCGCGCCGAGACGATCAAGGCCGGTCGCTACTACCGGATGGACACGCGCGCTGCGCCGCGCGACTCGCTGTACCACTGGCCCAACCGCATCCTGAGCTCCGAACGGCTCGCGAAGGGTGACCTCGGCGTCCTCGGCTGGACCAGGATCACGCTCGGCGGACGGAGGCGGGTCGCCTATCTGCCGCTGGCGATCACCCAGAAGGGCGCGCCCACGCCCTGCGGCTCGCTGCAGCTCGCGTTCTCGACCGAAACCCGGCTCACCGAGGTCCTGGTGAGTCTCTCCCTGCTGGACTCGACCGGCGCCGAGATCCGCGTAATCAAGAACGACGAGGCGCTGAACCGCGGGTTCTATCCCGCCGGAAGCCCGATCCTCGTCTCTCTGAAGCGCTCCGATCTCGCCCAGCCGGGACTGTACTCGCTGAAGGTCTCCGCCTCCTTGAGCCCCCGCGGGAACTACTCGCACGAGTACCTGCTGCTCATACCGACGACGGCTGAATGTCCCAAGTGACGAGGGAATGCACCTCGTGCCGCCGCCCGATCCCCGCCGAGTCGGCCGTCTGCCCGCACTGCGGGGCTGATTTACCCACGTCTCTCATCGGCGACGCACTCGTTCCCCCTCTCCCGACAGGGAGAGGGGGACAGGGGGAGAGACCCGAGTCCGACCCGCTGCGCGACCGGTTGCAGGCCGCGCTCGGCGCCGGTTTCGAGCTCGGCGCCAGGCTCGGCGAGGGAGGCTTCGGCGTGGTGTACCGCGCCCGCGATGTGCGCCTCCGCCGCGACGTCGCCGTCAAGCTGCTGCGCCGGGAGCTCGTGTCCACGCAGGGGTTCGTGGAGCGGTTCGAGCGGGAGGCGCAGGCACTTGCGGCGCTCCGCCACCCCAACATCGTGCCCGTCTACTCGATCGGCGACAACGATGACCTGATCTTCCTCGTGATGCCGTTCGTCTCTGGGGTCACGCTCACCGAGTATCTCCGCGAGCACGGACGACTCTCTCTCGGGGAGGCCGAGCAAATCCTCCAGGCGGTGGGCGGCGCGCTCAGCGCCGCGCATGCCGTAGGGCTTGTTCACCGCGACATCAAGCCCGACAACATCATGCTCGAGGGACCGAAGCGGCTCCCGCTGCTGATGGATTTCGGCATCGCGAAATCCGGGCAGACGGGGGGCGGGGCCGGCGCCGTCGGACTCACAGCCACCGGGATGGTGATGGGAACGCCGCTCTACATGAGCCCGGAGCAGGCCACCGCTGATCCATCGGTCGATTCCCGCTCCGACATCTACTCGCTCGGCGTCCTCGCCTATCAGTTGTTCACCGGTCAGCTCCCGTTCACCGGTGATTCGATTTACGCCGTGCTGAACCAGCACCTGACCACTCCGGTACCAGAGGCGCGGACGGTGCGACCCGACATCCCGCCGCGGATCTCGGCCGCGCTGCGCCAGGCGATGGCGAAGAAACCCGCCGAACGGTTTCAGCACGTCGAAGATTTCCTCGAGGCGCTCGAGGGACGTGGCCGCGCAGCGCCCAGACGGACGATGCCGGGAACCCGAACGCTCCTTGCCGCGGCGAACCTCGTCCTGCTCCTGGCCCTGGCTGCGGCCGTGTTCTGGAAAGGTTCCACGCGAGTGGCGCGGGCCCCCGTCCAGGCGCACCTGCGCGCCGACGGAGTGTGGCTTCGGCTCGGGAGTCCGGTGGCGCCGTGGGACAAGGCCCTCACCCTCTCGTCGCTCGGGCTCTCCGGGCTCCAGGACGTCTCGCTTCCCGCGGTGGGGAAGCAGCCGACCCGAACCGTCTCGACGCCGACCCTGTACCTCAAGGCGGTCCGCCCCGACAGTGGCACCATCAGCATCGACCCGATCCGGCTCCCCGCGGGCAGCCTGATCGCGCTCAAGCCGGCCGGCTCCGCGGGCGTTGTGCAGCTGACGATCGGGGACTCGTTGCCCTCTATCCCCGTCTCGGTGAATGGGCGGATGAGCGTCAACATGGCGGACCAACCGGTCGACACCATCCCGTTCCACATCGACCAAATCCAGCTCGCGGCGACGCATGGGCCGCTCGATTTCGAGCTCGGCTTCCCCGGCATCGCCGTTGCACATCCCCTCGTGCCGCTCGACATCGTCGGGGTGAGCTTCGAGGACATCAACCGTTACCGCAACGACGAAGAACAAGACTCGGACACGCGGGTCTCCACGATCGACAGTGGCAGCTTCGCGCTCACGAACGGCGCCCGGGCTCCCCACATACTGGGGAAGGGGGAAGAGCTGCCGCTGCACGGCTTCCGGGGCTCGATCCGGGACATCGCGGTCGACTCCCAGAGCGTGGCCCTCACGCTCGAGGGCACCGTCGACTCGCTCCCGGCATCACTCGGCAAATTCCCGAGCCTGCTCCAGGTCTTCTGGTCGGATCACACCATTGCGGCTGCCGCCGCCGGCGCCGTGTACGCGGCACTGCTCGTGCTGGTCGCCCTCTATTGGAGGAAAGGCACACGATGAGAGTCGCTGTCGGTCTCACGCTCCTCGTTTCCACCCTGACCGGCCCGCTCGCAGCGCAACGCCTGTCGCGCATGCCGCTGGAAGCGAAGAACCTGGTGGTCCAAGTGGTCGCCACCGGCGGCGATGAAGAGGAGGTCGGGGCCGGGATCGTGGTCGCGGCCTCCGATCGCATCATCATCGCGACCGCGGCACACGTGGTCCGCACCGCCCAGCAGGGCGCCAGGATCAGAGTGGTCTTCCAGTTCGCGCGCAATGACACGGTCGATGCGAAGGTGGAACAGGTGGACCGGGACCTGGACCTCGCGGTTCTGGGCGTCGCACCAGCGCGCGGCGCCACCTACCCATTCGCCTTCGACCGTGCGGGAGACCCCGCGGAGCTCGAGACCGGGTCGTTCGTCGTGCCGGTGGGCTGTCCCGAGCGGGTCTGCTGGGATCCTCCGGTGAGCGGCGACCGCGTGATCAGCGCGAGCTCGCGCCGGGTGCGCTTCGAGTCGTTCTTCGTGAGCCCGGGAAGTTCCGGCGGGGCACTCTTCAACCAGCAATGGGAAGTCGTGGGCCTCGTGACCGAGAAGAACAGCCAGGACGGCGTCGCGGTCGGCATCGCAGCGGTGACGGATCGGCTCCGGAAGTGGGGCTACACCGTCCTGCTGCGTCCCACGAGCATCCCCCGCGCCGGGTACCGCAGCAGTCTGAGTCTCGTCGGGCTAGCTCCGACGACAGGCGGCGTGACCCAATCCGGCCGGTTGCCGAGCGGGCGATTCGCCTTGTTCTTCCGGGGCCAGCAGCGCATCGGCTGGCACGTGACGGCGCTGCGACTCGCACCCGAGGATCTGCAGGTCACCGGCGGAATGGTGGGGACGAGTGTTTCGCTCCGGGCCGGACGCTTCGGGATCGCGCCGTTCGGAGAGGTCGGCGTCGCCCGGGTGAAGGGCCGCTTCGAGGCCGGGAGCTACTTCGTGCAATCCGGGGCCGACTCGGTGAAGGTGCCGGTGTGGCAGGCCCTGACCAACGACGTGATCGGGGTCGGATTCGGCGCGGACTTGTCGTTTCTGATCGCCCCCCACATCGCCCTCACAGGCGTCGCGGGTCACTGGAATTTCCGTACCGATTCACAGTTGCGGTCGATTCCCACTGCGTTTGCCGGCGCCGGGGTCCAGTATGCGTTCTAATCTTCGAGCCACCGCTTCACTCTTGCCCCTCTTTCTCGCCGCGCTCCTCACCACCTGTACGAACGAGCTGGAGCCCACCGGGGCGATCACCGTGACCCTGGCCAAGGGCGCGGCCTGGCCGGATACCCTGGCGGTCGCCGAGATCGCGTCGCTCGCGGTGACCGTGACGGGGCCGCACCAGCAAGCGCTCACGGGCGTCAACCTGGACTGGGGGTCCTCCGATTCCTCGGTCGTGACGGTGACGAGTAGCGGAGCGAGCCCCCTGCACGCCTTCGTCGATAGCCGGCGCACTGGAACAGCCACGATCGTGGTGCGCGTCACGCAGACCGGCTTCGACCCGGTGGAGCTGCGGACGCCGGTGGTCGTACGGCAACGGGGCGCCGACTCGCTGCTCTCGGTCGGCGACGTCGACACGATCGGCCTCGTCCTGCAAGTCGATCCGAGCTTCCTGACCGGCGCCACCGTGACGTGGAGCTCGAGCGACGCTTCAGTGCTCGGCGTCTCCTCCCTCGCAGCGGATTCCACCCGCGCCGAGATCACCGGGCGGATCAGCGGCACGGCGCAGGTGATAGCGACGGTCCAGAACCAGCTCGGCCGCTCCACGTTCCAGCTGCCCGTCCGGGTGCTCCCACTCCAGATCATCGAGCAACCAGCGTGGTCGCCGTTGATCGTGCTCACCGACACGGCCACGTTCGCGGTCAAGGTGCAGGATGCGCTGGGACGCACCAGGACGGGAGTCAAAGTACAATGGAGCTCCACCAACGAGGCGGCGTTTACGGTCGACTCGACAGGCGCCGTAGTGGCCAAGAGCCGGGGAGGCGGTGAGTTGGTAGCCACCGTGGGGGCGGCGCCATTCCAGGTCACCGAGCATCGCGCGCCGCTCCAAGTGGTCGAAAAGTGGAGTGCGGTGAGCGCCGGGACGGACCACACCTGTGCGATCACGGCGCTGGATGGAACCGGCTACTGCTGGGGCAGTAACGTCGACGGCAAGCTCGGTCTCGGCTTCACGTCGTCGGCACTCCCCCAGGCATCCCAGCCGCGCCGAATCGACACCTCTCACAAGTTCACGGAGCTCAAGGTGGGGCAATCCCACACGTGCGGGAGAGAAGGCGCTCTGGAATTGCTCTGCTGGGGATCGAGGGACCGGGGCCAGCTGGGCGACGGACAATGCCTACCGCCGGGTATGGGCTCCGGTTGCTCGACTCCATCCCTGTTCCCGTCCTCCGAATTCCCGGTATCGATCGTCAGCGGCGGTGTGCTGGGAACCGGGAGTGTCCACATTGATCAGCTGATCGTCGGAGGCACGTTTACCTGCATCGTGAACGTCACCAGCGGCTCCGGGAGTTTCACCAGCCGCAAAGTGCGGTGCTGGGGAACCCAGGATGCCGACGGGAGAGGGGTGTTCTTCGCTGATTCAGCCGCCACGGCGCCCGACCTGACGCCGGGACTCTCGCTCAACGCCAATATCACCGAGGTCGCGGCCGGTGCGGCCCATCTCTGCACCAGAACCGACGACATCTGGTGGGTCGAGTGCATGGGCATCAACGACCAGGCCCAGCTGGGTGACGGGACGATTGGCAACGACCCGCTTCCCCCCTGGGAGCCGAAAGGCTTCGTGATCGTCGGTGGCGATCCCGCGAACCCCGGAGGGGATGGCTACCCGACGTCGGGACTTAGCCTCGGCGGCGGTCACACTTGCGCGCTCTACGCACCCGGGGTGCTCTGCTGGGGCTCGAACGCCAGTGGCCAGCTCGGGTCCGCCGTCGCGGGAGATGCCGTTTTTCCGACCAATGCACCGCTTGCGGCGCAAGTGGTCTCGCTGGCGGCCGGCGGTGCACATACCTGCGCCCTCACCGCTACCGGAGACGCCTGGTGCTGGGGCTCGAACTCCAACGGCCAACTCGGCCGGGGCACCACCGGAGGAAGCAGCTCATCAGCCGCGATGGTGAGCGGCGGCCTCAAGTTCGTGTCTCTCAGCGCCGGAGCCGCCTACACGTGCGGCGTCACGACTGATGGATCGATTTACTGTTGGGGAGCGAACGCCTCGGGACAGCTCGGGGACGGCACGCTCAGCGATCGTGCCGTCCCAACTCGGGTTGCGGAGTCACCGCAATAACTCGGGCGTCACCTCGTTCAAGGGAAGAAGGGTTGCTCGTCAGGCTCACCGATCGGGGCGCCCGGGGGAACCTCGGGGATGGCGGGCTCCGTCTGTGGCGCGTAGGGGCGCTCGAGAAAGCGGCGGATGTCTCGTGCGAGGAGCGTGGCGGCCGCCGTGGCCGCGTCGTCGCCCGCCCCAAGGCCCTCCAGCTCGGTCCCCTTGTGAGTGAGCGCGAGCGACGCGACGGCCCTCACCTGAGGCATCGACGCGGAGGCCGCGAGTCGCATGACGCCCTCGACTACGACGCGCTCGGTGGCGCGGGCGATCTCAGCCTGATACGCGTTGGCCGGGTGAGCCCCGAAGGTCGCGGAGAAGAGTGAATCGATCACCTCCTCGAGACCGGGAAGAGCGGGATCGAGGGCGTGCTGCTCGACGAGCCGAGCCGCCCGTTCGTTGTCGAGCAGGGCATCCACGGTCACCCGAGCCGCGACGACGGCCGGCGTGATCGCGTCGAAGGTGACGCCGGTGTAGCGCGGAAACAACTCGTGCGTCGCGTCGTAGCCCTGAGGGCGCGGCGGCAGGGTTTTCACGACACCGTCGGGGATCGCGAGCTCGGCCGGCGCGAGGGTGCGATCGAGGGCGCGGAGCGTCGCCCGCTGCAGGGCGGCGGAGACCGGAGATGTCGGAGTCCGGCCGTCGCCGCGCATGGCATAGATGAAGTCCTGGCCGCCGAGCGCCGTGGCGCTCGCCTCTACCTGATAGCGGTGGTGCAGGTAGAGCGGCACCAGTGCCTCCTCCATTTCCGCGATGGGCATCCCCCGGGCGATGGCGTTTTCCCCGAACCGGTCGAGTGCCCGGCGCCGGACGTCCATCTCGAGGTTGAGCTGTCCCACGGGATCCGTTCCGTTCGACCATTGGTCGGCCTTGGGAGTGGCGGAGATGTCCTGATTCGTGAGGAAGATGAGGTCCTTCTGCCAGGCATCGTCGAGGATCTTCTGAAGCGCCTGCTCCTCGTTCGTCCGGGACGGGAAGTCCTGATATCCCCAGGTGATCGCCACCTTGTCCCAGGCGCCGATTCCAACGTCGTACACCTTCGAGTAATCGAGCGACCCATCGGGCTTCAGCGTGACGAGCGGCGCCGGATAGTCCATCACCGAGATCCGGCCGAGGCGGCTGTCGTAGTAGTTGTGAGCGAGCCCCAGTGTGTGCCCCACCTCGTGCGCGGCCAGTTGCCGCAGCCGTGCGAGCGCCCACTGCGCGAGCTCGGGCGGCGTCTCATCCCCCCTCGCGTACGGCGCCAGCAGCCCCTCGGCGATGAGGTAGTCCTGGCGCACCCGCAGTGATCCCAGCGTCACGACGCCTTTGATGATCTCGCCGGTTCTGGGGTCGGTTACTCCGCCGCCGTAGCTCCAGCCCCGGGTCGAGCGGTGCACCCAGTTGATCACGTTGTAGCGGATGTCGAGAGGGTTGATGCTGTCGGGCCGGAGCAGCACCTGGAAGGCGTTGCGGTAGCCCGCGGCCTCGAACGCCTGGTTCCACCAGCGCGCGCCCTCGAGCAGCGCCGATCGGATCGGCTCGGGGGTGCCGGGGTCGAGATAGTAGACGATCGGCGTCACCGGGTCGCTGATCTTCGCCCTCGGATCCTTCTTCTTCAGCCGGTGCCGCGTGATGAAGCGCTTAACCATCCCCATCTGGTTGGAGAGGGGCGCGGAGTAATCGTAGTAGGTCATCGGGAAGAACGACGAGCGGGCATCGTACACGCGCGGCTCGTATCCCGGACCGGGCAGCTCCACGAACGAATGGTGGGCCCGGAGCGTCGCGGCCTCGGGCGAGGCGGCGACGTCGCCCACGCCCTGAAAGAATGGGTCCGGGGCGCGCGCCTCCCCCGGCTGCCGCACGAACGTCAGCTCGACCTCGATCTCGGTGTTCTTGGAGAAGTTCTCCGTCTCGGTAATGCTGAAGGCGCTGCGGCTCGAGTCCAGCCGGTATTCCCCGGGCTTCAACCGTGGGCCCATGCCGGTCACGTCGCGCACGAGGAAGTCCGTCAGGTCGACGAGCACGTGGCCGTCCGATTCCGCGGCGACGGTGAAGCCCCACAGCACCGACGGTGCGAACGCATCGCGCACGGCGCGCACTTCGGCGGGATTGGTGGAGCTCGCGCGGAAGGTGTAGTTCGGTTGCTCGAGCAGCACCTTGGGACCGACCCGGTGGAACCGCACGATCCGCTCGTCCTGGATCTGTCCGCGGTCGAGCCCGATATCGTTCGAGCCGAGGCCGGCGGCGAGGCCGCTCACCCAGAGCACTTCGCTGTCCAGCCGGGCGACCTCCATCCAGAGGTGACCGGCCTTCTCGTCCCAGTAGAGCGGGAAGTAACCGTCCAGCTGCCGCATGCCGGCGGTCTTCTCGGCGATGGACGGGGTCGGGGTCTGGGGCGCCTGGGCGCGGACGGCGGTCGCCACGAGGAGTTGGATCACAATGGGCAAGGGTGGAGTACGCATGCCCTGGATACTACACGAGTTCGCTGACTCCACATCTCCCCTTCACTCGGACTTCATTCGCGGTTCATCGAGTCCCGGCCAATCTGCTGCATGGTGCTGTTGCGCGGGCTGGCCCGGTCCATCGGGAACACGCCGTTGCTCGCGATTCGCTGCCGCTTCCGCGGCCGCGAGCGCACCATCTACGCGAAATCGGAGCAGCTGAATCTCACGGGCAGCATCAAGGACCGGATGGCATTGCACATCCTGGCGTCCGCCTACGCCAGCGGCGCGCTGCGACCGGGCGACATGATCGCCGAGGCTACCAGCGGCAACACCGGCATCGCGTTCGCCGCCCTGGGCCGCGCGCTCGGCCACCCCGTCACGATCTCCATGCCCGATTGGATGAGTCGCGAGCGGGTGGAGTTGATCCGCTCACTCGGCGCATCCGTCATTCCGGTCAGCCGGGAGGATGGCGGGTTCCGTGGGAGCATCGAGCTGGTGGAGCGTCTCGCGGTGATGAACTCGAACGTCTTCCTGCCGCGGCAGTTCGAGAACACGGCCAATGTCGAGGCGCACGAGCGGACCACGGGTCCGGAAATTTGGTGGCAGCTCGAAGCGACGGGCCTCACGCCGGATGCATTCGTGGCCGGCGTGGGAACAGGCGGCACCGTCATGGGCGTGGGGCGCTACTTGCGCGCCCGTCGTCACGAGATCCGTATCCATCCGATCGAACCGGCCGAATCACCTACGCTCTCCACCGGCCACAAGGTGGGTCAGCATCGGATCCAGGGGATTTCGGACGAGTTCATCCCGGCGGTCGTGAACCTGGCGGAGCTCGACCGCATCGTGGCCGTGTCGGACGGTGACGCCATTCTCATGGCCCAGGCGCTCGCCGCACACCTGGGGCTTGGGGTGGGCATATCCTCGGGCGCGAACTTTCTCGGCGCTCTCGCGGTGCAGGAGGAGCTCGGGGACCGTGCGGTGGTCGTCACGGTGTTCCCCGACGACAACAAGAAGTATCTGAGCACGGCGCTGCTGCAGCGCGAGCCGGCGCAACCCGACCATCTCACGCCCTCGGTCGAGTTGCTCGGGTTCGACACGCTGGGCCGCTCGTGCCAGGCGTGCCTCGACCAGGAGATGTGTTACCGGAACGGCGCGGCGCGAGCCGGTTGAATCGGCGAGTCAGTGCTCTCTGCGATCCCCATGGCTCGGCGGCTGCGAGATCACCAGGAAGTCGACCTCACTGCCTGATTCATTCCGCGCCTGGTGCCACGTGCCGGGCCGCACCTCGAGACCGTTCCCGGCCTCGAGGCGGTGGGATCGGTCGTCGCATTCGATCGTCAGCACTCCGGACAGCACGTAGAAGAACTGCCGGGCCCGCTCGTGGCGGTGGCGGATCTCACTCGTTCCGGGTGGCATCCGCTCCTGGATCACGCTGAGGTTCCGGCTTCGCACCAGGTGCCATCCGTCGCAACCGGTCCCCCACACATAGTGAGCGGCGTTGTCGCGGCTGATGGGGGCGTTCATCCGGGTGGGCCGGGCGGCGCGCGAAATTGGTGCGCATGGCGGACATGCATCGCTGCAAGGCTAGCCGGTGTCCGCGACTGGTCAAGAGCGCTTGTCGGGATAGCACCCGGCGGAAGGAAAGCGGCGCGGGAGGTGTCAATAACCTCCCGCGCCGCGCGTAGAACGGCGCTATGGCTCCTCAGTCTGCGTAGATCCCCGACCCGACGATGTACGTCTCCCCACCTGCGTCAACCTTGCGCACGTAGGTCAGCTTGCGCGCCGGGGTGTTGTCTCCGGGCCGATACCAATAGCCCTCGAGCCACGCGCTGCCCTGTTTCAGAGCCGCCGCGATTTCGTCCTGGACCACGGTCTTCCCCTGCAGGTCCTTCAACTCCATGAGGTTCCTGCCTTCGAGGCTGGGCAGGGCGGCGTTCACCATCTCGGTGCCGTCCTTGCTCTGGACGAACACATACGTGTCCATGAACACGAATGGCCCGGTCTTGTCCCGCAACTGGCCGAACGCATTCTTGCCGCGCTCGGCGACCAGTGCGGCGGCGCGGTTCACTACGTCCTCGATGAAGGTCTTGTCCATCTGCAGGTTGTAGATCCCGCAGCCTACGATGTGCGGTTTGCCCGAAGGGAACCTGACCCGCTTCACGAACGCGGACTTCCACGCCGGGAAGATGCTGCCGGGCTCCGGGTACATGTAGTGAATCCATCCTTCACCGGCAGGACTGGACCCGGCCTCGAGGATCATCTTGCCGTACGGCCGGCCGAGAATGTCCTTGCTGTCGCGCGAGTTCTGCCCCTCGCTCTCCGGCTCGGTAGCATGAAAAGCCCGCGTCCCGTCCGGCGTGAAGACGAACAGGTAGGTCTCATCACGGAACCACCGGGACCCCTGCTTGCGGAAGTCGGCGTAGGCCTTCTCTCCCCGCTCCTCCAGAACAGCGGCCGCTTCGCGGACGAGCGTCATCAGCTCGGCGGCGGTCAGCTTCTTTGCTGGCTGAGCCTCCTTGGCCGCGTCCGCGAGGTAGACCCCGCACCCGACCATCACCGGCTTGTCTCCCAGCTTCGCCCGGCACACGTACGCGGACTTCTCCGTGGAGACGCTTTCGCCCGGTTTCGGCCACATATAGTCGACCCACCCCGCGCCACGAGACCGGACCAGATCGAGCATCTCGCGATTGAGATACTTGCCCCGGGTATCCTTCAGGTCCAGGAGCTTGCGCCCTTCCAGGTTGGGAAAGGCCGGATTGACGAGCTCGACCGCCTCCATGTCGGTCACGAAGATGTAGGCGTCCTTGGCGATGAAGGGGCCGGTCGGGTCCCGCAACAGCGCGAACGCCGCCTCGCCCCGCCGCTCGATCTCCGCCACGGCGTTCGTCACGGCGTCTACCACGAATGCCCGCTCCATGCGGTCGTTGTACACGCCGCTGCCGACGATGTAACTCTTGCCCGAAGGAACCTTCACGAGCCGTACGTAACTGCTCTTCCACCGCGGGAGGAGCTCGCCCGGAACGGGCCACTGGTAGTGATACCACCCCTCGAGCTTGCCGGGGACGCCCGTCGCCGCCCCGATGAGCCCGCGGACGATCGGCTTGCCGTTGATGTCCTTCAACTCCAGCTGACTCTTGCCCTCCATTGCGGGATCGGAGTGGACCAGCATCATCCCCGCCGGATCGAGCACAAAGATGTAGGTCTCCCCGGAACGCCACTGGCTCCCGGCCGTACGGAACGATTCGAACGCCGCCTCGCCCTTGGTGCGTACCAGCTCGGCAGCTTCATTCACAAGGGCCACCAGTTGACGCGTATCTTCATGCTCGTAACGTTGCTCGAGCGTCGCGGCGGCCTGACGCTCCGTCGAGAGATAGGATTGAGTCGCCACAAGACACCTCCTTCATGTGTGGATGACGTCGCAGCGACTCAATCTGGCGATCGCTCTTTGAAACGGCGGTGAAATGCGGCTGAGACTCCTGGCTTGGTGACGGCCGGCGGTGTGCAATGCGCGGCTGGTGCTCACCGGGAAGCCGCTGCGGCGGCTGCCGATCGAGAGACAGGCGAACCTAGAGAGAAACTACCAGAGGCCCTTGAGCTGTTGGGGCTTGTCGAATGCAGCGCGTCGGACGCGCGTCGCAATGGTCTCGCGCGCCGCCAGGCGCAGACCGCTGAACCGCTGACTCCATCCCAGGGTGTGGGTCCGGAACAGGTTCGTTCCCACGACGCCGTGCACGTCCGCCACGCTCAGCGCCCGCTCGAGCGGGGCGGGCATGACACCGCACTCGAGGCTGACCACCTGGTCCCCGAAGCCAAGCGGTACGCGGCGCAGCTCCGTGGTGAACTCTCCCAACCCTGGATACCGATCCCGCACCACCCCGAGGGGTTGTTGGTCCTGGATGTCCACGTCGCGCAGACAGGACAACGTGGCGCCGGTATGTAAGAGGACTCGCAGCCTCTCCTGCGCCAGCCTGATCTGCAGCACCGGCATGCCCGCGACCGTGTCCACCGGCACCGTCGCGGCCCGGAGCCCGGGAGGGTCGCCATCGAATACGACGCGGCCAGCGTCCGGATCGATGGTGACGGTGCGGCGGCCGAGAAAGTCACTGCCGAGCACCCCGTCGATATTGATCCCGATGATCTCACTCCACTGCGCGACCGTCATGCCGTGATAGCGCTCCAGGACGGGGATCTCCTGGTCGAGGAACGCGAAGGACGGACGGGTTCCGATCGAAACCGGACACCCGGTGTTCACCAACAGCGTCTGCGCAGCATGGCAGATGACGAGATGCCCGCTTGGCATCGCCATCGGATACGCGTGCACGAACGACCCACCTCGACTGCCGGGCGCTGCTTGCGGATAAGCGGACTAGAGGAGAAGAGTGCGGACGCCGGCCTGAGGTAACTCAGACGGCCATGTAAGGTTTCGACCTACATCACGGCGTTTCGAAGCAGCTGCACGTACATGCGGACTACGTTGACGTAGTCTCGCACCCCGATCCGCTCGTCGGTCCCGTGGATGCGTCGCAGGTCGTCGTTCCCGATCGTCTCTCCCACGAACCGCAGTACGTTGGGCGTGAGCGCGGTGTAGTGCCGCGAGTCGGTGCCAGCCACAACGAGCCATGGCGTCACGATCACGCCGGGGATCGTCTGTCGAATCGTGCGTGCAAGCACCTGAAACGGCTCGCCGTCCACGCTCGTCACGGGCGACGGCTCAGCCACGCTGGTCTGATAGATGTCCGCCTTGATGCGCGAATCGTGCACCGCTTCCCGTACGTGCGCCATTACGCTCCCCACGCTGTCGCCGGGCAGGATGCGGAAATTCACGAGCGCCCGCGCCGATGAAGGCAACACGTTCTCTTTCACGCCGGCCTGGAAGACGGTGGGTGCCGTCGTGGTTCGCAGCATTGCGTTGCCGTACGGAGTCTCGCCAAACCGCCTCGCGAGTACCCCCCCGAACAGCCAGCGGTTCGCCACCGCGAGTCTAGGCCCAAACGGCAGCTCCGGCCCGACGTAGTCGAACATGGCGGCCGTGGGGCCGCGGATGGCGCTCGGCATCTGCCGCGCTTCGAGTCGGGCGAGCCCGGCGGCGAGAATTCCTACGGCGGTCTCGCCGGGCGGCATGGAGGAGTGCCCACCCGGAGCCTGTACCGTGAGCTCGACCGTCAGGTATCCCTTTTCGGCGATGCCGACGAGGGCCACGGGCCAGGACATCCCGGGTACCAGTCCGGTGCCAAGGACGCCCCCTTCATCGAGCACGAACTCGGGATGCACGTTGCGAGAGGCCAGCAGTGCGGCGATGTGGGCGGCCCCGCGCCTGCCCCCGACTTCCTCGTCGTAGCCGAACGCCAGGTAGACGGTGCGGCGCGGCTTGGCAGCGCCCGCGATCAAGTGCTCGACCGCTTCGAGCAATCCGAGGAGACTTCCCTTGTCGTCGAGCGCGCCGCGGCCCCAGACGTACCCATCGGCGATTCGGCCCCCGAAGGGTGGTTCAGTCCATTTCCCTTCGGTCCCCGGCTCGATCGGCACGACGTCCTGGTGTGCGAGCAACACAACCGGGGCGAGCGTCGAGTCGCTTCCCGTCCACTCGTACAGCAAACCGTAGCCGTTCACCTTTTCACGTTTCAGCGTCGCGTGCACCTTCGGGAACGAGTCCTCGAGATAGCGTTGGAACCCATCGAACTCGCGCGCGTCGAACTGTGTCGAGTCCTGGTACGAAACGGTCTTGAAGGCGAGCGCGCCCGACAGCCGCCGGGCCAGTGCCATCGTGTCGAACGGCTCGGGCGGTGGAGGCGCGACGACGGCCTGGCGGGAGCGGAACCGGAGCGTACGGGTCACGAGCACAGCGGTGAGCCCGAGCAACAGAATGAAGACGAGTAGAAGAATGCGTTTCATCGATCGGCTGCGGCTAATGATGCGTCTCGGTCATCGGTAATCGGTAAATGCCTTGACCGACTACCGACGACCGATAACGCCTCACCCACTACCTGAAGATGAACCACAACACGCCGATCGCCGCGACCAGCACGACCGACCAGAAGACCGTGCCGGACGTCGCGGGATATCCCGCCGCGGCTGCACGGCTGTAGGTCAATTCCTGCACCTGTGCCACGGGCGGGGGCGCCGACATCCGGCTCACGACCATCAGAATTGCGGTGCACAGCACGAACAGCAGCGCGGCGAAGTGCAGGAAGTTGACCTCTGCGAACCACGCGATGGGGGTCCCCGGTGTAAGGTGGGCCTTCTGCAGCTCAAGGATCAGGCGGGCAGCGCCCAGCACCAAGCCGGTCAGCAGCGCCGCCATGGCCCCAGTTCCGTTGAGGCGCTTGTCAAGCACCCCGAACAGGAAGCACGCCGCGATCGGCGGTGCGATGTAGGCCTGCACGCTCTGCAGATAGATGTAGACCTGCGACGAGATGTGGCTGATGAACGGAATCCACACGAGCCCGAGAACGGTCAGGATGACGGTAGAGACGCGCCCCACAGATACGAGCTGCGCTTCCGTGGCGCCCGGCCGCATCTTGCGGTACACGTCCCACGTGAGGAGGGTCGAGCACGAGTTGAACGCCGATGCCAGGGAGCTCATCAGGGCGGCGAGCATGCCCGCCAACACGAGTCCCTTGATCCCCTCCGGCAACAGTCGGGTCACGAGCGTCGGGAATGCCGTATCGCCGGCCTGGTGCACGTCGGCGTACAACGCGCTGGCGATGACGCCGGGAAGCACAAAGATGAACACCGGTAGGATCTTCAGAAATCCCGCGCCAATCGTCCCTTTTCTCGCCTCGGAGACGTTCTTGGCGGCCAGCACCCGTTGCACGATGTGCTGGTCGGTACACCAGTACCAGATGCCGAGAATCGGGGCGCCGAAAACGATTCCGGTCCACGGGAAATCGGGGTGGTTCATCGGCTTCCACATCGAGAAGAAGTCGGCCGGTACCTTGGCCGCGAGTCCCGACCACCCGCCCACCGCCACAAGGCCGACGATCGCGAGGGTCGCCGAGCCGATGATCAGCACCACCGCCTGCATGACCTCCGTGTAAATCACGGCGCGCAGACCACCGAGGACCGTGTACAGCCCGGTGATGATGATCAGCACGATGGCGCTCTTGTAGAATTCGAGCCCGGTAACGGCGTGCATCACCACGCCGCCCGCGTACAGCGTCACGCTGATCTTGGTGAGCACGTAACCGATGATCGATACCCAGGTGAAGTAAGTGCGGGAGGCGGGGCTGAAGCGTTTTTCCAGGAATTCCGGCATCGTATACACGCCGCTCTTCAGGTAGAACGGCACAAACAGCCACCCCAGCAGCAGCAGGATGAGGCATGCCAGCCACTCGAAGTGACCGACCGCCAGCCCCCCCGCTGCCCCGGAGCCCGCAAGCCCGACGAGGTGCTCACTTCCAATGTTCGACGCGAAGAGACTGGCGGCGACGGCGAGCCAACCTACATCGCGGCTGGCAAGGAAGAAGTCGGCGCTGACGTTCTTCTCCTTTTTCGCCGCCCAATAGGCGATGCCCAGCAGGATAAGGAAATAGCCAGCGATCACCAGGAGGTCGAACGGGTGGAGTGAGGTCATGGCCTTGGTTGGTTGAGGAGGAATTGCACCGCCAGGTCGGTCAGACTCCACAGCTGTACATCCGAGCTGGTCCCGTACCGCGTCGGTACCAGCTTCCCATTCTCGATGCGGTAACTCCACAGCTCGGCGTGGCGCAGACCCGAGCGCTCTACGGCGTCGTTGACCTGGCGCAGGGCGTCCCGCAGCCAGGCCTCGGCGTCACCCCCTGACGACCCGGCGCCGTATGATGCCAGCTGTCCCGCGAGGCCCGCGAGGAGCTCGTTCACGTCCCTGCCCCACACGACGGTCGGCGAATGGTAGGCGTCTGCACGGAATGCGTCCCAGATCTCCCTCGACGCGTAGGCGTCGTTCGCGGTGACCGGGCCCAGCCCATCGACGAACAATCCGAACGGATAGGGCCGCAGGATCGGCTCCACCTGCGCGCGCGCCTCCGCGGGGTTGAGCCGGACGACCAGGAGCCGCATCGCCGGATCGGTGTTTACGATAGGAATCGGACGCCCCGCGCTGTCGAGCGACACGGCGAGAAACCGCAGGCTGTCGGTCTGTTTCGGTGGCGCGACAGTCGCGAGCACACCGTCCCAGTACCCCTGTTCGTCGGCGGGAAGCGAGCGCAGCTTGGCCTCGATCCTTGCGTTCACCGCGTCCGGACCGAGCACGACCTGGAAGTGGCGCACCGCTCCGTTCCAGGTGATCACTGCGTGTTCGAGCGCTCCTCGATCGGCAACGAACGTAGCTAGGGCGGAGTCGTGGATCGCGGGCGCCAGGGAGTCGAGGGCATGGGGCGTAATGCCTAACTGCCGGATCGCATCGAGGATCGTGCCGATGCTGGCCAGGGCGTTAGGCGCCCAGATCGCGTTCACGTCATAGGCGAACCGCCCACCACCATATCCGTCTCGACTGTCGCGCCAGCTCGCCGAGATCCAGCGCCCCTCCTCGCTCTCCGGGAAGCTGACGAGATTCGTCGGGACGGGATCGCTCGCGTAGGCGGCGGTGTGGCGCGCGACGTAGGCGAGGTTGGCGACGAGTCGCCCCAGGCGCCCCTGTTCGAGCAAGAACTTCCGTCGCCGCTCGGCGGGGACACGGGCGTCGCTCAGGTACCCCGCCTCCACGACCGGCAGCTGGTAGTTCGCGTCCACCATGATGTAGTTCTCGCGCACCGCCTGCAGGTCACCGAGGACACGCCGCGCTTCGGCGAGCTTCCCGGCAGGGACGAGCCGATTGTACTCGGCGGCGTGCTCGCGGATCGCCTGCCCGCCCAGCGCTTCTTCGTGGCTCACCGCCCCCTCGGGCGACAGTTTGCGCAGCGCGCTCGCGATGGCGTGCTCCGGCATTGACGCGTCCCACACCGGGCGCATCAACAGCACCGTCATCAGCATGTCGCGCCCGAAGTAGGTCGCGAAGTTGGGAAGCCCCGCCATCATCTTCTCGCTGTAGCACAGCACTTCCATCCCGCGCACTTCGCGTTCGAGGCGACGGAACCGCTCCGGGTGCGATGCGTCCGCCCGCACGGCGTCGTAGAAGCGGCGGAAATCGTCGTTGAAGATCGCCGCGCGGCCGAGCGGCGTGAGCGCCGCGGCGTCGGTGGTGACGCGCACCCGGAACCGGACCGGGCCACCCCGCGCGCTCCGCAGCGTCACGGTCGAGCGCGTGAGGGTCGCCGTCACGCCGGGCTCGCCCTCGAGCGTCAGCCAGAGATGGCTCTTGGCGTCGAAGCTCGGTTGCGCGATTTGGACCGTGACCCGCGTGGCCGGCATCCGATACACGGAGGGCGCGAGTCGCCGACGGAGATCGTCCACGCTCCGCGCCAGGAGCAGGCCGAGCTGGCGAGTGCGCTCCGGCGGCGGCAGGCGCGACAGGTTCGCGATCAGCGTGTCGAGCTCGGGACGCGGATACGGCGTCGCGTCGAGCGGCAACGTGTCGCGCGCGGCGTACTGGAGGTCCCGCTCCACCCGCATCGAGCCGAGCAGGAAGAGGCCGAGCGTCACAGGCGAGGGGGCTTCGAGCGAATAGGCCACGGTGCGGGTTCCCTGCGACTCCGTCACTGTGGCGCCCCCACGCCACTGCAGGGCCGCCGGGTGCCCCGCCGAATCGCGCGCGGAGAAGCCGACGCTTTCGTCCAGGGCGTCTGCCCAGAGATGGACGACGCGGCCGGTGCTTCTCTTCAGGTAGACCTGAAACGCGTTGCGGCGCGTGTCACGGTACACGCGCGTCTCGTATCCCTGGTACGCCGCCGAGTCGTCGAGCTGCGGCTCCGGGAAGGCGAGATAGGGTGGCACGGTGTCCGCACGCGCGATTTGGGCGGCGATCAACAAGGCGAGGCAGGCCATCGACTTACTTCAATAACTCCGGGATGGCGAGGTTGTCCATCGACGGTATATTGCTTCACATGGCCACGCTCGGTATGCGTGCCTTGCCTCTCGCCGTCGTCGCGGTGTACGCGATAGGTTGCGCGCACCCGAGCGCCGCCGCTCGGCAGGACCAGATCAGCGATACCACGAAAGCCGCCGCCAAGCCCGATTCGGTGCGGTCACCACAGCAGAATGCCCAAACGGTCACGTCGGTGGATACCCGGATCGGCGCCCAGGAGCCGATCGAGCTGGCGCTCATGGGCAAAGTGCCCGGCCTCGAGGTCACACGCACCCCGGACGGCTGGGTCGCCATCCGCATTCGCGGTCCGTCGTCGTTCTTCGGCAGCGGTGAGCCGCTGTACGTCCTGGACGGGGTGCCGATCACGCCGGGGCCGAACGGGCGCATTACCGGTCTCAACCCGCGCGACATCGATTCTATCGAAGTCCTCAAGGACCCCGACCAGACAGCGATTTACGGCGTACGTGGCGGCAACGGGGTCATCGTCATCAAGACGAAACAGGCGCAGACCACCCGCCGCACGCCGTAGCTCCCCACTGGAGACGAACGCCCGTGCACAAGCCGCTCCTCGTCCTTGCGGTCGTCGCAGTTTGCTGCCGGTCAACGGCGCTTGCCGCGCAATCGCCCGCGGCCGTCGAGCGCCGCATTACCGCCCTGATCGCGCGCATGACGCTGGAGGAGAAGCTCGGCCAGCTGAACCTCCCGACCTACGACCCCAATGCGTCGCCATCGCAGGCGGAGCTGGTGCGCCGTGGACTCGTGGGCGGGTTCCTGAACCTCGCCGGCACCGACGCGACGCGCGACATGCAGCACGTGGCGGTGGAGCAATCGCGCCTCCACATCCCGCTGCTCTTCGGGCTCGACGTCATCCACGGCTACCGCACCACCTTCCCGATCCCGCTCGCCGAGGCGAGCGCTTGGGATCCCGACCTCGCCGAGGCGACGGCGCGCGCCGCGGGACGCGAAGCGCGCGCTGCGGGGATCAACTGGACGTTCGCCCCCATGGTCGACATCGCCCGCGACCCACGCTGGGGACGAATCGCCGAAGGGTCGGGGGAGGACCCCTACCTCGGCTCCACGCTCGCCGTGGCCCGGGTACGCGGCTTCCAAGGAAACGTCATGGCGACCGCGAAGCACTTCGCGGCGTACGGCGGCGCCGAGGCCGGCCGGGAGTACAACACCGTGGACGTCTCCGAGCGCACGCTGCGCGAGGTCTATCTCCCTCCCTTCAAGGCCGCCGTGGACGCCGGGGTCGGCTCCATCATGTCGGCGTTCAACGAGATCGGAGGAATCCCGAGCTCGGCGAATCCGTGGCTCACGAATACGGTGTTGCGCCGTGAATGGGGGTTCCAGGGCTTCGTGGTGAGCGACTGGACGTCGATCGCCGAGCTGCGCGCGCACGGCATCGCCGCGTCGGCGGCCGACGCGGGGCGGCTGGCGCTCGCGGCCGGCGTCGACATGGACATGGTGGCCGGGATCTACGTCGACAGCCTCCCGGCCCTCGTACGATCGGGCAAGGTGCCGATCACCGAGGTGAACGAAGCGGTGCGGCGCGTCCTGCGCGCGAAATTCAGGCTCGGTCTGTTCGACGATCCCTACCGCGCGCTGCCACCGGTGCCGCAGGATCGGGCGCTCGCCCGCCGCGCCGCCCAGGAATCGATCGTGCTGCTCAAGAACGAGAGCGGCCTCCTCCCGATCGCGGCGACAACGAAAACGATCGCGGTCATCGGGCCGCTCGCCGCCGACACCGTAGACCCGCTGGGACCGTGGTCGGGGCAGAGCAATCCGGGTGACGTCGTGTCGGTGCTGGCGGGGATCCGTGAGCGGGCAGGCTCCGGTATCACCGTCCTCACCACGCCGGGAACCGGCGTCACCGACGGCGACACGTCCGGAATCGCCGACGCGGTGGCGACGGCCCAGCGCGCGGATCTCGCGATCCTCGTGCTGGGCGAAGCGGACACGATGAGCGGTGAAGCGAGCAGCCGTTCACGCCTCGGCCTCCCCGGCGCGCAGGAGCGCCTCGAGCAGGCGGTGGTGGCCACCGGCAAGCCCGTGGTGCTGGTCCTCATGAGCGGGAGACCGCTCGTCCTGTCGTGGTCGGCCGAGCACGTCCCCGCAATCGTCGAGGCGTGGTTTCTGGGCGACGAAGCGGGCCACGCGATCGCCGACGTGCTGTTCGGCGACGTGAATCCGAGCGGGCGGTTGCCGGTGACCTTCCCGCGTAGCGTGGGCCAGATCCCGATCTACTATGCCGAGAAGAGCACCGGACGTCCGGCAGTCGAGGGACAGCACTTCACCTCCAAGTACCTCGACATTCCCAATACGCCGCTGTATCCGTTCGGATATGGTCTCAGCTACACTACGTTCGCCTATCGCGACCTCCAGGTGCGGCACGCGCGCCTCGGGACGAACGACACGCTCGTGGTCTCCGTGACGGTCGCGAATACCGGGAATCGCTCCGGCTCGGAGGTGGCGCAACTGTACGTGCATGACGACGTAGCGAGCGTTACCCGCCCGGTGCGCCAGTTGAGAGGGTTCCGTCGTGTCGAGCTCGGCCCGGGCGCGGCACAAACCATCGAATTCCGCGTCCCGGTCCAGCAGCTCGGTCTCTGGAACCAGGCGATGAAATACGTCGTGGAGCCCGGCGCATTCCACGTGTATGTGGGCTTCAACTCGACCGCGGAGCTCGCGGGCACGTTCGAGGTTGTGGGAGGGCGGCCGTGAAGCTTCGGGAGCTGATATTCGGCGCCGTCCTGACAGTCCTCGCCTGCAACAACAGCACACAGCCGCCGGGACCGCCGGCCTCGGTGGTGAAGACCGGTGGCGACGCGCAGGCGGGGTATTTCAACACCGCGCTCCCGATTCCCTACAGCGTGACCGTGCTCGACGCGAACAGCCGTGGAGTCCCGGGAGTGTCGGTGGACTGGGCGATCGTGACCGGTGGCGGTAGTCTGAGCAGTAATCCGAGCACGACCAACGCGAATGGTACTGCCAGCACCACTCACACGTTGAGCTCGGCCACGGTGTACGTCGTCACCGCAACCGTGAGCGGCTTGCCGCCGGTGACCTTCACGGCGAGTGCGACAGCGCACCCCTAGCCGGTATTTCGCATCCCCGCCGCAATCCCGTTCACCGTCACCAGCAACGCATCCCGCAGCAGGCCGGGGTCTCCCTCGCCGCCGCGGAGCCGGCTCAAGATCTCCACTTGCACGAGGTTGATCGGATCCACGTACGGGTTCCGTACGTCCACCGAACGGCGCAGCACCGGGTTGTGCTCGAGGAGCTCGCGGTGTCGCGTCACCGCGAGGAGCGTCTCGACCGTGCGGTGCAGCCGCGCGCGCAGCCCCTCCCCGATGGGGCGGAGCGCCGTAGGCACGAGTCGCCGGTCGTAACGCGCCGAAATGTCCGGAGAGGCTTTGGCCAGCACCATCTCCACGAGATCGAGAGTGGATCGGAAGAACGGCCACGCATCGTACATCTGCCGCAGCTCCTCCTCGCCTCCGCTGCGTATCGCCTCGTCCAGCGCGTCGCCGACACCGAGCCACGCGGGAAGCATGAGGCGGGTCTGCGTCCACGCGAGCACCCAGGGTATCGCCCGCAGCGTTTCGATCCCTCCGGTCGTCGTGCGGCGCGCGGGACGCGACCCGATGTGCAGCTGCTCGATCTCCGCCTGCGGCGTGGCCGCGCGGAAGTAGGCGGGGAACTCCGGCGTGTCGTGAACCACGAGCCGGTAGGTCGCCCGGGCACTGTCCGCCAGCTTCTGCATGCGCTGCCGCCAGCGTGGCTCGGCATCCTGCGCGGGTCGGAGCGTCGCCTCGAGCACGGCGGTCATGTACCGCTCGAGTGTGCGCAGCGCGATGCCGGGGAGTCCGAACTTCGAGTCGATCGTCTCTCCCTGCTCCGTGACGCGCAATCCGCCGTCCACCGAACCCGGCGGCTGGGACTGAATCGCGAGATGCATCGGCCCGCCGCCGCGATCTACCGTTCCCCCGCGGCCGTGAAACAGCGTGACCCGAACGCCGTGCGCCCGGCATGCGGCAACGACGTCTTCCTGCGCCCGGTAGAGCTCCCACGCCGCGGAGAGGCGCCCATCGCCCTTCGCCGAGTCGGAATAGCCGACCATGACCTCCTGGTGTCCGTGGATCCGGTTGCGATAGCTCGGGATCGCGAGCAGCTCCGTCAGGCAGGCGCCGGCGTTGCGGAGATCGGGCACCCGCTCGAAGAGCGGCACGACCCGGAGCGGCGGTGTGATGCCCGCGGCCAGCTGCAGCAGCTCGACCGCCAAGACGTCCGATGGACGGCCCGCGAGCGAGATCACGTATGCACCGAGCGAGCCGGGCGGGAGTGCGGCGGCGTGCTGCACCGTACCGATCACGTCCTGGACCTCGGGAGCGAACTCGGCCGCTCGCCCAAACCCCTTCGCGACCCCACGTGCGTCTTCCTCTATCTCCCGGCGCAGATACGTCAGGCGCTCGGACTCGTCCCACGCCGCATATGACCCCAGTCCGCTGGTTCGGGTGATCGCGTCCAGCGCCTGTGTGTGCCGTCCCGCCTCCTGGCGCAGGTCGAGGCGCACGAGAGAAAGGCCGAAACACGCCACCCGCCGGAGGAGGTCGGCCAGCCGCCCGTCGGCAACGATCCCTGCCCCGGTGTCGCGCAGCGAGCGATCGCAGAGGCGGAGCGGCTCGTTGAGGTCGTCCGGGTCCCAATAGGCCCGCGGGTCGCTGCTCCAGTCCGCGAGGGAACGGCGTCCGTTCAGTACCTGGTCGATCCAGTCACGGGTATAGGCGAGCCGGTCGCGGACATCGCGCAGCAGCGCCCGATAGGGCTCCCGCAGCCGCCCCACCCGGGCCTGCAGCTCGGCTGAACCGTCCCGCATCGACAACTCGGAGCGGAGCGCCGCGATCTCCTTGAAGTAGAGGTCCGCAGCCATCCAGCGGGCGAGGAGACACGCCTCGGTCGTGACGGCGGGCGTTATGTTCGGATTGCCGTCCCGGTCGCCGCCGATCCAGGAGCCGAAGCGGATCGGGGCTGCATCGACGCCGAGCGGCTCGCCCGTCGCCCCGAGTAGCGCGCGATCGAGCGCTCGCAGCGATTGCGGTACCGCGTCCCACAGGGTTTGCTCGATCACCACGAGGCCGCCTTTGACCTCGTCGATCGGGGTGAGCTGACCCGCTCGTGCTTCGTCGGTCTTCCAGGCGGCGGTGATTTCGCCGCGCAGCGCCTCCCGCGCCTCGGCCGCTTGCTCCGGTGTGAGGTCGGGATGGTCGATGCGCTCGAGCAGCCCCGCGATGCGTCGCGAGCGTTGCCGCATCGTTCGGCGCGTCACCTCCGTGGGGTGCGCCGTCAGTACGAGCTCGATCCGGAGGTCACGCACTTGCCGGTGCAGCACCTGCGGTGATACGCCGGAGGCGAGCAGGCGCGAGAAACTGTCCGCGAAGGATGCCTGTTGTGGCGCCGCGCCGGGGGCTCGCTGATGCTCGCGGCGGCGCCGCAGGCGGTGGTGCTGCTCGGCGATGTTCGCCAGCATGAGGAAATGCGCGAACGCGCGGGCCACCGTGAGCGCCCGATCGAGCGGCAGCTCCACGAGGACGCGCTCCAGCTCGTCGAAGTCCGCCGCACTCCCCGCTCGGCCGCTTTTCGAGAGCGCCCGTACGCGCTCGACGGTGGCGAAGACCTGTTCCCCTTCCTGCTGGCGCAGCGTCTCGCCGAGCAGGTTCCCGAGAAGGCGGACGTCATCCCGGAGTGCAGTGAGGGAGTCGGGGGTCATCCCGGGTTCACGCAGTGGCGACACCCTGAAAGGTGGGCCTCGAACAGCACTGTGCTTTCGCACAGTGTCTCTCGGGGCTCACGCTTTAGCGTGTCGCCCCGAGACGGGATCGCGGCGGCTTGGGCGCCGGCTGCGGTACCATGACCGGCGGCGGCAGCGGCACGCGGGTGACCCCCGATGCCTGGGCGGCAAGCGCCAGCGCGACCCCGTTGGTCCACCCGAAGCCGTCCTGGTTCGGATACTCGCCGCCACCAGCGCGGCGAGTCAGATCCGTGACGTCGTACTTCTCCGTCATCCGCCCCGTCGCCTGATAGGTGCGCCGGTTCAGCGCCAGCCAGCGGTCTCGCGCGCTGTCGGCGACCGCGACGTCGCCGTAGCGCCGCACCGCCTGAATCGTGAGCCACTCGAGCGGTGGCCATCCGTTGGGAGCGTCCCATTGCTGGCCGGACGCGAACCCGGTCGTCACGAACCCGCCCGCCTTAAGGAAGTCCCTCCCCAGCCGCTCGGCCACCGCGTGCCCCTGCTCCGGCGTCGCGAGCCCGAAGTAGAGGGGCGCAGCGGCAGCAAGGGTGGGCCGGTCGGTCACGCGCTCGCCACTCTTCCAGCGCACGTCATAGAAGAAGCCGGTCGCCGAATCGTACGCGATGGCGAGGAGCTTCTGGCGCCGCGCCTCGGCTGCCGCGGCGAAACGCGACGCGACCTCGGCGTCACCCGGCCGCGCACGCAACCGCCGCAGCGCGGCGATGGTGCGTTCGGCGTGATACAGCAGGCTGTTGAGATCCACCGGTACGAGGTCCGTCGTTTCGAGCGTCAGCAGGTCCTTCGGGTCGCGCATCCAGCGACTTGAAAAGTCCCAGCCGCTCTCGGCCGTGGCCTTCAGGTTGCGGTACAGCGCTTCGCGCCGCGCCGCCGGCACTCTCTGGCCAAGCTCGTAGTCCTCCCGGTACGCCTCGGGCCTCGGCTCGGGGACGTCGTCCCAGTAACGATTCAGGACCGCTCCGTCCGGAAACTTCACGACGCGGCGATACGCCTGGCCCGGGGCGAGCCGATCCGCTCCATCCATCCAGAAGGTGTGTTCCGCCTCGAGGGCGTCGAGGTAGGGAAGCGCCTGGGTGCTGTCCGTCGCCCCGGCGTAAAGCCCCACCATGGCCGCGAAGAACGGCGGCTGGCTGCGGCTCAGGTAGTAGGTGCGGTTGCCGTTGGGGATGTGGCCTTCGGTTTGGACGAGATGCGCGAAGTTGTCGAGCATGTTGCGCACGAGATCGAGCCGCCCGCTCTGCACGAGCCCCAGCATCGTGAAGTACGAATCCCAGTAATAGACCTCGCGGAAACGCCCGCCTGGAACCACGTACGACTCCGGCAGCGGAATCAGCGACGAACGCGGATCAGCGGAGTCGGGGGAGCGCGTGAGCACCGGCCACAGCGCCTGGATGTGCGCTTCCATCGTTTGGGTCGTGTCGGTGTGGAAGTCCGCGCCCACCGCCCGCGGCGCCTCGAAGTAGCGGTCGACGAACTCTTTCAGACTGAAAGCGGTGGCGCGCCGCTCGGTGGCGTAGCGAGCCACGACTTCTGCGGGGGCGAGCCTTGGCCGCGCGTCGACGAATGTCTTCGAGTCGGGGAACACCTGGGCCAGCTCCACGTCGTGGAACAGGGAGCCGAGATCCCGGGCCGGATTGTAGGCTGCGGCGACGACTGGCGTCGGCTGACGGGCGGCTGGCGCGGAATGGCAGCCGGCTACGAACAGCGCGACAGGAGCGAGTCTGCGGACGAGCTGGTGCATGGCGGAAATCGTACGACTTGGAACGGTGTTGCGCCAGTTTCCTGTGGTCGAACGATTCGTGCACCGCCGGGGGTGCACGAGCCTTCCCTACTTGACGACATCCATGTCCAAGGCGATGCTCACCGCCCGTGACCCTCAAACACGAACTGCTGCCGCTTATTCTTGCGCTGGGATGTGCGCCGAAGGACCACCCGCTCTTCAAGTTGCTCCCGGCGAGTCAAACCGGCATCACCTTCGCGAACGTTATTGCGACCGACGACACCGAGAACCTGCAATCCGACTACTTCATTTATAACGGTGGCGGCGTCGCAGTCGGCGATATCAACAACGATGGCCTACCCGACCTCGTGCTGACCGGCAACATGGTGCCGAGCAGGCTGTATCTGAACAAAGGCGGGATGAAGTTTCAGGACATCACTGAGTCTTCGGGCTTCAAGCCGGACTGCTGGGCCAACGGAGTCGCGCTGGCCGACGTCAACAACGATGGCTATCTGGACATCTACGTCTCGTGTACCGGTCCCGAACGCACTCCCGCGGCGCGCCGCGCCAACAAGCTCTTCATCAACAACGGGAACGGCACGTTCACCGAGGCGGCCGCCCGCTACGGCATCGCCGACACGGGATTCACGATCCAGTCGGTGTTTCTCGATTACAACCACGACGGCTATCTCGATCTCTTCGTGATGAACAACTCCCCCCACGAGTTCGCGCGGGGGGAAGCGGAGATCAGCCCCATGGGGACCCCCAGCAAGGCCACCGGCAGCTACGATCAGCTGTACCGCAACAACGGGGACGGGACGTTCACCAACGTCTCGAAGGAAGCGGGCATGCTGCAGAAGATCGGCTACGGCCTGGGTGTCGTCGTGTGCGACGTGAATGGGGACGGGTGGCCCGATATCTACGTGTCGAACGACGATACTCCCAACGACGTGCTCTACGTCAACAACCGCGACGGCACGTTCACCGACAAGGCGGGTGTCTACGTCAAACATGCGAGCTTCGCGGGGATGGGCATCGACGTCGCCGACGTGAACAACGACGGCTGGCCCGACATCATGCAGACCGACATGATGCCGGAGGATCTGAGCGATCGCAAACGGATGAGCGGGGCGATGAACTACGGCGGCGTCGTGGAGTTCCACAACCGCGGCTTTCGCGACGACTATCAGATCAACACCCTCCAGCTGTCGAACGGCGTCACGCCGGCCGGCGACGTCGTCTTCAGCGAAATTGCTCACATGGCGGGCGTCGCCTATACGAACTGGAGCTGGAGCGCCCTGTTCGCGGACTTCGACAACGATGGGCGGAAGGATCTGCTCGTCACCAACGGCTATCCCAAGGCCGGCAACGATTACGACTATCAGATGGGGATGTTCCGGCTCAAGCACGCGGGCCTGGACCCACGCGTGGGGCACGCTCGTGGCGTGGAGCTCCTGCAGCAGCTGCGCGCCTACCGCGTGCCGAACCACGTCTTCCGCAACAACGGCGACCTGACCTTCACCGATGAGAGCAAAGCTTGGGGGATGGACCAGCCGAGCTTCTCCTACGGCGCGGCGTACGCCGATCTCGACAACGACGGCAGGCTCGACCTCGTGGTCAACAACATCGACGCTCCCGCCTTCGTGTATCACAACGTCGAGCCCCAGGACAGCGCGCATCACTATCTGGCGGTCAAACTCGAGGGCGAAAGTCCGAACCGCCACGGCATCGGCGCGACGCTGATCCTCACCGCCGGGGGACAACGGCAGTACCTCTACCAGAGCCCCTATCGGGGCTACATGTCCACGATGGACGATCGCGCGCATTTCGGCCTGGGCCGGGCGAGTCGGGTGGACAGCCTGCAGGTCGTCTGGCCGGATGGACGCTATCAGGTGCTGACCGGGATTCCTGCCGATGAGATGATCACGGTCAAACAGCATGATGCGGCTCCCCAGGCGTCGGGGGCCGGATGTCAGGTGCCCGGTTGTATCTGGCACCTGGCACCCGACACGCAACACCTCTTCCAGCCAGTGGATCCGCGTCGAGCGCCGAGATACCAGCACCGCAACGGCAACCTCATCGATTATGACGTGCAGCCGTTGCTCCCCTACATGCCCTCGCGCCAGGGACCGCCGCTGGCGGTAGGCGACGTCAACGGGGACGGCATCGACGACGTCTTCATCGGGGGTGGTGCCGGCGTGCCCGGCAAACTCTTCGTGCAGCAGCGTGATGGCAGTTTTGTGGAGTCGGCCAGGGGCGAGCCCTGGGCTGCGGACTCGGGCTTCGAAGACTGGGGTGCCCTGTTCTTTGATGCCAACGGCGACGGCCGGCCCGACCTGTATGTCGCGAGCTGCGGCTACCGTTTGTCCCCGGTTTCGCCCTGGCTACAGGACCGGCTGTACGTGAACAAAGGCGGCGGGCGCTTCGTGCGCGACACCGCGGCCTTGCCGCCGATGCCCACCTGCACATCCGCCGTGGCGGCAGGTGACTTCACGGGCGACGGCAAGCCCGATCTCTTCGTCGGCGGGCGGTTGACCCCGCGCAACTATCCCCAGCCGACCCGCAGCTATCTGCTACGCAACGAGGGTGGGCGCTTCGTCGACGTCACAGCGCAGTGGGCGCCGGAGCTGATCAACCCCGGAGGCATGATCACCGCCGCCGTCTGGGTCGATTTCGACGGCGATGGGAAGCTCGATCTCGTCACCGCCGGCGAGTGGATGCCGATCGAGTTCTGGCACAACGACGGGACGCGACTGCGCAACGTGACGGCGTCCATGGGCCTGCCGCCGACCAGGGGGTGGTGGTACAGCCTCGCCGTGGGAGACTTCAATCACGACGGCCACCCCGACCTGGTCGCTGGGAACCTCGGCCTGAACGCCATGTACGTGACGTCGCCGCAAAGCCCGTTCGGGGTATACGCCGGCAGTTTCAGCGGAGCCCAGTCCGCGGATATCGTCCTCACCCAGACGATAGGCGGAACGGAATACCCGCTATTCGGCCTGGCCAGGTACGGTCCGGTGATCTATCAGCTCGCGCTGCGCTTCCCGAGCTATGCGGACTTCTCCCAGGCATCCATCGCGCAGCTCTTCGGCGCGCAGCAACTGCACGGGGCGGTGCACTACCAGACCGACACGTTCGCGAGTCTCTATCTCCAAAACAAC
The DNA here is from genome assembly GCA_033853695.1 of Gemmatimonadales bacterium. Taxonomy (GTDB): domain Bacteria; phylum Gemmatimonadota; class Gemmatimonadetes; order Gemmatimonadales; family GWC2-71-9; genus DASTHG01. The sequence continues at coordinate 24,372 of JAWOLH010000038.1, read as the reverse complement.
GGGAACGGTACGTTCACCGCATCCGCGCTCCCCAGCCTGGCACAGATCGCGCCGGTCCGCGGCATCATCGCGACAGACGTGGACGGCGACGGCAACCTCGACCTGATCGTCGCGGGGAACAACTGGGATATGGAGCCGAACACGCCGCGGCTTGACGCGGGCAACGGCCTCTGGCTCAAGGGCGATGGCCGGGGTCACTTCACGCCCGTCCCACCGGTGGCGAGCGGCTTCCTCGCGCCCGGGCACGTCACCGGTCTCGCGCTCGTGAAAACGCCTGCAGGGAACGCCGTGTTCGTGGCGAACAACGGCGATTCCCTGCAGGCGTTTACGATCGTTAAGCGCTAAACCCCAAAGGCCGTTCCCCCTCTCCCGAAGGGAGAGGGGGATAGGGGGTGAAGCTACCAGCCCGGATTCTGCACCAGCATATCCTGATTCCCGACCTTGCTCAGGTCGATCTGAATCGCCGGGATCGGGTAGAGGTGATTGCGCGCGGCGAACGTTACGCCCGCCAGATAAGGAATCCGGTTCTTTTCGATCGCGAGGTAGTTGGCGATCGTGGTATCCGCGTCACCCCAGCGGCGCAGGTCGAAGAACCGCTGGCCCTCCATCGCCAGCTCGAGGCGGCGCTCGTACTTCACCGCCTGCAGCGCCGTCGCCGGGTCGGTCCACGGCCCGGGGTACAGACCGATGCGGTAGATCGCCCAGGGCGTGCTCACCGAGTCGAGCGTCGGGTTCTGCACCAGCGCGATGGTCATGTTGTTATTGCCGGTGCACGTCGGCCAAACGCTCACCTCATTCGCGGCAGCGGCCGCTTCAAGGGGGTCCGTCGGAACCCCGCAATTCTGGGCGGTCTGGCCCGCCCGCCCGCGAATCTGGTTGACAATCGTGCGGGCGCCCTCGAGGTTGCCTGTCGCGACGTCCGCCTCGGCCAGGAGTAGGAGGAGGTCGGCGTAGCGGAAGATGTGAATGTTCACATCGTTCGTCTGCGTCGCCTGCCAGCCGACGTTGTTCTCTCCGTTGGCCGCGTCTTCCTGAACGTTCTTCTTCGGGCTGTAGGGTCCGCTGTACGACGCATCGCGAATCCACGACCGGTTATGCAGCCCCCAGTCCTTGTAGGGGGTCTTGTCCCGGCCCACCGTCCAGTCGAGCCGCGGATCGACGGGCGACAATATCCCGCCGTCGAAGCTCGTGTCGAGCGTATTCCAACCCGCCGGATTCGTGATCGCCAGCGGCAGGCCGTTAGCGTCGACCTGGTAGAAGTTGACCAGGTTCTGCGACGGCTGGTGGAAGCCGCAGCAGCCGAAGTGACTCCCCGAGTGCGGGAAGTTCAGGCGTTCACCCCAGTTCGAGTTCCAGCCCGAGGGCTCGCCGTCCCGCACCGACGCCTCGAAGGCGAGGATCGTTTCCGGACCGTTCTGGAACTGTGTGAACGCGGTCCAGACGTGGTCGAAGCTCGTCTCGAGCTTGTAGGGTCCATTGCTTTGTACATCCGTCAGCGTGGCCACCGCAGAGTCCCAGTACGCCGCGTTCTGGGAGGCGGCATAGGCATACACCCGCCCTTTGTACGCCTTGGCGGTCCAGGACGTCGCGCGGCCAGCATCCCCGTTGAACGGCGTCGGAGCGAGCAAGGCGGCGGCGGTATCCAGATCTGTCACGATGTTGCCGATGACATTGACGCCGACGTTGCTCTTCTTGTAATCCTGGTCGTTCTCCGTGTAGTACGGAACGTTCTGCCACATCCGGTACGCCTCGAAGTGGTAGTGCGCCCGGAGAAACAGCGCCTCGCCACGGACCGTCTTCGCTCTCGCGGGGTCCATCGCTCCGGGATGCTCGGTGAGGACCTTGTTCAGGAGACGTATCGTCGCGTTGGCGCGCGCCACGCCATCATAGACCTGACTCCACTTCTGGTTCAGATAATCCTGCACGTCGCCCGCTGACCACAGGTAGGTCTCGATCTCGAAGATCGGGGCCTGGTCGCCGAGGTTGGACCCCTTGTGGGCGTCGCCGCTCGGGACACTGCCCCATACCCAGTTACTCGCCGCGCAGCCCCACGACCCCGCCGAGCTCGAGCTGCAGTCGAGCGAGCGATAGGCGGCGATCAGCAGGCCTTCGACGCCGTCCGGCGTCGCCAGGGCGTCCTCGTTGAGGACTCCCTGAGGGGTGGTATTCAGAAAGTCCTTGCAGGCGTACGTGACGCCGATCGCCAGAGTCACGACCGCGGCCACGGCCAGCAGCTTGTTCCATTGTCTCGTGTTCATCGTCTTTCGTCCCTCAGTGTTTAAGACGAGTGCGAGTCGCCTAGAACGTGGTCGAGATACCGATCGTGATCGTCCGGTTGCTGGGATACGACCCCTGGTCGATCCCGCGATACTGGTCGCGCACGTCGCCGGCCGCGCCGGTGACGTCTGCCGCCGGCAGCGACGGATCGAGCCCGGAGTATCCCGTGATGGTGAACAGATTCTCCGCCTGTAGATAGACGCGGGCGGCCGGGATCCAGCGGACCAGGGCGGGCGGCAGGTTGTACCCGATCTGGATGTTGCGCAGCCGCAGGTACGACCCGCTCTCGACCCAATAGCTCGAGAACTGGCGGCTGAAGGCGTCCTGAGAATCCAATCTGGGATACTTGGCGCCCGGGTTCGTCACCTTCCCGGGGCAGATGCCCTGGACGTCGTTGCACGGGCCGTCCAACACGACCGAATTGGCCAGCAGGTCCGCACGAACGTTGGTATCGAAGTACCGGAACACGTACCAGTACTTCTCTTCGTTGAAGATCTTGTTGCCGACCGTTCCGAAGATCGTGGCGCTCAGGTCCCAGTTGCCGCGTCGCAGACCGAGGTCGAAACCGCCCGTGAAGGACGGGTGCGGGCTGCCGATGATCGCCCGGTCGGCCGAGGTGATGTGGCCGTCGCCGTTCAGATCCTTGAACTTGATCCGGCCGGGACGGGCACCGTCGGCCCAGTAGGGCGCCGCGTCGAGCGAGTCCTTGTAGTAGCCGTCGGCGACGAGACCGTAGAATGCCCCGATCGGCTGCCCCAGCTGGTTGATCACGGGGTTCTGATCCCGGATGATGTTCGCCGGGAAGAAGAAGGTCGACGAGCCGTCGATCTTGACGATCTCGTTGTGGTAATGCGCGCCGTTGACCGAGACGCTCCAGAACGTCGAGCCGCCGATGACGCCCTTGTAGCCGAGCGACATATCGTAGCCCTTGTTCTGCATCTTCCCGATGTTGACGATCGGCGGAGAGGCGGTTCCGGCGGTGGCCGGCAGCGCCGGGGCGAAGAGCAGGTTGTTCGATTTCCGGTTATACACGTCGGCGCTGAACGACCCCTTCCCCTCGTTGAACTCGAGATCGAGACCGACGTTCAGCGACCGGTTTTCTTCCCACTTCAGGTTCGGGTTGCCGATCGCGGTGATCTTGAATCCCGGCGTGATCGTCGTCTTCGAGCCGCCGCCGATATCGTAGAACGTGTCGCCGCGGTCGCCACCCAGCTGGCTGACGATGCGGTCCGGCGGAATCAGCTGGTTGCCCGTGATGCCGAACCCCGCGCGGAGCATCATGCTGTTGAAGAAGAAGTCCTGCGGGAAAAACGACTCGTTGGAGACCCGCCAGCCCAGACCGACCGCCGGGAACGTCCCCCAGCGGTGTGTCGGCCCGAGCCGGGAAGACCCATCGCGGCGCACCGTGAAGTTCACGAAGTACCGCTCGGCGTAGTTGTAATCGGCCTTGCCGAAGATCGACAGCAATGCCGCGACGCTGCCGGCGCTCGAGACGTTCTTGGTCGTCGGGTCGCACAGCGCGTCCTGGATGTACCGCTCGCTCACGTCTGTGGTGAGCAGGTTGGAGCAGCTGCCCGCCTCGAAGCGGGTGTTGTTCTTGGTCGCCTCCTGGCCAAGCAGCACCGTGAGGTTGTGCTTGTCGAATGACCGCACGTAGTTGAGTGTGTTGCTCCAGGTCCACTCGGTGAACAGGTTGTAGTTCTCGTTGATGCTGTTGATCGAGGTGACCTCGGAGTTCTCCGGGGTCGTGGCGCTGAAGCCGTGGAAGTTGTTCTGGTCGAGATTGAACCCGAACCGCGTCTTCAGCGAGAAGCCGTGACTCGCGTCGAGGCTCGCGAACACGTTGCCGAACATGCGGTCGTTGGTGTTGATGTTGTTGCGGCCCACAGAGGCGATCTTCAGCGGGTTGGTCAGGTTCGAAAGCCCGATTGCCTTGCCGGACGCGAAGTACCCCGCGATGTCGTAGATCGGCACGACGGGCTGCTGGAAAATGTTCTTGCCGATGATGTTGTCTTCACCCAGCCCGTTGTCGTCGAGCCCGCCGTAGGACTGCTCGCGCGTGATCGAGAGGTTTTCTCCGACGCTCACCCGGTTCACGTTGAACGTCGTATTGATCCGCACGCCGCCGCGCTGGTACAGGTTGAAGGCCGCCGTGCCCTGCTGATTCAGGTAGTTGAAGGACACGAGGTACGCGTTATCCTCACCACCGCCGGAGACGGAGAGATTGGCGTTGCGCACCATCCCGGAGCTGAACACCGCCTTCCACCAGTTCGTCCCCGGGCTGCCCGGCATGATCAGGTTGTTAGGATACGCATAGCTGGCCGTGTTGAGCGTGTCCGTCGTCTGGTGCACACCGTCGTTCGGCCAAATGAAGGCGGGGACGCTGGGGTTGTTCTGGTCCCCGAAGATATTCGTCGGCGGCGTCAGTCCGGCGTTGTTGAACGCCGTCTTCACCACCTTGAAGTAGTCCAGCGAATTCTGGATCAGGATCCCGTCGTAGCCCTTGACCGGCGAGGCCACGCCGCTCGAGACATCCAGCGACACCGTGCGCCGTCCCGGCTTGCCGCGCTTCGTCTCGATGATGACGACGCCGTTCGAAGCGCGCGAGCCGTAGATCGACGCCGCCGACGCGTCCTTCAGGACCTCCACCGAGGAGATGTCGTCCGGGTTCAGGAAGTTCAGGTAGGTGTCCTGCACCGGCGTCCCGTCGATGACGTACAGCGGATCGTTGTTCTGGAACGAGCTGATGCCCCGGATGCGCACCGTGGTCCGCGACCCGGGCGACCCGCCGTTGTCGATCGTCACGCCGGCCGCGCGACCGTCGAGCCGCTGCAGCGCGCTGGCTCCCGTCTGGCGCTGCAGGCTCTGCGCGTCGACGGCGGAGCCGGCGCCGGTCATGTTCCGGCGCTGCTCCTCCATGTAGCCGGTCACCACTACTTCGGGCAGCACGGCCACCGACGGCTCCATCGTCACGTCGACGGTGGTCCGTCCGCCGAGCGTCTGCCCGACGCCGCGGTACCCGATGGAGGCGAACACCAGGATCGCGTCCGGGGGCGCCGTGATCGAGTACTTGCCCTGTGCATCGGTCGTCGTTGTCGTGGTCGTGCCGCGGATGCGGACCGTCACGCCCTGAAGGGGCTGACCTGCCGCCGACTTCACGGTCCCGGAGACCGCGACGTCCTGAGCGACGGCAGTTCGGCACACCACCAGCGCCAACAGCGCACACATCCCCACGACACGGAATACGCGCTTACCTAGAAGCATGCTCCTCATAGCAACCCTCCGGTCGCTGATCATGGTGGGGGTCTTCTCATCGCCTGCAGGCCTTGGGTGCTGATCAACTCGCGATACGTGATGAGATGGATGTTGCGGTCTTTGAGCGCGCGGGCGAAACGCGGTGACGTGAGGGCATCGAGCTCGCCCTGGCGATTCTTGCTCATGTCGGCGAGCGGCTCGGCCGTATTCATGTCGATCAACGCGCCCAGCTCCGCGTCGTCGAGCCCCACGTGCGTGACCAGGACCGTCACACCCGGATGCAGGCGACCAATGAACGCCACCAGGCTGTCGCCCTTGTGTTTCGGATCCGCCCGGTACTGCGGCGCGTCGGTGGAATCGCCGAAGTACCCCATCATCCCGAGCGCATTTTCCTTCGCCAGCCGCTCCACCACCTCGCGGAACTCGGGGAACTCGACCGCCGTCCCCATGTGATAGTCGACGTAATCGATCCTGAGCCCCGAATGCAGCGCGCGCTCGATCTGCCCGCGCAGCTCGTGCTCGACCTGCCCGATGTCCGGATGGTTGTTGTGCAGCGCCTCGGCCGACTGGAAGAAGTACCCGTTCGAATCCACCAGCGTGGGGACCGCGTCACGCCCCGTGACGGGGCCCCAGCGATAGCCCCTCCACTCCGAGTTCAGTGTCAGATGAATACCGACAGCCACCTCGGGGTGCTGCTGCAGGATGCCGACGATTTCCTGGTACCACGGAGTGGGGAACATCACCGAGATGGACAACGGCAAGCCGGTCCGGATCAAGCGCTGCAACGCCATGTTGACGCTGTGACTCATCCCGGCATCGTCACTACGGATGATCAGCGTTGGGGCGGCGGAGGACTGCGCGGGAGCGGCTGGAGAAAGACTCAAAACACAAAAAACGATGAGGGTGGTGGTGCGTAGCACACCACCAGCGAGCGCGGCATTGAGGTGACGGCCTCGTGCCATACGCCTGCCCCCGACAAGGAGGACTGCCCCCGAAAAATTGATGAAGCGAGATAAGGAAATACGCGTCGGGTTCGGACTCCGCAAGAGCCGAATCCGCCCAGGGAGCCTCCTGCACGCGTTCGAGCGCAGAGGCTCCCTTAGGGGGTCACCAGAGGCCGATACCGTCCCACGCGTCGCGTGTTGTAGGTCTCGATGTAGCGCTGGTGCACTGCATCGGTCGGGTAAGCTTCGTTCGAGCCGTAGGGGTAGCGCGACATGGCATGGAAAGGCAGTGGACCGACCGTCCTTCCGGCGGCGGTATTGCGGTCAGAGTCCTTGAGCCAGGCGTCCGTATACAGGACGAAATCCCGGGTCCACCCGGGAGGAGGTGGGGCGAGGGTCCCAGCGTCGAACTGCAGGGTCGTTTCATCCCCCGGGGCGATGATCGCGTAGCGGTCGTCTGAAGCGGTGAGCAGCGGCAGGACGTCCCCATAGCGGGTATAGTCGCCGACGATCGGCTCCCACGGTGATTCCCGGGCGACCTTCGCATAATCGGGCCACTGCGGGCCATAGCGCCCGCCTTTGCGGTACTGGGTCGAGAAGCCCCGATAATGCAGGTCCGCCGCGACGGGCTCGAGGGTCGTGATCCGGGTCGCGCTCTGGGGGCCGCGGGACGCGATAAAGGCCTGGTCCCAATAGATCTCCATGTCTGTACGGATGCGGACTCTGGTGTCCGAGCTGAGGAACTTCCCCGTCAGGTTGACGATGACCGTCTTACTCTTGCCTGACGGGAAGCTGACATCCGCGACCCGCCGCCACTGCCCGGCACGGTCCTTCACCTCGAGGTAGGGGAAAACGATCTGGGGCCCGGCGCCGTGCGAGTACGCGAGCGCCAGGTTGATGCTCGCATCGGTCGGGAAGATCCACCCAGTGAGGAAGAGATACACGCTGTCCATGCGACTCAGATCTCCGAAGTCGAGGACGAGATCGTGCATCGTGGCAATTCCCTGATACCGGGTGGGGACAAGCGGCGCGACATAGCGGTCGTCGCGCGCCAGGAGCGCGGCGCGCCAATCAGTGCCATGCTCGTCGGTCGCGGCAATCGGCAGCCGCGGATGCGATACGGGGTACAGATTCAGTGGCACTTCGCCTGGCGCGGGCGGCACGAACCCTTCGTCCACATACACGTCCACGGAATCGGGGTGATCGACGGCGAGCAGCTTTGCCTGATCCAGGTAGCCGGTTTCCCAGAGCTCCTCGGTGATCTGAAGGGCGTAGCGCCCGTTCCGGGGCACCAGCGCACGGCCGGGGATCCGCATGTATTCGCGGGAGGCGTACGGCGGCGCCGAGGCAATGCCGTTTGCGCCCGCCATGATGCCGAGCGGCATGCCGAGCGCGCTGCGCCACATCACGTCGGTCACGAAGCTGAACTGATGACCATCCCAGGCGTACAGGTAGGGACACGACCCCTTGAGCACCTGCTGCTCCAGGACGTCCTCGTCGGTCCCCGGGTAGTAGACGATCTGTGAAGCGCCGTTGGGCCAGTGTACTCGGAGCACGTCGGCCTTGAGGCGTTGCCCCAAGCCGAAGTGGGTCACCCGGCCGGTGACGACCCTCGTCTGATAGAGCGGTCCCGCCCGGAGCTCCAGCGTCGAGCCGATGCCGAAATCGTTGTTCTTCCCGCTCCCGGTGCGCAGCGCGGCGAGCTGCACCTGCACAAACTGGTTCGCGTTGCCACCGTCATTGAGCAGCAGATGCGGTCGGCCGTCCCAGCCGACCACGATGAGGTCCAGGTCGCCGTCGTGATCCCAGTCGACCGCCGTGACCTTGCGGGCCGCCCCGAGGTCCGCCGAGAGGATCGACGAGCGGTTCTCGAATCGGCCCTTCCCATTGTTGTGAAACAGGAAGACGCCACGACTCTTGGGAGTTGCGGCCTTGCCGACGATGGCGAGATCGAGATAGCCGTCGTTATCGAAGTCGAAGAACGTGGCGCCGAAGCCGGCGACTCCCTGCACGGCTCGCAGCGACGCGCTGCCGGGCCGATCCACCTCGAACGTGCCGTCGCTCTTGTTGTGGTACAGCACCGGCGCGCCACCGTCTCGTGCCGTCACGAGGACATCGAGGAAACCGTCGTTGTCGTAATCGCCCACCGCAATCGCACCGGCGTGGCTCGGTCCCCCGGCCCCGAGACCGCTCGCGGTGGTCGCATCTTCGAAGCGACCCTGCCCCAAGTTGCGGAGCAGCTTGACCCGGCCGTCCGCGCCCAGCAGCACGAGGTCGGCGTGCCCGTCGCCGTCGAAATCGCCGAACGCCACGTCCTGACTTCCGCCACCTGACAGTCCCAGCTGCGCCGTCATCTCCTGGAATGGACCGTCCAGGCTGTTGCGATAGGCGCGGTCACCACCCGGGACGGAGAGAAAGAGGTCGAGATCGCCGTCGTAGTCGAGGTCGAGAAAGAGGGCGCTCGCAGCGGCAGGAGCGGCGCCGAGCCCCGCCGCGGCGGTCACGTCCCGGAACGTCGAATCATTGACGTTCTTGAACAGGTGACCGCCACGCCCCGTCGCAACGTAGAGATCCAGGCGCCCGTCGTTGTCGTAGTCGCCGAACGCGGCCGCGATGGCCCGTTCACCGCTGGGCAGCACGATGCCGGCCGCCGCCGTGACGTCCACTGACCGCCCCAGCTCGTTCCGGAACAGGTGGCCGCCGACGAAGAGATCTTCGCTGCCGTTGCCGTCGTAGTCTCCAACGGCGAGCGCCTGCGGCTCGCTGTCGGGTGACGCAGGAACGCCCTCCAATCCGGCCGCGGTCGAAACGTCGGTGAATCGCACCGCGGCGGCCACTGCCTTCGCTCCCTGAGTCGGAGAGCCCATGTTCGGGCTGAAGGTGAGAATCGGGCGGCCGACGAGCGCCCCACTCGCGCCGTGGAGGCGCTCCAGGTTCGCCTGGTAGGCAGCCGTCGTCTGCATCAGGCGGTGGAACGCCGACGCGGGCACCGCAGCGGCCGCGCCACGCCCCGCTCGCGCCAGCGAGAGCGCCTGCTGGAAAAAGCGCGTGGTTTCATGGGGGAGCTCGGGGAGCTGTCGCTCCAGCGTCTCGAGGAGTGCTACGCCAGAGTCGGCGGCGCCACGGGCGAGCAGCAGGTCGACGAGCTCGAGGCGCGCCGCGAGGTTCGCCGGAGCGCGCGTGACGATCCGGTTGAGGTAATCGCCGGCGGAGTCTGGGGAGAGCTCGGTCACGGCGTAGAGTGCCCGCAGGTCATCGGGGCTGCGCCGCAACACCCGGTCAATCTCGCGCCGTGCGTCGACCGGGCGCCCGGTCAGGCGGTAGACGGTGGCGAGCATGAGCGCGATGTCGTCGCTCGCCGTGTCCAGCCCTGCCGCCCGGCCGATCTGGCGCTCGGCGTCCGTGTAGCGGCCCTGGCGCATGTAGACCAGTCCGAGGTTGGCGTACCCCAACGCCTGCCCGGGCGCCATGTCGATGACCTTCCGGAACGCCGATTCAGCCTGGGCGAGCTGCCCGTCCCGCAGGTAGGCGAGACCCAGCGTACGCGCCGTGATGATCGCGTCGCTCGGCGCACCCTGGGCGGGTTCGCGACCGCGGCAGGCCCCCAGCAGTGAAACGGCGATCACACCCAGGCACTGCAGTTTCATTTTGTGCCCCGATCGGTGTCCGGCTCTCGCGAGCCGGGAACATCGTCCATCCGACCCATCACCACAAGTCTGAAAATGTGATGAACGCTTCTTCGCACGCATTTCATCGATTCTTTACTGGACTTGGATGAAGGCCGCGAGCTACAATCTGCCCTCATGAATCGCACCGACCTGCAACCGAAAATCGCGGCATGGCAGGAGCGCCTGTTGCTGTGCGTCTCGGGATTGCTGGTCTTCGAGACACTCACCGGTTTGTCCATGTATCTGCTGCCGTTCAGCGTGCCGAACCAGGTGGCGGTACTGCTGCACACGCTGATCGGTCTCATCTTCGTGGCGCCCTACGCCTGGTATCAACTGCGACACTGGCGGCTGTACCGCGAGCGCCAGATGACGCACATCAAGCTCACCGGGTATTTCGCGATGGTCGCATGCATCGCGCTGGTCGTCTCGGGCGTGGTGCTCTCGGTGCAGGCCCTCGTGGCAACCCGCATCAGCCACACTTGGGATCTCCTCCACGTCATCGCGACGTTCGCGCTCCTTGCGTCGGTGCTGCCGCATGTCCTGATGCTCGTCTATTACGCCCTGCACGGCCGCGCGGAGGGTGCGCGCGAGTTGCGACACGCGCAGCGCCGCCTCGGGCTTGGCACCCTCTACGTGACGGTGGCGCTGGCGGCCCTCGTGGTCCTGGGCGCGGTGGCTTATCGTCCGACGCGCCTCGTAAACCGGCTGCCCGCCGACTACAGCTTCATCTACGGTCCCGATCGCCCGTTTGCACCCAGCCTGGCACGCACCAACACCGGCCAGGCGTTCGATGCCAGATCGATGGGGGGCTCGAAGTCGTGCGGGTCCTCGGGGTGCCACGACCAGATTTATCAGGAGTGGTCGACGAGCGCGCACCGTTATTCCGCGATGGACCTCGGGTTTCGCGCGATCCAGGCCACCATGGGGAAACAGAACGGACCCGAGTCGACGCGATACTGCGCCGGTTGCCACGATCCCATCTCCCTGTTCGCCGGTACCAAGAATCTGTTCCGCGACGACCTGACCAATCCGATCGGCCGCGACGAGGGCGTCTCCTGCGTCGTGTGTCACTCGATCAAGGAGACGGACGTCAAGGGCAACGCCAGTTACGTGATCACGCAACCGGCGCGCTACATGTTCGAGCTGAGCGACAGCGGCCCATCCTGGTACGTGCGGAACTTCCTGATTCGCGCCTACCCCGGCGAGCACATCCGCACGCTGCAGCATCGCCTGTTCAAGAGCCCGCAATTCTGCGCCGCCTGTCACAAGCAGTTCATCGACGAGGAGATCAATCAGGTCGGCTGGGTGCAGCTGCAGAACCAGTACGACAACTGGCGCAAGAGCCGCTGGAACGACACTACCAACGTCCGCAAGACCATCGAGTGCCGCGAATGCCACATGCCGCTCAGGGACTCGCACGACCCGGGGCGGGGAGACGACCTCGACTACAACCGCACGGCGGGAGACAACAAACATCGCAGCCATCGCTTCCTCGCCGCCAATCAGTTCATGCCGCTCGCGCTGAAGCTGCCGGGGGCCCGGGAACATGCCCTGCTCACGGAGCGCTGGCTGCAGGGACGGATTTATATCCCGGAAATCGCCGACAAGTGGCGCACCGGCCCGGCGGTGCCGATCCAGCTCGAGGCCCCCGCAGAAGTCCGCCCTGGGGAGGACATCCACGTCAATGTCGTGATCACCAACAACAAAGTCGGTCACGACTTCCCGACCGGGCCGCTGGACATCATCCAGTCGTGGGTGGAGATGGTAGTGCGCGACCAGAATGGCAACGTCGTGTACACCACCGGCGAGCGAGACCAGCGACATTTCATTCAGCCGGGCTCGTTCATCTTCAAGGCGGAGCCGGTGGATCAGTACGGAAAGCTGATCGATCGCCACAACCTCTGGGAGATGGTGGGGGTGCGCTACCGGCGCGCGTTGTTCCCCGGGCAGTCGGACCGTGCCGAGTTCGCGTTTCAATGCCCCGCTACCACCCTCGCGCAAGCCCCCGCGGGAGCGGGCGACGCTGGTCGTGCCCCGAGCGATTCCCGTCGGGAATCCTTTCAGTTCCGCGCGCCCACCCGAGTGACGCGGCTCGACGTGACGACCCGGCTGATGTATCGCAAGATCGACCAGTTTCTCCTCAACTACCTGTTCGGCGAATCGTCGGGCATCACGGCGCCGGTGACGGTCCTGTCGCAGGACTCGGCGAGCATCGTGGTGGTGCCGGCCCCAGCCGTCGCCTCTGCGCGCGGGCGGTAGCCCGGCCGTGCCAGCGACCCTGAACCGGCGGCGGCGACGCCTCCTCATCACCGCTGCCCTGGCTTCGGCATTCATCGCGGTCGCCGCAGCGGTCGTGCTGCTCGCCGGCCGGCCGGCGGCCTACCGGCCAGGCGACAAGGTCGAGGGGCTCACCTCGGAGTTGTCCCGCACGCTGCCCCAGGACTACCCACGCGTCACGTTCACCGACGTGACGCGCGAGGCGGGGATCACCTTCCACCACTTCTGGGGCGACCGCACGTCGCAGATCCCCGAAGACGTCGGCTCGGGCGTGGCGTGGGGTGACTACAACAACGACGGTTGGCCCGACCTGTTTCTCGTGAACTCCGTCGGGCCCATCACCCTCACGCCCGAGGCAAGGAAGCAGTCTCCAGCGCGCTGTGCCCTGTATCGCAACAACAAGGACGGGACGTTCACCGACGTCACCGAGCAGGCGGGCCTCGACCTGCGGATCTGGGGCATGGGTGCCGCCTGGGGGGATTACGACAACGACGGGTGGCCCGACCTCGTCATCTCGGCGTACGGCGAAAACCATCTGTACCACAACAACGGCGACGGTACGTTCACCGACGTGACCAAAGCCGCGGGCCTGGGCGGGCGGCCCGGGTTCTGGTCCGCCGTCGCCTGGGGCGACTACGACCGGGACGGCTACCTCGACCTGTACATCACCGGCTACGTCAAGTACAGGCGCCTGATCGATTCCGCCGGGGGGGGGCTGCGCTACGACGTCGAGAACCCGGCGAGCATCAACCCCAGTACGTTTCCACCCGAGCGGAACCTGCTCTATCACAACAACCACGACGGCACGTTCACCGAGGTGGCCGCTCAGGCCGGGGTGCTGGGGGACAAGGGAAGGAGCCTGGGGGCCACCTGGGCGGATTTCGATGGCGACGGATGGCCCGACCTGTATGTCGCGAACGATCTCACCCCCAATCAGCTGTTTCGAAACCGCGGCGACGGCACGTTCGAAGACATCACCAACCAGGCCAGGGTTGCGGATTACCGCAGTGGCATGGGCCTGGCCGTAGGGGACTGGGACGGCGATGGAGACCTCGATCTCTTCGTCAGCCACTGGATCGCGCAGGAAAACGCGCTGTTCACGAACTTGCTGCACGACGACCAGCCGGGCCACCAGGCACTGCGACGGTCGCGACCGAGCCCCGGAGGAGGAGTCGAGTCGAGCCGTCCTCCCCTCGTATTCACGGACGAGGCCGATCGCTATGGGCTGGGCCAGGTGTCGCTCGACTTCGTCGGGTGGGGCACGTTCTTCTTCGACTACGACAACGACGGACGACTCGATCTCTTCGTGGCCAACGGGCATACCTTCCAGCGCCGCGATGCTCCCCACCTCCTCGCGCCGCAGACGAGCAAGCTGTTCTGGAACCGCGGCCCCAAGGAGGGCTTCTACGACGTCTCCGCCGTGAGCGGACCGTACTTCCAGACCCCGTACGTCGGTCGCGGCGCCGCCTACGCCGATTACGACCGGGACGGCGATCTCGACATCCTCGTCATGAATCACGGCGGCCCGCCGGTGCTGCTGCGCAACGACGGCGGCAATCGCAACCACTGGCTCAACGTGCGCCTGGAGGGACGGCGCAGCAATCGCAGCGCGATCGGGGCCAACCTCCGACTCGTGGCGGGTGCTACGAGCTGGTTCCGCGAGATCGGCGACCAGGGCCCATACCTCTCGCAGAACGAGCTGACGGAGCACTTCGGGCTGGGGTCCCTCACCCAAGCCGATAGCCTGGTCATCGACTGGCCGAGTGGCCTCCACCAAACGTTGACCGGTTTGCAGGCCGGGACGACGGTAACGGTGATCGAAGGCGTGGGGCAGGATACGACTGGGCAGGCGGCCCAGGCGACCGGCGGGATCCGGGAGTTCTGGGAGACCTATCGGGCGGCGACGCGACTCCGCATGGACGGACAATTCGCCGCGGCGCGCGACGCCTATCGCCGGGCGCTGGAGCTCAATCCCCAGCATGAGGACGCCCTGTATTACATGGGCGGCATGGAGCTCGAGCTGGGACGGTACGCCGAAGCACGGTCGGCGTGGCAACGCCTGGTGGAGCTCAACCCCGGCAGCGCCCGGACGCACTCGCAGTTGGGGGATCTCTACGCCTGCGCCGACTCGGGTGCGCCACGCAACCTCGGCACCGCAGAAGCGGAGTATCACCGGGCGTTCGAGCTCAATCGCGAGGAGACGGGTCCGGCGCTTCGCCTTGGCCAGTTGGCGCTGATGCGCGGCAACCTGGCGAGCGCCGCGTCCTATCTCGATACGGTCATCGGGACGAACGCCAAGAGTGTCGAAGCTCACTTCCTCGAGGGCTACGTGGCCTGGAAGCGCGCGCAGCCCGAGCGGGCCTCCGCCTTGTTCCGGACGACGGTGGCGCTCGCGCGCGCGGCCGCTCCCCCTCCGGGACCTCCGAAGCTCCCTGGCGAAGGCGATACGAAGCGTGGGTCCGCACCGGCGGTCGTCGTGACATCCCGCTGCGAGTTGTTTCACATCTCGCCAGCGCAACTGGCCGGCCTTGCCGATACGGACCTGGTCGGTCAGATGAACGAGATGTACCGGCGGCTGGATGCCCGGCTCGCCCGGCTTGCTCCGAGGTCACCTTCGTAGCGAAGTTCACCCCGTGACGTTTTCCGCAATGCGACGCCTTCTCCTGGCCGCGATATTCATCGCGGCCATATTGCTGGTCGTCGTTCTGAGCCGCAGCGGGGAGCAAGCGAACCCCTCCTCATCCGCCCCTGGATTTGCGCTGCACGACGTGGCGCACCAGATCGGCATCGACTTCGTGCACCATCGACCCACACTCGATCAGCGATTGGACAACATCGCGCCGCTCATCGCGGGGATGGGCGCCGGGGTGTCGGTGGTCGACGTGAACAACGACGGCTGGCCCGATCTCTACTTCACGAACAGCCGCTTCGGCGCCCCTAACGCCCTGTACGTGAACCGCGGCGACGGGACATTCGTCGACGTCGCGCAGCAGGCGGGGATCGCGGACGTGAATCGACGGGGCGAAGGCGTATCGATGGGCGCCATCTGGGGCGACTTCGACAACGACGGCCTCGAAGATCTCCTGATCTACAAGTGGGGTTACCTCCAGCTCTTCAAGAATCTCGGGAACCTCCACTTCAAGGACGTGACGGAGTCGGCGGGGCTGCGGCAGTGGATGAACAGCAACGGCGCCGTGTGGATCGATTACGACCGCGACGGATTGCTCGACCTCTACGTCACGGGATACTTCCGCTCCGATATCGATCTGTGGCACCTCAAGACGACCCGCATCATGGAGAACAGCTTCGAGTTCGCCAACAACGGCGGAAAGAACCGCCTGTTTCACAACCTGGGGGGCGGACGCTTCGAGGATGTGACCGACAAGATGGGCGTCGGCAGCACTCGCTGGACGCTCGCCGTCGCGGCCGCGGACTTCAACGGTGACGGCTGGCCCGATCTGTTCCTCGCCAACGATTACGGACCCGAAGAGCTGTACGTCAACGAGGGCGGCAAGCGCTTCGTGCTGCAGCGCGCCGGGCTGGAAAGCGATTCGAAGAGCGGCATGTCGGCATCGCTCGGCGACGTGTACAATCGCGGGCGCATGGACGTGTTCGTGACCAACATTTCCGAGCGGGGCTACCTGTTTCAGGGGAACAACCTGCGGCTGAATTTCCTTTCGGAGCTGGGGCGCTTCGAGCAGGGGGCCACGGCGGGGCCTCTCGTCGATGCCGGATGGGCGTGGGGGGCACAGCTTGGCGACCTCGACAATGACGGGCGCAACGAGCTGTTCATCACGAACGGGTATGTCTCCGGCGACCGCGACCGTAACTACTGGTACGGCTTTTCCAAGGTCGCCGGGGCCAACGGCAATCTGTTCGAGGACGCGAAGAACTGGCCCGCGATCGGCACGGCAAGCCTGTCGGGATATGAGCGCTCACGCGTGCTCGTCAATCGCGGCGATTCCGGCTGGTCCGACGTCGCATCCCAGGTCGGCGTGACCGACGAATACGACGGCCGCGCGGTGGCGTTGGTGGATCTCTTCAACCGGGGTGTCCTGGACGTGGTCGTCGCCAACCAGAATCAGCCGGCGCTCGTCTACAAGAACAGCGTCGTGCCCGGACGCCACTGGGTCACCTTCCAGCTCGTCGGCACGCGCAGCAACCGTTCGGCGATCGGAGCGGAAGTGACGCTGCACGCCGGCGCCACGCGACAGCTCCAGGTCGTCACCGGAGGCGTCGGGTTCGCCAGCGAGAACGACCGGCGCCTGCACTTCGGCTTGGGCAGCAGGGCGCTGGTGGACAGCGTCGTGATCCGCTGGCCGTCGGGGACACGGCAGGTCGTGGAGCACCCCGCTATCGACCAGTTCCACGTGGTGCGCGAGCCATGACGGAGAACGGGCTGCAGCGGCTGTGGACCAAACTGGGGGCACTCGATCCCCGCTACCTGATCTCGTTCCTCATCACCCTCATCCTGGTGCTGGGCCAGGCGTTCTACGGCATTCTGGGCGGGTACGACCGGCTCGCGATCACACTCGGCGTCTGCGTGGCGACGGAGCTCGTGCTCTCGTGGCTGATGCGCGGGCACATCGCGTCGCTGCAGAGCGCCTACGTGACCGGCCTCAGCCTCTCGCTCCTCCTCAAGCCGCAGACGGGCCTCTTCTGGCCGTTCGCCCTCGGCGCGTTTCTGGCCATCGCCTCGAAGTACGTGCTCACGTTGCGCGGGCGACACATCTGGAACCCGAGCAACTTTGCCATCAGCCTGCTCCTCGTGCTCGCCCCGTCGCGCATCGCGATTCTCAGTCACCAGTGGGGCAATCATCTCGCCACCAACGCCGTGATCTGGGCCTTTGGACTGCTGATCGTCTCCCGCGTGCGCGTGTTGCACGTAACGCTGACGTACGTCATCTGCTACCTCGTGCTGGCGGCGCTGCGCAGCACGATTGTCAGCACTCCCCTCCTCGCCGAGCTCGCACCGATCACGGGCCCGATGTATCAATTGTTCATATTCTTCATGGTGACGGATCCCAGGACTACCGTCCACACGAAGCGCGGCCGGATCATCGTAGTGGCGATCGTCGCGGTGGTGGAGGCAATCATACGGCTGGCGGGGGACTACAACGTGGCAGCCCTGTCGGCGCTGTACCCGGCACCGCCGATCCTCGCGCTGGCAATCGTAGGCCCGATCGCGATGGCGATCGATCTCATGAGGCAAACACGGCCGCCCAGGGCTGAGGTGTCAGGGATACGCCAACCCGCCACGACGCGCCCGTAGCCCCACGCCCAGCGTCACCACCAACTACTTCTTGAGCAGTAGCTCCACCCTGTCGTTGTTCCGAGCTACCACTATCCCACGCCGCCCTCCCGCGAGCGTCACCGAGACCATGTGTCGCACCTGTCCATCTATCATGAGTCCACTCTGCTCCATGTCCATCGCGGTGAACCGGCCGTCTCCAGCGCCCTTGAGCAGCAGCCCGTAGCTCGCGTCGTAGCGCCCCAGCACCGGCGGCACGCCGTAGTAGTTGCCCGCGACCAGCAGATCCACGTGCCCATCGCCGTCGAAATCATCGGCGACCACGGCGCGAATCGGCGCGAACTGCGCCTCGACGGGGAGCGGCCGCAGCGTGAACGTCCCGTTCCCGTTGTTCAAGGCGACGGCGCTGGCAAAAGTGTGCGCCTCAAGAAGCTGGACGCGCTCGAGCTCGGCGCGCGAGAAGATGTCCTCGATGCGACTCGCACCGAAGGACGCATAAGTCGGATAGCGAGTCTGCAACCGGGGGATCAGACGCAACAGCTCGTCGCGCGTGGCGATCGGGTAGCTCACACCGTCGTCGTACGAAGTGAGGATCTGCTCCAGCAGGCCGTTGTGCGCGAAGTCGCCGACGTATAGGCGCGCGGGCTCCGTGGGCGTCGCGTGCACGAGCGAGTTGAGTCCCTGGTTGCCGAGTACGAGATCCGGCAGACCGTCGCCGTTCACGTCGGCCACCGTGACGCTGTTCCACCAGCCTTCCGTTCCCTTGAACCCCGCCTCGGCGGTGCGGTCGACGAACCGGCCGTTCTCCTGGTGGAACACCCGCACCGGCATCCACTCCCCGACCACGACGAGGTCGAGCTGGCCATCGTGATCGTAGTCGACCCAGGTCGCCGCGGTCACCATGCCGACCTGGGACAGCCCGGGCGCTTTGTCCGACGTGACGTCGGTGAAATGGCCATGACCGTCGTTCTGGAGCAGGTGGCTATGGGGCGTGACGCCGTACTGGCGGGAGATCACCCTGCTCCCGACGAAGAGGTCGACGTGCCCGTCGTGGTTGAAGTCGCCAGGGACGACGCACGATCCGTTTTCGAAGAACGTGGGAATGGCGTCGGGCACTCGCTGGAAGTGTCCTTTCCCGTCGTTGTGATAGAGGCGCCCGCGCAGGGCGTCGTCGTTCCCCCAGAACTCGTTTCCACCGCTCACCACGTACAGATCGGGATGTCCGTCGCCATCGGCATCGAAGAACGCCGCGTCCACGTCCTCGAACAGCGAGTCGGCCTGGAACGCCGGCTCGGGGGTCGGGCGGAACGTGCCGTCAGCCTGTTGGAGCAGCAGCTGCCCCGCCTGCCACTTTGCGCCGCCCAGGTAGATGTCTTCCCGCCCGTCGCCGTTCACGTCGGCCACGGCGAGAGCGGGACCTTCTGTCGAGAGGTAATGCGGCAGGAGCGGCTGCAAGGTGAGATCGCTGAACGCGTTCTCCTTGTGAGGGGCGCCACGGATGCGATCGCTCGCATCCGTGAACAGCGGCTGTGCCTCGGTCGACGAGGCGGAGGTGCCGTGGGGATAGACGTAGCGACCCGCTGCGTTCGCCTGCAGCAGCGTGATCGCGGTGTCCACTCGAATGCCGGTCAGCACCTGGAACCGTCGGTCCGGCCAGATCACCGTGAGGGAGTCGATCCGCTGCGCGTCCCCCAGTCCGAAGTGAAGACGCGGGTCGACCGAAGATTCGAAGCCGCGCGTCGGCATCTCTTCCAGGAGCTGCATCGTGCCGCCGGCCTTGAGGATCACCTTGGCGCCGATCCCGGCGGTATTGAGCCCCGCCCCACGCAGCACGACCTGGAGAAAGTGATTGTGATTCAGCGCACGGGCGCGGTTGCGATAGATCGCGGCGGGGGCATTGAGGTTGTTCACCACGAGATCGAGCGCGCCGTCGTTGTTCAGGTCGACGTAGACGGCGCCGTTGGAGAAGCCCGGTTGGTCGAGTCCCCACGCGTGCGCCTCGTTGGTGAACGTCAGGTCACCGTTGTTGTGGAACGCGTAGTTCGCGATCGGGATGTGCGGCATCCTCTGGAGCAGCGGCGCCAGGTTCTGGCTCGTGACTCCGAGGCCGAGCGAGGCCTGGATGCTGTCCCTTCCCACGTATGCGACGTAATCGAGGTCGTTCGGCCGGCGATAGATGCCGTTCGTGACGAAGAGGTCCTTGCGGCCGTCGTTGTCCAGGTCGGCGAACAGGGGCGCCCAGCTCCAGTCGGTGGCCGCGACCCCCGCCAGCGCGCCGATCTCGCTGAAGCGTCCCATCCCCCGGTTGAGCTGCAGCGTGTTGCGCGTGTACTGCGGGTGAAAGCCGGCCTCGATCTTGAGGTTGTAGGCGACCATGTTCTCGGTGCTGGCCGAGGTGTTGCGGATGTCCTGCCGCTCGGGCAGCATGTCGAGCACGGCTACGTCGGGCCGGCCATCGTTGTTGAAGTCGGCCGCATCGACCCCCATCGACGATTTGCTGATGTGCCCCGTCGCGCGCGCAATGGATTCCGTGAACGTGCCGTCGCAATTGTTGATGTAGAGGTAATCATTCTCCTCGAAGTCGTTGGCGACGTAGAGATCGGGACAGCCGTCGAGATTCACGTCGCTCGCCACCACGCCCAGGCCGTACCCTTCGGAGCCGCCGCGAATGCCGGCCCGATCCGTCACGTCGACGAAGTGGCCGCCGTCGTTACGGAACAGGCGGTCACCCGTCGGCTGGTCGGGCGGCGGGTGGAGCGGAAAGCGCACCATGGTCCGGTGAGTCGAGTGCGTGAGGAGAAACATGTCCAGATCGCCGTCGCCGTCGTAATCGAAGAACAGCGCCTGCGTGGAATGCCCGACGTGGTCGAGACCGTACTCCTTCGTCCGGTCGGTGAACGTGCCGTCGCCGTTGTTGATGTAGAGCACGTTGTGGCCGTGTTTGGTGAGATAATCGACGCCGGACACGTAGATGTCGACCAGGCCGTCGCCGTTGACGTCGGCCATCGTGACACCGGTCTTCCACCCGTCCGAGTCGGCCACCCCCGCCCGCGCGGTGATGTCTTCGAACCGGTAGTTCCCCTTGTTCAGATAGAGGTGGTTGGGACCGAGATTCGACGTGAAGTAAAGATCGGGAAGGCCGTCGTTGTTGATGTCGCCGACGGCCACACCGCCGCCGTCGTAGTAGTACAGGTAGTTGATGATGTTGAAGTCGGCGGATTCCGGCAGCGAGTTGACGAACGTTACGCCGGTCGCGTTGGGCGACAACCGCTCGAACAGCGGCGGAGCCGCGGGGCGGCCGCACGCCGAGAGCGCCGCTGCGGCGGCGACGAGGACCGCATGGGCACGCCGCATTGCGTTACACATAGCCGCGCCGCAGCAGCATCTTGGCGCCGGCGGCGAACGAATCCGGTCCGGGGACCTCGAAGCCGAGTGTGTCGGCCATCCGGTCGTACATGTTGAACAGCACCGCGACGTGAACCGCGTCCTCGATCGCCGCGTCGGTGAGCCCAAGCCTCCTGAGGGGCCCGACGTCCGCCGCGGTCACGGTCGCGGGCCGCAGCGTCAGCTTCTCCAGAAAACCGAGCATCGCACGGAGCGGCTCTGCGATCGGCGCGGTGCGCCAGTCGTCGAGCACCTGGCCGACCAGCCGATCATTCGCCAAGGCCCGCGACGCGACCGCGCCGTGCGCCCCGGTTCAGAACCGGCACTGGTTGAGGTGTGAGACGAACGCCGCGAACAACTCGCGCTCGCCCACGCTCCACGGCGAGTCCCCCCGCATCACGGTCTGCGTCCACACGCTGATCGGCCGCCCGAAGAACTCCGGCCGGTAGAGCAACGTCCTGACGATGTCGACGACCCGCCGGCCAGACATCACACGGATCATGCCCAGGATGAGCTTCTGCGGAAACCGGTGTCCCCGCTCCACCGCCCGCAGTCGCATCAGACCTCACCTCGAAGAGCGGCGAGGCCGCGTTCCAGGCGCGAGAGGCCCGCCCCCAGCGCCGCACTGGCCGTGATCTCGAAGATCGCCTGCTCCGAATAGCCAGCTTGCCTGAGTGCCCGCACGTCGTCGTCGGTGATTTCGTATGCCCGTTGCGCGATCCGGTCCACGAACGGAGCCAGGGCCGCGGGCACGGCGGTGCGTGGACCGTTACGGCCGCCGAAGGACGCCGACCGTGCCTCCACTCCCTGCCGCAGCGACGGATCGGTAGCAGCGCCCGGAGTGGTCCCCAGCACCGCCTCTCGCAACCGGCGCACCACATCCTGGTAGCGGCCGCTCATGCGCTCCTGCTCGTCCTACTTGGACCGGCGACTCTTTCGATCTGAGTGGCGATGGGACGCCTGACGAGTCTCGTGAGATCGACGCGCGGCGGCGGTTCCAGCATGACCGAGGCGCGGCTCGGCGGCCGCGCCCCGGCCAACCACACCCCGTCAGGTGGCATCGTACCCGGCGTACTCCCCCTGCTGATACACGTTCCCCTTGTACTCCTGGTCGTCGTGGATCCCGATGCTGGAGGTGTAGTACCCGACCACCGTCCACCGCTTCAGCTCGTCGAAGAAGTGCTCCGGCGGTGTCTGGGGGTTCGCTTCTGCCGCCGCCAACTTGCTGAGCACGGCGACGCGCTGTTCCGGTGTCGCGTCGAGAAATGCCTTCCCGTTCATATCGTGGGACATCGCGTTGACCGCTTTCAGGCCCGTTCGCCACTTCGCCTGCCAGTCGGGTTCGAGCGATATCGAGAGTCGATAGTCGATGTAGGACGCGACACCCGCCGCCTTGGCGCCCGGCGAATGATCGTCGGTCGGGATGATCAGCTCGGTCAGCTCGTTCAGCAGCGAGAGCTCCGCCGCAGTGAGGAATTTGCCCGGTGGAGCGACCGGGACGATCGCGTCGCCTGCAGCTTTCAAGAGGGGCGCCGCAGCGAGTGCCGCGGCCGTCGCCTCGATCATCTCGCGCCGGGAAAGTGGCTCGTTCATACACCCCCCTTGATGGTGTGGGACGCCTCGTCCCACGACACCGCTGCCTTGCGGAAATAGGACTCGTTCGCCATGTGGCACGCCAGCGCGGCGTTGTGTCCGAACACCGCGTCTTCAACAACCGGCTTCCGGGTCCGCACAGCGTCGAAGAAGTTCTGTAGGTGCGGCCGCTGGTCGTCGTAGTCGGGCATCCGGAAGGAAATCGATTCGGACGTCGGCTCGTGGCCCAGCGGAGGATCGTTGTCCTTGTGCCACTGCGCTTCGTACGCCTCGCGCATCGCCCGCGGGTAACTGCCCGTATAGTAGCTTGGCGCCGTGTCCTTGCCGCTCTGCGGCGAGAAGCTCAGGGAGAACTCCGTGACCTCGAGCAAACCCTTCGAGCCGTGGAAGCGGTACGTTTCCGGCATCTCGGTGCCGAGGTTCAGGCGCATGCAGACC
The DNA here is from genome assembly GCA_033853695.1 of Gemmatimonadales bacterium. Taxonomy (GTDB): domain Bacteria; phylum Gemmatimonadota; class Gemmatimonadetes; order Gemmatimonadales; family GWC2-71-9; genus DASTHG01. The sequence goes on along the minus strand of JAWOLH010000038.1, from coordinate 1,285 downwards.
GGCAACTCGCTGTAGTTGAACAGTGCCAGATGCACGTCGGGCATGTTGCGCCCGTCCTTCCAGCGCCGGATGCCGCCCATCGCCATCGCCTGGGCCGGGGGTTCGTTCCTCCCCAGCATGAACAGCATCCCGCTGACCAGGTGGACCAGCAGGTCGCCCGCGACGCCGGTGCCGTACTCCTTCCAGCAGCGCCACCGCGCGAACGTGAACGGATCGAACGCCTTCTTGGGCACTCGGCCCTGCCAGGTGTCCCAATCGAGATTCTGCGGTGAGAGGTCGGGCGGAGGCGGATACTCCCACGCCCCCGTCGGATCGTTCCGGCCCAGCCACCCCTCCACCATCATGAGGTCGCCGAGCGTGCCCTGGCTGATGAGCTCCTTCGCCTTCGCACAGACCAGCGAGCTGACCCGCTGTGAGCCGATCTGGACGATGCGCCCGGTCTTCTTGGCGGCCTCCACCATCGCCACCCCATCCGCCGGGCTGTGCGACATCGGCTTCTCGCAATAGATGTCCTTGCCGGCGTTCACCGCATCGACGACGAGCTGCATGTGCCAGTGATCGGGAACGGCCGATACGATGCAGTCGATGTTCTTGTCGTCGAGCAGCTGCTGATAGCGCCGCGTCACGGGCAGGTCGGGCTTGTTCGTGATCTCGCGCGACAGGATATGCCGCCCGTCGTACAGATCGCAGGCTGCGACGCACTCGACGCCCGGAAGCTTGATCGACATGTCGAGCAGCCCCGAGCCCTCCATGCCCACGCCGACCATCCCGAAGCGCAGCGTGTCGCTCGGAGGAACCTTCACGCGCACGGTCGGCAGCCCCTTCCCGACGAGCGAGACGCCCGCGGCGGCAGCGCCCACTTCCAGAAATTCCCGACGAGAAAGACCACTCCGTTTCATCGCTCCCCCTTTAGAGGTTTCCCTTCTTCAGTTCGTCGGCCAGATGCTCGCACGAGCGCCACGCCAGCGCCATGATCGTCCACGTCGGATTCTGACACGACGCGCTGACGTGACTCGAGCCGTCCACGACGAGCAGGTTCTTCACGTCGTGCGACTGCTGGAACTGGTTCAGCACCGAGGTCTTGGGATCGTCGCCCATGCGCGCCGTCCCGAGCTCGTGGATCGACCACCCCTCCGTCAGGACCTCGCGATCGACGCCGATCACCTCGATCCCGGCCTCCTCGAACATCTCCTTCGCCGTCACGGCCATATCCTCGGCCATCTTCTTTTCGTTGTCGCCGAACTCGTAGTGGAAGCGCAGCACCGGAATCCCCCAGGCGTCCTTC
>JAWOLH010000037.1:0-71416 GCA_033853695.1 Gemmatimonadales bacterium | reverse complement strand
GAGAGGTCGCGATGAGCTCGGGAGTGCCATCACGACGCAGCGTGAGGTTCTCGCCTTCGAGTCGCTGGCTCGTGCGGATGGCGCGTCCCAGCTCGATCTGCGTGCGCAGCTGCTGCAGGAGGCGTGCGTTGTCCCACGGCTTCTCGATGTAGTCGCGCGCGCCGCGGCGCATCGCCTCGACGGCACCTTCGATGGAGCCCCAGGCGGTCATGACGAGCACGGGGAGTGTGGCGTCGATGGTCTGGAGGCGCGAGAGGAGATCGAGGCCTTCAATGCCCCCCGTCGTGTCGCGGGTGTAGTTCATGTCCATCAAGAGGGCATCGAAGTCGCGCGACTCGACGGCGGACAGGATGCCACCCGGTGAGGTTGCGGTCTCTACCTGATAGCCTTCTCCCTTGAGAAGCAGGCGGAGGGCCTCAAGGACGGCAGGATCATCATCTGCCACCAGGAGGCGTGTCGAGGGAGTGGGCACAGTCGAAGAAAGCTATCTATTCGTATCGTAGCGCGACCATCGGATCGACACGGGCAGCCCGGCGTGCCGGGACCCAGCTGGCCAGGAATACCGCTCCCCCGAGGATGGTGGCAGCGACAACAAACGCCATGGGATCGAGTGGGTTCACGCCGTACAACGATCGACGGCGATGGTGTCATTGCCGAGGCGCGTGAGAGAGGTCGCGGTATCCGCATGCTGCGCCTCAATCGCCAGTGCAGGCAACAGAACGTGCATTGTGCCCTTCAGCTATTCAGCCCTGAGTGTCACGATGGGGTCTACCCGGGTTGCCTTGCGAGCCGGCAGCCAGGTGGCCGTGAGTGCGACGGCTCCTAATAACAGGGCCGTCGCACCGAACGTCAACGGATCCCATCGCCCGATTCCATACAACATGGACACCAGGGCCCGGCTCGCCACGAGCGCGACCCCGAGGCCCAGCACCACGCCGATCACGACGCGCGCCAGGCTCTCCCCCACGAGCAGCCGCACCACGTCCTTCGGCCCGGCGCCCAGCGCGAGACGAATCCCCAGTTCGCGCTGCCGCTGCGCCACCGCGTAGCTCGTGACGCCGTAAATCCCCACAAGCGCCAGACCCACCGCGAGCAGGGCGAAGATGCCGAGCAGCGTCGTATTGAAGCGGCGGGCCGCCGTCTGGCGCCCGATCAGCTGCTCCAGGCTCACGAGATCGCCGATCGGCTGCTCGGGGTCGACCAGCTTGACCGCATCCTTCAACGCCCCCACCAGCGCGAGCGGGGCACCGCGACTCGACCGCATCACCACCCACATCTCCCGCTGGCCCGCTTCCTGTACCGACGACAGGTACAGGGTGGGACGCGGATTGGGCTGCTCCAGCGACGCGCTGCGCAGCTCATCGACCACGCCGATCACGGTCACCGGCCGGGCGGGTTCGCGCGGGCCACTGAACGGGAATTGCTTGCCGATCGGATCCTGATTGGGCCACAGCTCGCTCGCGAACTGCGCACTGACGACCGCGACGGCCGGAGCGCCGACCCGATCTTCGGGTCCGAAGCCGCGGCCGCGCCGGATCGGGATGCGCATCGTGCTGAAGTACTCGGGCGCCACCACGTTCTCCAACGCCGCGAAATACGGCCCGGGGTAGTCGGGCCGGACCGGATGCGGGTCGAACGCGACGACTCGGATCCCTCCCGACAAGGGCATCGTCTCCGAGAGCGCGACCCCGGTGACGTCGGGGCGTCCGGCCAGCGCGCTCTGCACCGCCTCGAAGAACGTCTTCTGCTGCGCCGGCGTCGGGTAACGCGACGGTGTCAGTCGGATCCGCCCGGCCAGGACGTCGCGCGTGTCGAATCCCGGGCTCACGGCGTTGAGCGCCGCGAAGCTCCGCACCAGGAGGCCCGCGCCGACGAGCAGGACCAGCGCGAGCGCCATTTCGGCGACGACGAGGGTGTGCTGCATCCGCTGGCGCCGGCCGCCGGTGCTCCCGGTGCTGTCCTGTCGCAGCCCTTCCTCGATGCGCACGGCGGTGGCGCGCAGCGCCGGGGCCAGACCGAACGCGATCCCCGTGACGAGGGCGAGCGCGGCGGTGAACCCCAGCACGCCGAGATGCAGCCCGACCTCCTGGGTGCGCGGCAGCGCGCGCGGCCACATCGCGAGCAACGCATCAAGGCCCCACTTCGACACGACGAGACCCAGTCCCGCGCCGCAGAGCGCGAGCACCACGCTCTCGGTGAGCAGCTGCCGGATCAGGCGGCCGCGGCCCGCGCCCAGCGCCCGCCGAATCGCCATTTCCCGTCCCCGCGCCGCCGCGCGGGCGAGGAGCAGGTTCGCCGCGTTGGCGCACGCGATCAGCAGCACCAGCCCGACGGCGCCGAGCAGCACCCAGAGCCGGGCGCCGACGTCGCCGATCGCCACGTCGCGCAGCAGCTGCGCACTGAACGTGATCTGATCGACCGGACTCGTGTTGATGCGCGGCCCTCTGCCTCCTCCCACCCCTGGACCGGCGCCCGGGCCGATCGCGATGATGCGCCGTGGATTGGTGTCGTTCGCCTGCTCGGCCTGGAGCCGCTTGGCGATCACGTCGAGGTCGCCTTGCACGCGCGCGAGCGTCACGGCCGACGCCATGCGCCCCACGCCGTTCAGGGCGCGGAGTTCGCGCGTCGACATCGCCTGCGGGTCGACGGCGCGGATGCCGCCGATCGGCGTCCATACTTCGACGCCGTCCGTGGGGAAGTGAAATCCCGCCGGCATCACGCCGATGATCGTGTAACTCTTGCCGTCGAGCGCGATCGCCTTGCCAAGGACCGCCGGATCGCGGCCGAAGCTCTGCGCCCAGAGGCTGTAGCTCAACAACGCGACCGGATCGTTCTCCTGCTGTGGCGTGAACGCGCTCCCGACGACCGGGTGCACCCCCAGGACATCGAACAGGTCGGCCGTCACGAACGCGGCCTGGACCTCGCGCGGCTCACCGGCGCCGGTCAGGTTGTAGCGCTGCGAGCTGTATCCCGCGACGCCCGTGAAGTCGTGCGTCAAGCCGCGGAAGTCGAGCAGATCGGGATAGGAGATAGCGAACCGGACGGGTTCCGTATTCGTGGCGGACAGATCCACCAGCCGATCCGACTGCGGGTAGGGCAGCGGCCGCAAGAGCACCGCGTCGACGGCGCTGAAGATCGCCGTGTTCGCCCCGATCCCGAGCGCCAGCGTCAGCACCGCGACGGCGGTGAAGCCGGGGCTCTTGCCGAGCTGGCGTAGGGCGAGGCGGAGATCCTGTAGAAGAGCTTCCATGGATACCTCGTTTGTCGATGACCGATGACGCTTTTACTCGGTTCTCAACGCTTCCACCGGATCGACCGATGCCGCTCTCCGCGCGGGCAGATAGCTCGCCAGTATCGCTACCATGGAGAACACCACGACCACGCCGCTGTACGCCAGTGGATCGATGGTGCCGACGCCATACAACTGGCTGCGCAACACCCGCGACAGGAGAGCCGCGGCGACGAGGCCGATGCCCACCCCGGCGGCGGTCAGCGCCATGCCGTCGCGCAGCACCAGGCCGAGCACGAGTCGACGCCCAGCGCCGAGGGCCATGCGAATCCCGATCTCCTGAGTGCGCTGGCTGACCGAGTAGGCGATCAGTCCGTAGAGGCCGATCGCCGCGAGCAGCAGGGCGGACGCGGCGAATCCGCCGAGCAGCACGAGGTTGAAACGGCGCTGGGCGACGGACGCCGCCACGAGCTCCGGCATCGTGCGCACTGCCCAGTACGGCTGTTGCGGATCCGCGGCCTCGAGCTCCCGTTGAATCACCGGAAGCAAGGCGTGTGGGTCGCCCTGCGTCCGGATAACGAGTGTGAAGACGACGTCCGGGCCCTGCTGATAGGGGAAGCTGACCTCCGGACTGGCGGCGATGTCCAGCCCTTCGCCGTGCGTGTCGCGGACGATACCCACGATGGTCTTGACTGCGGTGTCGCCCCCCATCAGGCGCAGCCGTCGCCCGATGGGATTCTCTGCCGGATAGAACCGCGCGGCCGCTGCCTGGTTGATGATGGCGACGGGAGGCGCACCGGCCGTGTCTCCTGGCCCGAAGTCCCGGCCTTGCAGGATCGGGATGCGCAACGCCTTGAAATAGTCGCCGCCGATGCTGCGGTACCCGGCCGGCGGCGCGTCGGCCATCGACGCCGCGGGGTGATCGAGGATGTCGACCGTCGTGTTGTTGCCGATGTTGCTGAGCGGCAGCGTGTTCACGGAACCGGCCGCGGTGACGCCGGGGATGGCGCTGAGGCGCTGCTGCACGATCCGCTCGTACGCCGCCAGCTTCGCCATGCTCGTGAAATGCGACGGCGGCAGGAGCGCGAACATCGTTACGACGTTGGTGCCGTCGAATCCCGGGTCCACCGCCGCGAGCCGGGCGAAACTGCGCAGCAAGAGACCGGCACCGGTCAACAGTACGATGGAAATCGCGACCTCGGCGACCACGATACCAGCGCGGAGGCGGCGGCGCTGCCTGCTCCAGCCATGCCGCCCTCCTTCGCGCAGCGCGTTGGCGGTGCCTTCCGCCCGCCGCAGCACCGGCCAGAGCCCGAAGAGCAGGCCGGAGACGAGCGACGTCACGAGCGTGAAGACGAGCACGCTGCCATTGAGCGAGACCTCGCCCAGTCGGGGCAGCGAGTTCGGGGCCGCGACCCGCAGCGCCTCGATGCCCCACGCGGCCAGCCCGACCCCGACGAGACCTCCCGCGAGCGACAGAACGGCGCTCTCGGTGAGGAGCTGCCGCGCCAGGCGGACCTGCGAGGCACCCAATGCCGTGCGAATCGCGAGCTCGCGCTCGCGACCCGCTGCCCGGGCGAGCTGCAATCCACCCACGTTGGCGCAGGCGATGAGCAGCACGAATGCCACCGCTCCGAGCAGCACGACGAGCGGACGCGAGGCCTGGCCGATCACCTGGTCCTTCAGCGGACCCACGGCGAGCCCCATATGCGCATTATCGTCCGGATAGCTCGCCGCCAGGCGCTGGGCGATCACGTGCAGATCCGCAGCCGCGTGCGGGATGGTGACGCCCGGCGCGAGGCGCCCGATGAGCGAATAGTTCTGACTGCCACGGGACTGGTGGCTGTCCCCTTCCGCGCCGACGGCGAGATAGATGTCGGGCTCGCGCGAGGGCAACGGCACGTTGGCCGGCACGAGCTCGGGGAAACGGAATCCCCGCGGCAGCACGCCGACCACCGTCGTCGGCGCGCCGTCCACCGTCACTTTCGACCCGACCACATGCGGATCGGCGCCGTAGCGGCGCGTCCAGAGGCCGTAGGAGAGCAGGGCCTCGCGTGGATGTCCCGGGTTGTCGGCACCCTCGGACAGCGACGTCCCGATCACCGGCCGCACGCGCAGCGCCGTGAACAGGCTGTCTCCAGCGTACACGCCCAGCACCGCCTCGGGCCCGTTCTCGCCGGACAGGTTGAAGAGCCAGTAGCGGAACACGGCGAGCTGCGCGAACGAACGGCTCTGGCTCCGGACATCCCGGAAATTCGGAAACGCCATCTGCAGCTGAAGGTCCGGCGCACGCGAATCGGTGGACCACACCCCGACGAGCCGGTCGGCCCGTTGATACGCGAGCGGCTTCAGGAGCACGGTGTCGACGACGCTGAAGATCGCCGTGATCGCTCCGATGCCGAGGCTCAAGGTGATGGCCGCGACCAGCGTAAAGGCTGGCGCTTTGAACAGCGTGCGGATGGCGTAGCGGATGTCTTGGAGCAGGGATTCCATGTGGGCCTCGTTGTCGATGACGCCTCTTATTCAGTCCGCAGTGCCACCACCGGATCAACCCGTGTCGCCCGGGACGCCGGCAGGTAACTGGCGACGAGCGCGCCTCCTATTCGGTCCGCAGTGCAACCACCGGATCCACGCGCGCCGCCCGCAGCGCGGGGACGTAGCTCGCCAGAGCCGCCACGCCGAGCAGCACGGCCGCGACGCCGCCGAACACGACCGGATCGCGTGGTGATTCATCGAACAGCAACGGGCCCACCCAGCGGCTTCCGAAGAGCGCGAGAGCGACGCCAATCGCGACGCCGATGCAGCCGATCGTCAGCCCTTCTCCGAGGATCAGCCGGATGACGTCCCCAAACTGGGCGCCGAGCGCTGACCGGATGCCGAGCTCCGGCGTGCGCTGCGCGACGCTGTAGGCGATCACGCTGTAGAGTCCGATCGCGGCGAGCGTGAGCGCCAAAGCTCCGAAGATGAGGAACATCGTGGCACCGAGCTCCCACGACTGCGTCTCGTGTCCGATGATGTCGCTCAGTGGAGTGATGGTGACGTAGGACACGCCGGGCATCGCGCGTTGCAGCTCGTGCCGGATCGATTCGGCGAAGCCGCTGGCCGCCCCGTGAGTCCTGATGAACAGCCCACCTGCCTGCGGGTGCCACTGGTCGGCGGACAGGTAATAGAGAAGGCCGGGGTCATTCCCCATCTTTTGCACCTTGGTGTTGTTGGCGACGCCGACGACCGTGGTGCACGGCGCGGACTGGGCGTTGACCCTGACGCACTGTCCGATCGGATCGCGGCCGGGCCAGAGTGCCCGGGCCATTGCCTCGCTCACCACCATGACCGGTGGCGCGTTGCGAGAATCCTCGGCCGAGATGCCACGGCCGCGGACGATCCGTGTTCCCACCGTGGCGAAGTCGTCGGGGCTCACGGCGTTGAGATCGAATTGTCCCAACCGGTCGACCGAGTCGATGCCGGCGACATAGAGAGGGACGTCCCAACTGCTCCAGAAGGGCGTCGTCAGCTGCAGCGCCGCGCGCTCGACCCCGGGGATCGTTCGGGCGGTCGCGACGAGCTCGCGCCGCAGGGTCACCATCCGCGCGCTGTCGAGCCGTTCGCCCCGCATGTTCAGTTCGGCGAGCAGCACTGGGTTCGCGTCGTACCCGAGCGGGACGTCGCGCACGTGCTGCAGGCTGCGCACGAACAGCCCCGCACCGACGAGCAACACGACCGACAGCGCGCCTTGCAGCACCAACAGGGCTCGACGGGTACCCGAGCGCCGGTATGCGACGTCCCGCGCGCCGGCTCTCAAGTCACTCAGCAGACCGCGCCGCAGCGGCAGCGCGGGGGCGAGGCCGGTGAGCAGCCCCGCGACCAGCGCCACGGAGCCGGCGAAGCAGAGGGTGCGCGGATCGTTCACCACGTTTACCACGGCGGACCGCGGTAGGAACCCGGCGCGCAGCCAGGCGCCGCCCCAGTCCGCCAGCACGATCCCCGCCAATCCGCCGAGCACGGCGAGTAGCAGGCTCTCGGTGAGGAGCTGGGACACGAGGCGAGCGCGGCGCACGCCGAGCGCCAGGCGGATCGCGATCTCGCGACGGCGCTGGAACGACCGCACGAGCAGCAGGTTCGCGACGTTGGCGCAGGCAATGAGGAACACGATGACGGCGACGCCGCTCACCCACGTGGCGACCTTCGCGAAGCTCGATTCGGTCGGGCCGCGCTCGCTCAAGACCGATGCGGCGAGCGCATGGGGGCGCGCCTGCTCCGGCTTTGGAAGGCCGGGCGCAGTGGCCAGCTGCGCGACGTAGCTCTTGACATAGGCGTTCGTCAAATCGACGTTCGCCGCGGTGTTGCTGATCCCCGGTTTCCGCTGCACCAGCATCGAGGACCAGCGCCAGGTGTAGGTGGTCCACCAGCTGTCGCTCCCGAAGTGCATGCCCGCCGCCCTCGCTGCCGCATAGCTCGTGATCGGGATGAAGGCGACCGGCTGCTGGTTCGGCCACAGACCGACAAATCCGCGCGGAGCGACTCCGATGATCGTGTACGTGGTCGGCCCGATCTGCAGGGTCGTGCCGAGGACGTCAGCGTGGCCGCCGTAACGTGTTTGCCAGAAGCCGTACCCGAGTACGGCGACGGCTGCGCCGCTGGGGGACAAATCCTCGGAGACGGTGAAGTAGCGGCCGATGGCCGGGGGCGCGTCGAAAAATCCGAAGAAGCTCGCGCTCACGATCCCGACCCGCATCTCGCGGGCGTCCGTGCCGACCCCGATGGCCAGCTCCTCTTCCGTGAACGCCGCGGTGCGGGCGAACGACGTGGTCCAGTTCGTCAAATCCTGATACCGCGCGTACTGCACGGTGCCCGAGGCGAACTCCCGCCCCTGGTAGTTGGTCACGAGGTACACGCGGTGCGTGTGGCCGGGATCGCGCAGCAGGGGTGGCGGCCGGAACAGCATGCGGTCCACCACCGAGAACATCGTGACGTTGGCACCGATACCGAGACCAAGTGTCAGCACGACCCCCAGCGTGAAGGCCGGGGTCTTCGCGAGTGTGCGGACGGCGTACTTGAGGTCCTGCGTCAGTGCGTCCAAGTGCGCTCCATCATTCGCTCCGCAGAACGAGCGCCGGATCGAGCCGGGCGGCTCGCCGCGCGGGTAGATACGTGGCCGCGAGCGCCACGGCCGCGAGGGCCAGAGGCGCGACGACGAATGTGATCGGGTCGCTGGGAGGAACGCCGTAAAGGAACCGGGCGACCGTATGTGCACCGGCCCCGCCGATCAGGAGACCCACCGCCAGTCCCGCCCCGGCCCAGGACACGACCCGCCGCACCACGGCACCCGCCGCTCCCAGCGGTGAGGCGCCCAGCGCCACGCGCAGGCCGATCTCCGGCAGACGCTGCGCTGTGACGTAGGCTGATAGCCCGTAGATCCCGACGGCGGCGAGCAACAGGGCGAGTGCCGCGAAGACGCCGATGAGAGTGGCACGGAGCCGCGGCGTTTCCGCTGTGCTCCCCATCAGCTCGTTCATCGTGCGCACGCGGAGTGGTGCCTCGGGGTTGAAGCCCGTCAACGGCGCCTCGAGTGCGCGGCGCACCGCCGACGCGCTCAGCGCACTCCGCACCACCAGATGAAAGGCACGGAAGCCGGGATGCTGGGCGAGCGAGAGGTACACCGTCGGTCTCGGGGGAACGCCGAGGCCGATATCGCGCACGTCCCCGACGACGCCGACGATGGTGAACCATTGATTGCCCCCGCTCTGGTAGGCCGCGTAGGTCGCCGCATCGTAGCCCGGCAGCGCGATCCGTGCGGCCAGGGGACTTGCGCCGGGCCAGTAAGCCCGGGCGAAGGCCTCGTTGACGATTGCGACCCGGGGGCCGGTGCGATCAGCAGGGACGAACTCCCGGCCCTCGCGCAGCGGGATGCCCAGGGTTCCGAACAGTCCGTCGGAGGCGGCCCGCCACTCCGCGTTGGGCCAGGTCCGGTCGCCACCCGCGCGGCGTCCTTCGACCAGGAACCCGCCATCCGGCCCGCCGGTGAACGGCACGCCCAGTCCGATGGCCGCCGAAGAGATGCCCGGTGTGCTCCGCACCGTCGTGAGCAGCTGCTCGTAGGCGGCGAGCCAGGCGCCTCCGGTGTCGGATGCCGGAAAGGCGAGGTCGGCCGCCGCGAGGTGGTCCGGCTCGAATCCCAGCCGCTCGCCTTCCAGGCGCCACAGGCTGCGCGCCGTGAGGCCCGCACCGAGCAGCAGGACGACCGCCAGCGCGACCTCTCCGCCGATGAGCGCCCCTCGCAGCCGCAGTGCGGTGGCGCCGCGGCCGCCAGCTTGCTTCAGAGTTCCCGCGAGGTCGACACGCCGTGCCTGGAGCGCCGGCGCCGCGCTGAAGAGCAGGGCGGTCGCAAGCGTCACCGCCGTGGTGAATGCAAGGACGGGGAGATCGAGCACGCGGGGTGCGGCGGACAACGCGGCGATTGCGGGCGTCGTCCCGAGCGCCGCCACCGTCCATTGCGCCACCAGGAGGCCAGCGCCCGCACCGGCGCCCGCGAGCAGCACGCCCTCGGTGAGGAGCTGCCGCACGAGGCGCCAGCTTCCCGCGCCCAGCGTCGCCCGCACCGCCAGCTCACGCCGTCGCGCCGTGGCACGCGCGAGCAGCAACCCCGCCACGTTGGCGATCGCGATCAGGAGTACCAGGCCCACCATGACCGTCAGCAGCCATAGCGTCGGCCGAACACCGCCGGTCAGGCTCTCCTGAAGGCCCATGACCCTGGCCCCGACAGCCTGGTTGGTGTTCGGATATTCGGCCTCGAGGCGCGCGGCTATCCCCGTCAGTTCGGTCTGCGCGGCGGTGAGCGTTGCCGTAGGCGTGAGCGCGCCGACGAGCGAGTAGTTGTGCGCCGAGCGGCTGGTGTGGTCCTGCCGCAGGTCGACGGGAACCCAAACCTCGGTGCCGTGCGGGAAATCGAAGCGCGCCGGCACCACTCCGATGATCGGCACGCTGACGCCCTCGGCGTGGATCGTTCGACCGAGAATCGCCGGAGTGCCGCCGAACAGTCGTTTCCAGAGACCCTCACTGATGACGGCGCCCGGGGTCGCACTCGTACTGTCGAACAGAGTCCCGATGAGCGGAGCGACGCCGAACACCGGAAAGAATTCAGCCGTCACTTGTGCGACGGAAACGCGGGCCGGCTCGCTCCCTCCCGTGATGTTCTGAGCCCAGGTTTCGAAGCCTGCGAGGTGGGCCAGCGTGGCGCTCTGGCGCTGCCAGTCCTGGAGGTCGAGTGCGGAAAGGTTCACGAGGCTCCTGCCCCGGGTCTCCCACGCGGCGACCAGCCGATCGGGATGCGCGTAGGGGAGGGGCGCGAGCAGTACCGAATGAAGGATGCCGAAGATCGCGGTATTGGCGCCGGTGCCGAGGGCCAGAGTGACGATCGCCACCACCGAGAATCCCGGCGCCTTGACCAACGCGCGGACGGCGTAGCGGATGTCCCGCAGCAGGGAGTCCATGGTGTCTGCACCTATTCAGTTCGCAGTGCCACCACCGGATCCACTCGTGTCGCGCGCAGCGCCGGCAGGTAACTGGCGACGAGCGCCACGGCGACGAGCAGGAGCGAGATCGCGACGAAGGTGAGCGGGTCGGTGGAGCTCAGGCCGAACAGCATGTTCTTCATCACGCGCGTCACGGCGAACGCCGCCAGAAGGCCGATCACGACGCCAGCGAGCGCAAGGCGTAGCCCCTGCGCCAGCACCAGTCCGAGGACCTCCCGGGTGTCGGCGCCGAGGGCGAGGCGCACGCCCAGCTCGCGGGCGCGCTGCGACACGGTATAGCTCATCACGCCGTACAGGCCGATCGACGCGAGCGTCATCGCGAGCATCGAGAACCCGATCAGGAGGATCATCGCGAAGCGGCGCTGGCCGGTGGAGCTCTCGATCAGCCGATCCATCGTGCTCACGTTGGCGAGCGGCAGGTCGGGGTCGACGGACCGCACCGCCGCGCGAACGCTGCCGAGTGCGGCCAGGGGGTCTCCGGCAGTGCGCACGGCGTAGCCGAGGAACGGCATGCCCCTCTGCGCCAGCGAGAAGTAGACCTGGACCCGCTTCTGCGCATCGAGACCCTCGTGCGCCACGTGTCCCACGACGCCGACTACCTGGATCCATTGGATCGAGGAATCGGTGAGGTTGTTGAACGTGATGCGCTTGCCGATGGGATCGGTATGCGGCCAGTAGCGGCGCACCATCTCCTCGTCGACGATGCAGACCGCCGGCGCGCCGGCCCGATCAGCCGCGGTGAACTGCCGCCCCGCGAGGAGAGGGGCTCGCATCGTGGCGAAGAACGTCGGCGTCACGAGCCGCACATCGCCCCAGGGGCCGGGTGTGTTGGTCGGCACCTGATAGCCTTCCACGTTGAAGCTCGAGGTCGACCAGTTGCCCCCGAAGGGGATGTTGCTCGTGCCGCCCGCACTCACGACACCGGGAGTGTTGTTGAGGACGTCGTTGATACGCAACAGCACCTGGTCGCGCACCGTGTCGTTCGGGTACTTGGCCTCCGGCAGCGACACGTTGAAGACCAGCAGGTGGTCGGGTCGGAATCCCGGATCGACGGCCACGACACGCGCGAAGCTCCGGATCAGGAGACCAGCGCCGATCAGGAGCGTCAGGGCGAGAGCGACCGTGGAAATGACGAGCCCGCGGCGCAACGCGAGGCTCGAGCGGTGCCCCACCGAGCGTCCCCCCTCCTTCAGGGATTCATGCAGATCGGTGCGCGCCATCTGCAGCGCCGGGGCGAGCCCGAAGAGCAGCCCGGTGCCGAGCGACACGAGCAGGGCGAACCAGAGGACGCGGATGTCCAGCCCGATATGCGCCGTGGCGGGGAGGTTGCCGCCATTGAGCGACAAGAGGGCGGGGACCCCCCAGAGAGCGAGCACCACGCCGACGGCCCCGCCGGTGAGCGCCAGGACGACGCTCTCGGTCAGGAGGTAGCGCATCAGCCGGCGTGGCGACGCCCCCAGGGCGACGCGCACGGCGATGTCGCGCGATCGGGCCGCCGTGCGGGCAAGCTGCAGGTTCGCCACGTTGGCGCAGGCGATGAGCAGCACGAACGCGACGGCGCCAAGCAAGACAAGAAGGCCGGAGCGCACGCCTCGGGACGCCTCGTCGGCGAGCGCCGTCACCTTGAGGTCCCAGTCGGGCGCGTAGCTCTGCGTGTAGGTCGTGCGCAGTTGGACCGCGAGAGTGTGCAGTGTCGATTGCGCGTGGTCCACCGTGATGCCCGGTGCGAGCCTGCCGATGAACGGCAGGAACTCGCGGGTGCGGCGGCTGTCGGCGAACTGGTCCGGTGTGAACACGATGGGCATGAAGAGGTCGGTGCGACGCGAGAAGAAGTCCCGGAAGCTCGCGGGCATGACGCCGACGATCTGGTAGTCCTGGTTGTCGAGCGTCAGCTTGCGGCCCACCGCCCCGCGGTCCCCGCCGAAGTGGCTCTGCCAGAACCCCCACGTCAGAACCACGACGTGGTCCTTGCCGGCCTCCGCTTCGTCGGGCTGGAGCACTCGCCCCACCGCCGACGGTACACCCAGCAGCGAAAAGTACTGGCCGCTGACCTTCGAGACGTTGACACGCTCCGGCTCCCCGCCGCCCGTCAGGTTCATCGCGATGCTGTTTTCCACGGCGGCGCTGGCGAAGACGTCGGTCCGAGCCGAGTAATCGCGGAATCCCGGCACCGAGACCGGCGCGCGCATGTTGTTGAGGGACGGGTAGTAATGGTTCACCGTGACGAGCCGGTCCGGCTCGCGATACGGTAGTGGGGCGAGCAGCACGCCGTTGACGACCGAAAAGATCGCGGTGTTGGCGCCGATCCCGAGGGCCAGCGTGACCACGGCGACGAGGGTGAACCCCGGCGTTTTCAGGAGCGCCCGGCCCGCGTGGCGGATGTCCTGCAGCAGAGCTTCCATTGGCCAACCTCGATGCGTCGTGGGTACCAATAACGCTCTTACTTCACGACCCAGCCGTCTTTCAGCTGCACCACCCGACCTCCATATGCCGCGTTCGTTTCCGAATGCGTCACCTGCACGATCGTCGTGCCGCCGGCGTTGAGCCGCTTGAACAGCTCCATGATCTCGCGACCCTGCTCGGAGTGGAGATTGCCGGTCGGCTCGTCGGCGAGCAGCAACGACGGCTTGTGGATCACCGCGCGCGCGACGGCGACGAGCTGCTGCTGCCCACCCGAGAGCTGCCGTGGGTAGAGATCCTTCTTCGCGACCATGCCGAAGCGGTCGAGCGTGTCGGCGACGATTGCCTGGCGCTCCGCCTTCTTGACGTCCCGGTAGGACAGCGGAATATCGAGGTTCTCGGCGACGGTGAGGTCGTCGAGCAGGTGGTATTGCTGGAACACGAAGCCGACGTACTGCTTGTGCAGCGCGACGCGATCTTTCGGCTTCATCTTGTGCACCACGTGCTCGAACAGCCGGTACTCACCGGTCCACTCGCCGTCCAGCATGCCGAGGATCGCGAGCAGCGTCGACTTGCCGGCGCCCGAGGGTCCCATGATCGTCACGAACTCGCCCTGCTTCAGCTCGAGAGATATCTGGCGCAGGACGTACACCTTCCCCCCACCCTGGGGATAGGCCTTTTCGAGATTGCGGAGTGCGATCAATTGACCGTCCAGGCGTTGTCGGTAATCGGTTATCGCTGTTGTGGGAGTGAGTCTCGTCTATTCACCACACGTGCGGCCTTCGTCGGTCAACATGCTGCTGTCGATCCAGCGCAGTACGTCCCCCGAGCCGCGGCGGAAGTCGATGTAATCCATCCACGAAGCGGTGCGCCTCGGCGACGCAACGACGTGCGGTGGCGGGGCCACCGGCCGAACGCGATGTCGTGTCGTGTCGGGCGCGGCGCGGGTCTCGAGCCGCAAGGCGAGCGACATCGCAGCCGCCAGCATGACGGCAGGGTGCTCCCCGAGGGCTTGCAGCGCGGAACGGAGATCCTGGAGTAGCGTGTCCATTGGGCCCCCTTCGAGAACCACCCATTGCACGACCGATAACCGATTACCGGTAACGCCTAACGCAGTAGCGTCTCACTCATACCGCAATGCTACCATCGGATCGACGCGCGTCGCGCGGCGCGCTGGCAGGTAGCTCGCGATCAGCGTGACCAGTGTCAGGATGGTTGCCACGGCGAGCAGCACCAGCGGATTGTGCGGCGACACGCCATACAGGAGCGATGCGATCGCCCGTCCCGCGGCGAGCGCTCCCACAACGCCGAGCGCGACCGCGGCGAGCGTGAGCTGCGCGCCCTGGCGCAGGACCAGGCCGAGCACACTGCGCCGGCCGGCGCCCAGGGCGATGCGGATCCCCAGCTCCTGGGTGCGCTGCGACACGCCGTAGCTCAAGACGCCGTACAGACCGATCGCCGCGAGCAGCACCCCCAACGCGCCGAACAGCGTGAACAACGAGGAGCCGAGGCGCCATGGCCGCAGCTGCTCGGCGAACAGCGCCGGCATCGGATCGATCGCGGGGTAGGGGAGATCGGGAGAGCTGGCCTGGATCTCCCGCCGTACGGCGCTCGTGAGCGGCGCGGCCGGTCCTGCGGTGCGTATCATCAGGGAGCTCACGCCGTCCTGGAACGCGGAGTCCGATTGGGCCAGCGGCACGAAGTACTGCACGACGACTTCGTCGGTTACCGACTCTCGACGCGCGTCCTCGACGACTCCGACGACCTCGAAGGGCTCGGGGTCTCCGCCCAACTTCATCGTCTGTCCAATGGCCTCTCCACCGGGCCAGATCAAGCGCGCCATCGTTTCGTTGACGATGGCGACCCTCTGCGTACCGGCGTTGTCGGCATCGGTAAACGCCCGACCGCGACGGATGGCGCTGCCCATCGTGTGGAAGTAGTCCGGCGTCACGGCCGCTGCATACGGTCCACCGGTCTTGACGCTGGGTATCGAGTCCCGGCCCGGGACCGAGACGGACACGCCATAGCTCGTCTCGAATGGCGTGCCGATCGAGAGGCTCGCCCCGGTCACACCTGGGATCCGCTGCACCCGCTCGCGCATACGCTCGTAGGTCGCATTGATCTCGGCGCGCTTGTATCCGAGCGCGTCGAGATTCACGCTCGTGACGATGAGGTGATCGGGATCGAACCCGAGCCGCAGCCCGAGCACGCGGTGCAGGCTCGTGATGAAGAGCCCCGCTCCCGTCAGCAGGATGAACGTCAGCGCGACCTGCCCCACCAGCAGCCCGCTGCGGGTCGCCGAGCGGACCACGCCGCCTTCCCGGTTCCCCGACTTGAGCGCGCCGGAGAGGTCAGGAACGCCTGCATGCAGCGCCGGAGCGAGCCCGGCAAGCAGCGATGTCGCGAGGGCGACCGCGCCGCTGAACACGAACACGCGCAGTTCGAGTGGATTTGCCGGGGCGGCATCGGGAATCAACGCCGCCCGCAGGAGCGGGCCCGCCCACAGGTTGACGAGCAGCGCCGCGCCGAGGCCGAATGTCGCGAGCAGCGCGCTTTCGGCGTAGAGCTGCCGGATCAGGCGCACGCGGCCGGCGCCGAGAGCGACGCGCACGGCGATCTCCCGCTGGCGCTGCAGTGCCCGCGCAATGAGCAGGTTTGCCACGTTGGCGCACGCGATGAGCAGCACGGCGCCGCACACGCCAATGAGCCAGATCGAGAGCTTCGCGGCGCTGTTGACGTTCGGGCCGAGCGCCTCGTGCACCGAGTTCAGCGAGACTACGGCGCTGGAGTCGGCCTTGCTGACGTCGCGCCCGACGTGGCTGCGATAGACCGCCGTCGCTTCGCTCGCCGCCTGGGTCGGTGTCGCGTCCGGTGCAAGCCGGGCGATCGTGTGCATCCAGTAGCAGCCGTCGCACTCCAGCACCATCGGCCAGCGCGACTCCGGGCCGGCGACGCTCAACGGGACCCACAGGTCGGGCTGGTCCAGCTCGATGCCGGCGAAGTCCTCTGGGGCGATGCCAATCACGGTGTACGTGCTGCGCCCCAGCTGGAGCGTCTTGCCCAGCACGTTCGGATCGTCGGCGTATTGGCTGTGCCAGAATTCGTGGCTCAACACCGCCACGTGCGCCCCACCTTTGCGATCTTCATCGGCGGTGAAGAAGCGACCGCGTTCGGGCCGAACGCCCAGCAGCGGGAAGAAGGAGGCGGTGACCGCCTCACCCGAGACGTGCTGCGCTTCTGGACCCCGTCCAAGGCTGAAGGGCGTTCCCGCGTACGCGGCGACCGCCGACAGCTGGCGCGCGTGGTCACTGAGTTCGACATAGCGAGGGAAATCGGCGACGCTGCTGGTGAACGTGCCGAACGGCGGCTGCGTCTTGGCGACGTCGACGCGCACGACCCGGCCGGGGTCCACGACGTGAGCCGGCGGCCGGAAGAAGAGCCGGTCCACCACGCCGAACATCGCGCTGTTCGCCCCAATCCCGAGGCCCAGCGTCAACACCGCGGCGATCGTCAGTCCCGGGCTCCGCGCGAGGGAGCGGGTGGCGTAGCGCAGATCCTGGAGCAGGGTCTCCATCGGCTAGTGGTATGCCGCCGCGCCCTGTCCCGCCGCGTGCTCTTCGACCACGCGCCCGTCGAACAGCTCGATCGTGCGATCGGCGTGGGCGGCGTAGCGCGGATCGTGCGTCACCATGCAGATCGTGGCGCCGCCGCGGTGCAGCTCGCGCAGCAGCTCCATCACCGCTTCGCCGTTCGACGAATCGAGGTTCCCGGTCGGCTCGTCGGCGAGCAGAATCGCGGGATCCCCCGCCACCGCTCGCGCCACCGCGACGCGCTGCTGCTGGCCGCCGGAGAGCTGCGCGGGATAGTGCTTGATGCGATGCGACATCCCCACCCGCTCGAGCGCGTCGGTGACGCGCTTCTTCCGCTCGGCGCCCGAGAGCCCGCGATAGGTCAGCGGCAGCTCGACGTTCTCGTACACCGTGAGATCGCCGATCAGGTTGAAGGCCTGGAAGATGAAACCGATCTGCCGGTTGCGGACGCGAGCGCGGTCCGCCGCCGACAGATTCGCGACGGGCTGGTTGTCGAGCAGGTAGCTCCCCTCTGTCGGCGTGTCGAGCAGCCCGAGGATCGAGAGCAGCGTCGTCTTGCCGCACCCCGACGGCCCCGCGATGGCGACGTACTCGCCCTGCTTGATGCCGAGATGTACGTCAGCCAGCGCGTGGGTCTCCACCTCGTCGGTGTAGAAGACCTTCTTGATGCCTTGCAGCTGGATGAGGGAGTTGCCGTTACCCGACATTGGGGCTCCTTGTGTTGTACGTCAGACATCAGACGTCGGACGTCAGTCATTCCCGATGTCTGATGTCAAATGTCTGACGTCTCTCACTTCAGTTTGACTCTATCCACGTTGTCATACTGCGACATATCCGAGAGAATCACGCGATCACCAGGGTTCAGCCCCTGGATGATTTCGATCGAATTCACCGACGTCCGGCCGACGCGCACCTGTACCCGCACCGCGTAGTGGCCGCCCTCCACCAGCTTGAACATGCCGATCGTGCTGTTCGGCTGGCCGTAGGCGGGGCGTCCCGTGTATAGCACGTTCTCGAGCCGATCGACTTCGATCGTGCCGTCGACGGAGAGGTCGGGTCGTGCCCCGGCAGGGAGCGCTCCATCGAGCGCCACGTCGACCGTCACCGTGCCATTCACCGCGTTGGCATCGTAGCGGCTCACATGCCCTTTGATGATGCCGTTCCGGGTATCGATCGACGCAGGCTGGCCGATCGCGACGTCCTTCGCCTGGGTTTCGGGGATCTGCAGCACCGCCTTGAGCTTTCCAGGCTGAACGATCTTGGCGAGAATCGTCCCCTCAGTCACCCATTGGCCCGCCTGCAGCGACAGATCGGTCACCGTGCCAGCGACGCCGGCGCGAACCTGCAGCGAGCGGACGCGAGTCTCCTGGAACTGGGCGATGGCCTTGAGCCGCTCGACTTGGGAGACCTGTACCACGATCTGCGAATCGATCGTCGAGCTCATGAGCTCGAGACGCTGCTGTTCGACGCGGTAGCGGGTCTCGAGCTCCTGGGCGCGGTCCTTTGCCTGCGCGGCATCGTTCTGAGCGATGAGGCCGTGTCCCACGAGGGTGTCGGCGCCGAGCGCCGCGCGCTTCGCCGCTTCGTAATCGGTATGGGTCGTGGCCACGACCCCTTCCTGCGTGAGTCTCTGGCTCTGCAGCGTCGTGCGCAGGCTCACGAGCTCGGCCTGCGCGGCGGTGTACTGCTGCTCGGCCTGCAGCGCCTGGATCTGCACGTCGGGGTTGGAGAGCACGAGCAGGAGCGTGTTCTCCTGCACCTGCTGGCCGGGGACCGCGAGGATGTTCTCGACCCGCGCCGAGGCGAGCGTCGAGATGTAGCGGATATGCTCGGGGACGAGCGTCCCCGGTCCACGTACCTCGCGCAGCATCTCGCCGCGCCGCACCGAGTCGATCCAGGGCGTCCCGCCTTCGACCGTCGGGGCAGCCGGCTTGAGGCTCGACAGCACGAGCGTGACCAGGAGGAGCACACCCGCTGCGATGCCAGCCTGCCAGAGTCGACGGCGGTTCTTTACCGGAGCGCGCGGGATGTCCAAGAGTTCTCTGTTGTCCCTTTTTCAGGTGTCGGTTGCTTTATAGAAGAAGAGGCATGACCCCCATTGGCATAGAGCAGGGGATATGCCCAGACATCCAAGTCAGAAGTGATTGATAGCTGGAGGGTTACAGGAGGTGGTATTCGGGTGGCAGGCCAAGCATGCGCGGACCCGGGATTTCTCGTCCCGGAATCGGACAGTGCGCCGCTAGGAGAAACTCCCCTTGGCTGCCGGCCGCAGCAGCACACAGCACTCCCCTGGCCGCGTGTTGGCGCCGAGCTGATAGCCGGCGAGTCCGGCTCCGGTCTTGAGACCGGCGACCAGCGCGCGATTCATGCCGCACACCAGGGTCCGGTGCGTCCGTGCGAGCGAATCAAAGGGACAATTCCGCAGCACGATCGTTCCGTTCGGTGCCGTTGACGGCTCGTAGCCGTGAGCGTGTAGCAGCGTGACGAGGGCTCGCCGCCCCTTGGCGTGCGTCCCGGCCGCGAGGCGGCGCCCCAGGCGTCGGGCGACCCGATCGAGTCGTGCCTTCGCTCCAGGTGCGGAGAAGGCTTCCGCGAACAGCCGGGCTGCGAGCTCGTACTCCCTCGGCGGCAGGGACAGGGCGAGCTGGACGCGGGCCCGCCGGTACAGCTTCGAGGGTCGGCCGGCGCCGGGTCCCTGACGCTTGCTGAGCCGTCGGTAGGAGACCTCCAGCAGTCCCAATTGCACCAGCTTGTCGAGGTGAAACGCGGCGAGGGCGCGGGTGATGCCCGCGCCGCGGGCCGCCTGATCCCGGCTCGTCTCTCCTCCACGCTCGACGACCAGGAAGTACAGCGCCCGACGAACCGGGTCCTCCAGGGCTGCGATGCGCCTGAGCTGCGCGACGTCCGTGGGTGCCGTGGAACCTCCCCCATACATCCGGGGTTCGTAAAATAAGCGTATACTAATTTTAGAATATACACCCTTTCCCTCGCCTTCGGGAGGTCGACATGCCGTTCGGCACCTTTATCAACGCGATTCCAGCCCCCGTCTTCATGGCCATTCACCTGGTGGCCTTCCTCATCGGGGCGTACTTCGCTCGGCGGTCATTCGCGGCAAACGCGGGGGACTTGGGCTGGGCCTTCACGCTCTATGCGCTCGCGGAGCTGAGCTACTTCACCTATCACATGGACTGGACCGTCTTTCTGTTCGCCCACACGATCAGTGAAGTGCTCGATCTGGTCGCGTTCATCCTGCTGTTCACGGGACTGGCGCGTCGCGGGCTGGCCGGGGCACGTCGGTGAACCGGGCGGTGATCGCTCTGGGGGCGGCGCTGGTGCTGGCTGCCTGCGCCCGGACCGGGGGCGGCTCCGCCCCGGTCGCTACTGACCGGGTGGAGCTGCCGCCCTCATACCTGTTCCACCCGGCGGCGATCACCCTGGCTGCCGGAACGGCGGTAACCTGGGTCAACCACGACCGCTTCACGCATTCGGTGCGGCTGCTGGATGACGGCGGAGCGATTCACGTTCTGCGGCCCGGCGACAGCGTGACTGTCTCGTTTGCGACGCCAGGCCTGCATCGCTACGATTGCTCATTCCACCCGCGGGACATGCACGGCACCGTGACGGTTACCGCCAAGCCCTGAACGGACGACTCTCATGCCCGACTACTCGTACCTCATCATCGGCGGCGGCATGACAGCGGACGCCGCCGCGAAGGCAATCCGCGCCGCCGATCCCAACGGCTCGATCGGCCTGGTAAGCGCCGAGCCGCATCCCCCCTACGACCGGCCGCCGCTCTCCAAGGCGCTCTGGAAGGGTGAGTCAGAGGAAAAGATCTGGCGCAAGACGGACACGACCGGCGCGGTGCTGCACCTCGATCGGCGCGTGACGGCGATCGATCCACACGGCAAGAAGGTCACCGACGCGCGCGGCGACACGTACCGCTACGGCAAGCTGTTGCTGGCGACCGGTGGCACGCCGCGGCGACTCAAGCTCGATTCCGAGCAGGTCATCTATTTCCGGACCTACGACGACTACAGGCGGCTGCGCGCACTGGCCAACGAGAAGCTGCGGTTTGCCGTGCTGGGCGGTGGATTCATCGGCTCGGAGATCGCCGCGGCGCTGCGCATGGCGGGGCGGGAGGTCGTGATGCTCGTCCCCGAGGACGGCGTCGGCGCTCGCGTCTACCCCGCGGACCTGTCGCACTTCCTCGTCAACTATTACAGGGAGCAGGGTGTCGATTTGCGTACCGGGGAGGGGCTCGCCCGCCTGATCCCGCGAGGTGGAAAGGTCATCGTGGAGACGACGAGTGGGAAGCAGCTGCCTGTGGACGTCGTCGTCGCGGGTCTCGGAATTCAGCCAAACGTCGATGTCGCAGAGCAGGCAGGTGTCCATGTCGAGAACGGCATCGTGGTGGACGAGCTGTTGCGCACCGACGTCCCCGACGTCTACTCTGCCGGCGACGTGGCCAGCTTCTTCAATCCCGCCCTCGGCGCCCGTGTGCGGGTCGAGCACGAGGACAACGCCAACACGATGGGCGCGGCGGCGGGTAAGTCGATGGCGGGGCAGGGGGAGTTGTACCATCACCTCCCCTTCTTCTATTCGGACCTCTTCCAGCTGGGGTACGAGGCGGTGGGAGAGCTCGATTCACGGCTCGAGACCATCGCCGATTGGAAGGAGCCGTTCAAGGAGGGCGTAGTCTACTATATGAAGGACGGGCGTGTGCGCGGGGTGTTGCTGTGGAACGTGTGGGGGAAGGTGGATGAAGCGCGAAAGCTGATCGCTGAACGGGGCCCGTTAGCGTCGAAGAGCCTCCGAGGTCGCCTTTAGGTCTCTCCCCCTGTCCCCCTCTCCCTTCGGGAGAGGGGGAACGTGAGGCTAGAACCGAAACCCCGCTGCCAGATTCAGGTGGTTCGCGGTAAAATCGCCGTTCTCGTAGCGGGTCGAGAAATGCCGGAACTCGAACCCGAACACGAGCGGACCCGGGGGCCGCCAATCGGCGTTGCCCTCGCACACGAAGTTGCGCAGCCGACCGGTCGCTGGGATATCGGCGTCATTGGGGTCGTCGAGTCCGCACCCGCCCCCGATCACGAAGTGTTTCACCACCTTCAGGTTGAGCTGGCCCCACCCACCTTTCGTCCGTACCGGCTTGCCACCGACGCCGGTATTCTGGCCGATCCCGCCGCCGCCGAGCCCGGCGAGCGCCTGCCCCGTGTACGCCTCGCCGATCAGCTCGACGATTCCCAACGAAATTCGCAGGTCCGCGGTGACCGCCTTGGACAAGAGAATCGTGTCGCCGGTCGAGACGTCGAGCCCCTTGATCCAGCTGTAGTGCCCGCCCACCGCGATCTCGCTCGGGTCGTCGGTCGGTCCCCAGCCCAGGCGCAGCCGTCCTTCGAAGGCGGGGCGCTTGGTGCGCTCCGCCGAATCGGGCTGCGTGGTGAACGTGGTCTGTGGTGTCCCCGCGATCGGCGCCAGCACCGCCGCCTGCAAGGCGAGACGCAGCGTATACCCGGTCTCGACGGTGACGCGCCCCTGCGGGGTCCAGAGCCACAGGTTTCCGGCCCCCGCGAAATCGGGGAAGCCGATCGACGCCAGCGACCGCGGCGACCGCTCGGCGACGAGCGGCGACTCCTGGCCGAACAGCAGCTGCGCGTGCGCCCACTGCAGCGTGCCGACGGCGCGCCGGATCCGAAGCAACGGGAACGTGCGATCGCCCGTGCTCGGCTCCTGCCCGCCGAAGAAATCGACGTCGAGCTCGCCGGTGAACGATCCGCCGAGCACTTGTGGATCGGTCAGGAACACGCCGAGCCGCGTCTGGCGGATGGTCGCGCCGGTGCCGGCAGCGCCGGTCGTATCGGCTTCCGCGAACTGCGGCACGTCAATGTTGTTCACGCGCGCGTTGGTGAAGAATCCGTTGACGAGCACGAGCCCGGAGAATTCGACCGTGGGGTGCGGGGCCGGGGTGGGGGGCGGCTGCTGTGCGGCGGACGGACGTGCGAGGATCGGCAGCACGAGGAGCGACAGCAAGCGGCGCATGCGCATGGACTCCTGGCGAGATCAGATGAACTACAGTAAGCTCTCGCCATGCGGGCGCAACAGTTGCGTCACTACCGTGACGCGCCGCGCACGAAGAGGCGCTCTACTGGAGGTGCACCATGAAACCCGATAATCCGGACTTCTCCGATGTGCAGGGCGGTAGCTCGTCGAGCGCACCGCCACCCGCGACGCAGACATACACCGTGAAAGCTGGGGACAGTCTCTCGAAGATCGCCAAGCAGCTCTACGGCGACGCCAACGCCTGGCGCAAGATCTATCAGGCGAATACCGACAAGATCAAGAACCCCGACCTGATCCATCCCGGTCAGGTCCTCACGATTCCACCCGCCTGACACAAGGAGGCAATGTGATCGCTCACGCTCGCCAACGGAGTGTGATGGTCGCGGCGCTCGCGGGTGCGGCCATTGCATGCAAGAAGGCTCCACCTCCGCCGCCGCCCGCCGTCCCACCGGCCGCAGTGCCGCTATCGGTTTCCAGCGTGACCCTCGGGAAGGCGGTCGGCGCCGATAGGTCGATCGCACAGCCACTCTCGACGTTCGGACCGAAAGACACGATCTATGCCTCGGTCGCGACCGTCGGGAGCGCGTCGAGTGGGGAGATCGCCGCCGTCTGGACTTTCCAGACCGGTCAGGTGGTCCATGCCGATACGCAGGCGATCGCGCCCACGGGACCGGCCAATACCGAGTTTCACATTTCGAAGCCGAGTGGCTGGCCCGCCGGCAAGTACAAAGTGAGCATCTCGCTGAACGGCGCGCCTGCCGGCGAACAGGACTTCGAGGTCCACCGGTGATCAGGTGGGCCGTGACGGTGGGTGCGGTGCTGGCTGGTGGCATCGCCCGTAACGCACCCGCCGCCGCGCAGGCAGGTCAGGTGAGTGGCCGGATCACCATTCTCGAAAAGGACAACGTGCCCTCCCCCGACCTGGGAGACGCCGTCGTCTATCTTGAAGGTCACGGCATCGCGCTGCCGCCGGCCCGGTTCGAGATCACTATCAGCGACAAGACGTTTTCTCCGCACGTGCTCGTCGTTCCCGCGGGCTCGACGGTGGCGTTCCCCAATCACGACCCGTTCGATCACAATGTATTTTCGGTGTCCGATTCGAACAGCTTCGATCTCGGCCTGTACGGTCGCGGTGAGGGCAAAACGACGGTCTTTCGGTATCCCGGCTTGGTGCGGGTGTTCTGCAACGTGCACCCTCGCATGGTCGCGCTGGTCCAGGTCATGGCGACGCACCACTTCGCGCAGGCCGGCGGGGACGGGTCGTTCACGATCACCGGGGTCGAGCCAGGGACCTACAGGCTGCACGTGTGGCACGAGCGCGCGCCACAGGAGATCGTGCGCGACGTGACCGTCGGGCCGAACGGACTCTCCGACATCCAAGTCACGCTCAACGCGCGCGACTTCCGCTGGCAACCGCACAAGAACAAGTTCGGGAAGGACTACCCCACGAATGCCGGACGCGAGCGCTACTAGCGGCACGCGTTTCGGCCTCGCCGGCAAGATCTTCGTCGCTTCCGCACTGCTGATCGCCGCAGTGCTGGGCATCACCTTCGGCGTCACCTCCTATCAGGCAAACCGTACGGCGGACGCGAGCGTGGGCCGGGCCCTCCTGGCGACGCGCACGGCGGTGCTGGATTTCCTCGCAGCCCGGACACGGACCCTCGCGCGCGCCAGCACGGTCGCAACCGACGTGCCGCAGTACCGGGAGCGGCTGCTCAAGCGCGGCAAAGACCGCGCCGACGCGCTCGATCAGGCGAACGACGTGCGGGACCTGATCGGCGCCGCCTGGGTCCTCGTGACCGACAACGACGGGATTCTCATCGCGCGCACAGACTACCCTGAGCAATTCGACGTCAATCTCTCGGGCGCCCCGCTCGTGGCGAACGCGCTGTCGGGCGAGGCGTCGAGCGGCGCGTGGCTGGACGACGTCCGCAACAAGATGTTCTTCGCGGTGGGCACGCCGCTCCGGGCATCGGCCGAGGCCGGCGCCCAGGGTTCCCTCGTGGCGACCTACGAGGTCAACGATTCCCTCGCCGAATCGATTCACAAAGCGGCCGGTTCCGACGTCGTGTTCTTCGCCCTCGACACCCTGAACCATCCCTACGTTGTCGGCAGCACGCTGCCGCGGGACGAGATCGGTCCCGCGCTCGTCGCCGGGATGAACGCCGATCAGCTGGCGCGCGACACCGCCGGCGAGGGGATGACGGCGCGGGTCGGTGGCGCGCACCTGATCGGGCTGGCGGGCGCGATCCGCTCCCCCGCAGGGGACCTGCGCGGCGGCTTCGTCGCGTTCCGCTCGCGCGACGCCGAGCTGGCGGCGTTCCATACGCTGCGGCGCACGATCCTCGACGCGATCGTGCTCGGCATCATCCTCGCGCTCGCGTCGGCCGGCGTACTGGCGCGCCACATCGCGAGACCGGTGCAGCAGCTCGCCCGGGCGACGCGCAAAGTGCAGGATGGCGACTATTCCGTGGAGATCCCGGTCACGAGTCATGATGAGATCGGGATGCTCTCCCAGGCGTTTCGCAGCCTCGTGGATGATCTCAGGGAGAAGGCTCAGCTCGTGGAGCTGATCACCCGGGCGGCGGCCGGCTCGGCGACGCAGCCACTCAATGCAGGATCCACGGTCGTCCGGGAGGCGGCCGAGCGGCCCTCCCTCGGTTCCGGGAGTGATCGACTCACCCCCGGGTCGGTCTTCGCCAATCGCTACGAAGTGAAGGAGGTCCTGGGCGCCGGCGGCATGGGCGTCGTCTACCGGGCGTACGACCGCGAGCTGGGCGAGCCCATCGCCATCAAGACGCTCCGCCCCGACACCGTCGCCGACGATCCGGTCGCAATCGAGCGTTTCAAGCAGGAGATCCGGTTGGCACGGCGCATCGCCCATCGCAACGTGGTGCGGACCTACGATCTGGGCGAGGTGAACGGCATGTACTACCTCACGATGGAATACGTCGAGGGGACGTCCCTCAAGCAGCTCATCCAGAGCCGCGGCCGCCTGCCCGTCCCGGTGGCGCTCACCGTCGGCAAACAGCTGTGCCGGGCACTCGAAGTGGCGCATGAGCAGGGCGTGATCCACCGGGATATCAAGCCGCAGAACATCGTGGTGGGGCCGGACGGCTTTCTGAAGGTCATGGACTTTGGCATCGCACGGCTCGCCAACCCGCCCAAGGGCAAAGGACTCACCGAGCAGGGAATGACGATCGGCACGCCGGACTACATGTCACCGGAACAGCTGTCCGGCCTCGAGCTCGATCCGCGCAGCGATCTCTATTCGGCCGGGGTGGTGCTGTTCGAATCGATCACCGGGCGCCTCCCATTCGAGGCGGACACGCCGTGGTCGCTGATCGCGAAGCACATGGAAGAGGAGCCACCTGATCCGCGCACAGTCACTGCGGACGTACCGGAGGCACTCGCGAAAGCGGTACTCAAGGCCATGGCGAAGGATCGAGAACAGAGGTACAGGACGGCGGGAGAGATGTACGAGGCGCTGGCGGCGATCGGCTAGTCATTAACAGCTGGACCATCCCTGTCATTTCAGATCCCGCCAAACCAGGGATATCCCTGATCTTCCCAATACCCCCCTGGTCTCTCACTCATGAACGTCATCGACACCACGTACTTCGTCAGCTTGTACCCGAGCTTGGTGGGCGAGTAGAGCCGCAGCGGCGCACCGTGGGCTGCCGGGAGCGGGTTGTCGTTCATCGCGTAGGCGAGAATCGTCTGGGGGTGCATGGCGCTCGCCATGTCCCACCCGTTGGAGTACTCGGCGTCGAAGCTCCTGAACATGATGAAGCGCGCCGTGGGCCGCGGCGCACAGCGCTCCACGATCGCCGACACGGGGACGCCGGCCCAGCTCGCGATCGCCGTCCACCCCTCCACGCAATGGTGCTTGACGGTGTAGCCGGTGCGCGGCATGCGCATCAGGTCGTCGAGCGAGAGGGAGAGCGGCGTCGCTACGAGCCCGTCGACGGTGAGCCTCCAGGCGGCGGGGTCCTGCAGCACCGGTGTGTGATCCGAGATGTAGTAGCTCGGCAGGCTCGTGCTCCGCGCGCTTGTCGGATAGGTACGGGCGAGGCGAGTGGGGGAGAAGAGCACCTTCTCTCCGACCCAATCGTTCAGCCTGCTGATCGACAGGAGCCGGGGCCGGACGAGGTTCCCGCCGTCCCAGCCGCACGCAGCGGCGAGCGCAGCGGAGCCCGCGGCCACGCTGAGGCGCAGGAAGGCTCGTCTGTCTTCACGCATTCGGAAATCTCCCTCGGTACCAGCCCGTCAGCATCGCCCGCAGGCTCGCCGGATCCACCAGGAACACGAGCAACACGTGCACCACACTGAAGCCGACGAAGATCCACACAATCCAGAAGTGCCAGTAGCGAGCCGCCTGAAAGCCACCGAACAGCGTCGTGAGCCACGCGAATTGGAGCGGCTTGTAGATCGACAAGCCGGTCAGGACCGCGAGTCCGCCCAGCAATACCACGATGGTGTAGGCCAGCTTCTGCAGCGGATTGTGTTTTCCCTGGGCCGGGTGCTCCCGGCGCAGCCGGAGGTAGTACTTCGTCATTTCGATCGCCCCGGGGACGTCGCTGGGACGGAACAGCAGCGCACGCCATTCACCGCTCCCCACCAGGTACGAGACGTACACCAGGCCGAAGACCACAAGCGGCCACATCAGGGCGAAATGCCAGTTCAAGGCGCCCGCCAGCCAGCGGCCCAGACGGATAGTGGCCGGGAACCGGGCCCCCTCGAACGGATTGGGATAGGACGGGTCGCCGCGGTTGCCGAAGCGTGCGTACGCCTCGTAGATCTGCAGGCCGCTCGTGATCATCCCCGCCAGCACCACCACCGTCGCCCAGTGCGTGAGGCGCACGACCCAGTGGTGGCGCCGGACCAGGGGCGACCGCGGAGGGGTGGGGGGGGCCTCGGGCTGTTGGGGAACCTGGTCGTCGTCCATGTGCGCGAATGTAGCCGCGTTGGGATCGGGTGCCATAGCGCGGTTGCTCATCTGGACAGGACTCGCGCGATCCCGGTCACAGCCCGGGAGTACCGGTCACGTCGCATTATCTTCCTCGTTGTGAGATCGAGGTACTGGCTCCCGCTTGCCGCGCTCATCGCGTGCCGCCCCACGACTCACGCGAAGCGGCCGGCGGCGCCGCTCGCCGACACGGCGGCGCTGTCCCGGCTGCTGCACGCGCCGCACGACAGCGTCAACGATCGATTGCTGCACACGCCCCGCGTCATCAGCAAGCCGACGGTGGTCGTATTCTGGCTGCGGGCCGGCGATTCGCTGAGTCGCGACTCCGCCCAGGCGGCCTCGCGCGACCTGGACTTCTATACCCAGCAGGTGGCCGGAGCGCTCGCCGATAACGGCATCGCGCTCGTGGCCACCAACGCCGACACCGTGTACGTGGAACAGCCCGATCACCACCACCGCGCCATCGTCTTGTCGGGTCTCGACTACCCCTACGGCTACCTGCTCATCGATCCCGGCACACCCGAGCGGATTCTCACCGGCGTATACGACGACGACGATCTGATGGACGAGCTGCACGCGTACTTCGACCTGCCGGACGACGCGGATACCTCACAGGCGTCTCCCCGCGTCATCACCTAGCCGGCCCTCGCCGGCCGCCTTCGATCACAATGCCGGCGACCGGCGCCGTGTTCCCCGGGCGCGTGACGGTCGTCAGTGGGCCGGCACTTCCCAGCTTCCCCCGAGTGCCTTGTACAGCTGCACCGCGGCGATGAGCTGTTGCAGTCGGGCCCGGCTCAGGGCCTGCTCCGCGTCGAAGAGCGTGCGCTGGGCGTCGAGCACCTCGAGGTAGCTCGACACGCCGGTGCGGTAGCGCAGGTCGGCGAGCTCGAGGGCGCGACGCAGGGCCCGCGTCTGGGTCTCCTGTGCGGCTACCACGTCGCGTGCGGCGCGCACACCGGCGAGTGCGTCGCCCGCCTCCTGAAGCGCGAACAGGGTGGTCTGCTCGTATTGCGCGCGTGCCTGCTCCGCCTGCGCGCGCGCCAGCCGGACCGTATTGACGAGTCGGCCGCCGGTGAAGAGCGGGATCGAGATGCCGGCCTGGAGTTGGTAGATGTCGGTCGCGGGGGTGAACAGCCGACCGGCGGCGGGAGACTGGCTGCCGGAGGACGCGGTGATCGTGAGCGTGGGGAGGCGACCCGCCCACGCCACGCCGATCCGTGCCATCGCCGCCGCGTACTCCCGCTCGGCGGCTCGCACGTCCGGCCGCCGGTCGAGGAGCGTCGCCGGGACTGAATCGGGCACGACCAGGGCGCGGGCGGCCTCGGCGAGCCCGGCGCCACGGGGGACCGGCGACGGCGCCTCGCCCAGCAGCACGTTCAAGGCGTGCTCCACCTGGGCCCGCTGTTGCTCGACCTGGGCGAGCTGCGCGGCCGGGACGGCGACCGCGGCCTCGAACTGCCGGACGTCAAGCTCCGCGATGACGCCCCGCGCGTACCGTTGGCGTGCCAGATCGAGCGTCGCCTGGCGTGTGGCCAGCGTGCGCTCATCGATCGCCCGCTCCTGGTCGAGCTCGAGGAGCTGGAGATAGGCGCTGGCGACGTCGCTCACCAGCGCCAGGGCAACCGCCCGCTCCGTCGCTTCGGTGGCCTCGAGGTCGGCGCCGGCGGCCTGGAGGCCGCGTCGCGTCCCGCCCCAGATGTCGGGCTCCCAGCCGATGTCCCCGGTCAGGCGCCAGGCCGTGTACCTCACGGGGGGAAACGCGCCGATCGCGATCTGATTCTTCCCGAGGCTGCCGTTCAGCGCGACGCTCGGGAACAGCGGCGCCCGCGCGATCCCGCGAGTGGCCCGGAACTCCCGGATGCGCGCCTGCGCGAGCACGAGGTCCCGGTTCTGGCGGAGCGCGGTCTGGATCACCTGGATCAGCGTCGAGTCGCCCAGGATGTCGAGCCAGCGGAGCTCGACGAGCGAGTCCGGAGCGAAGACGCGGGGAGCAAGAGCCGGCGCGGGGGCGCCGAGCGAGTCCGCGGCCCGCGCCGCGACGAGCGAATCGAAGAAGGCCCGCGTCGAATCGGAGCGGCTCCCGGCGCCCACCGCGGCGGACGCCGGCACGACCGGGGCGGGACGGTAGCCCGGTCCCACGGCGCACCCGTAGAGCGCGGCACAGATCGCAAGCCAGGCGAGGCGCGATGTCATGGCGTTTCCTCCGCTATCGCCACGGGGACTCGCCGACGACGCTCGACGGCTCCCCGGATCACGAAGAAGAACAACGGGATGAAGAGGATCCCCACGGAGGTGGCGACCAGCATTCCCGCGAACACCGTCGTGCCGATCGAATGACGGCTGGCGGCGCCCGCTCCACCCGCGACGACGAGCGGGGTCACTCCGAGGATGAAGGCGAGCGAGGTCATGAGGATGGGGCGCAGCCGCTGCTGGGCGGCGCGCACGGCGGCTTCCACGACGGACAGCCCCTGGCGACGTAGCTCGGTTGCGAATTCGACGATGAGGATGGCGTTCTTCGCGGCCAGTCCGACGACGGTGATCAGGCCGACCTGTACGTAGACGTCGCTCGCCTGTCCGCGCAGCCAGATCCCGAGGAACGCCCCCAGAACGCCGAACGGCACACCGAGCAGCACGGCGAAGGGCAGCGACCAGCTCTCGTACTGGGCGGCGAGGACGAGGAAGACGATCACCAGGCCGAGCCCGAAGACGAGGCCCGCCGCCCCGCTCGAGGCCAGCTCCTGGTAAGAGCCCCCCGAATAGGCGATGCCGATGCCGCGGGAGGCGAAGCGGGACCGAACCAGGCCGTCGAGCTGCGCGATCATCTCGCCGGAGCTGTGCCCGGGACGCGGCACGCCGGTGATCAACGCCGACGTGAACCCGTTGAAGCGGGACAACAGAGTGGGACCGCTCCGGAACTCCGAGCGCGCCAGCGCTGAAATCGGGATCATCTCGCCGCTGTCCCCCTTGACGTAGAGCGCCCCCAGGTCCTGCGGCGTCTGGCGGAAGGGGGCCTGAGCTTCGATCTGGACGCGGTAGGTACGGCCGTACAGGGTGAAGTCGTTGACGTACAGCGTGGACAGCATCGCCTGCAGGGTGCCGAACAGGTCTCCGAGCTTCACGCCGCGGGCCTTCGCCGCTGCGCGATCGACGTCCACGAACAGCTGCGGCACCGTGATGCGGATGTTGGCATTGACGCCCTGGACGGCAGGCAGCTGGCTGGCTGCTTGCACGAAGTCCTGCACGCCCTGGGCGAAATCCGCGAGGCTCTGCCCGGAGCGGTTCTGCAGATTGGCCTCGACGCCCGCCGTCGCTCCGAGGCCGGGGATCTCCGGCAGGTTGAAGGCGAAGCCGACAGCGTCCTGCATGCCGACGAGGCGGCCATTGAGCCGGCGGGTGATCGCGTCGATCGATTCGTCGCGCCCGCGCTGATCCCACGGCGCGAGATTCACGAACACCACGGCGCTGTTGGTCTGGTTCGACCGGCTCAGGATATCGAGCCCGGCCAGCGCCACGATGTTTCGGACGCCCGGATCCTGCCGCAGGAACCCCTCCACGCGCTGGACGACGGCTTGTGTCCGCTGCAGCGAGGCACCATCGGGCAGCTGCACGGCGACGGCGAAGTACCCTTTGTCCTCGGTGGGGATGAAGCCGGAGGGCGCTCGGCGCCACAGTACGACGGCCAGCACAGTCAGGACCGCGAACGCGGCGACCCAGCCGCGCGGCCGGTGCAGGACGCGGTCCACAAAGCCGCCGTAGCCGCTCGTGACCCGCGCAAACCACCGGTTGAAGGCGCCGAACGCCCCGGTGGTGTGGGCCTCCACCGCTTCCCGCAGGAGCAGGGCGCAGAGCGCGGGGGTGAGGGTGAGCGCCACGATGCCGGAGAGCACGATCGCGATGACGATCGTGATCGCGAACTGCCGGAACATCTCTCCGGTGACACCGCCCGTGAACCCGACCGGCACGAACACCGCGACGAGCGACAGAACGATGGCGATCAGGGCGCCGGCGACCTGGCGGATCGCCTGGTCGGCTGCGGGGCGGGCGGGCAGGCCTTCCATCGTCATGATCCGCTCGACGTTTTCGATCACCACGATCGCGTCGTCCACCACGATGCCGATCGCCAGCACCAGCGCGAACAGCGTCAGGACGTTGATCGAGAAGCCGAGTATCAGGAGACCCAGAAACGTTCCGATCACGCTGACCGGGACGGCGAGCATGGGGATCAGCGTGGCGCGCCAGCTCTGGAGGAAGACGAACACGACCAGTGCCACGAGCAGGATTGCCTCGAGCAACGTCTGGACGACCTCCGAGATCGACGCGGTGACGAAGGGGGTCGTGTCGAAAGGCACGCTGTAGCTCATCCCCGGCGGGAAGCCCCGCGCCAGTTCGTCCATGCGCTGCGTGACGCTGCGCCGCACGGCGAGGGCGTTGGCACCTGGCCGGAGATAGAGGAGGGTGAACGCCGTGGGGTGGCCGTTCAAACGCCCGGCGAAGTCGTAACTCTGCGAGCCGAGCACGGCGCGGCCCACGTCGCGCAGGCGGATCAAGGAGCCGTTGGGCCGCGCCCGGATGATGATGTCGTCGAACTGATCCGGGGTCTGCAGGCGGCCCTGCGCCGTCACCGGAATCGTGAGCTGCGTCCCCGGCGGCGCGGGCTCGCGCCCGAGGCGCCCCGCCGGGTTCGTAGTATTCTGCTCCCGCACCGCGTCGGCGACGTCGCTCACCGTCACCCCGAGCCGGGCCAGCTTCGCCGGATCGAGCTGCAGCAGCATCGAGAACTGCAGGCCCCCGAACGTCTGCGCGTTGCCGATGCCGGGGAGACGCTTCAGCTCGTCCTCGATGTAGAGCTTCAGATAGTTGGTCAGGTAGGCGGCGTCATAGCGGGGGTCGGTCGAGATCAGCGCCACCACGGCGAGGATGTCCGTGTTCGCCTTGAGAATCGTGATGCCGTTTTGCCGCACGGCTTCCGGGAGCTGAGGCGTGGCGAGCTGCACCGCGTTCTGCACGTCCACCGCCGCCAGGTCCTGCGGGCGTGTCACGTCGAAGTAGATCGACAACGTCATCGTGCCGTCGCCCGCGTTCGCCGACGAGTAGTACAGGAGCCCTTGCAGGCCCGAGAGCTGCTGCTCGATCGGGGCGGCGACGGCATCGGCGACGTCCTGCGCCGTCGCCCCCGGGTAGACCGCGATGACCTGTACCGCGGGTGGGGTTATCTGCGGGTAGCGCGACAGCGGCAGCAGGCGGATGGCGAGCACGCCGAGGAGGGTGATCACGATGGAGATCACCCCCGCCAGCACCGGACGGCGGATGAAGAGATAGCGGATCTCGGGCCCGGTCATGGAGCGGCGCCCCCCGGTGCGGCTGCCGAATCGGCGAGCGGGACCGGGTGGACCGGGCGCCCCGGGACCACTTTCTGGATGCCGTCAACGATCACGCGGTCGCCGGCCGTGAGGCCGTGCTCGATGATCCAGCGGTCCCCGCTCCAGGGCCCGGGTTGGACATCGCGGATCGTGGCGGAGTCGCCCGGCCCGACGACGTAGACGTACTGACGGCCGAGGCCCGACTGCACCGCGCGCAGCGGTACGGCGATGGCGCTATCGCGGGCGAAACCGACCAGGCGGACACGCACGAACTGGCCGGGCATGAGGAGTCGGTCCGGGTTCGCGAAGGTGGCGCGGAACTCCTGTGTTCCGGTGGTGGCGTCGAGCGAGGGGGCCACGAAATCGAGTCGCCCGGTGCGGGGCAAGAGCGAGCCGTCCGGCAGCACGGCCTGCACGCTGAGCCGGCTTCCCGGCTGTACGAGCGCGCGCGCTCGCGGGTCACGGTGCCACGCGAGCAGCTGCTCGGTGGACGGCTGGAACGTCACGTACACGGGATCGAGCCGGTCGATCGTCGTGAGCAGGTCGGCGGGACCCGTGACACGCGCGCCGACCTCGAGCTGAGTGCGTCCCACGCGGCCGCCGATCTCCGCCTTGATCTCGGTGTCGTCCAGGTCTTTTTTCGCCTGGTCGAGGGCGCCCTGGGCGGCCTGGTTCTCGGAGCGCGCGTTGTCCACGTCCTGCTGTGCGACCGCGTGTTGCGCGAGCAGCGGCTCGAGGCGCTGCAGCGTGAGCGCTGCGTTGTCGGCGCGTGCGAGGGCACTCCGGTACGCCGCCTCGTAGCGCACCCGGTCGAGGCGATAGAGAACCTGTCCCGGCTGCACCAGGTCTCCTTCCGTGAACGACCGCGAGACGATGATTCCGTCCACGCGGGCGCGCACCTCGACCCGGCGATACGGCACCACTTGCCCGGAGAACTCGAAGGATTGCGGGACGCTGGCTGGCCGAACGGACACCACCGTGACCTCGGGGGGCGGCGGTCCGGCCGGCGCTGCGCGCCGGCCGCACGCGACCGGGCCGAGGAGGAGCAGGAGGACGGCATGAGCGGTTCGTGGAGTCACGGAGCCTCCCAAATGGTGATGCTGGCCATCGCAGCGTTGGGGGAGATATTGAACCCCAATGCCACCTTCCTCAACCGGGCGCGTGCTCGCCCTGCGCGGCGCTCGGGTCGTCACGATGGACGCCGGGCGTCGCGTGCTCGACGCCGACCTCCTCGTCGCGCAGGGACGGATCACCGGTGTCGAGCGGCGTGGTCGGGGGGCGCGGCGGCGTCCCACGCCCGGCCACCGCAACGTACTCACGATCGATTGTACGGGTCTCATCCTCATACCCGGTCTCGTGCAGGCGCACATCCACCTTTGTCAGACGGTATTTCGGGGCCATGCGGACGACATGGCGCTCGAGGACTGGCTGGCCAGGCGTATTTGGCCCCTCGAGGCGGCGCACACTCCCGATACGGTCTACTGGTCGGCGATGCTGGGAGGTGCCGAGCTGCTCCTGGGCGGGACCACCGCGATCCTCGACATGGAGACGGTGCATCACACCGATGCCGCGTTTCAGGCCCTCCGGGAGATCGGGCTGCGCGCGACGGCGGGGAAGTGCCTCATGGATGCGCCCACCAATCCGGCGGGGCTCGTCGAGCCGACGGACCGGGCGCTCGAGGAGGCAGCCGACCTGTGCGCGCGCTGGCACGGCGCCGAGGGTGGTCGCCTGCGCTACTGTTTCGCGCCGCGCTTTGCGCCGAGCTGCACGGGGCCGCTGCTCCGCGCGGTCAGCGACGAAGCCGAGCGGACCGGTGCGATGATCCACACCCACGCGGCGGAGACGCCGGTCGAGCTGGAGCTCGTGAAGCGCTCCACGGGGTGCGATGAAATCGCCTACCTCGATTCGGTCGGGATCGCAGGCCCGCGCGCCGCACTGGCTCACTGCGTGTGGGTGGACGGCGACGGGATCCGCGAATTGGCGCGTGCCGGGACGAACGTGGTGCATTGTCCGAGCTCCAATCTGAAGCTCGGGAGCGGCATCGCCCCGATTCCCGAGATGGTGGCCGCGGGGTGCCACGTCGCGCTGGGCGCCGACGGGGCGCCCTGCAACAACCGTCTCGACGGGTTCGAAGAAATGCGTCTCGCCGCCCTGATCCAGAAGCCGCGCCTCGGTCCGGACGCGATGCCCGCCGCAACGGTACTGGAGCTTGCCACCCTCGGTGGCGCGCGCGCCCTGGGCCTCGAACGCGAGATCGGCTCGATCGAAGTGGGGAAGCGGGCGGATGTCGTGGCGCTCGACTTGTCAGGTCCGCACGGCCAGCCCGCCGACGCCGAGATCGCCTCGCGACTGGTATACGCAGCCCGGGCCGCGGACGTGCGGCACGTGCTCGTCGATGGCCGGGTCGTCGTCCGCGACGGCCGCCTCCTCACGGCCGACCTCTCGGAAATCCGCGAGAGAGCCAACGCGGCCGCCCGGCGTCTCGTCCGTGCAGCCGTGCGCTGACCGCCAGCGCGCCAGCCTTCAATCGGGAGCGAGGTCGGTCCGGCCGTCCACACGAAAGCGTTGTGTACTCTGGGTCAGCCGGGCCGCGGCACCCGAAAGCCGCTCGGCGGCCTCTCCCAGCTCGGCCAGGGCAGCGAGCTGAGTCCGGGTGGAGGCGAACGTGTCCGCCGCGCCGGCCGCGGCCTCATCGGCGATGCCGGCCAGCTCTCCCATGCGCCGTACCACCAGGTCGATCTGCCTCGCCTGGTCCGCCGTCTCTTCGGTGAAAGCACTGGCGAACTGCGTCGTGTCGTGCAGGGCGGTGAAGATGGCGTCGAGCGCGTCCCGGGCGGCGCCCGATACCGTCCCGGCGTCCTGCGCCGCGGCTCGTCCCTCGCGTAGCGCCCCCGCGACACTCCCCACCTGCTCCTGCGTCAGTTTCAGCCGTCCACGGATCTCGTCCACGGCGTGGCTCGACTGCTCGGCGAGCTTGCGCACTTCCGCGGCGACGACCCGGAAGCCCGCCCCGTGGGGGCCCGCACGGGCCGCTTCGATCGCGGCGTTCAAAGCCAGGAGCTCCGTCTGGCTGGCGATGCGAGTGATCCCGTCCATCAGCTTTCCGACGTCGCGCGATCCCTGCTCCAGAGCGCCCGCGGCGCGTCCCGCCTGGTCGATATGCCGTACCAGGGATTCGAGCAGCTCGCGGGCGTGAGCGATCTCCGCGCCGTGGCGGCGGGCCTCCTCGGCCGCGGCGCTCACCTGCCGTTCGGCCAGCTGAAGGCGTTGGCGCAGGGCCAGCGTGATACGGGCCGCGGCGTCACTCGCCCCCTGGCCGCTCGCGATGGAGCGCCGTTGGCGTTCGGTGCCCGCGGCCAGCGTCTCGGTCGTGCGCCCGATGTGTCCCGCCGACGTCTGCAACGCGCCCGCAGCCGCGGCCAGTTGTTGAGCGAGCTGCGCGAGCTCCTGCCCCTGCCGCTGCACCTCGCGCACCGCCGCAGCGACCGCGGCGGTCGTCTGGTCGATACTGTCGCTCAAGTGCCCCAGCTCGTCGGCGGCGGAGTCGTTCAGGCGCACCGCGAGGTCGCCCCGCTCCACCTGAGCGAGCAGGCGCCGCGTGCGGCGCAGCCGGGCGGTTATTCGGGAGAGCAACGGAATGACCGCGGCAGCGACGAAGACCAGCACCAGCGCAGCCTGGATATAGATGCTCCAGGTCCAGCTCTGACTGCCGACGCGCAGCGCCGCCGCCAGGCCGAAGCCCGCGATGTTGATGCCGAGTGCCAAGCCCGCGCTGCGACGTCCGAGATGCAGGGCGGCCTGGATCGGGGAGATCAGATACGCTGCGGACAGGAGATACCCGGAACCGTCGAGCGCATAGATCACGGCCGAGATCATCGCGGCGCCGAGCGCCAGGGTGAGCGGGACATAGTAGGGCCGAAACCCGGTGCGGCGTACCAGCTCGGATATGCCGACGTTTGCCGCGACGCTCACGATCGCGAACGCCACGAGGAAGGTCCACGAGACGTCGACGACGTGCAGTAACCGGGTGGCGCCGAGCAGCACGGCGCCGAGAGCGATCAATCGCCAGCGCGCGTCGATACCGTCGAGCACGAACTGCCGCTGCTTGGAGCGGTATTCGGCGGTGAATTGGCCGGAGAGCTCTCCCGCGACGGGCCCGGTCATACCTCAAAGGTATGGGGCTACGGCTGCCGCGCGACGGGCGCCGTGATCCGTACGGGACGCCGCTCGTTGAAAGCGGTCCTGTCGTCGAGCCGACCGGCGGCTACCCCTTCTGCTACATGCGGAAAAGATAGCTCCCCTTGAGAAAGAAGCCGTCGCCGGTGCGATGCAGTCCCTGGAACCGGAACGCGTCCGGCTCGTCCAGCGATGCGCCGTATCCGAGGAACAGCACCGTTCCTGGCGTGGGCCGGTAGGAGAAGAGGACGTCGTTGCGGAAATCGTTGACGACGCTGCCGGCAGCCGGGCCGACCCGGAGCACAGCCGCCGAATCGAGCACGAGGGGAGCGCCGCTCCGCGGATCGACGAGGGCGCGGCGCTGCTGCGCGAAGTATTGTCCCACGTAGCGGAAGAAGATCGCCCGCGTCAGCTGGTACTCGAGCTTCAGGCGCGGGATATTGGCGGTGGAGAAATCGCTACCATCGCGCGCCCGGGTGATGCGCTGGTGCGTCCACAACGCATCGACCCGCACCGACTGGGTCGGCCGCCAGGTGACCGACACCTGCGCGTCGAGCTCGCGGCCTTTTGCCGCTTCGGCGAAGATTGGCACCTCGCTGTACCCCGCGCTCGCCGACGCCGCGATGGCGCGGTTCGGCGTGGCAATCGTCGCGTTCCCCCCC
This sequence comes from Gemmatimonadales bacterium, assembly GCA_033853695.1. Lineage (GTDB taxonomy): Bacteria > Gemmatimonadota > Gemmatimonadetes > Gemmatimonadales > GWC2-71-9 > DASTHG01. The sequence continues at coordinate 33,444 of JAWOLH010000037.1, read as the reverse complement.
ATCAGGTCGTACAGGCCGTGCGGCTTCACGAACGGCGTCCCCGCGCTATCGGTGTACCCGGCGTACGCCGAGCTGTCGAAGCGCTGCTGCTGGATGCTGCCGTCGATGGTCACGCCCCAGCCGCCGCGCAGGTTGGCGGTCCAGGTGTTCGTGAATCCGCCCTCGATCGAGCTCCTGAAGTGGAGGAAATCGTCGTAGTGCCACAGTGGATTGAGGCCGACGTACGTCGAGAGCTGCTCGATGGCGGAGCCGGGCTGCCCGTACCAGCTGAAGCGATTGAAGAAGAGCGTCTGCACGTAGTCGGTGCGCGGGACGAATCCCGAGGACGCCTGGAAGTCGGGGCTGACCGCGATGATCTCGGCGTGATTTCCGTAGGCGCGCCCCGTCCGATCGTAGAGCGTGAGATCCCAGATCGATCCGGAACGGGCACCCGCCGGATCGCGGGTCCACGACCCCACCACCTGAACCTGTGAGAACCAGATGTTGCGCCAGATCAGGCGCAGGTCGGTGCCGGCGACGCGGTTGAAGTCCGAGCCGTCTTCCCGGTCGGTGTAGACGAGTCCGGCCGTGGAGCTCGCGCCCAGATCGCGGCGCACGCGCAGCAGATTGTAGATCGGGTTGTCGCTCGTGAACGACTGGCTCCGATCGTCCATGGCGGCGAGGTATGCGACGTTCGTCGTGCCGATCTTGCCCGTGAGCTTCCCTCCCGCGATGGGCTGGACGACGCGACGCGTGTAGATCAGCCGGTTCGGCGAGTCGTACTGTTCCAGTCCCTCGAGGAAGAAGGGACGCTTTTCAGGGAAGAAGAGCGGGAACCGCGCGTTCGCCGTCACCTGACCCACGTCGGCTTCGACCTGGGAGAAATCCGGGTTGGCCGTGGCGTTGAGGGTGAGGTTTTGCGTAACCCCCCAGCGCAGCGTTCCGCCGACGTCGGGCTCCGCGGTGTAGAGATAATCGGTCGCGCGTGGGGTCCCGTTCACTTTCGTGGTGAACTCGGGGGTCACGTCCATCACGAGACCGGGGTGCAACCCGGTAAGACCGACGAGCTTGCCCGACTGGATCAGAAAGCTTGCGCTGGCGCGAACGGCCGGCGTCCAGGTGTCCTCGTATCCGGAGTGCTGGGTCACGCGGTCGATCTGGATGCCCCAGGTCTGCGGGTCGGTGGACTGGTAGCGCAGGCTCTTGAAGGGAATGCGGACCTCGACTTCGTAGCCGTAGTCGGTGAGCCGGCCGCGCGACTCATACACGAAATCGGGGTTCAGGTCGATCGTCGCGTCGAAGCGCCCCCCCGCCTGTGGACCGCCCGCGGCGGCCTCCACCCCGTCGCTCCACACCCCGTCCTCCTGCACGCCGAGCGGGTTCACCGCGAACAAGAGGGCGCGCCGGTGATCGTCGTAGGTGTCGAGCAGGATCTGCACCCGGTCATCGGTATCGATGTTGTCGCGGTTCGCGAGCGTTGCGCGAATCACGGTGCCGTGCGCCTCGAACGCGCGGATGCCGAAGTAGATGGCGTCGGGAGCGTACCAAACGAGCACCTCGGTGGAGTCGGACGCGGCGCGCCCGTCGGCGGGCCGGTACATCGAGAAGCCGGTCAGGAGCGCCGCCCGACGCCAGGGCGGCTCGTCCAGCACGCCGTCGATCTTCACCGACGCGTCGATGCGGGGCGGCGCGACAGTCAGCTCATGGGCAGTGCCGCGGTAGACGGGGCCGGGATCGCGAGGCGTCTGCAGGACCAGCAAGACGGCAAACATGACGGAATAATACTGCGGGGGAAGTTGGGGGGTGGGGGTGTCCCCGCATCGCACGCTGTTCCCGGACGTCTATTCGTAACGCAACGCTACGATCGGATCGAGCGACGCCGCCCGGCGGGCGGGATAGATGCCGAAGAACAGACCCACGATCGCGCTGAATGCGAACGCGAGCAGGATGGAGGCCGGCGAAATCAGGGTGTTCCAGTGGGCGAAGCGCGACAGCACGATCGCCCCCGCCGAGCCGAGCAGGACCCCCACCGTGCCACCGACGAGGCAGAGCACGAGGGCTTCGACCAGGAACTGCAGCAGGATGTTGCGGCGCGTCGCCCCCAGCGCCTTGCGTACGCCGATCTCGCGTGTCCGCTCGGTGACCGAGACGAGCATGATGTTCATGATGCCGATCCCGCCCACCAGCAGGCTCACGGCGGCGATGCCGGCGAGGAGGAAGCCGAACGTCTGCGTGGTCTGCTGAAAGGTACCCAGGATGTCGGTCTGATTGCGGATCTGGAAGTCGTTTTCCGCGCCGGAGCGGATCTTGTGCGTACGCCGCAGCACGCGCTCGATCTCGATCATGGCGAGGTTCATGTCCTGCAGGTTGTCGACCTGCGCCGTGATCGAGCGGAGGCGGTCGGTGCCCATGACGCGGTAGCGCGCTGTCTCGAGCGGAATGAGGATCTGCTCGTCGGGGTTGAAGAAGCCCTGCGAGCCCTTCTCGCTCAGGATCCCGATGACCTCGAACGGGATGCCCTTGATCTGGATCTCCTGCCCGACCATCGCGGCGGGATTGGCGTTGAAGATGGTCGGTACCGACGAACCGAGCACGGCGTAGCGATGCCGCGCCTCGTTCTCGCCGGTTGTGAACATCCGACCCGCCGTCAGGGTGTAGGTGTGCACCGGGACGTAATTCGGCGTCGTCCCGGTGATGTTGAGGTTGGCGTTCTGGTTGCCGAACTGCACCTGCAGGTTATTCGCCAGCTCCGGGACGATGGCCGTGACGTAGCGCGCCTGGTTGGCGAGCGCTGTGTCGTCGTCCATCGTCAGGCTCACGCGGCTCCCCTGGGCGACGCCGCCGCGGAAGGTCTGGCCGGCGAACAGGGTCAGCAGTGTGGGCCCCAGCGCTTGGATCCGGTCCTGGACCGCCTTCTTGGCTCCGGTCCCGAGTGCGATCATGGTGATCACCGCGCCGACCCCGATGATGATGCCGAGGGCCGTGAGCATCGACCGGAGCTTGTTGGCCCGGATCGCCTGCAGCGCCACGCGGATCGTTTCGTCGAGCAGCATCGCTACCTCGGCGTGGTAGGCCGCGCCGTCTGGCTCGGGGCTTGCTGCGTCGTCTGCTGGCGCATGCCGGGGATCCCGCCACCGGTGAACGACTGCACCCGCTGCTGGAACTGTTTCTGTGAGTTGACGAGCGATGCCGACGGCAACACCAGCACCGTGTCCTTGTCCGTCAGGCCGCTCACCACTTCGCTGTAGTCGAGATCGGTGAGGCCGGTGCGGACCTGGACCGGAGTCGGTTGGCCCTTGCGCAGGACAAAGACGATGTAGCTTCCGCCGAATTCATTGGTACGCCGCGCGGCGCCGCCCTGGCCTCCCGCCCCGCGCACCTGCGAGAACACCTGCCGCAAGAGCGCCTGCTCGGCATTGCTCAGTTGCCCGCCGGAGAAGCGCTTCTGCATCGCCGCCTGCACCTGCTGGGCGGAAACGCCGGGCGGCAGATTGATCGTGCGGCCGTTCGGCAGCGTCAGCGTGTTCGATGCCGCTCCCGCCTGCGGCGGTGCCGCATCGGTCCTCGCGCCGCCGCCGCCCATCGAGGCGCCGCCGCTGTCACCGCGCGGTGGTGCCTGCTGCGCCAGCTGCTGCTGGACGACGTTGGGGTCGAGACCGAGCACGTCCGCGGCCGACCCGACATCCGCCTGGGTGCGCAGCGCCGCGTTGGGGATCGCGAGCACCCCCTGGCGCTGGCCCACGTGCACCTCGACCTCGCTGTTCATCCCCGGCTTCAGGAGATGGCCGGGGTTGAGGATGTTCACCAGCACGGGAAACTGCGTCACGTTCTGGGTCACCTGCGCCAGCGGCTCGATCTTCAGCACGGTGCCGTCGAACGGCCGGTTGGGGAAGGCGTCGACGGTGATCGTAACGGGCATCCCCGGCTGGATCTTCCCGATGTCGGTCTCGTCGACCAGCCCCTGCACCTGGACGGTGTCGAGGTTGGCCATGCGGAACAACACGGTGCCGCCGCTCACGTCGCGAGTGGGACTCGAGATGACGGTCCCGAGGTCGACGTTCTTCTGGATGATCGTGCCGGCGAGCGGGGCGGTGACGCGGGTCTGGTCGAAGGCGATCTCGGCGTCCGACAGGTTCGACTGCGCGGTCACGACCGCGGCCTGCGCCTGCGCGAAGGCGACCCGGGTCGATTCCCACTCCTGCTGGGTCACGACCTGTGCCTTGAGGAGCGTATCCTCACGGCCCATCTGGGTGGTGGCGGTCTGCAGCTGTGCCTTGGCGACGTCGAGGCTCGCCTTGGCCTGATCGAGCGCGCTCTTCGGCAGCCGCGGATCGATCAGCGCCAGGACCTGTCCCGGCTTCACGTCGTCACCCGTCTGGACGCGCATCGCCGTGATCGCCCCCGATGCCTGGGATTTCACGTCGATCGTGAGGATCGGCTGGATGGCGCCGGCGGCGGAGGCGGCGACGACGATATCGCGCCGCTCGACCGGGACCTTCTCGTACACGGGGGCCGGCGTGGCTTTCTTGCAGGCGGCGATCCCGCCCAGCAGCAGTGCCGCTCGTAGCATGCGATTCACGGTGTCCGCTCCGTCGTCTCATCCCGCTCGACGAGACCGTCGCGCAGGTGTATCTGGCGGCGCGCATGCGCCGCGATGTCCGATTCGTGGGTGACGAGGACGATCGTCTGTCCCGCCCTCCACAGCTCCTGAAACAGCCTCATGATCTCTTCGCCGGTCCCGGAATCGAGGTTTCCGGTCGGCTCGTCGGCGAGCAGGATCGAGGGGGTGTTGACGAGCGCCCGTGCGATCGCGACGCGCTGCCGTTGCCCGCCCGAGAGCTCGTTGGGACGGTGGTCCATCCGGTCGCCCAGGCCGACCTGCTCGAGTGCGTGGGCGGCCTTGGCGCGCCGCGTCTTCGAGTCGAGCCCGGCGTAAATCAGCGGCAGCTCGACATTGTGCAAGGCGTCGGCGCGCGGCAGCAGGTTGAACGTCTGGAAGACGAACCCGATTTCCTTGTTGCGGATGCGCGCCAGGTCGTCGTCCGAGAGGTCGCTGACCTTCTGGCCGTTGAGCCAGTACTCGCCGCCCGACGGCGTATCGAGACAGCCGATCAGATTCATGAGCGTGGACTTCCCGGATCCCGACGGACCCATGACCGCCACGAACTCGTTGCGGCGGATCTGGATGTCCACGCCGCGCAGCGCGCGCACCACTTCGCTACCCATGTCGTAGTCGCGCGTGAGCTTGTGCGTGAGGATCACGATGTCCGGGAGCGGCGTATCCCCGGTGCGGAATTTCATCGGGGCGGCGGCGGTCACAGGGTCCTGCCCACGAGCGCTTCGAGCTGCGCGCGTGCGATGTTGTAGTTGAAGCGCGCCTGGACCAGGTTGGTCTTCGCCTGCGTCAGGTTCGCCTCGGAGGTGAGTAGGTCGAGGATCGTCCCGGCACCCACCCGATAGCGCTCCTGTTGCACCCGCAGGTCCTCCGTGGTGGCGGCAACGTTCGCAGTGGCGATATCGATCTGTGTGTACGCAGTCTGGAGCGCGGCGATCTGTTGCGTGAGCTGCGCTCCTACGAGGCGCCGGGTATCGGCCGCCTGCGCCACGGCGACGTCCCGCTGGACGTCGGCCGACACCAGCTGCTGCTCGCGCGTGAAGCCGTTGAAGATCGGGAGGGAGACGGAGAAGCGCAGGGTCCAGTTGTTGACGTAACTGGTGGTGGAACTCCACGGCGCGTCAAAACCGGTGTATCCGTTGGAGTAGCCGGCCGAGAACGTCGGGAAGTACTGGGCGCGCGCGACGGTCACCTGCGACTGGGCGGCGTGCGCCTGGGCATCCGCCTGTGCGACCTGAGGCGCGTGAGCGATGGCATCCACCCGCAGCGCCGCCGTATCGGGGAAGGGCGCCAGCGTCGAATCCGGCACGGCCCGGACCTGCTGGTCCACGCCGATCTGCCGTCCGAGGTTCGCCTGGGCCGTGAGCAGGTTCGCCTGGGCCTGCAGCAGCGCCAGGTCCGCGTTGCCGAGATCCACGACCGAGCGCAGCGAGTCGGAGCGCGTGGCCGATCCGGCGCGCAGCTTCTGTACCGAGATGTCCAGCTGCTGCTGCGCCTGGCGCACCTGTGCTTCCGCGACGTTCACCAGCTCCTCGGTCGCGAGCGCGTTGTAGAACAGCTGCTTCGTCGCCAGCGTCACCTGGAAGCGCTGGTTCACAAAGCCCGCATCGGCGGCTTCGGCACTCGCCGCGGCGGCGTTGCTCGTGGCGAAGCGGGCGAATCCGTCGAACAGGGTGAGGTTGAGCGACAGGCCGCCGGTGTAGGACGTGCTGGTCGGACCGGAGACGATTTGGTTCGTGGCGGAGTTGAACCGGTTCCCGGACGCGTGCGCCGACCCTCCCGTCAGCGACACCGTCGGGAGAAAAGCGCCGAACGCCGCGCGCTGGCCCGCCCCCGCGTCGCGCTGCGCGCCGCGGGCCTGGATGATCGCCGGCTGGACGTCGAGCGCACGCCGGATCGCTTCATCGAGCGTGACCTGCAAGGTGGTCGTGGGAACCGAATCGGGCTGTTGCGCCCGGGCGGGCGCCGCTGCGGCCGCCAGTACAAGGAAAAGGAGTCGACGCATCAGTCCTGACTCGTACTCGAATGGGTGGAATCGTGGTGCTCCCGCTCGTCACGCTGATGCTCGAGCTCGGCCAAGAGTCGCGCGTAGCGCTGCCGTTGGGCCGGCGTCAGCTGCGCCGTGATCTCGGCGCGCACCGTGGTGCGCAGCGAGTCGAGTCGCGGCCGCACGGTGCTCATGATCGCCTGCATCTCGGCGCGATGGCGGGTGAGGACCGCCCGCACCGCATCCTGCTGAGCCGCGTCGAGATCGAGGCGCCGGGCCAGGTATACGGTCAGCGCGTCGGGGTCGCCGCCGTGTGGCGGGAACGCCTGCGTGGAGCGCGACACCGCCCACCCGGTGGCCCCGCCGGCGATGAACACCGCGACGAGCAGCGTCGACGCCAGAACTCGCGACTGGCTGAACATGATTGGTCAGCGCCCCGTGGCGGAGACGAGCAGGATACTGGGTTCCGCCTGCACGTCTGCGATCATGGCTCCCGAATCGGCGTACGATACCGAGGGCTCGGTGGACGAGCGCAAGCGGCCGATGACCAGCCCGGCGACGAACGCCGCGACAGCCGCCGCGGCGACCCCGCGAACCGCCCAGCGGGCGAGGAAATGCTCAACGGAATAGACGGGCGGACGCGCGGCGCCGGCGAGCACCTGCGCCACGAACCCCGCATGGTCCCGCGGGGCCAGCGCCTCCCGCAGGGCCGCGCCCAAGAGCGCATCAGGGCGATGGTCGAATGGCGTCCGCGACTCGGTCATCCTTCATCCCTCCAGTCCGCCAGCAGCGTCCGCAACTTGCGGCGCGCATGAAAAACCTCCGATCGCACGGTGCCCTCGGGAATCCCGAGCACCTGAGCGATCTCGGCGTGGGAATATCCTTCCACGTCGAACAGCACGACGGCCATGCGCCGCCGCTCCGGCAACTCCGCGAGCGCATCGCGCAGCCGGCCGAGCAGCACCTCCCGCTCGGCCACGACATCGGGACGCGCCCCCCCGGCCACCAACCCCTCGTCCAACGACACCGCGCTGCGCACCTTGCGCCGCCTCCGGCGGTCGGTGGCCGCGTTGGCGACGATCCGCATCAACCAGGGACCGAACGGCCGGGCGCTGTCGTACTGGTCGAGCTTCACCAGGGCGGCGAGGAAGGCATCCTGCGCGGCGTCGTCCGCGTCGTCGGGATCCTGCAGCACCGCTCGAGCGACGCGGCGTGCTTGATCGGCATATCGATCGACCAAAGCCCCGAAAGCCTCACGATCACCGCTTCGGGCCCGCGCGACGAGGGACGCGTCCCCCATTTCCTGGGGATTACGCGCATCTCCGCTGGGGCGTTGAGGGTCAGTCGCCATCTTCACGATCGCGCGCCCGGCGCTTGCCAAATCCATATGCCGCAAACCCCAACGCCATCCAGAACGCGAGCGTCGCGACGACCGCTCCGGTGACGCGCGGAAAGACCAGCAACAACGCTCCGACGACCAGAAACAGCAGCGCGGCGGTCAGGGCCAGCGCCCGGCGCAGTCCACCGGCGACGCGGCGCAATGCTACGACCGCCACCGCTCCGAGCTCGTAGCGTGAGCGTCTGGCGCGGGCGCCCTCGCCCGTGCGACGCGGGGAGGACTCGCTCGCTGCGCCGGCCGAGTGGGGCGCCGTGCCGAGGCGCGGTCGCAGGATGCGGCCTCGTGGCTGCAGCACCACCTCGCGACTCTCCTGCAGGTCGCGGCGAAACTGTGCGGCCAGGAGCTCGGTGGTTGTCGGGTCGTCGGTCAGGATGTCGAGCTCGTAATTCGCGAGCAGGCTCGAGACGTTGAGGTTGCTCGAGCCAACGCGCGCCCAGCGCCGGTCAGCGACCAGCGTCTTGGCATGGATCATCGGTCCGAGCCACTCGAACACGCGGACGCCGGCGCGCAGCAGCTCACGGTACCCGACGCGCGTGAAGACTTGCAGCCCCCGAAGGTCGCTCGCCCCGGGGACGAGGAGGCGAACGTCGACGCCGCTCTTGGCGGCGTCGAGCAGCGCCGCGTACAACGGGGCGGGGGGCACGAGATAGGCATCGGTGATCCACAACCGCTCGCAGGCGGCCGCGGCGATCACTTCCGTCGCGCGGTAGATCCGTCCCTCGAACGGCACACCCCCCACCACCCGTACGGCGCAGTTCCCACACTCGGGGGGATCGGCGGTCAACTCCTCCTGAACCAGCGGCGGGCCCGCGTCCTGCCACACTTCGGCGAACATCTGGTCGAGGGCGGCGGTCGCCGGCCCACACACGCGCAACATCGTATCACGCCACGGCTCACGCCCCCTTGCGGGGTCGCCGGCCCACTCGTTCCCGATGCACAGCCCGCCGACCATCGCTCGCGCCCCGTCTGCGACGACGAGCTTGCGATGATCGCGGACGACGATCTCGAACGGATGCCCGGACACGATCGGATGAAAGGCCCGGACCTCCGCACCGGAGCCGCGCAGCGCTCGCCAGAAGCGGCGCCCGGTGCCGAAAGAGCCGAGGGCATCATAGAGGACACGGACCCGCACCCCGGCCGCGGCGCGCTCCATCAGCGCCTCCGCGACGCGCCGTCCGGTCTGATCGTCGCGGATGATGTAGTTCTCGAAATGCACCCAGGCGCTGGCGCCGTTGATCAAGGCGATGATCTCGTCCAGCGCCTTGGGGCTGTCGGGGAAATGCTCGATCGAGTTGCCGGCGATGGCGCGTGCGCTGGCGGTGCGCTCGACGGCGTACGCCAGCTCGTCCTGCTGCGCTTCGGCGAGCGCCACCGCGCGCGAGGAGGAGGAGGCGGTCACCCCGATGGCGCCGTTGAGGTCCCCAGCCCGAGCGTCTGCTCCACCGGCCTGAGTGCCGCGATGCAGGCGGCGATGTGATCGTCGAGCGGCACCCCCAGCTCCGCGGCGCCCATGCGGACATCGTCGCGGTTCACCCCGCGGGCGAACGCCTTGTCCTTGAGCTTCTTCTTGACGGACGACACCTCGAGGTCGGAGAAGCTCCGGGACGGTCGCACCAGCGCGCAGGCCACCAGAAATCCGCACAGCTCGTCCACGGCGAACAGCGCTTTGGCCATCGCCGAGTCGCGGGGCACGCCGGAGTAGCTCGCGTGGCCCAGGATCGCGCGGCATTGGTCCTCGGAAAGACCGCGTTCGCGCAACAGCTTGACGCCCCAGGCCGGGTGGCCCTCGGTGGGCGAATGCTCCTGATTGGGATGCTTCTCGTAATCGAAGTCGTGCAGCAGACCGACGATTCCCCAGGCGTCCGGGTCGCCGCCGTACGTGGGCGCGTACGCCCGCATCGCCGCCTCGACCGCCAGCATGTGCTGGCGCAGGGCGGTGCTCTGAGTGTGCTGCTCCAGCAACGCTACGGCTTCGGTCCGGTTCATGGCTCCACATTCCACCGTTCGGCCCACAACTCGGCCATCAGGATCGGCCAGAGTTTGCGGGCATGGTTCGCGCTGCCCGCCCGATGCTCGGCGAGCAGCGTCGCCGTCGGCGCAGCGGGGAAGAGGCGCGGGCGTGCGAGATGCCGGTTCGCGACGTCCGCGAGTCCCTCGTTGAGCCACCGCGCGACCGGCACCGACAGGCCACGCTTGCGGCGGTGAATCACCCGCTTGGGGACTATACCCCGGGCGGCCGCTTTCAATATCGCCTTGGTGGTGAAGCCCCGCACCTTGAGGCGTGCCGGGGCGGGAAGCGCGAGCTCCAGCACTTCCCGGTCGAGATAGGGTGCGCGCGCCTCGATCGAGGCGAGCATCGTGCCCCGATCGACCTTCACCAGCAGGTTGTCGGGGAGGTAACTCGCGAAATCGAGCCACAGCAGACGGTTCAGCGACGGCTCGGCCGGGAATCGGGCCAGCGTGTGGCGCGCCCACTCCAGGGTGCCGTCGTCCGGACCGAGGGCGCCGAACCAGGTGAGATGGCGCGCGACCGGCTCGAGCTCCGCGGCACCGACGAGCTGCTTGATGAGAAACTCCATCGTCACGCGGCCGGTCGACGCCGGAATGATCGTCAACAGCCGCCTGAGGAGCGACCGTCCCGGGATCCGGCGCACGAGCCCGGCGGCCTTGTGACCGAGGTAGGTGGGATAGCCGCCGAACAGCTCGTCCGCGCCTTCACCCGACAGGACGACTTTCACGTCGGCGCGCGCGGCGTCGGCCAGCAGATACGTGGGGAGAATCGCCGGATCCCCGACGGGTTCTCCCAGTCCCGCGGTCACGACGTCGAACGCGCGGCGCAGCGCGTCTTCATCGGCGGTGACGACGTGATGTACGGTCTGGATGTCCCGCGTCACCGTCTGGGCGAAATCGCTCTCATCGAAGCCCGCCGCCGTGAAGCGCACCGCATACGTGTGAATGCGCTCGCCGGGCATGACGCGGGTCGCCGCTCCGGCGAGGAAGGACGAATCGAGCCCCCCGCTCGTGAACACTCCGACCGGCACGTCGGACATCAGCTCTCGGCCGACCGCGCCGAGCAGTACCTCACGCAACGTGGAGGGGTTCTCGAGACGCGACGGAGCGGATGCCGCCGCCCCCGCCGACCAGTACTCCCGCATCCGCACACCGTCTCGATCGGCTTCGAGCAGGTGCGCGGGCGGCAGCTTCCTGATTCCCGCGATCATCGTCGCGGGTGCGGGGACGTACCCCAGCGCGGCGTACCGGGCAGCGGCCTCGCGATCGAGGCGTCGCGGTTGATCGGGGAAGACGAGCAACGCCTGCAGCTCGGAGGCGAACCGGAGCTCGCCGGCGATTTCGGTCCAGAAGAGCGGCTTCTCCCCCGCGCGATCGCGGGCCAGGATCAGACGGCGCCGGCGGTCGTCCCATACCGCCAGGCCGAACATGCCGTCGAGGCGGGCGACGGCATCCGGACCCAGGCGCTCGTAGAACGGGACGATGTTCTCGATATCACCGCGCGAGCGGAACGGATACCCCCACCCGGTCGCTTCGGCCCGCAGCGTGGGCGAGTTGTAGATCTCGCCGTTGCAGACCATCCAGATGGCTCCGTCGGGACTCTGAAACGGCTGATCGCCGGTGGTGAGGTCCATGATCGCGAGGCGGCGTGCGCCGAGTCGCGCCCGCTCATGGCCGACGATCTGCTCGCCATCAGGGCCGCGGTGAGCGAGGGCGCGGGCCATCGCCGCGAGGCAATCGGGGTGCTTGAGGGGCGCGCCGGGGAGGGAGACGACACCGAAAATGCCGCACATGCCTGCTTCACTCCCTGTTCTTAGAGGAGCAAGGGCCGTACGCGGCGTAATGGCCGTCGGCGAAGAGCATCGGTAGCGAGGAGAGCGCCTCTCGCACTTCCCGGTCGCTGGCGCGGGCTACGAACACGGTGGGCTCGGTGCACGTCTCGAGACGGTCACGCCATGCGTCGGCCGGCAACAGTGGCGAGCCGGGAACGGTGCGGTAAGTGTCGGCGTAATCGGCGATAAAGTTGCTCGTCAATTCGTGAGCGTTCGGCGTCGCGACCAGGACGCGACTTTGCAGATAGAAAGGGAGAGAAGGGGGGTACGCGCGAACGGCGATGACCGCACCCTTGCCGCGGACCGAGTCGGCGAGCGCGGCCGCGGACCGGTCATCGCCGACCGCCCCCATCAGCCGCCCGCTGACGAGCGGCAAGGCGAGCACTCCGACCGCGTAGCCCGCGGCGACTAGGCCCCGTTGGCGCCGCCGGGCGCCGAGGCCGGCGACCACCGCGCCGAAGACGAGCACTCCGGCCAGCGCCCGGGCCGCCGGGGGAATCGCCATCCGCTCCGCTGCGGTGAGGGGAATCTTCGCCGGCAGGAGGACGGGGAGCATGGCAAGTCCCACGGCGAGTGGCATCGCCGATGCGATGTAGACCTTCCATCCGGTGTCGGGCGTTTCCCGGGTGAGGTGGCGCGCGGCCGCCAGCGCGAACGCCGGCATCAGGGGCAGCACGTATTGCGGCAGCTTCGATTGGTTCAGGGTGAAGAACACGAGAGGACCGAGGATCCAACAGCCGAGCAGCAGGGCGTCGCGAGCGCGGCCGTTCACGCGCCGGGCCTCCCAGGCCCAGCGTACCCGTCCACCACCGAGCCGGGCCAGGGCCGGGATGATCCAGGGAAATGCGGCGATCGGAACGATCGGCAGATAGTACCAGACCGGCTCCGTGCGGTGGAAGCTCGTGGTGGTGAACCGCTCGAATGTTTCGCGCACGAAAGCGTAGTAAGGGAACTGCGGAATCCGCGCGGTGACCGCGAGGAACCAGGGAAACGCCACGAGAGCGAAGACGAGGAACCCGCGCCACTGGAAGAAATCCCGGAGGCGCCCTCCCGTGAGCAACGCATGAGGCACCACGACTGCGAGAGGTATGAGGATCGCCACCGGCCCCTTGGTCAGACCACCTGCGCCGATCGCCGCCCAGGCGAGTACCGGATGCTCTTCGGCGAACGCGATGACCGCCGCGGTAGTAAAGAAGGAAAGGGTGCTGTCGAAGATCGTCGTTCGCGCATACGCGAGCACCATCGGCATCGTGGCGAGGGCGAGTCCCGCGAGCCAGCCCGCATCGGCCCCGTAGCGCCGGCGCGCGAACCAGGTGACGAGGGCGATCGTGGCCAGCGTCGCGAGGTACGCGGGCAATCGCGCCGCGAGCTCCCGGGGCCCGAGGATCTGCATGGTTGCGGCCGCCGCGGCGAAATACAGCACCGGTTTGTCGAGGTAGGGGAGGCCGTCGAGATGCGGCACGAGGTAGTCGTGGGTCGCCGCCATCTCCCGGGCCACCTCGGCGTTGCGGCCCTCGTCGGGATCGAGCAGGCGGTCGCGGCCGAGGTTCCAGCCGAGCCCGAGCGCAGCGAGCGCCACGAGCAGGACGAGCCAGCGATTGTCGGCGGCGTGGGTCAACTGACAGGGCCGCTCGCGGGTTGGGGCATCTGGCTGACGGTAATCGGCACCTGTGCGGCGCGCTCCCCGTCGACCATGATGTCGAACCGGTACACTCCTGCGTGTGGGAACGGAACGTCGAACACGAGAACCGCCGCCGCTTCGATTTCCGTCACGCCGGCGGGGGGCTCGGCGAACGTCACGTTGCCGTTGCCCCCCAGGATCTCAGCGTCCTGCTCGTCGACGAGGCGAATCTGGACGCCGTGCTCGCCGATCTCGGTGCGTTTGCCCTTGAGGCGGAGCACGAGATGGAGCCGCGGATGCATCGCGGGGAACTGCTGCACCCAGATGTGCTGGAAGATGCCAAGGACGGAGATCTTGCCGGCCTGGTCCACCAGGGCGTAGTCGGCGACGACGGCGAAGTCGAGGTGCATGCTGCGCGCCTATTTCTTGGCGAGGCTCACAAAGGCGCGCGTCTTCTCCCACTCGAGGACGAGGGTGGTCGTGTCGCCCTGCGGCTCCAGCTTGATCACGAACTGCTCGACCGGCTGAGGGATCGTCGCGACCTGCATATCCACCCGGACCAGGTCGGAGTCGGAGCTGTAATCGGTGCCCCAGAGGTTGGCGCGCTTGGGGTCGGCGCACGCCGCGGCGGTCGCGCAGGGTGCTTTCGTCTGCTTGTTGAGGATCAGCTGCCAGCCGCTCGCCTGCGGCACCGTCCACAGCGTGTAGGTGCCGGCGGGAATGGTCTGGCCTCCGACGGTGAGGTCGGCGGACGTCGTGAAGCGCGTCGCGAAGTTCGCGCCGGTGCGCCACACCTGGCCCCAGGGCACGACGGGGCGTGGCGAGGCGGTTTCGGGACCAAAGATGCTCCGGCCGCGCATCGATGGCCGGCTGTACTCGACCAGCAGCGCCGCGCCACCCACCGAGCCCTTGGCAGAATCGAGAGGTGAGAGCTGTCCCAGCGGGGGCCGTCCGGCGAATGCGGCCGTCAGGGCGGCGAAGTCGACAGACACCTGGCGGGCGGAGCGCACCTTCTGGGTGGTCAACCGGCCATCGACACGCTGGATCTGACCCGCCGCATTCACGGCGAAGAGCGTCGGGGCGTCGCCTTCGAACGACACCGTCAACGAGTCCTTCGCTGGATGCCGCGCGATCAGGTTCGTCACCGACGTCGCGCCCAGCGGGAGCGTCGCAACAGTGTCGTGCCTCGACAGCTCGGCGCGGCGGGCGTACAGCTCGTACATCGCGTAGGAGAAATTGATGAACGGCAACGCCCCGCCGGGCGTCGGCACTCTGAAAGTGGAGTGGGCCGTGTCGCGCGTGACGTCGACCACGGTCGTGTCCCCGAAGGCGGCGACGAATCGGGTGTCCGGAGCCTGTGGATTCGAGACGTTCCTGTTGGTCATCTCGAAGTGCGCCATCGTCCCGTTGGCGTTCAGCGTACCTGCATAGTGGCGCCGAATCACGGCAGGGCCGCGGACCAGCATGTCGCCTTCCACTGTGCTGCCGGTGCGCTGGTACTGCTCGATGACGATGGTGTCGGCCCCCAGCGTCACGACGAACGCCCCGCGGGCGTTCTGCGCGGCGAGTGGCGCAGCGGCGGTGATACCGAGTAACGCGAGGCGAACGACGGTGCGTCGCATGGGCGAGCGTCTCCAGTGTGAGGCGGTTGACGTCAGGTTACCGCACCCGTACCGACTTCAATTCATCGTTCTGTTTCACCGCGTTCACCACGTCCATCCCCTTCGTGACCTGTCCGAAAACCGTGTGAACACCGTCGAGATGCCCCTGCCGGGAATGGCAGATGAAGAACTGGCTGCCGCCGGTGTCCCGGCCGGCGTGCGCCATGGAGAGTGTGCCGGCGACGTGCTTGTGCACGTTATGGCTGGTCTCGCACTTGATCGTGTAGCCGGGGCCCCCGGTCCCCACCGGTCCCTTGCCGGTCTTGGAGTAGGGGTCGCCGCCCTGGATCATGAAGTTGGGAATGACGCGATGAAACTTGGTGCCGTCATAGAATCCGGAGTTTGCGAGCTTCTCGAAATTGGCGACGGTGTTGGGCGCTTCATCGGCGAATAGCTCCAGCTCGATGGCGCCACGCGAGGTTTCCATGACGGCGGTCTTGTTGGGCATCAAGTCTCCACGTCGAAGTTCTCATCGGCCTGGGCAACGGTCTTGGTGCCTACAATCACGGTCGAGACGGCCGAATTGTCCAGCACGAACTTGAGCGCCAGCTGCGCGGCACTGCACCCGGTCCGCTCCGACAGCTCGCGGACGCGGTGGCCCAGCCTGGCCAGCTGCGCCACGTACTGCTGGGGCATGCGGGCGCGGATGTCCCCCTTGTCCCAGGTACTATCCGGAGCGTAGCGGCCGGCGAGGAATCCGTTGGCCAGCGGCTCGCGGGCGATCACGCCGACGTCGGCGGCGCGGGCCGCCGGAAAGAACGCCGACTCGGCCTCGCGCCGGGCCAGACTGTACACGACCTCGACCACGTCCGGCATCGTTGCACGGATCGCCGCGAGCCCTTCCTCCGGCGAGTGCACCGATACACCGTATGCGCGGATCTTGTGCTCGCGCTTCAGGTCTTCGAGAACGCCGTACGTGGCCATATCCGCGATCTGCTGGAGCGGCGGATTGTGCAACAGCAGCAGGTCGACATAGTCCGTCTGCAGGCGCTCGAGCGAGCGCCCCAGGGCGAAGCGGATGTAGTCGGAGGTGAAATTGGCGTCGTGTGTGACGGGGAGCGGGACGTCGGGCGGAATCTGCGCGTACGGTACGCCCACGGCCTGCGCGACGCGCTCGCGCAGAAGCGGGTGCAGGTCGCGATTGTAGAAGTTACCGCCGACTTTCGTGATGATGTACACGTCGCGGCGATGGCCCGCGAGCGCCGTGCCGAGTAGCTCTTCGCTGTGGCCGTGCCCGTACACGTCGGCGGTGTCGAAGCAGTTGCATCCCAGCTCGACCGCACGCCGCACCGCGCGGATCGATTCGGCGTCGTCGGTCGGTCCATAGGAGTTGCCGTATCGGTTGCCGCCGATCCCCCAGGCGCCGAAGCCCACCTCGCTCACGGCCCACCCTGTCCGGCCGAGCAGCCGCCGGTTCACGCCAGCAGCACCTCGAGCTGGTCGGGCGTATCCACCGGCAGGGAACACGTCGGACCGACGCAGACCGTGGCCCGCGGCCGTTCGGCGATCCGGCGTACGACCACCTTGCGTGGCCGGAAGCGTTGCAGGGCGAGGAGGTGCATCGCACACGCCGGTCCCGGACCGGCGGGTCCTGCGACTTCGATGCGCGTGGGGGGATGGAGCGCCCAATCGATAGCCGTGAGGAGCGTCGCACCGTGCAGGGCGAGCTCCGCCGCGACGCCTGCGAAGGCGGCGAGCTGCCGCTCGAGGAGGGTGCGCCACTCAGGCGCGTCGGTGAGGCTCCACAGCCGCGCCAGGACCAGCGCCGCCACGCCGTTGGGTGAGGGCGTCGGGGCGTCCTGCACCGGTTTGGCGCGGGTCGCGAGATACCCCGTCCCGTTCTGGTCCTGCGCGATGTCGAAGTAGCCACCCGTCGGGTCGCCCCGATGCGCGGCCCAGTGCGCAGTGGCACAATAGGTCATCACCGCGATCGCGCGCTCGCGCCACTCGTCGCGCCCGGTTGCTTCATACGCGTCGAGGAAGGCCGCAGCGCTCTGTACGTTGTCGTCCAACAGCCCGGCGCCGGACGGCATGCTCCCGGAACGACCTAGGACGTGCCGCATCCCGCTCGATTCACTCCACGCCTCGGTCCAGATGCGCTCCAGCACCCGCAAGGCCAGGTCGTTGCATTCGACGCGGTCGAGCACCGCCCCGGCGTAGAGCAGCGCCGCCGCCATCATGGCATTCCAGTTGACGTACGCGGTGCGGTCGACGAAGGGGGTGGGACGCCGGTCACGTGCCGCCTTGAGCCTTTTCATCGCCGACGCGAGCAGGGAGCGCTCGGCGTCCGTGGCGGGCTCGCGGCGCCGCCACAGGACGTTCTTCGCAGGATTGTGGCGCATCTCGCCGTCGGGCTCGAGGTCGAACACGCGGCGCGCGACGTCGAGCTCCCCGGGCGACAGGATGGCCCGGGCTTCCTCCACCGTCCAGGTCCAGTAGTCGCCGTCATCGTCGGCGCCGACGTCGGCATCCTGCGACGCGGCGAACGCGCCCTGTGTTGTATCGGCGAGCACGTCGAGCACCCAGTTGACGATCCCGCTCGCAACCTCGCGCCAGCGCGGCGTGCCGAACGCGGCGTAGGCCGCGCAGTAGGCCCGGAGCAGCTCGGAGTTGTCGTACGACATCTTCTCGAAGTGCGGCACGATCCAGCGTTCATCGACGGAATAGCGGTGAAACCCGCCGCCCAGGTGATCGTGGATGCCGCCCTGCGCCATCCCCGCGAGTGTCTTTTCCGCGACCTCTCGCATCCACGCCTCACCGGTGTCGCGCCAGCGCGCGATCACCAGCTCCACGGCTCGCGGATGAGGAAACTTCGGCGCCGTGCCGAATCCGCCGGAGCGGATATCGAACACCCGGGCAATGCGGGCGATCGCGTCTTCGAGGACGGCGTCCGTGATCGTCCCGCTCTTTCCCTCATCGAGTGCGGCGGCCACGTGCTCGCGCAGCGCCCCCGCGTTGGTATCCACCTTCGCCCGCTCGTCGCGATAAAGCCGCTCGATGTGACGCAGCACGCTCACGAACCCGGGGCGGCCCAACGCGTTGCGCTCAGGAGGGAAATACGTCCCGCCGAAGAAGACCTCGCCCTTGGGAGTGAGAAACGCAGTCAGCGGCCATCCGCCCTGGCCGGTGAGTGCCTGCACGGCGCGCTGATAGCGTGTGTCGACGTCGGGACGCTCGTCGCGATCGACCTTGACGCACACGAATCCAGCATTGAGGACCTCGGCGGTGGCGGGGTCCTCGTACGACTCCCGGTCCATCACGTGGCACCAGTGGCACCACACCGCCCCGATGTCGAGGAGAATCGGGCGGTCGAGCGTCTGCGCGCGCGCGAACGCGGCGGGTCCCCAGGGGAGCCAGTGGACCGGTTGATGGGCGGCGGATTGGAGATACGCGGAGGGCTGGGTCGCCAGCTGATTGGACATAACCACGAGCAATCTACCGAGGACTCATCCGCCGAGGTACCGCGCCGTGGTTCGGGTCAAGAGCTCTGCCGCGATGGGGAGCGCTTCTTCCTCGATATCGAACCGGGGACTGTGATGCGGGAAAGAGGTTCCCCCGGCGCGCGCCGAGCCGATAAAGGCGAAACACCCAGGGACCTGTTTGAGGAAGTAGCTCATGTCCTCCCCCCCCATGGTCCGGATATCCCCCTGCACACGGCTTTTCCCCACAACCTCCTCCGCCACGTCTCTCATCAGCTCGGCCATCGCCGGATCGTTGACGAGTGGCCCGGTCAGGCGGCGGAAGTCGACGCCCGCATCCGCACCCATCGCATTGGCGATGCCGCGAGCCGTGTCCTCCACGAGCCGCGGCGCGTCCTCGTAGAATCGCCCGCCGAAGGTGCGAACCGTGCCGCGCAGCGTGGCCTGCGCGGGGATGACGTTGAAGGCGTGGCCCGCCGCGACCTGGGTGACCGAGACGACGCCCTCCTCAAAGGGGTCGCGCCGCCGCGACACGAGACTCTGCAAGGCCGTGATGACGTGAGCGGCGACCAGCACCGGGTCGATCGCCCGATGCGGCATTGCGGCGTGTCCGCCCGTTCCCGTGATCGTGATGTCGAACTCGTCGACGGAGGCCATCATGGCACCCGCCCTGATCCCGATCATGCCCACGGGGAGTTCGTTCCAGACATGGATGCCGAACGCCGCGTCCACGGTTGGCGCGTCGAGAATCCCGTCGCCGATCATCGCCGCCGCGCCGCCCGACAGCTCCTCGGCGGGCTGAAACGCGAACTTGACGGCGCCTGGCAGCGCCACAGCCGCGAGGCGACGCGCCACCTCGAGTCCGACGGCGACGTGGCCGTCGTGGCCGCAGGCGTGCATCGCGCCGGGATGCTGCGAGCGGTAAGGAACGTCGTTCACTTCCTCGATCGGCAGCGCATCCATGTCGGCCCGCAGCAGCACGCAGCGCTTGCCGTTTCCTTTCAAACCAACGACGCCCGTCTCCCCGACGCCGGTTTGCACCGCGTAGCCAAGGTTGCGCAACCGCTCCGCGACCAGGGCGGCGGTGCGCGTCTCGCGAAATCCGAGCTCGGGGTGCTGGTGCAGGTCGCGGCGGTCGCGGACGAGGGCGGCGGCGTCGACGGACGGGAGCTTCATCTCAGGCTCGCGAGCTCGGGCACAAGTCGTTGATGCGGCAGCTCTCGCATTTCGGCCGCCGCGCGATGCAGGTCTTCCGGCCATGCAGGATCAGGAGATGCGAGAAGATCGTCCAATCCCTCCGCGGGACGAGCTCCATGAGGTCGTGCTCGATCTTCTCCGGGTTCGTCTGCTGCGTGAGCTTCAACAGGCCGCTGATCCGCCCCACGTGAGTGTCGACGACGATCCCTTCGTTCTTTCCGAATGCGTTGCCGAGTACGACGTTGGCGGTTTTCCGCCCCACCCCCGGCAGCGCGACCAGCGCCTCCATCGTGTCTGGGACCCGGCCGTCGTGCCGCTCCTCCAGTGCCTGCGCCATGCCGAGAATCGACTTGGTCTTGTTGCGGAAGAAGCCGGTGCTCTGGATCTCGCGCTGCAAGACTTCAGGATCGGCCGCGGCATAGTCGGTTGCGGTGCGGTATTTCGCGAACAGCGCGGGAGTGACCATGTTCACGCGCGCGTCGGTGCATTGCGCCGACAGGATGGTGGCGACGAGCAGCTCGAGGGGGCTCGCATGGTCGAGGGCGCACTTCGCCTCGGGGAACTCGCGCTTCAACCGGGCGATGATCCTGCGCGTGCGTCGCTTCCTGTCGGCCGTCGTTTCGGCGCGCCGGTTCACGACTGGCGCCGCCCGCGCGCGAACGCCAGGAACCCCGCCGCGTCGCGCGCGTTCAAGACGTCGCCCCTCGTGAGCCAGCCCTTCCGCGCCACGCCGAGGCCGAGCGCGACGTTGGACATCCCGGCTGTGGCGTGGGCATCAGCGCCGATCGAGATCGCGACGCCGAGTGAGCGCGCCCGCCGGACACGGTGCCAGTCGAGATCGAGGCGATGCGGGTCGGCGTTGACCTCGATCGCCACGCCGCGCCGGGCGGCGGCCTCGAGCACCGCGTCCATGTCGATGGCGTACGGCTCGCGCGCCATGAGGAGCCGGCCCGTCGGGTGGCCGAGGATCGTGAGCCGCGGATCCTCCATCGCGCGCAGCACGCGCGCCGTCATCTGCCCGGCGCTCATGGCGAAGCGGGAATGCACCGATCCGATGACGAAATCGAAGCGATCGAGCACCTCGGGACCATAGTCGAGCGCACCATCGGCGAGGATGTCGGCCTCGACGCCCTTCAGGACGCGGAACCCGCCGGCCCGTGCGTTGACGGCGTCGATTTCCGCGTGCTGGCGGGGCACGTCGCCGGCCTTCAGGCCACCAGCGTAGGACGCCGATCCCGAATGATCGGTAATGCCGATCCACTCGTAGCCCGCCGCACGACAGGCATCGGCCCATTCGGCGATCGTCGTCGACCCGTCGGAGTAGTCCGTGTGACAGTGGAGAAATCCCTTGAGGTCTTCCTGTTCCACGAGCGTGGGCAGCCTGCCTTGGGCGGCGGCCTCGATCTCCCCCATTCCCTCGCGGAGCTCGGGCGGAATCCAGGGAAGGCCGAGCGATCGGTATACGGCGGCCTCGTCGGGCGCC
The DNA here is from genome assembly GCA_033853695.1 of Gemmatimonadales bacterium. Taxonomy (GTDB): domain Bacteria; phylum Gemmatimonadota; class Gemmatimonadetes; order Gemmatimonadales; family GWC2-71-9; genus DASTHG01. The sequence continues at coordinate 12,241 of JAWOLH010000037.1, read as the reverse complement.
GGCGTGCTCCACGAGAGCCCACGTGCTTCGAGCTGGCGCACGTGCTCGGCGGAGCCGGTGGCACGAACCCAGACGAGGCCGAATGCACTCGCCGGAGCGAGGAGAACGTCGGCGACGAGGCCGGACGCAAAGCGCAGGGTGACGCCACCCTCGTTATCGACGAATTCGGTGACGCCGGGCGTTTCTCCGAGCCGGCGCACCAAAGGATTCCGGGCGCCCGGAGCGTACTGGACCACGAGGTCGATGTCGCGCACCAGCTCCGAGCGGCGGCGCACGCTCCCCGCCAGCTCGACGCGCTCGACGCCGGGCTCCGCGGCCAACGCGCGGCAGAGCCCCAGGGCGTCGGCCAGGGCATGATGAAAGAGCGTGAACTCGCTGGCGCGCCGCAGCGAGGCGATGCCGCGGCGCACGCGGTCGGCGGTCTTTTCCCCGAAGCGCGGTAGCGCGGCGAGGCGTCCGTCGGCCGCGACTTCCTCGAGCTCGGCGAGCGAATCGACGTGCAGGGCCTCGTGGATCTGGCGCACCTTGGCGACGCCGAGACCGGGGATGCGCAGCATGTCGATGAGACCGGGCGGGACTTGCTCCCGCAGCTCGTCGAGCATCTCGGAGCGCCCCGACCGGCTCAGCTCCCGGGCGATTTCGAGCGTGCCCTTGCCGATGCCCTCGATGTCGAGCAGGGTCCCTGTCCGAACGGCCTCCTCGAAGTCGCCCGGGTAGTCGGCCACCGCACGAGCGGCGTTCTCGAATGCACGGATCCGGAACGGATTGTCGCCCTTGATCGCGAGGGACGCGGCGATCTGCTCGAACGCTTGCCGTACGGCTTCACGATTCATTGCGGCGGAACGTAACACGGTGCGCGGGGGAGGGGGAAATGCCGGTATATTGTGCCGCTATGATCGCCCAATGGTTCGTGTTGGTCTGCCTCGCGGCGTCGCCGCTCACCACGCCGCCACTCTCCCTCATCCGCGCCAATCACAACGACCGCGCCGCGGGATCGCTCGCGAACGGCGTGTTGACGCTCCGCCTCGTGGCCGAGGCCGGCCTGTGGCACCCGGAGGCGGACAACGGGGTGGGCATCCCGGTGCAGGCGTTCGCGGAGGAAGGACGGGCGCTCGAGAACCCGGGTCCGCTGATCCGTGTCCCCGAAGGCACGAGGCTGCGGATCCGTGTGCGGAACGCGATACCCGGCGTCACGCTCGTGGTGCACGGTCTCACGACGCATCCGGACCCCGGCGGCGACAGCCTGGTGGTCGAGCCGGGCGCGGCACGCGAGGTGCGATTCCGCGCCGGGACGCCCGGGACCTACTTTTATTGGGCGACCACGACCGGAGTCGCGCTCGGTAAGCGCCGGCGCGTCGACAGCCAGCTTTCCGGCGCGCTCGTCGTGGATCCCGTCGGCGCGCGGCCGGATGACCATGTGTTCGTGATCGGCGTATGGCTGGACTCGTTGACGGTGCAGGGGAAGCGTGACGAGCGCGAGATCCCGGTGATCAACGGCAAGATGTTCCCCTACACGGAATCCTTCACCTACACGGTCGGTGACTCGGTGCGCTGGCGGGTGATCAACGCCAGCGACCGGGAGCATCCGATGCACCTGCACGGCTTCTTCTACCGGCTGGACGCCCTCGGTGACGCTCGCGCCGACACGCTCTTCAGCGCCGATCGACGGCCGTTCGTCGTCACCGACAATCTGCTGTCGGGAACGTCGATGGCGGTGACGTGGTCGCCGAACCGCCCCGGCAACTGGGTGTTCCATTGTCACATTCTGTACCACGTGATGGGGGCCCTGAGCCTCGCCGCTCCGAGCCCTGACTCCGTGAGTGGCATGGAGCGGATGTCGGGGATTCTGATCCCGCTGCACGTGCGTGGGGCACCGGGGAGGTCGTATCCCGCGGTGGCGGGGACGCCGCGATCGCTCCGCCTGCTCGTCCAGTCGCGGCCCAGGGTATACCGGGACGAACCGGGGTTCGGCTTCGTCCTGCAGAACGGCGCGGAGACCCCGGCGCCCGACTCCATCCGGATTCCCGGATCGCCGATCGTGCTCACGCGCGACGAGCCGGTGCGCATCACGGTAGTGAATCACCTCACGGAGCCGACGGCCGTGCACTGGCACGGCATCGAGCTGACGAGCTACTACGACGGCGTGCCGGGAGTGAGCGGCGACGCGGCACACCTGGCGCCCTCGATCGCCGCCGGTGATTCGTTCGCCGCCATCTACACGCCGCCGCGGGCGGGGACCTTCATCTATCACACCCACATCGACGACGTCAAACAGATGGAAGCGGGATTGTACGGCCCATTGGTCGTGCTGCCGCCGGGGCAGACGTTCGATACGACGACCGATCACATCGTCACGATCAGCATGCACGAGTATCCCGACACTTTCGATATCCTCTTCAACGGCAGCGTCCATCCCACCCCCCTGGTGCTCAAGGCGGGCGTCGCGAATCGGCTTCGCATCGTGGTCATTCCTGCGGCGGGGTACGGCGACCTGGTGCTGCTGTCGGACACGACGCCGGTGACTTGGCGCGCCATCGCCAAGGACGGCGCCGATCTCCCCGCCGCGCTCGCCACGTCGGGCCCGGCGCGACACCTCGTGTCGGTGGGAGAGACCTACGATTTCGAGATCACACCCCGGGAAGCCCGGCCGTTGCGGCTCGAGCTGCGCGACGGACCGCTCGTGCTAGGGACGCTGCCGGTCGAGGTTCGCTGACACCGCAGCCACGAACTCCTCGGTCGCTTCGACGTGGGGGCAGTGCCCGACCGGGAGCTCGAGCAGATCGGCGTCGAGGAGCGACGCCAGCTCGCGGGACCCCGCGATCGGGATCGGGTCGAAGGTGCCGTGAAGGATGAAGGTGTCTGGTGTCAGGTGTCGGGTGTGAAGATCCTGTAACCGTGGACGCAGATCGTAGTTCCCCAGGCTCTTCCAGACTTCCTGTTGTGTGCGGGCGGTCACCCGGAAGGGCGTGAGGTTCTTTGCGTCCGCAGGATCGCGGAAGTAGCCGGCAACGCTCAGATCGAACGCGCGCCGCTGGTAGGCCGCCGGGTCACGCTCCCGGAGGCCACTCGCGCGCAGCTCTCCCCGCGCGGCGACGATCTCCGGGGTATTCATGCGCTCGGCGAAACGTCGCTCGAACTCCTCCCGGTACGCCGCCGTGATCGAGGCTGGGGAGACGAGGGCGAGCCGCTCGACCCGTTCGGGATGCTCGAGCAGGTACAACACCGCCAGCAGCCCGCCCCAGGAGTAGCCGCACAGCGTGAGCCGCTCGATCTTGAGATGGATCCGCAGGGCCTCGAGATCGGCCACGTGCTCGCGCCAACCGACCGGCGTCTCGCGCGGGACGGGGGACCTTCCCCCCCCGCGCTGGTCGTAGTAGAACAGCGCCTGCCGGCTTGCGAGACGATCGTACTGGGGGAGGAGATAGTCGTGATGAGCGCCCGGACCCCCGTGCAGGACGACGACCAGCGGTCCCCCGGCCCCAACGTGGCGCGTGAAGAGATCCACGCCGTTGACGTGCAGCATCATGGCGGAGCGAAGATAGCCTCGCGCTGGCGTCTCGCGGACCTGCTCGTGATCGGTCTCGTGGGGGCGGCGGTCGCCGCGATCGTGAGTTTCGCCCGCGAATTCCGCAGTCCCTACCTTGCGGCGGTCCAGATCGACCTCGCGGCCCGCGCGTTGCCGCATTACGTCCTCTACTCGTTGGTGCGAGGCGTCGCCGCGCTCGCCATCTCCTATCTCTTCGCCTTCGGCTTCGGCCTCGCGGCCGCGAGCTCGCGCGCCGCCGAGCGCGTGCTCTTGCCGATGCTCGACATTCTGCAGTCGATCCCGGTGCTCGGCTTCCTGCCGGGGCTCGTGCTCGGTCTCGTCGCCGTCTTCCCCGGACGCAACACCGGCCTCGAGCTGGCGGCGATCCTCATGATTTTCACGGCGCAGGCCTGGAACCTGGCCCTTTCCTTTTATCAGTCGCTCGTCTCCGTTCCCGAGCCGCTGCGCGAGGCGTGTCAGCTCGCCGGGTGGCGCCGCTGGGAGATGTTCCGCCGGCTCGAGGTCCCCGCGGCAGCTCAGGGGCTGATCTGGAACGGGATGCTCTCGATGGCAGGAGGGTGGTTCTTCCTCATGGTGAACGAGTCGTTCCAGCTCGGGAGCCGGGACTTCCGACTTCCGGGCGTCGGCTCCTACATGAGTGTTGCCGTGGAGCGGGGCGACCGCGAGGCGGAGGTACTCGCAATCCTCGCCATGATCGCCATGATCGTCGCCGTCGATCGACTCTTCTGGCGGCCCCTCGTCGTGTGGGGTCAGCGCTTCCGGCTCGACGACTCGACGGGTGAGGCGCCCGAGATGAACTGGCTGCTCGAGCTGCTGCGCCGCTCGCGCTGGCGCCGCGGCAGCCATGTCGTCCGGCAGCACGCCGTGCGCACCGCGAATCGCATCATCCGGCCGATCCAGGCCCCGCTCCGGGCGCTCCCGCTACCATCGGCGTACGGCCACGGTGCGACGACCCGGCGCATCCTCGTGTATCTGCTCATCACGGCGCTCACCGCCGCAGCTGGGTGGGGACTCTGGGAGCTCGCGCGGCTGATCCTCGACGTTGCCTCGGCTGAGTGGCGCGCGATCGTGGTGGCCGCTGTCGTGACATTTCTGCGCGTGATCACCGCGGTGCTCATCGGCACGGCGTGGGCGCTCCCCGCCGGGATCGTGATCGGCCGATCGCCACGACTGTCGCACGCATTGCAGCCGGTGATTCAGATCGTGGCCTCATTCCCGGCACCGATGCTGTTCCCGCTGGTCGTCCTGGCGCTGGCGCAGCTGGGCGTGCCCTTCGGTTCGACCGCCGTCGTGCTGCTGGTATTGTCGTCGCAGTGGTACATCCTCTTCAACGTGATCGCCGCGGTGGCGGGCGCACCACCCCAGCTCGCCGAGGCCGCGGACATCTTCGGGCTGCGGGGAACGGTGCGCTGGCGCGGGCTGTTTCTCCCGGCGGCGTTTCCGGGGCTCGTCACCGGGTGGATCACGGCGGCGGGCGGAGCGTGGAACGGCACGATCGTCGCCGAATACCTGCAGGCCGGCGGCACCCTGCATGCGACGACCGGCCTCGGCAGTCTCATCAGCGAGGCGACGGCGCAGGCGAATTTCCCGCTCCTCACGGGTGGTGTCGTGGCGATGAGCATCATCGTCGTGAGCTGGAACCGGCTCGTGTGGCGGCCGCTCGCATATCTCGCACAGACGCGGTTCGGGACGACGCAATGACGACCACGGCTACGGTGATGCTGGAGGCCCAGCACGTATCGCAGCAGTTCGTGCTGCCCGGAGGGCAGGACCTTCAGGCCCTACGCGACGTCAGTCTCGCCATCCATGAGCACGAAGTCGTGGCCCTCGTAGGTCCATCGGGGTGCGGCAAGAGCACGTTGCTGCGGCTCCTCGTGGGTCTCTCGCGGCCCAGTGCCGGAGCGGTGCTGTACCGCGGGGCGCCGGTGACGGGCGTCCTGTCGACGGCGGCGATGGTGTTCCAGTCATTTGCACTGCTGCCGTGGCTCACCGTGGAGCAAAACGTGGAAATGGGGCTGGAGGCTCGAGGGGTCGGCCAGGCGGACCGGCGCCAGGCGGCCGCGCGGGCCGTCGAGCTGGTCGGTCTCACCGGCTTCGAGGGTGCGTACCCGCGCGAGTTGTCAGGGGGAATGAAGCAGCGCGTCGGCTTCGCCCGGGCACTGGCGGTCGAGCCCGAGATTCTGTTCATGGACGAGCCGTTCGGCGCGCTCGACGCCCTCACCGCCGAGAACCTGCGGGCGCAGGTGGTGAAGCTGTGGCGCGACGCGGCGACGAGCGTCTCGAGCATCGTGGTCGTCACGCACAGCATCGAGGAGGCGGTCTACCTGGCGGGACGGATCGTCGTGTTCGGCACCAACCCGGGGCACGTTCGGGAGATTGTCGAAAACGCGATTCCCTACCCGCGCGACGTGCGCGCGCCCGAGTTCGGCGCGATGGTCGAGCGGCTGCACGCCGTCCTTACGGATACGTTGCTCCCGGAGCCGGAGCGCGCCACGGCGGGAGCGCCGGCCCGCCTCGTGCCGTTCCCGCGGGTGCACGTGCCTGAGGTCATGGGTCTGCTCGATCACCTGGGCGCGCGTGCCGATCGCAGTGCCGCCGTCTTCGAGCTCGCCGAGCAGCTCGGCGTGGACTACGACCATATGACGGCAGTCGTCCGCGCCGCCGAGCAGTTGGGCTGGGTGACGACACCCGGCGAGGTCGCCCGCCTCACGCCGGCGGGACAGGGGTTGGTGGCTCAGGATGCAGCGGGACGGCGGGACGCCACCCGGGTCCGGTTGGCCGAGCATCCCCTGTTTGCCCGCGTGCTCGGGATGTTGCGGGAAGGGGACGGTGCGATCGACGACGACGATCTGCTGGCCGATCTGACGATTCACTTTCCCTTCAGCAAGGCGCCTGCGCTGTTCCGCACGGTGGTGGAGTGGGGGCGTTACAGCAACCTGCTCGACCACGACAGCCGCGGCCGGCGATTGTTCCTCACCGAAGCCTAGCGGGCGTAGTGATCGGCGCCGAGGAAATGCAGGGAAACGTAAGGTGCGTCACCGACCACCCAGCTGTCGTGCGGGACGGCCGGGATATGGAAGATTGCTCCGGTGCGCAGCTCGAGCGTGCGGCCGTCCTCGAACGACACCGCGGCGGTCCCGGAGACGACGAGACCGACATGCTCTACCGAGCAGCGCGTCGCCCCGACGCCCGGGCCCACATGCTCCGACCACCGCCATCCCGGCTCGTAGGTGGCGCGGCCGATCGTGAGCCCACCCAGATGAACGATCTCGAACCGGCCCTTCGCCATAGTTCGGGTCTCATCGGGCTGCTCGAATCGCTTCAGCACGACGTCGACACCGATCACAGGAGCACCGCCAGCGCGTCAGCGACCGCTTTCACGTCGGCGTGCTCTTGCTCCCCGAAGCCATTCGGGACGTCCGAATCGATGTCGATCTGCCCCAGGACCTGGTCGCCCCGACGGATCAACACGACGAGCTCCGACTTCGTGTAGAGGTTGCACGCCAGGTAGTTGCCGATGGCGCTGACGTCCGGAACGTTCTGGTCCTCGCGCTGGGCGACGGCGGTGCCGCACACGCCTACACCCACGGCGATCCGGACGTGCTCGGTCTCCCGCCCCGCGTACGCCTCGAGCACCAGGTCGTCGCCGTGCACCATGTACGCGTAGACCGACGTGTAGGGACCACCCCATCCCTGAATGCGCTCGCACGCCGTGCGCAGCAGGTCCACGCGCGAGGCGTCGTGCAGATGAGCGGCGCGCAGTGCTCGCACGACGCCCGCCGGGTCGCTCTGCGTGCGCGCCGTCACGACCGTTTGCCGAGGACCGCCGTGAGGTGGAGCACCGTCGTGTCGCGCTTCACGACGACGAGCACGGTGTCGCCGGCCTGGTGGCTGCGCAACGCGTCGGTCATGTCGTAGAGGTTGGCTATGGGCTTCGTCCCGATGGCGGTAATGATGTCGCCCGCGACGAGGCCCGCCTTCTCGGCGGGACTGCCGGCGCGGGTCCCGCTGATCCGCACCCCACCCGGCGACTCGCTCATGTCGGGGACCGTGCCGAGGTAGGCGCCGTACCCCGAGCCGCTACTCAATAACTGGGGAGGCGGAGCCGAGACAAAAGTGAGCGCGGCCGGACGGTTGGCGAGTGCGGTGGCGACATCGGCGACGAAATCGACGACCCGTTCGAGCCCGACCACGTCGATCTTATCGACCTTGTCGGTGGTGCGGTGGTAGTCGGCGTGTAACCCGGTGAAAAAAAAGAGGACGGGTCGTTTGGCAGCGTAGAACGATTCGTGATCGCTTGGCCCCCACCCATCCCCTCCCGCCTGGAGATCGAAGCGGGGCTGTCCGCCGACGTGGTTGAGCGAATCGAGCAAGGCGGGAAATTCCGTGGCCGTGGCCGCGCCGTTCGCGCTGAGCCGCGCGTTGCGCAGCCGTCCCACCATGTCCATGTTGAGCATCGCGTAGACAGAATCGATCGCCACGGTCGGGTGCTTGACGTAATAATCGGAACCCAGGTCGCCCTCCTCTTCGCCGCTGAAGGCGATGAACACGACCGTGCGGTCGAGGCGGCGGTGCACCAGCTCGCGGGCGACTTCGAGGACGCCGGTCGTGCCGGACGCGTTGTCATCCGCGCCATTGTGCACCTTGCCGGTCGAATCGGGGTCGTCGAGCGCGCCGAATCCGCCCAGGCCGAGGTGGTCGTAGTGGGCGCCGATGATGATGACCTGGTTGCGCCGTGCGGGCGACCGGCCGGGGAGGACGCCGATGACGTTGCGGATCAACTTCCCGCCGACGTTCGAGTGAATCGCCGCGGGGGCGTCGGGCGCGATCGTGAACGGCTGAAAGTACCCGTCCGTACCGCCCGGCTTCAGGCCGATTTCGCGGAAGGTGCGGGCGAGATAAGCACCCGCCTCCTCCAGGCCGCGCGTGCCGACGCCCCGGCCTTCGCGGGCGTCGTCCGCGAGATAATGAAGGGCGTCGAGCGCCCGGTGGTCGGCCGGCGTCAGCGAATCGGGGGTCTGCGCGAGCCGCGTGAGCAACAGCAGGCTGGTGACGAGCATAGGACGATATCTATCTTTGCGCCGACTCCGAAGGAAGCCTGCCGCATGTCGGTTCGTCTCCTTGCGCTGATTCCCGTCGCCGTGGCCATCAACCTCGCGCTATCGGCCGCGGTGGACGCGGTCGGATTGCCGTTGTTTCTGGACACGACCGGGACCATTCTGACGACGGCGCTGGCGGGTCCGGTCGTGGGCATCTTGACCGGTGTGTTGACCTCGGCGGTCAACAGCCTGCGCAATCCGACGTTCTGGCCGTTCGTGACGATCCAGATCCTCGTCGCGCTGTATGCCTGGCTCGCCGCGCGCCGTGGGTGGTTCCGCTCCCTCAAGACGGCGGTACCGGCCGGCCTGCTGCTCGGGGTGATCGCATCGGCGACCTCGACCCCGATCTCGTATCTCATCTTCAAGTGCGCGACGACCGGTGGCATCGCTCTGACTACCAAGCTGGGACAGCTGCTCGGCCTGTCGGACCTCGGGGCCTGCTTCTTCGGCAGCTTCGTGGCGGACTTCGGCGACAAGGCCGTCACCTTCGCCCTGGTCGCCACGATCCTCCATGCGTTACCGCGGCGGACCGCGGCGCGGTTTCCGCTGGCACTCAGAGCGGTGGGCCGCGCCGGCTCCTGAGTGCGCGCCCTTCATCCGTTTAGCCTGCTGACGCTGGCGGTGGCGCTCCCAGCCCTGGCCTGGATTCTCCCGGCGCCGTGGGGCGGAACGGCCGCCCTCGGCTGCGCGCTGGCGCTTCTCCTGACGCCAGGGGCGACCCCGGGCCTCGGGGTAGCGCGAACTGCCATCTTCACGGCCCTGCCGTTCTGGTTTTTTCTTTACCTGCTGCACGGGGTCGGCGGCATGGTTCCCACCGGACTCCGCCTCAGCACGATGATCGCGAGCTTCGTCTGGCTCGTGGCGATCCTGCCTCCCGCCCGCCTGGTCGAGGCGATGGTGGCCGCGGGATGGCCGGTCAGCGCGGCATTTCTCTTTTCGGCGACGCTGCAGGCCGTCCCGGCGCTGCGCGAGCGGGCGCAACGGCTCGTCGATGCGCAACGTTGCCGCGGCCTGGCCACGCGCGGTGGACCCTTGGTCCGCCTCGCCGCACTGCGCGCCCTCGCGCTCCCGCTCGTCCTCTCCGCGCTGCACGAGGTGGACGAGCGCGCCCTCGCGCTCGAAACCCGCGGCTTGACCGCCGGCGCGCGCCGCACCCCACTCGCCCCACCAGCCGACCACTGGAGCGAGCGCGTGTTCCGTTGGACCCTGGTCCTTGGCTGCGCGGGCCTCGCTGTGTGGCGCGTCGTGTGACGGCACCACTCGCTCTGCGCAGCGTTACCTACCGCTATCCCGCGAGCCGGGCCCCCGCGCTTGTTGACGTTTCGCTCGAAGTGTGCCGGGGGGAGGTAATCGCCGTGATCGGAAACGTCGGCGCAGGCGCTTCGACCCTGCTGCTCGTGGCCGGTGACCTGGCGCCGCGCGTGACTGGCGGAGAGCTGTCGGGAACGGTCGAGTGCGGTGGGCGAGCTGCGTTGCTCCTCCCGACTCCGTGGACGCAGGTCTCGGGAATGGCGTTCACCGTGCACGACGAAGTCGCGTTCGGGCCCGCGAATCTGGGATGGGCCCGCGAAAGGATTTTATCGTGCGTTGAAACAGCGTTGACGCGCGTTGACGCCGCACACCTGCGCGACCGGGATCCCGCGACGCTCTCCGGCGGTGAGTTGCAGCGCGTGATCCTGGCCGGCATCCTGGCGATGGAGCCGGACGTGCTGCTGCTCGACGAGCCGACGGCGGAGCTCGACCCACTCGCTGCGCGGCGCGCCTGGCAGCTGATCCGCTCGTTGGCCCGTGACGGGATGGCGGTGGTCGTCGCGACGAACGAGCTCGATGCCCTGCCGGACGTGGCCGATCGCGTGGCGTGGCTCGAGGAGGGCGCGATCCGCTCGCTCGGTCCCGCCGGCGCAGTGCTCGTCGATCCCGCACTCGCGACCGATGCGGGGCCGGGCAGCACCGCTATCGCCGGAGTGTGGCGCATGGCCGGCCTGGGTGAGCCGCCGCCGCTCACGGTTCCCCAGGCGCTCGAGCGACTGCGATGAGCGCGGTGCTGGATTTCGCCGCGGTCACGTTCGCGTACGGCGACCACACGGTGCTGCGCGACGTGTCGTTCTCGATCGGTCCGGGCGAGCGCGTGGCGCTCGTCGGCCACAACGGTGCCGGGAAGTCGACGGCGATGCGCCTGATCACCGGGTTGCTGAAACCGGCAGCCGGGGCGGTGCACGTCGGCGACTGGGACACGCGCTCGCGGCGCCCGGAGGAGCTCGCGCATCGGGTCGGCTCGCTGTTTCAGCACGCCGACCAGCAGCTCTTCGCCCGCACCGTGCGCGAGGACATCGCATTCGGCCCGCGCACCATCGGCGTTCCCGCGCCCGACGTAACAGACCGGGTGGCACGGGCGCTCGCTGCGCTGGGGCTCGAGGCCGTGGCGGAGGAGCACCCCTACGATCTGCCACCTCCCGAGCGCAAACTCGCAGCGCTCGCCGGCGCGCTCGCGCTCGAGCCAGCGCTCCTGGTGCTCGACGAGCCGACGGCCGGGCTCGACCGTCGCGCCCGACGGCGGGTCGCCGCGGCACTCGCCGAACGCGCCACGCAGGGGACGGCCCTGCTCGCCATCAGCCACGACCTGGATTTCGCCGCCGAGACGCTGGAGCGGGGGTTGGTGCTCGACCATGGCCGGCTGGTGCGCGACACGCCGCTGCCCGACCTCCTCGCTCTGGGCGACGGTCTGGAGGTCCTGGGGCTGGCCCCACCCCCGATCTGCCGCCTGTCGACGGCACTTTCGCTGCCGGGGCGGCCGATTCGGGCGCGGAATGTGGCCGCCGCGCTCGCCAGCGTTGCCGCGCGTAACCGCCAGTCCTAGATTCCTTTACGCCTCATGATCATTCCCGTCGTCTTCGCCACGCATCTGGCGCGCGCCGTCGACCTGTTCCGCGATCCCGCCAAGAAGGAGGATCAGAAGCGGGAGTTCCGGATTCTCGTCGGGATGCTGAAAGACGGAAACGTCACGATTCGCATCATCGAAGACGTTCTGGAGGTCAACGGCCAGCGGGTGACCGCGCCGGAGTTCCGCCCCCTCGTGCAAAGCATGGTGGTCCACGGGGTGACGGAGCTGATGATCCCGAGTGATGCACCGGTGTCGCACCTGTTCGAGCTGCTGCGGGCGCTGGCCGATCAGCCCGGCGGCTCGGCGGACATCGCCTCGCGGCTGCACGCCTCGGGGGCGTATCGCGTGTCGGTCGTGCTCTCGGCGCTCGATGAGCCCGAGGAGGGTGCCCCGGCGGCGTCGGCGGCTCCCGGAGGGGCGCGAGATCTCGGGACGCGCGGCGTGCTGCGCGGCGAGCCGGTCAATGACCTGAAGAGCGCGCCGGTCGAGGGCGCGGAAGGGGTGGAGTCGGTCGAGCAGAATCTCGCTCAGCCGTCCGAGGCGCTGCCGGTGCCGGAAGCGGCGACCCCGTCCCAGGCGATCATCCCGCGGCAATCGGCGGAGACGCCGGCCCCCGGGCTGCCGGCGACTCCTCTCGAATCGGTTCCTCCCGCTGGCACGCTCCCCCCGCCGCCGCCGCCACCGCCGCCGCCCCCGAGGCGGGCGGCGGATTCC
>JAWOLH010000036.1:0-5742 GCA_033853695.1 Gemmatimonadales bacterium | reverse complement strand
TCGATCTGGACGTTGTTGAACCGGTCGTTCTGCCCGTTGATCGAGTTCCCGCCTCCCGGCGTGCGCACCACCTGGGGCGACGTGCTGACGAAGTCGGTAAAAGCACGATTCAGCGTCGGCAGCCGCCGCACCGCTGAATCGGAGACGAGCGTCTGGGCCCCGGTGCGGGACGCGGAGCGCAACGGATCGGCGTTGGTCGACACGACAACGGCGGCCAGCTCTACGGCGCTGCGCTTCAAGGTCAGGTCGAGCGTAAACCGCTGGCCCAGCGCCAAGGCGAATTGGTCGGACACCTTCGGCTCGAATCCGATCGCCCGGGCGGAGAGCGTATAGGAGCTGCCCACCGTGACGTTTTCGAACGAATACATCCCGTCCTCGCGCGACCGCGTCACGCGCCGCTCGCCCGTCGTGGCGAGGATGAGCGTCAGCTCCACCTGCGGGACTGCAGCCCCGGCCTCGTCGGTGATCCGCCCCGTGACGGCGGCGGTCGTGACGCCCTGGCCCGCGAGCCGCCCGAAGCCCAGCGGGGCGAGGAGAACGGCGAGAAATGCCACGGACCTAACCAAGCGATTCATAGCGCTGCTCCGGAGAGTGAGTCGACCACGGACAATTCCGTTGCGGAGGTCCTGCAAGGGCGGGACAAAGATGCCCCGGACCCAATCGTTGTCAATCAGTCGCTCGGCGACAGCCCCGTCACGAACGTGTCGCCATCGCGATGTGTGCGCGGCGCCACCACCAGTAGACCGGAATCCCGATGAGCAGCACGCCGATGTCGACCGCCGACTCGAGCGGCTGCGACACGAAGTAGTTGCCCAGGAGGAACAGCGACGCAACGAGAAACACCGCCGGGACGATCGGATATCCCCACGTGCGATACGGCCGCGCGAGGTCGGGGCGGCGGCGCCGCAGGACGTAGATGGCCGCCACCGCGAGCGCGTAGAACGGCCAGATGCCGATCACGAACTGATCGGCGAGCTGCGAGAAGCTGCGCACCAGCACGAATACCATGCCGAGCGCCGCGGTCAGCAGGATCGCAGGAGCGGGCGCGCCGGTCTTCGGGTCGACCCGCGCGATGACCGACGGGAACAGCCCGTCGTCGGCGAGCGCGTAGAAGATGCGCGGCGCGGTCATCATGGAGCCGTTCAACGTGCCGAAGGTGCTGATCGCCACGGCGGCCGATACGGCGACCACGCCCGCCGCGCCGAACAAGAGCTGCGCCGAGTCGGCCGCGACGAGCTCGGCGTTCTTCATCCGCGCCATCGGAATCAGATGCAGGTAGACGAGGTTCGCGCCGAGGTACAGCACCACCACGATCGCCGTGCCGAGCACGAGCGCTTTGGGAAGGGTGCGCTGCGGGTCGCGCACCTCGCCGCCCACGAACGCCAGATCGGCCCACCCGTCGTAGGCCCAGAGGATCGCGACCAGCGCGAGCAGCACGGGTGAGATCGATACCGGGGGCGCCGTGCCCGCCTCGCCGATCGGCGGCACGCCGCCTCCGAGCACGAAGCCCAGGACGATCAGCGCGCCGAGCGCCGCCACTTTGAACGCCGTCGAGATGTTCTGCAGCACCGCGCCCCGATGGATCCCGCGCAGGTTGACCAGGGCTACTACGCCAACGTAGATAGCGGCGAGCAGCTGCTCGGCGTGCAACGGCAACCCGGCCACGTTCGCCGCGGGATCGATTCCCACGAGCCGCAGCGAATACGCCGACGCGGTGATCGAAATGGCTCCGAACGCCCCGGGGCGGATCACCAGCAGCTCGGCCCAGCCGAAGAGGAACGCCGGCAGGGCCCCGAATCCCTCTCGGATGAAGACGTAGATCCCGCCGGAGCGCGGGAACAAGGCGGCCAGCTCCGCGTAGGTCAGGGCGCCGCACACCGCGACGACGCCGCCCACGACCCAGAGAGCGAGAAAGATCCCGATATCATCGACGCGAGCCGCCACGCTCGCGGGCGTGCGGAAGATGCCGCTCCCGATCGTGGAGCCGACGGCCACCGCCACGGCGCTCCAGAGGCCGAGGCGGCGCGGCAAACGCTCGCCGAATTGATCGGGGGTCGTCATGGGTGAGGGAATATACGGCGCGACGTAGATTTCCGACCCCATGACACGTGCTCTCTCGCGCCTCGCCTGGGGCGCCGCCCTCGCGACCTACCTGCTCATCGTTCTCGGCGGCATCGTCCGCATCACCGGCTCCGGGCTCGGCTGTGGCGACGAGTGGCCGGTGTGCCACGGGCGCCTGATCCCATCGCTCGCCGACACGGCGACGTTCATCGAATGGAACCACCGGCTCGTGGCGGCCATCGTGTCGACGCTCGTGACCCTGCTGGCGGGAACGGTGTGGTGGGCACGGAGACGGGAGCCGTCGACCCCGGGCCGGCTCGCCTATCTCGCCTTCGGACTGCTCATCGTGCAGGTGCTGCTCGGTGCGGTCACGGTGAAGCTGCAGCTGCCTCCGTGGACGATCGTACTGCACCTGGGCACGGCCATGCTCCTGCTGGCGACGTTGATTGCGGTCGCGATCCGCCTGACCGCGGGAACCGCGGTCCCCCTCCAGGGGTCGGCGAATCCACCGGCGTCAGGAGCCGCGTTGCTCGTATTCCTCACGGTGCTGGCGGGTGCCCTGACCGCGAACCTCGGCGCCGCGACGGCCTGCGTCGGGTTCCCGCTCTGCAATGGCCAATGGATCCTGACCGGGAATTATCTGCAGTACGTCCAGTGGACACACCGCCTGCTCGCCTACACGACATACGCCTACCTCCTCGCCTGGGCGCTGGCGACACGGCGCCGGTCCGCCGTGCTCGTCCTCGCCATCGCCACACTGCAGATCGCGGTCGCGGCAACGATGGTGACGCGGGGCCTCTCCCTGCCCCTTCAGATCCTGCACGTTTCGGCGGGAGCCGCCTTGTGGGGAGCAATCGTGATTGTGGCGATTCGTCGCGAGGTCAGAAACGCATGACAGGTTGTTTTGACACCACGGTCGCTCTCGATTGACCGCTGATTGTGAAGAAACGCAGGCGTGCGTGTCGGCGGCGCCCTGTATATTGCTGCACATGCCATCCACTCCACGGCGCTTCGGTCTCCTGGTCCTGGCAGCCCTCGCCCTCGGGGCGGCGACCATGCGAGCTCAGGCGCAGTCGACCGAGCACCGATCGGTGCTCCACGTCGTCGCCTATGCCGTGGGTGGCTCGCTCATCGGAGCGTGGGCTGGGTACATGACCGCCCAGGTCGCTCGCAGCGATTGGGATAACGCACCGGGTCGCAGTGCCCAGCGCATCCGTTTCTCCCTGGCAGGTGCCGGGGTCGGCCTCGTTGCCGGAACGCTGATCGGCCGCCGCCAGTCCGAGCCTGGCCCGACTCTACCGCCCGCTCCTCAGACCGCGCCGCCGCTCCTGACGAGACCGATCACGGAACGGGAGATCGACTCGTCGACCGCTCGCTCGGTAACGGAGCTGGTACGTCAGCTGCGACCCCAGTGGCTGCGGTCCCGCGGTACGGACGTATTGCGCACCAACGCCGACCCGACCTATGCGCACGGCGTGCGAGTCTACCTGAACGGCAGTCTGCTCGGAGGGCTGGACGTCCTCGACCAGGTATCGATCGACGCGGTCACGCGCGTCGAGTTTTTTGACGTGGGCCCCGCCGTGCTGCGCTGGGGCGCCGGCAACGAGGATGGCGCCATCCTGCTCACCACCCGATACGCTCCATAACCCGGACCCGCACTGGGGGTGCGCCATGCTGCGCTATCGGAGCTCGTCTCTGGTTCTCCTCGCAGTCCTCACATCGGCCTCCGGTTGCCGGACGACGCGACCGTTTGACCGATCCACCGAGCCCGGCGGACAACCGCTGCCGACCACCACGGCCGGCGCCGTGGTCATCAAAGGGGAGGAGCTGTCGGCGGACCCCGGCCTGACGATCCTGGACGCAATCAGACGAACCATGCCGCAAATGCAGGTCTACGGGTACACGCAGAACCATTGCCCGATCGTGGAGCTGCGCGGCAGGGACACGCTGGCGGGAAGCTCGGATCCCGACGTGTACGTGGATGGGACCCGAACCATCGACACCTGCCCGCTCGTGACGCTCCAGGCGACGGCGGCAAGCCGCATCGAGATCTACCCTTCGGGGGTCACTCCACGGCCGGGCTATCCCAGCTCAGGTCACGGCCTGATCCTGATTTTTCTGCAGCGCGCCGACTCCACCGGCGGCGCCGGCTGACGCGCTGAACCACACGAGAAAGCCCCCGGGGAATCCGTCTCCCCGGGGGCTTTCTCGTCGTGCACGGCGCCGGCCTAGCTCACTGGCGTCCCGTGAACCACAGGACTCCCGTGATGTCGTTGCCGGCGGAGAAATGCTGCGCGGCGACGGCGGCATCGAGATTGGCCTTGTTCAAGACCGCCTCGTTGTCCTGGTACGGCAAGCGCTCCGGGAGGCTGGGAAGTACCGCGCGCGGACCGGGCACCAGCGTCGGGACTTGAGTCCGGCGCCATTCCGTCCACGCCTCCGCCCCCTGCATGAACATCGAGACCCACTTCTGGTAGGCGATCTGCGTCAGCCCTGCGGGTCCACCTGCGTAGACGACCCGTGGGTCGGCCAGATAGGTGGCGATCGCCGGGGCGGCGATGCCATACTGCTGCATCGACGCCGTGATCGCGTCGGAGTAGAGCTGGGCCGCATTACCGGTAATCCAACCGCGCTCTGCGGCTTCGGCTTCGAGGAACAGCACCTCCGAATAGGTGAGCAGCGACAACGATGCGTTCGGGGTCTTGCGCCACAAGGTGCCAAACCGTGAGATCGAGTCGAGCGTCGCGCCTTCCCCGTCGTTCAACCCGTTGGGCAGGCCGCGATAGGCACCGAATCGATTGGTGTCCGAAAAGACCGGAAGCCGCGGGTCGTTCCAGCTGAGCAGCGAGTCGACGAACGTCGCGCTCATGCCGTAGTCGTCGCGCGAAAGCGCGTTGACATAGATGGGATTCTGGTTCGGCGCCGTGGCCAGGTAGGTGAGCTCCGCGTTGTCGGCGTTGCTCGTGAACACCCCCGCCGCGACCGCCGCCGCGGCCTCCGCCTGCGCCTTGGTGGCGTCGACATTCGTCAGATGCATCGCCAGACGCAACCGCAGCGAGTTGGCGAACTTCTGCCACGCCTTCATGGAGCCACCGTACAGGATGTCGCCGCTCGGGAAACCGATCCCGCTGGTATCGATCTCGCTACTCGCCGTCGCCAGGTCGACGAAGAGCGAGTCGTAAATGCTCTGCTGGCTGTCGTACGTGGGCGTCAGCGTCGAGCTTCCCTTGAGTGACTGCGAATAGGGGATGTCGCCCATCGCATCGGTCATCACGCTGAACGTGTACGACTTCATGATGCGACCGACGGCCGCCCAGTTGGGCGTGTTGGCTTGGACGCCCTTGTCGATAATGCGCTGGAAGTCCTCCACCGGCCCGGGGTACATGTCCCAACCACCGCTGATTCCGGAGCGGAGAATGTACTTGTCCTCGTCCCGGTACTGGATTTCCGAGTAGTACTGCACCCACAACCCGCCGCCGCGAATATCCAGGCTCGAAAAGCTGGGGCCGAAGACGGTCCCAACCACGCTCTGAATCGCGTTCGAAAGAATCGACGGCGGTGGCACGTCCACCGGCCCGTTCGGGTTGGTATTGATCTGCGTGATATCGCCGCACGCCGTACCCGCCATCAGTGCGGCGGCGACGCTCAGGATCTTGTAGCGCATAATGCCTCCCTAAGCGG
>JAWOLH010000035.1:0-2846 GCA_033853695.1 Gemmatimonadales bacterium | reverse complement strand
GGACGCTGATCGTCATCTGCGCGCGGGCGTTGGGGCCATTCGTCGAGGCTGACTGCTGGCTGGCCGCCGAGAACCTGATGCTCGCCGCCTGCGCCATGGGGCTAGGCACCTGCTGCATCGGCTTCGCTGTTCCAGCGCTCCGCACGCCGGACGTGAAGCAGGAGCTTGGTATTTCGTACGACGTCACGGCGGTGGCCCCGATCATCGTGGGTAAGCCGCAGGGCGAGACACTGCCCGAGGGGCGGCGGCAGCCATTAGTCCTGCGTTGGATCCGCTGAGAGAACGACGGGCTACGGCGCGCCGCATGGCCGATCGCGAGAGGGACGTGGGCCAGCCGGGTATTAGTATCCCCTCCTCTTTCAGCGGCCGCCGCGCCACGACAGCTTCATTCGCATGTTAGCGCACAGTGAAGGGCCAGGATCCGACGCGAAACATGTAATTCATTGATTGGCTTGGCGACTTGCCGGGATTCCTCCAGCGGACTACGACATGGTGGCGGTCCTCAACGGCGACAGAACTGCGACAAGCCTCAGCCGGCGTCTCGCGCCTGACCGTCTTCCCCCGTATCCAGAACCACGCGCGTTTGCCCGACCCGGGGGGGGAGTCGCACGATGAGGTGAAACACAGGAGACGGGTGGGACGCAATCTCAACCCGGTATTGGATGGTGTCACGCCGTGATTGCGTCAACCCACCCACGAGGACACCGACAACCATGAAAGCGAACAGTGATCCCCCTAGCCCGTGGCCGGCTACTCCGCGGCTCCGTGGCGATCGACACCGGCTCCCGTGCTAGGGAGATACTCGAACCGACCGAATCGTCGCACGCCGCCCAACGGTCATGCCTCCATACGGTCAATCCTGACGCCGATCCAAAGCAGGCCAGCCAACGCCGCCAGAGCGGCGGTCGCGGACAGTGCGTTCTCCCATCCCATCCGTTGTGCGAGCCACGGCGTGAGCGCCGGTGAGATCATGCCGCCGAGGTTCGATCCGAAGTTCATCAAACCGCCTGCTGTCCCGCTGCGCGCGCCGGCAATTTCGTTGAGCGCCGCCCAAAACGGCCCCTCCGTGCAGAGCACGAGCACCGTGCAGGCGATGAGCGCCCCGACCGCGACGACGTCGACCGACGCCCGCGCCCCCAGGGCGAGCGCCGCTGCCCCCAGGAGGAGCGCCGCCATCGGTACGATGCGTCGCCCGCGAGTCGCACCCCAGCGACCGACGGCCGCATCCGACGCGGCCCCGCCGGCCGGAATCGCGATGAGCGTCGCCACCCACGGTAGCGCCGTGATCCCCGCCGCCTGGAGCAGCTCGAAGTGGCGCACCTGAACCAGGTACGAGTAGAACCAGAACACGAAGATGTAGCCCACGTACCCCTGCAGGAAATAACTCCCGAACAGAAACCAGAATTGGGGCATGCGCCATGGCGGAGTGATGCCGGTGGTGCCGTCTGCTGGCGTCGCGGCCACGCGCCCCGTCAGGCGCGGAGCCGACGTCCACCACGCCACGGTCGCCACCGCGGTCATGAGGGCTGCGAGCAGGATCCCTGCACGCCAGCCCAGGGCGCGTGTCACGGGCACGAGCATGAGCGGGGTCAACGCCGATCCGATGCCGATGCTGGCGAGCACAACCCCGTTCGCGCGACCATGCATGGTGGCGGGAAATGTCACCGCCACCGCCCGTGCGGCCCCTGGATAGGTCGGCGCCGCGGCGACCCCGAAGAGCGCCCGCAGCACCATGAAGACGCCCAACACCGAGATCGTCGCCACCGGACGCGCAAATGCCGTCGCCGTCGTCAGGACCAGCCACGCAATCGTTGCCCCACCGAACAGGGCTCGCGTCCCCACGCGGTCTGCCAGCCAGCCCGATGGAACCTGCATCGCGGTGTAGCCGAGCAAGAACGCGCTGAAGATGGTGCCCATCTGCGTCTGCGTGATTGCGAACTCGTTCATGAGCTGCGGAGCGACGACGCTGATGGCCACCCGGGCGACGTATCCTGCAGAGGCAACGATGACCAGGAGCACGAGGAGCCGGCGGGCCTCACGACGGTCCGTGCTCATCCGAGCCTCTTGTGCATGATGCATTCGGAGTGCCCAGCGACGGCGTAGTCCGGGATCTCGCCGACTTGCCGGTAGCCGCGTCGCTCGTAGAGGCGTCGCGCGCGCCGATTGAACGACGATACAAGAAGAAAGAGGTGCTGGTGAGATCCGCGACACCGCTCTTCGACGAAGTCGAGCAGCGCCGAGCCGATGCCACGGCCGCGTGCGGCCGCATCGACCGCGATGGATGCGATGTAGGGCGAGCCGGCCAGTCCGTGCTCTGCCAGCAACACGAAACCTAGTCGCTGCTCGCCCTCAATGCCCATGAACACCTCGGTTCCTGGACGTCGCACGGCGGCACGACACTGGTCTGGCCCTCGCCGGAGCGTGACCCAGGGCTCGCTCCTCGCCATGAGCTCGGCGGCCCATTCATAGTCCCCCTCCTCTGCCAGGAGTATCTGCATGCTTGGCCATTTAACCGCGGAGTAGAACCATTGTCCAGCGTCCGACCCCCGCGCGATGTGATCGGGAGCGGCTCGTGCCGTAAGACCTGACGGATCGAGACGGTGGTTACTGCACTGGCGCCGTGCGCTGCCTCCCCATCTGGTATTCCCGGGGCGGAATGTTCCCCTGCAGGTTCCGGATGAAGTAGTCCCAGCGCCGGCGCATGATGTAGGGCGCATCCTGGCCGTAGCCGTGACGGGCGTCAGGGAGCATGATCTGATCGAAGTCTTTCCCCGCCTTCATCAGGGCCGCGACCACCAGCTGCGTGTTGTAGGGCGGGACATTGTCGTCCATCATCCCGTGGATCA
>JAWOLH010000034.1:0-2731 GCA_033853695.1 Gemmatimonadales bacterium | reverse complement strand
ATCGGTATAGTCCTTGGTCCCGGTGATGGCCTGGAGCCCGGTAACATTGCCGGCCGAGTCCGTCGTCACCACGTGGCCGAGGTAGGTGGAGTGCGTGGCCTCCACGCGCAGGCCGACGCTCACGTGGAGCAAGCCGACGTCCGTCGTACTCATGATGTAGCCCGCTGTGACCGCCTCGGAGCCTTTGAAACTGCCAAGCGAGTCGCTGGACGGACCCATCAGGTTCTGGAAGTCCGCGGCGTGGGAGCTCTCGTACGCCACGGTCGCTTCGGGATCGGCCATCGGACCCATGTTGTAGCCGCTGGCAAAAGCGGTGTAGAAGTTCGGATCGGAGAACGAGCTCAGCAGCTGCGTCATGCTGGGCTGCGCGGCGGTATCCACGTAGAAGCCGATCTGGCTGGTGTAGACCTTGTGCTCGTCACGATACCGCGCGCCCACCTGGAGCTGGCTGGCGTGGCCGGCTAGGGCGTAGTGCAGGATGGCGTTGACCGACCCGCCCAGGGTGTGGCCATTGGTGGTGTGGATCCCGTCGTAGTAGTTGGCGAGCGAGTAGTTGGCCGGGTTGACGGCGTTCTGCGAGTCCGCCAGGCTCTGGTAGTGGTACTTGGGGTATGTCGTGCCGCTCGGCGCGGTGTAGACGAGGGTGTCCGCGGGTCCGTTGTAGCTGTAACCGGAGAACCTGAACCCTCCGTTCTGGCTCGTCCCCGCCGCGTCGAGCGAGAAGTTCAGCGTCCAGCTCCCCACGCCGTGGTTGCCGCCCGCCGTAAGCGCCCACATCTGGTCGTGGGGGTTGCGCGTGTTCACCGTGCGGGTGAGCCCCGCCCCGGGGATCGTGCCGCCGCCGAGGCCGGACGGGGTCGGTGTGCCCGCGACGTCGTAGATGTACAGGTCGCCGTTGTTCAGGAAATCGCTCCACAGACCCTTCAGGAAGACCTGGCTGTTCTCGCTGAAGCGGTAGTCGACGTCGCCGCCCACGCCGTAGCGCTCCCGGCCATACCGGTAGTCGCGCTGCGCCCATTCGTTGGGGGCCGCCACCCCGCCGTAGCTACCCCACACGGGCTCGACGTCGTTGATGGCGCGGTTGTTGCGGTCGGCCGAGCCCCCGATCAGGAAGCCGAGCCGCTCGTCCTGGCCGTATCGGCCGCCGTAGGTGAATCCACCCTGGAACGTGTTGCGTCCCGAGAGGTTGTCCTGCCCGAACTGGCCGGCGATATACCCGCGCGGCGCCCCCTCGGGCGTCTTGGTGCGCAGGTCGACGGAGCCGCCGATCGCGTCGGCGTCCATGTCCGCGGAGAGCGTTTTGGACACGACGATCGCGGCCAGCAGGTCCGAGGGCACGTCATCGAGCTTCGGGATCCGATTGCCCTCCGTGCCGGGCACGTGCGCGCCGTTGATCGTGACGCTGGAGAGCCGCGGCTCGGTGCCGCGCACCTGTACGAACTTCCCCTCGCCCTCGTCCCGTTGGAGCGACACGCCGGGCGTCCGTCCCGCCGCTTCGGCCGCGTTGAAGTTAGGGAGCGAGCGGATCTCGTCGCCCGAGAGCGCAGACACGATGTTGACCGCGTTCAGCTGGACTTCCAGGGCCGAGGCCTTGGTCTCGGCCATGCGCGGCGAAGCCTGCACCGCGATCTCTGACAGCTCGACGGCGGCGGGGGCCATGACGACGTCGTAGTTCGCGGTGCCACCGGCCACGATGGTGACCCGGAACGAATCGGGTGCGAAGCCGAGGCGCCGCGCCACGAACGTGCGGTTCCCGGCCGGGAGATTCACCAGGCGGAATGAGCCGTCCGTGCGGCTCACCGCCGAGATGGAGGTCCCGAGATCCATGACGAGGGTGCCGGAGAGCGCCGTCTTCGCAGAGTCGCGCACCTCACCCACCAGGATCCCGGTTCCGGCACCCGCCTGTGCCCTGGCGGCGCCAGCCCGACCAAGCACTGCAGCCGCGGCCGCGAGCACAACCACCATTCGCCGCACCATCGTGCTCGCACCCGCGCGCCTGCCAGGAACGGGAACGCTCATGTGCCGCCTCCTCCTGCGATCGAGGTTGGGACTGGTGTTGCGCGGTGGGTCGAAATCACGGCAGTCATCCGGTGGACCGGTGTGAACGGGTCCCATCGTGTCGACTAACCCGAGTGAAGCCGTCGCCTACCATACGGCGTGTTCGTGATCGTCGCAACCCGGAGCCGGAAGACGGTCAAGCGCGCCAACAACGCCGAGCCCATCGCCCCCATTTTCCGACTCGTGTAGTCGCATAAGCGGTGTGACGGTCGCGTGACGCGGCTCGTCTAGCGTGGTCCCCCAGCGGAGGATGCCTCCCTTGCCTCTCAGCGGCCCGAGTCGGTCGGCGACCTGTCCGGCTAGCGCGCTGCTCGCAGCGCTGCTGCTCGCGGCGGTCGGCCAGCCCGCGCTCCAGGCGCAGACGGGCGGGCGCCGGCGCGTCTTCCCGGTGCCGGTGGCGGGCTACGCGCCGGAGACCAGCGTGATGCTCGGCGTGGCGCTGGTCGGCGTCGTGTCCCCCGACACGGCGGGCCCTCCTCGCCGGCCCTCGACCGCGCTGCTCACCGCGATCTACACGCTGAAGCGGCAATACCAGCTCGAGCTCACGCTGGATCACTGGACCGCGGGCGACGCCTGGCACGTCACGGGATTCGCGGGCGTCGAGCGCTACCCCAGCCAGTTCAACGGCATCGGCGCGCTGTCGACCGATACGTCGGAGACCTACACGCCGCAG
>JAWOLH010000033.1:0-3791 GCA_033853695.1 Gemmatimonadales bacterium | reverse complement strand
CGGGTCAACCGGATGACCGACCACCTCCTGGACGCGCAGAGCCAGCTAGTGCGCGCCGAGAAACTGGCCACCGTCGGGCGCCTCGCGGCCGGCATCGCACACGAGATCGGCAACCCGCTAGGAGGGGCCACGACGTATCTCGAGGTCCTGCGCCGCCGCGGCGCCGAGCCCGACGTGGTCGGATCGCTGCGCCGGGAACTCGAGCGCATCGACAAGATCGTCCGAAGCCTGCTCGACTACGCCCGCCCGCGCGAGGAGGCGCTACAGCCTGTCGACGTAACCGTGGTGCTTTCGGCGGCACTCGAGCTGCTTCGCGCTCAGGGCGCGCTGCACGCGACGCGCTCGGAGCTGGACGTGCCAGACTCCCTGCCTCGCGTGCTCGGCCGGGCACACGAGCTCGAGCAGGCGGTGGTCAATCTCCTGCTGAATGCGGTGGATGCCGCTCCGCACGGGATCCTCGTGCTTGGCGCGAGGCCATGGGCCTATGCGCCGGAGCGCGTCGTGCCACGGCGGGCGACCGACACGAGCGATGCGTTCTTCCCCCGATCGGCCAGCCGCAGGCCCTCGCGCATCGAGTTGGCTTCGGGTGTCCCGGGTGTGCTGATCTTCGTGGCCGACTCGGGGCACGGCGTGCCGGTCGAGGACCACGACAAGGTGTTCGAGCCGTTCTTCACGACGAAGGAGCCAGGCCGCGGTACGGGTCTCGGGTTGGCGATCGTCGCCCGTGTGGTGTTCGAGATGGGGGGCATCGTCTGGCTGGAACAGGCTCGTGAGGGGGGCGCGGCGTTCAAGATCTTCCTCCCGGCGGTGACCGCATGAGCCGCGTGCTCATCGTGGATGACGAGCCGGGCCTGCGGCATTCGCTGGCCCTGCTCCTGGGCGACGCAGGATACGACGTCCACGCGGAGAGCGACGGCCGGCGGGCGCTGGAGCGGGCCATCGCCGAGCCATTCGATCTCATTCTGTGCGATGTGCGGATGCCGGGGATGTCAGGCCTCGAGTTCCTGAGGGGCTATCGGCAGCGCGGTGGCGCCGGGCTGGTCATCATGATGAGCGCGTATGGCGGCGAGGACGCCGCGCTGCAGGCGATGCACGAAGGGGCCTACGACTATGTGCCGAAGCCGTTCCGGCCGGATGAAGTCGTCCTCGCCCTGCGCAAAGCCGAGGAGCGCGAGAAGCTGCGCCGGACCGTGGCGGGCCTGCAGGCGCAGCTCGATCACAGCCCGGATCGTCGCGCCCTCGTCGCCGAAAGCGCTGCGATGCGCGCGGCGCTGGACATCGTGGCTCGCGTCGCCGAGCACGCCACCACCGTCCTGATCACCGGAGAAAGCGGGACTGGCAAGGAAGTCATCGCGCAGGCGATTCACCGCGCCAGCCCGCGCGCCCAGGCCGCCTTCATCGGTGTCAACTGCGCCGCGATCCCCGAGACCCTGCTCGAGTCCGAGCTGTTCGGCCACGTTCGCGGCGCCTTCACCGGCGCCTCAGCCGACAAGGCCGGCCTGTTCGAGCAGGCGCACGGCGGGACTCTCCTGCTCGACGAGATCGGCGAGCTGCCCCTCGGCCTGCAGGCGAAGCTGCTGCGGGCGCTGCAGGAAGGGGAGATTCGCCGAGTGGGGGATCAGCGCACACGTCGCATCGACGTGCGTGTGCTCGCCGCGACGGCGCGAGACCTCGAGGCCGAGGTCAAGGCGGGGCGATTCCGGGAGGACCTGTTCTATCGGATCCACGTCGTGATGATTCACCTCCCGCCGCTCCGGGAGCGGCGGGAGGACGTGGGCCCGCTGGCGCGGTTCTTCGCGGCCCGACTCGGCACGCGCTTCGGGTCGCCGGTCGCCCTCTCACCCGCGGCCCTGGTCTGGCTCGAGTCACAGGCTTGGCCGGGCAACGTGCGAGAGCTCGAGAACGCGATCGAGCGAGCCGCGGTGCTGTCGGGGAAGACGATGCTCGAGCCCGAGGATTTCGCCCCCGTTCCGCATCCGCGCCCAACAGGCGCACCGACTTCCGGGGACGCCATCACCCTCGAGGACGCCGTGCGGTCGGCCGAGCGTGAGGCGATTCGGGCCGCCCTCCTGGCGTGCGGCGGGAATCGACGAGACGCCGCCAAGCGGCTGGGCATCAGCGTTCGGTCGCTCTTCTACAAGATCCAAGGGCTGGGATTGGAGTAGTGCAATTTCTTGCACTACGCGCAGCAGTTTGCATGATCGACGCGCTGCGATCGTATTGTTAAATCTTTTGTTATCAATACGTTATGTTCTGGCATGAAGTCTGTATTCACGCCTCGGCAATGAGGAACATTCTCGATGAGTAGACGCGGCTTCACGGCGATCGAGCTGATTGTGGTCCTGGTCATCATCGGCATCGTCGCTGCGTTCGGCTTTCCGCGGCTCCGCGACGCCGTCATCAAATCGAACGTACGCAGCGCCAAAGCGGCGCTGGGCACGCTCGTTGTGAAGGCCCGGGCCGCGGCGGTCGCCCGCGGCTGCGTCGCTACGATGACGCTCACGTCAGGTACGACCGGCACGGTCGCGATCACGGTGTGCAACGTCAACGGGACGGGGTCGCAGATCTTCGGCGGCGTGGACTCGCTGGCGGCGCGCTTCAAGGTCACCATGACCCCGAGCTCGAGCACGCTGCAGTTCGACCCGCGGGGCCTGGCGGTCAACTACGCGACGCTGATCGTCAGGTTCTCGTCGAGTGCGTTGTCCAGTACGATCAGCGATTCCGTCATCGTTAATCCGCTCGGACAGGTGGTACGGCAATGAAGCGGCGCAATCAGGGGGGCTTTACCATCCTCGAGATCCTCATCGCCGTGGTGGTGCTGATGGTGGGGGTGCTGGGTCTCGTAATGACCGCCGCGCTCGTGACACGAATGATGGGACGCGCCAACCGCGCGCAGCTCGCCGCGAACTACGCCTCGCAACGGATGGAGAAGATGCGCACGGCCGCGTGCATCGACGCGCAGCGCACCGCCGGTACGGATACGCTCTACCGCGGCGGCTCCCTGATCGCGACCAACACCTGGAGCTACACCGCCCTCGGCAACAGCTACTACCGGCTGAGCGTGATCACTCGATGGGAGACGGTCAAAAACAAGCTCCGTTCCGACACGCTCGAAGCGGGGGTCCCATGTCGCACCTGACGCGGCGCGGGTTTTCGCTGGTGGAGCTGTTGATCGCCATGGTGCTCCTCGCAATCGTCGTAGCGGGATTGTACCGCACGCTCATGACCAACCAGCGTGTCTACCAGCAGCAGACGCAGGTGATCGGCCTGCAGCAGAACATGCGCGCCGCGGCGGCAATCCTGCCTCAGGAACTGCGCGAGTTGAATTCGACTGGCGGCGACATCTACGCGATGACGGCGACCTCGATCACCGTCCGCGCCCACCGCTGGACGGCGTTCATGTGCACGCCCCCGGTCACCGGGCTGGGCGGGGCTGTCGGTCCGCAACAGGTGCCTGGCGCGACGATGATCCTCCGCGTGCAACCGTTCTTCGGCCGCTCGATCAACGTCGCCATCGACTCGATGTTCATCCGGTACGAGGGCGACGACGGCACGCGGAAGGACGACGGATACGTGGTGGGGAGGCCTACGCTGATCCAGACCGCCGGTGTCACCTGCCCCGTGACCGCGGGCGGCGGCGCGGGACAGCTCGTGACGATGAATTTGGACTTCAGAGGGAACCTGAACTTTCCGACGTCGATCGCCAACGGCGATCCGGTCCTCGGCTTCGAGCCGGTGACCTACTCGTTGTACCAGCCGACCGCTGGAGGCGACTGGTACGTCGGGCTCAC
>JAWOLH010000032.1:0-12678 GCA_033853695.1 Gemmatimonadales bacterium | reverse complement strand
CTCCCGCTGGCACGCTCCCCCCGCCGCCGCCACCACCGCCGCCGCCCCCGAGGCGGGCGGCGGATTCCGCGCCGACATTCACGCCGGCCGCGCCCCCCCCCGCGGCCTCACCGCCGCCCCCGGCGCCTCGCACGCCGCCGCCGCCACCCGCGCCGCATGCCCCGCCGACGCCCCGGGCGCACACCCACTCGGGGAGCGTCGCACCGCCGCAGTTCGCGGATGCGCCGGCGCGGGAGGAAGCACCCGCTGCCGCGTCGCCGGACATCGCCCGCGAAGCGGCCTCACCGCTCTTTGCGTTACGTGAGGCGTTGTCCAAGGACACGACGGACCTCTTGAGCTCGCTCGAGGCCACCCCCACGTCGCCGCACGTGGGGGAAATCCTGACGGTGCTGAACCGCCAGGTCGAAGCGGTGATGCGCCAGGGGAAGATCGAGCAGGCGATGCAGATCGTGTATAGCGTAGTGCGGACGGAGCAGCGGGTCGAGGACGCCGCGGTGCGGCGCCAGTACGGTATCGCGCTGCGGCGCATGATCACTCGTCAGATGCTCGACGGGTTGAGCAAGCTCGTGCAGGTGCCGCATCTCGAGGACGCGGCGAGCAGCGTGCTGCAGCGAGCCGGTCCCGATGGGGTGGAGGTGTTGCTCGACCTGCTCACGACATCCAATACCGTCACCGAACGGCGCGGGGTCTTCAACGCGCTGGTCCAGATGAAGGAAGGACAGGACCAGCTGGTCCACATGCTCGGGCACCCGCAGTGGTTCGTCGTTCGCAACGTGGCGGACCTCGTGGGCGAGCTGGGGCTCGAGGCCGCGGTGCCGCAGCTGACGAAGCAGCTCGATCACCCCGACGAGCGCGTGCGGCGGCAAGTCGCGCTGGCGCTCGCGAAGATCGGGACCCGGAGCGCCGCGGAGCCCTTGCGGCGGGCGCTGAAGGATCCGTCGGCAGACGTGCGGCGTCAGGCGGCGCTGGGGGTCGGTGGCCGGAAGGCGAGCGCCCTCGCGATGCCGCTCGTCGTCGCGCTCGAAGAGGAGAAGGATCCGGAGGTGGTGCGCGAGCTGATCTTCGCGTTGGGGCGGATCGGCAGCCCCGATGCGGTTCAGGCGCTGACCAAGCTCGCCCAGCCATCGGGAAAGCTGTTCAACCGCAAGCCGAGCGCCTTGCGGGTGACGGCGGTCGAAGCGTTGCGCGTGGCCGGGACACCCGCGGCCATCAGCACGCTACAGAGCTTCGCCTCGGACAGTGACAAGCAGGTGCGCGCCGCGGTGCTCCAGGCGCTCACCGAGCTGAACGCGAAACGCTCCTGAGACCCGTCAGCTCGGGATGAAGCTCACGCCCGGCGTGAGCTTCCGGGCGAACGCCGCGAGCAGCCGCGCCGCCCGGTCCACGTCGGCCAGCGACACCATTTCGTTGGGGCTGTGCATGTAGCGGTTCGGCACCGACACGAGCCCGGTCGGGATGCCGCGGAGCGCGTTGTGAATGGCGTCGGCGTCCGTTCCGGTGTCGCGCGGCGCCGCCTGCACGGTGTAGGGGATCTGTTCCTCGTCGGCGCAACAGACCAGCTGATCGAAAACGACGGTACTCACCGCCGAGCCGCGCGAGAACACCGGTCCGCCGCCCAGCTTGTGGTCGCCCCCCTGCTTCTTGTCGGCTCCCGGCCAATCGGTCGCGTGGGTCACGTCCACGACCAGCGCGACCTGGGGATCGATCCCGACGGCGCTGGTGCGCGCGCCGCCGCCCGTGTAGGCGATCTCCTCGCGCGTCGTCGCGACCGCGAACACCGCCGCGTGGGGCGGCCGCTCGCGGGCGAGCAGTCGCAACGCTTCGGCGACGACGTAGGCGCCGATGCGGTTGTCGATGCTGCGTGAGACGATGCGATCACCCGCGAACTCGAGGCTCTGTGCGTCGATCACCGCCGGATCTCCCACGTGCACGCGCTCGAGCGCAGCGGCGCGCGTTGCGGCACCGATGTCGATCCACAGGTCGGTGATCGCGCTGACCTTCTCGAACTCGTCCTTCTTCATGAGGTGCGGCGCCTTCTTGCCGATCACGCCCGATACCCGCCCCTTGGGCCCCACCACCACCACGCGCTGCCCCACCAGCACCTGGGAGTCCCAGCCGCCGATCCCCGCGAAGTAGAGGTAGCCATCGTCGTCGATGTGCGTGATCTGCAGGCCGATCTCGTCGATGTGACCGGCGAGCATGAGTCGCGGGGATCCCGTGGGGTTCACCACCCCGACCGAGTTGCCGTGGGCGTCCGCGCGCAGTTCGTCGGCGAATCGCTTCACCTCTTCCCGCCAGACGCGGGCGGGCACGGCCTCGAATCCCGACGGACCGGGGGAATCCAGCAGACGCTTCAGAAAGTCGATCGAAGTGGTGCTCATGGACCTCTCGCGGTCGGTGCGTGGCCCGCTGCCGGCAGGCCGACACGGCGGCGCGCACTGTCGGCGGCCGCCCCGGTGATCAGCTTTGCCTGATAATCGGCACGAATCGGGCGCAGCGCGAGGGAGATCGCGCCGCCTGGGCGGACCGTGAACTCGAACACCCCCGACAACCCGGTCCAGGGCGCGCCCTGGCGAAAGATGAAATTCCCCATCGAATACACGATCG
Organism: Gemmatimonadales bacterium; assembly: GCA_033853695.1. Taxonomy (GTDB): domain Bacteria; phylum Gemmatimonadota; class Gemmatimonadetes; order Gemmatimonadales; family GWC2-71-9; genus DASTHG01. Next base: position 10,071 of record JAWOLH010000032.1, on the reverse strand, counting down.
GCTTGCCGCGGTACCACTCCACGGGCTGCAGCACGTGGGGGTGGTGCCCGAGACAGATATCCGCGCCGGCGTCGATCGCCCCTTCAAAGAAGCGGCGTAACGCGTTATCGGGCTTCTCCGCGAGCTCCTGGCCGGCGTGGACGCTCACCACCACGATGTCCGCCAGGCCGCTCTCTTTGAGCCGCCGGATCTCGGGATACAGCCATCCCGAGTCGGCCCAGGCGACGTAGCGGGAGCCGGGGTGCGCATAAAAGGAATCCGGTGCCGCATTGAACGCGCGTGTCGCTCCAAGAAACGCGACGCGCCACCCCTTGCGCTCGATCACCGCCGGCCGATGCGCCAGATCGAGCGTGACGCCGGTGCCGATGTGCGCGATTCCGACCCGGTCCAGCTCTTCGACCGTCTCCACGACGCCATCGATGCCAGCGTCCCAGGCGTGGTTGTTGGCGTCCGACACGACGTCGAAGGCGGCCCGCTTCAACGCGTCCGCCGCGACCGGCGGGGTGGTGAACACGAAGCTCCCCGTCTTCTCGTAGGGGTGGCCGGGCTCGGCGATGGGGCTCTCGAGGTTGCCGAACAGGATGTCGGCCGACGCGAGCGTGTCGCGCACCGCCTTGAACGGATACAGCGTGTCGCCCCTCAGGAGATAGTCCCAGGTGACGGTGCGGCCGAGATTGAGGTCGCCCACGGCGTACAGATGCAGGGGCTCCCGCGCGGGAGCCGACGAATGCGGCGCGATCGACGACGGCGACAGCACGCCGGGTTGCTGCACGAGCGACAGCAACACGACGGACGAAAGACTATTCAGCACGGCTTCCTCGAACGCTAGGTACGACCGCTCAACCGAACATCAACGCCAGCCTCGCGGCGGCATCGACCAGCCGTGGTCGGGCCGCGAAGTATAGGCGTTCCCGGAGGGTGGGTCGAGCCACTCAACTACGAGAATGCGCGGGAGGGGGGGTGTGGGATGTGATGCATGACCCGCTTGGAGCCGACGCAGGCGAAACCGCAGGCCGGCGACGAGCTCGTCGGCTGCGTCGCGCTGACCGAGTGCGTCACTGACCGACAGCGTGTCAGCAAACGCCTCCGCGCGGAGGCTCCCGCCACCCGCACCGCGCGATCGATGTCCGGCACTGCTACTGCTTGCGCAGCCCCACACGGTACAGACCGAACCCCAGGAGCGCGAACAGCAGAAGGGCAGGCCAGTTGTCCGTGGCGAAATGTCCCAGCGCCTGCGACAACCCCGCGATCTCGGAGAGTCGGTCGGCGCTGCCGAATTTGCCCGCGATCGCAGCGATCACGATGCCGCCGATCGCGCCCCCCGCGATGAGGCCGCTCGAGAACAGCACGCCCGGCCCCGACTCGACCTCGGCGAGGCTCCGTTCCTGCGACCGGAAGCGCCGCTCCACGAGCCAGCGGATCACGCCGCCGGCGAACATGCCGGCGGAGGTGGTGATCGGGAGGTACACGCCGACCGTGACCGGCAACGACTGAATCCCGGCGATCTCCAGCGCGATGGCGAGGAACACGCCGATCAGGACGAGCGCCCATGGCAGCCGGCGGGTGAGGATGCCGTCGGTGATGAGCGCCATCAGCGTGGCCTTCGGAGAATCGAGCCGCGTCAGGCCGTGGCCGTTGTAGTCGCGGATCCGGCCGCCGATCCCCGGATCCACCACGTAGCGAATCTCGTGCGTGGCGGGGTCGATAAGGTACTTGCCGGGGAGCACGTTCCCGGTGGCAACGTAGACGCGGGCGACTGGGTAGGTCCCGGTATCGATCGAGTCACCGCCGCCCACATGGAAGCCGGACATCGTCTCGCCGAGCATCACGACATTGCCATCGGGCGAACGGCCGCTGACGGGGGCAGTGAACCCGGCGTGCATCTCGGGCACCTCGTACTGGTACGACTTGTTGAGCAGCGTCAGCGTCCACCCGACGGCCAGGGCCGAGCCGATGCCGCCGATGAGGATAGCGATCTGCTGGCGGCGCGGCGTGGCGCCGATCAGGAAGCCGGTTTTCAGATCCTGCGACGTGTTGCCTCCGTTGGCGACCGCCACCGCGATCACGCAGGCAATCGAGATCGCCCGCACACGATCGTCGATCGCCGTCCAGCCGAGCAGCAGAAAGATGACGGAGATCGCGAGCAACGACGCGATCGTCATGCCCGAGATCGGGTTCGCCGAGCTGCCGATCTGACCGCAGATCCGGGACGAGACCGTCGTAAAAAAGAAGCCGAAAATGATGATCAACACGCCACCGAGCAGGTTCACGCCGATCTGGGGCAGGAACGACAGTACCAGCGCGAGCGCGATCGAGCCGAACACAGTGATCGTGATCGGCAGGTCGTCTTCGGTGCGCAGCCGGACGATCGCCTGGCCCACGCGACTCTGGCGCATGTCGGCGAACCCCGCGCGGAACGCGCTCGCAATCGTGGGCAGCGCGCGCACCAGGGCGATGATCCCGGATGTCGCGACAGCGCCCGCACCGATATAGAAGACGAACGCGGCACGGATCTCCCCGGCCGACATGTCCCGGATCAGCTTGGTGGCCGGGAACATCGCCTCGGTCATTGAGGAGCCGAACAACTTGATCGCCGGCATGAGGACGAGGTAGGCGAGGCAGCCACCGGCGAACAAGTATCCCGCGATGCGCGGCCCGATGATGTACCCGACGCCCATCAGCTCCGGCGCGGCCTCGACCCGGATCTCGGCCCCCTGGTACCAGTTCAGGATCCTCCCCGGGTACTCCTGCCACGCCTTCACGCCCGACATCAGGAACTTGTAGACGAACGCGAGCCCGAACGCCTGAAACACCGTCTTGGCGTGCACGCCGCCCTTGTCTCCCGCGATCAGCACCTCGGCGCACGCCGTCCCTTCCGGGTAGGGGAGATTGCCGTGCTCCTTCACGATGAGCGCGCGGCGCAGCGGGATCATCATCAGGATCCCCATCAACCCGCCTGCGGTTGCGAGAATTGCGACCCGGCTGATGTCCAGGTCGTAGCCCATGAGGAGAATCGCGGGGATCGTAAACACGACCCCTGCCGAGACCGAGTCGGCGGCGGAGCCCGTCGTCTGGACGATGTTGTTTTCGAGGATCGTGGAGCGGCCGAGGGTGCGGAAGATCGTGATGGCGAGGACGGCGATGGGTATGGATGCGCTCACGGTGAGACCGATCTTCAGCGCCAGGTAGACGTTCGAGGCGCCGAAGATCAGTCCGAGGATCACCCCCAGGACGAGCGCCCGCGGCGTGAGCTCGGCGAGCTGCTGTGACGGCGAGATATACGGTTGGTGGTCGGCCATCGGGTCCCCGGTCGCGGGTCGAAGGTGAGGGGAGAATGTGGCGCGGCGGAGAAGGGCGGGGAAGGGCGGCGCGGGTTAGAATCCGCGGTGATGGACGTGCAGCGCCGCTCCTCGACCAGCGCCGCCCTCGACCGGCTCTTCGTCGACTTTCAGTCGGCAGTGGCGGGCCGCTATTCGATCGAGCGGGAGCTGGGACGTGGGGGGATGGGCGTCGTGTACCTCGCCCGCGAAGTGCGGCTCGATCGGCCCGTGGCGCTGAAGCTCCTGCCGCCGGTTCTCGCGGCGCAGCCGGGGCCGCGCGCGCGCTTTCTGCGGGAGGCGCGCCTCGCGGCCAAGCTGTCTCATCCGAACATCATCCCGATCCACGCCGTCGATGAGGTCGGCGACTACGTCTTCTTCGCGATGGCCTACGTCGAAGGCGAGACGCTCACGGAGCGCGTGCGGCGCCGCGGCCCGCTGCCTCCGACCGACGCCGCCCGGCTGCTGCGCGAAGTCGCCTGGGCGCTCGGCTACGCGCACGCCCAGGGCGTGATTCACCGCGATGTGAAACCCGACAACATCATCCTCGAGACGGGGTCGGGGCGGGCGCTGGTCGCCGATTTCGGGATCGCCGCCCAGGTGAGCGGCGCCTCCGGCGTCGATGGCGGCGACGTCATCGGTACGCCGGAGTTCATGAGTCCCGAACAGGCGCTGGGCGAGCCGGTGGATGCCAAGAGCGACCTCTACTCCCTCGGCGTCGTCGGTTACTTCGTGCTCTCGGGCCGGCTGCCCTTTACCGGAAAGAAGGCGACCGAAGTGCTCGCCAGGCAGGTGACCGAGCTGCCGCAGCCGCTGGCGACGGTGTCGGACGGCGCGCCGCGGCGGCTCGCCCAGACGATCGACAAGTGTCTCGCCAAGGAGCGGGACGAGCGCCCGGAGAGCGCCGCGGCGCTCGCCGAGCAGATGGGGCTGGCACTCGAGCAGCGCAAGGAGCTGCCCGTGCCGCTGCGCGTCTTCGCCAAGCGCGGCGGCCGCTTCGGCGGTCTCGAGTCACTCGTCTATCTGTGGGGCACCACCGTGGTCTCGGGGATCCTCGCGGTCCTGGTGGGACGCGGCGGACTCGGCGGCGCCACCTGGCTCGCCGCCATGACGGCGGGTCTGGTCGTGGCGCCGGCATCGTTGCTCTTCAGTCGGGCGCGGCGGCTCGCCCGCGGCGGGTTCACGAGAGACGATGTGGTGACCGCGTTTCGGGGTGAGCTGGAAGCCAGCAGCGAGGAACGCGCGTATGAATTCGGGCGTGGCCCATCCCATTTCGAGCGCGTGCTCCGCTGGATCTCGGCCGCCGGGCTCGGCACGGCGGGGCTGGCACTGGCGTTCGTGAAGTCGTACGGCATGATCCCCTGGGCGGGGTTCTCGGGCGGGCTGGCGTTTGTCGTCGGGGCGGTGAGCGGGGGACTTGCCACGCGGCGATTGCTGCGGCGCCGCGACCTGGGGACCTCATTCTGGCTACGGTTTTGGCGCGGTCCGATCGGGAGACTCATTTTTGGACGCGCGGCCCTGCCGGGAGGCCGATCCGCGCTCCCCTCCGGCTCCACGTTCCGACCCACGGAGCTGGTACTGGGAATGGCGGCGGAGCGGCTCTTCGAAGAACTCCCGAAGCAGATGCGCGAGGAGCTGCGGGAGCTGCCCGACGTGCTGCGACGGCTCGAGCAGGATGCCGGTCGCATGCGAGTCCGGCTGGAGGAATTGAACGATGCGCTACAGGATGCCGGCGAGCGAGGACGCCTTTCGGGGCAAATCACCGACGACATCAAGGCGCGTCGCGATCGCGTGGTGACCGACCTTGAGTCGGAGCGGGATCTGGTGCAGCGCCGCCTGAAGGACGCCGTGGCGGCGCTGGAAACGATTCGACTCAACCTGCTGAAACTGCACGCGGGGGCGGGTACCGTGCAGAGCCTGACGACCGACCTGTCCCTCGCGCGGGAGGCGGCGCAGGAGGTGGAGCTCCTGCTCGAGGGGCACAAGGAGATCGAGGACGCGCTCTAGCTAATCCCTCGGGCCCCCGACCGCCCGCAACCGCTTGGCCGCCTCGTCGAGGAGCGGCATCGTCTTACAGAACGCGAACCGCACCTGCGTGCGACCCATCTCGGGCCGGCTGAAGAAGCTCGACCCCGGGACCGGGGTCACGCCGTGCTCGACCGTGAGCCACTCGGCGAAGCGATCATCGGGGAGATCGGAGAGAGCGGAGAAATCGGAGAGCACGTAGTACGCGCCCGCGGGCGGTGTGCAGCGGAACCCCGCTTCGACGAGCGCGCCGCACAAGAGCTCCCGCCGAGCGCGGTAGTCGCGAGCCAGCCCCTCGTAGAAATCGCGCCCCAGCGTTTCCATTGCGACCGCCACCGCTTCCTGCAGCGGTGCCGGGGCGCCGACGGTGAGGAAGTCGTGCACCTTGCGAATCGCGTCGGTGGTTTCGCGCGGGGCCACGATCGTGCCGATACGCCATCCGGTGATGCTGAACGTCTTCGAGTAGCCGCTCACCGTGACCGTGCGCTCGCGCATGCCGTCGAGCGTGGCGATGGGAATGTGCTGGCCCTCGTAATAGATGTGCTCGTAGATCTCGTCGGTGACGGCGTAGCAATTGAAACGGCGGCAGCAGTCGGCGATGGCTTCGAGCTCGGCCCGGCTCATCACCTTCCCGGTCGGGTTGTTGGGCGTGCAGAGGATGATCGCGCGCGTCTTCTTCGTGAAGGCGGCACGCAGCCGGTCGAGATCGAGAGGCGCGACCGGCGAAATCGGGACGAACACGGGCTTCGCCCCACAGAGGATCGTGTCGGGACCGTAGTTCTCGTAAAACGGCTCGAACACGATGACCTCGTCCCCCGGATCGACGATCGCCAGCATCGTCGAGGCCATCGCTTCGGTCGCGCCGCAGGTGACGGTGATCTCAGTCTCAGGGTCGACCGCCATCCCATACCAGTCGGCATACTTCTTGACGATCGCGTCGCGCAGCCGCTTCGCGCCCCAGGTGATGGCGTACTGGTTGATGTCGTCGCGGATGGCGCGGGCCGCGGCCTCTTTCAGGACCTCAGGGCAGGGGAAGTTGGGAAAGCCCTGCGCCAGGTTGATGGCATCGTGCTGGGCCGCGAGGCGGGTCATTCCCCGGATCACCGATTCGGTGAAGGTCCGGGTACGGGATGCGACGTGCATCACAAAATATAGGAGATCGGAGGCGTCGCAGGCGTGCCACACAGCTTGACGGGTATCGCGCCGTGGCGTCAATTGGCCTGATGCTCCGGACGGCGCCACGCGCGCTGGGCCCCCTCGCAGCCATCGCGTGCGCCGGGCTGCTCACGACCTGCACCAACGACGCCTCGGGCCCGGGGCGCCGGGGCGCGTTCGCGGTCGAGCCGGTCTTGCCGGCCGGTCTCCACCTCAGCGCCTTCAACCTGACGGTCGACAACGTCCGGTTGATCGTCGTCCGGCCGCCCGCGGACACGGCCTACGACAAGACGACCGCGTTCCCGGCGAGTCAGAGCAGTCTGCAGCTGCAGGCGGATATCCCGCTCGACCAGTCCCCCGAATCATTCGACGTCACGATCCAGATGCTCTCGGGCTCGACCCTGTTGTTTTCGGGGACCCAGAGCATGTCGGTGTCCGAGGGGTCGAACAACACCCCGGCGCAGATCCCGTTGACGTACTCGGGACCGGGTCAGAACATCGCCACGCTCACGATCGATCCGAAGGACTCGATCCTCACCTGGGACGGAACGCTCGCCTTCCGCCCCACGGCGCTCGACGGACAGGGGAATCCAGTCACGAGCTACTACCTGTCGTGGTCGACGAGCGATCCTACGGTGGCGATCGACGCGACCGGGCAGCTGACCGCGCCGCACCTGCGCGGCACGTTCACGGTGACGGCGACGACGCCGACAAACATCGTTGCGTCAACGCCGATCACACTCTACCCGGCGGCCACCGGCATCACCGTCGTGAGCGGGTGCAGTCAGACGGCGGCACCGGGAACGCAGCTGCCGCAGCCGATCATCGCGAAGGTCATCGCGGCGGACAATGGTGGGGTCCAGGGCGTGACCGTCACGTTCACGCCGCCCAGCGGCGGGACGGCGGTGCCGGCGCAGGTCGTGTCCGATGCCAACGGGCTCGCCCAGACCACGGTGACACTCGGACCCACACCAGGCCCGCAGCAGTTCACGATCAGCGCGCCCGGTCTCTCGTCGTTCCCGTGCACCCAAACGGCGACGGGCCTCGCCACGCATCTCGCGTTCACCACCGAGCCGACCAACGTGGCCGTCGGTTCGCCGATCGCGCCGGCCGTCGTCGTGACGGCGCTCGACGCATCGAACAATCCGGTGCCGTCGTTCACCGGCAACGTCACGATCGGCATCGGAGCGAATCCGGGGAGCGCGACACTCAGTGGCACCCTCACGGTGGCCGCTGTCGGGGGTGCCGCGTCGTTCGGCGATCTGAGTCTCAACCAGCTGGGGAGCGGGTTTACCCTCAACGCGTCGGCGACGGGGTTGACGGGCGCCGCGAGCAGTGCGTTCAACGTCGTGAACACTGGCGGCACGCACCTGGTCTTCACGACGCAGCCGAGTGCCGTCGTCGCAGGCGCGGTGATCACGCCGGCGATCGTCGTGACGGCGGAGGATGCGCTCAACAACGCGGTGACGTCGTTCACCGCTCCCGTGACTCTCTCGTTTGGCACGTGTCCGGTTGGTGCGACGCTCTCCGGGACGGTGTCGATTGGGGCGACCGCCGGTGTCGCCAGCTTCAGCAACATCAGCATCGACAAGGCTGGGAGCTGCACCCTGGTCGCGAACTCGGCGTCGTTGCAGAGCGTGGCGAGCAACTCGTTCACCATCGCCGCGGGTGCGGCCGCGAAGCTCGCGTTCACCACCCAGCCGTCGAACGTGGTGGCGGGGGTCGCGTTCTCGCCGGTCGTCGCCGTCGCCGTTCAGGACGCGCTCGGCAACACCATCGCGACGGCTACCGACAACATCACGGTGGCGATCGGGACGAACCCCGGCAGCGCGACGCTGGGTGGGACTCCGACGAAGGCCGCGTCCGGGGGAACCGCGCTGTTCGGCGACCTGACGCTCAACAAGATCGGCACGGGGTATGCGCTCAGCGCGGCGTCGGGCAGCCTGACCGGAGCGACGAGCGGCACGTTCAACGTCTCCGCGGCCGCGGCGGCGAGCGTCGTGAAGATCTCCGGCGACAATCAGACCGGCGCGGGGGGCGCGGCGCTCGCCCAGCCGCTCGTCGTCGCGGTGCGCGACGCGTTCGCGAATCCCGTGGCCGGCGCGACGGTGACATGGGCGACGCCGAGCGGCGGCTCGCTCGCGCCGCCGAGCGGTCCGTCGGACGTCAATGGACTGGCGCAGTCGACGTGGACGCTCGGTCCCTCGGCGCCGTCGCAGACGGCGACGGCCACGGTCGGCGCGCTGACGCCCGTGAGCTTCTCCGCCACCGCGAACATCGGCACGCCCGCGATCAGCCTGTCGTTCGCCGGGATTCCGGGCGTCGGTGTCGGCCTCTCTGCCAAGGTGTACGTCGACATCAACCAGGCGGCGCCGGCCGGCGGTACGGCGATCACGCTGTCGAGTGGCGACCAGACGGTATTCACCGTATCACCCCTGACGGTCACGATCCCACAGGGCAACACGCGTGACAGCGTGACCGTGAACGGTGTGGCGCCCGGTCAAAACACCCTGACCGCGACAGCCTCCGGCTTCACGTCCGGCACGTTGACGGTGGTGGTGCAGAACCGGAACATCAGCGTGCCGCCGACCCTGAACGTGCCGTACGGCCAAACCGCTTCGCTGCCGATTCAACTGCCGGCGCCGGCGCCGGCCGGCGGCGTGTCGTTTACCGTTACCAGCAGCGCGCCGGGGTTCGTGAGCGTCGTGTCCTCACCGGTGACAATCGCGGCCGGTGGTCAGACAGCCAATGCGACCCTCAACGGCGTCCTCCCCGGCCCTGCCACGATCACCGTCCACAACGCCGCCTACGTGGATGGCACAACGAACGCCACCACCACCGCATCGCTCGCGTTCGTTCAGACATCGGCGACGCTGAACGCGAGCTTCGGCACGTCCGTTACCGTCAATTTCGAAAGCAACGGCGCCGCGACGGCGGCGCCGGCGCCGGGGATTACGGTGAATCTGACGCCGGCCAACCCTGCGTGCCTGGCGGTTACTTCTCCGGTGACGATCGCCACCGGTCTGGTGAGCACGACGTCGACGCTCTCCTACGGCGGGTCGGCGACGTTGCCCTGTACTACCAAGCTTCTCGCGCAGGCAACGAACCTGCTCCCTGACAGCATCCCTGTCACGGTGAACCCTGTGCCGGGGATCACGGTGAATGCGGTGACGGTGGGCAGCGGGTTGCAGACCAACACCAGCTTCACGCTGGGGGCGCCGAACCACGGGGCGATCACGGTGACGCTGACGAGCGCGAGCGCGGCCGTGCTGCTGGCGCCGGACGCGACGACGCCGGGACAGGCCTCGATCACGATCCCGGTGGCGGACCAGGTGCAGACGGTCAGCTTCTACGTGCAGGGGGCGGACACGGTCACGGCGTCGACGACGTCGGTGGTGACGGTGTCGGCGACGGGATTCAGCAGCGGGACGGGGACGATGACGGCGGTGCAGGCGGGCATCGAGCTGGTGGGGCTCCCGGGCACGACCACCACGCTGTCGGCGTCGAACCCGGTGTATGCCTACGTCGGCCTGCCGTCGGGGAACGGGCTGAACATCGTGCAGAACCGGCGGGC
>JAWOLH010000031.1:0-3212 GCA_033853695.1 Gemmatimonadales bacterium | reverse complement strand
GTCCAGTGGACGAGGTCGGGCGAGGTGGCGTAGCCCTTGGCGTGGCCGATGGTGGCGTGGCCGTCGTAGAGCATGTGGTAGCGCGGCCGCTCCGGGAACGAGGTGTCCTCGAACACGATCGGGAACGACGCCATCGCCTCCCACCACGACTGTCCCCCGGTGAGCACCGGGTTCTGGACACTCCACGCAGCCCACGTGTCGTCGAACGCGACGAACGTGGCGCTGCCGTCGCTGGTGCCGCTCGCAGCCGGGTTGCCGTAGAAGAGGTAGAGCGTCGTGCCGCCGGGCGGGATCGAGGGCACGCGCACCCACACGAGCGCGCTTCCGCCCGCCGGGTCCCACGCCTCGATCCAGTGCGGCAGCGGCGTGGTCGCGTCGCTGCCCGTGACGCGCAGGTCGGCGCCGTCGCTGCGCGCGTGAGCGAAGTCGAACGACGCGTCGAGCGCGATCCGCACCGCGTAGTCGGTCCGCTCGCTCGCGCCGGCGTTGGCGACGGCCACCGGGCGGCGGAAGGTCCAGTTGCCGTCGGGGGCATCCTGCGCGGCCGACGGTCGGGGACATGCGGCGAGCGCTGCGAGCACGATGGCGAGGGCCATGCGAGCGGCCCCCGTGGCGAAGACGGCAGATCGGATCATGGAGAGGCTCCTGGAGGGTTCGCGTGCGCCCGCGCGGGCGCGCGGCAAGCGAGCAGCGGCGGCGGCGTGAGCCACCGCGCGAACGCGAGAAGGGGCGACCCGTCCTGGGCACGCCCTGCACGCGGGAGGAGGGGTGCGGCCCTGCGCGGCATCGGCGGATGATTCCCTAACGTGACCCGCGCCCGAGCACCGGGCGCGACGACATCAGCGGTCAGCGTTCGTGGGACATCCGTGCCCGTGCATTCCCCTTCCACGGGCTCGACGGAGATGCGTTGCTCGCGAGCCCGGCGGGCGTTGCCCGCGGTGGGGGCCGGCTCGGGGGACCGAAAACGAAAGCGACCTCCTAATGAAATGAATTGTCCGCCTGGCCCATCACACGTGCAAGCCGCGCCCTCCGCAGAGGACACGGCGGCCAGTGGGCCGCGGAGAGGGAGGCGCGACCTCGCGACGCTGCCGGCCCCGGTGCTGCGGACGTGACCTCCCTCCCGGAAGCTGACTCAGTCCCAGATGCCATTCCCCTGCTGGTGGTCCCCTCCCCGACCCTGCTGTGACCCGTTAGCTCAGTCGGTAGAGCACCTGCCTCTTAGCCCAAATCGCCTCCATCGCCACCTAGCCGGGAAGACCTTGAAGCCCCAGCGCCTCCGCGAGTTCGCTCTCGCGGGGGCGCTCTTCGTTTGGGCCCTGTACGGCCTCTCTCGGCCTCGAGCGGACATTCATCGTCACCCGCGGCGTCACCCGTTCCCGCGCGCGAGGAGACCGAACAGAGCTCGCCCCGGGAGCGGACCCGCAGGTGCTGGCGTTCGTACTCTGGACGATCTTGCGGTCGTTCCCCGATGAGACGTGCCGGATTGCACACGGGGGGGGGGCGCCGGGCTACGGTGCCCACGATCGATCCGCACGTCGAGCTCAGCCGATGCCCGTTCCATCCCGCCAAGCACAGCTGACCGACTCCGCGCCCCCCGCGACCGAAGTCCTCAGGTCCCCTTAGCCGGGAGGTCGCCATGAATCCGCCATCGCGTTCCGTGTTGCGTGCTACGCTTTTCCTCGCCGCTCTCCTTGCTGCCATCTACCTTGTTCCCGCACCGGCGAGGGCCATTCAGATGCGCTGGAGTACCGGAGCCACGGACTTGACCGTGCCTCAGAACATGCAGGCCGTGCTCGTCGTCCAAGCGGACTCGACCGAAGGCACGCTGCCCGACACCTGGCGTCTGCAGTGGACCGCGGACTCGCTCGGCGTCCAGTTCTCGGCTTTCGATCCGAGTTCGGCCTGCCTCGTCGACACCGCCAAGGTCGACTCAATTGCGGGCCCGCAAACGCCCGCCGACAGTGCCGCCAACCAGATCACGGCGTACTTCTGCTCGTCGGGCAGCAACAACGCAGCAATCGCCTACTTCCTCGCCGATCTGCCCGGCGGCGGCCACGGGAAGATGAGGGTCGTTGCACTCGATCCGAACGACACGACGCGGGTCCTCGAGTCGAACGAGGTAGTGTTCAACGGCGGCGTGAGCGGCGATTACGGCCCGCTCATCCTCAGCACGCAAACGACGCACACCTCGCTGACGTTCCAGTTGACGGCTGTCGGTTCCGGATTGACGCAGACCCAAGGGCTCTCGCTCGTGGGGAGCGACGGCTCATGGCAGGCCCCGCTTCAGGTGACGAGCGTCAGCGACAACAGGCTGATGGCCACTGCCGCGCTCGCTGCCAACGTGCCGGCCTGCGGGCTGCGCGTCACGGGCGTATCCGGCGGGGCGACGGAAGCCCCGGTCTCTGCTGACCCGCCGCCCCCGTTGCTCGATCTGACCAGCAGCGCCGGCTGCGTGCGGCGGTTCGAGGAAATCCTCGACCCGAACGATCCCTACATGATCCAGCCCAAGGACTTCGCCTTCGTCCCTGGCGGCTGGACCGCGTGGGGAAACTGGGCCTTCCACCTCTTCTACATCCGGCAGAATCAGCGCATCGCGGCCCGTTCGGGTGTGGACTTCACCGAGAAGAACATCGGGCACGCGGTCTCGAACAACCTCATCGACTGGCCGGACACGCTGATCGACACGACGGCGATCCGAACGCGCCGCGGACGGTTCGACAGCCTTCACGTCTGGGCCCCGAGCATCGTCCGCCGTGGCGTCGTCTACAGCATGTTCTACACCGGCGTGGATGCCGCCCAAGTGCAGCGCATGGGGCTCGCCACCTCGACCGATCTCGTGCACTGGACGCAGACCGACAGCATCCTCGAGGTGAACGTCCAACCCGGCGCTCGGCGGGTCACCTGGGCGGACCCCACGCCCACATCCGGGGGCCCGCCCTACCACGGCCAAGCGCAGCTGCGCGATCCCTTCGTCACGGAGTACCCCAGCGGGTCAGGCCACTGGTTGATGTACTACGTAACTATCAGCCAGCAGTACTCGCCGCAAATGGTCGTGGGCGTTTCGGAATCCAACGGCGACTTCACGGCATGGAGCTCCGGCTATCCACTCTGGCAAACGGCGTTCCCGGTGCCCGCGAACACCGACACCACGGTGGTCGAGTCACCTCACGCATTCTCCCGCGACGACAAGTGGTGGCTCTTCTACACCGTTG
>JAWOLH010000030.1:0-84952 GCA_033853695.1 Gemmatimonadales bacterium | reverse complement strand
CGACGGTGAGCGTGACGGCGCCGGGGGTGGCGGCGACGCCGAACGCGACGGGGTCGATCGTCGTGAGCCAGCCGGGGATCACGGTGAATGCGGTGACGGTGGGCAGCGGGTTGCAGACCAACACCAGCTTCACGCTGGGGGCGCCGAACCACGGGGCGATCACCGTGACCCTGAGCAGCTCGAACCCGGCCGTGCTGCTGGCACCGGACGACACGACTGCCGGGCAACAGACGATCACGATCCCGGTGGCGGATCAGGTGCAGACGGTCGGCTTCTATGTGCAGGGAGCAGACGGGATCACGCAGACGAATACCGTGACGGTCACGGTGACCGCGTCGGGCTTCACCGACGGGACCGCGACTGCAACGGTCGTGCAACCGGGCGTAGAGCTCCTAGGAGTCCCCGCCACCCTGGCCACAACCGCTGCCACGGTCGTCATCTACGCCTACGTGGGCCTGCCATCGGGGAACGGGCTGAGCGTCGTCCAGAATCGGCGGGCAGGTGGGGCGGCGCTTACGGCAACGTTCACGAGCGGCAATGTGAGCGCAGCGTCCCTGGTGACGACCGCGCAGCCCGGTGGGGCCTCGTCACAGACCGCCCAGATTGTTGCGGGTGCCTACTACACACCTTTCACGGTAGCGGCAGGCGGCGTCGGTTTGCAGCCGGTGGCGGCGGGCACGAGTCTGATTTCGGTCGCGATTCCGGGCTTCCTCACGACGGTCAACGGAAGCCAGTCGGTGACCGTCCAATAGTGCGCGGCGTTGTGGCTTGACGATCCGCCGCACGGACGGTCATTTGGGATGGATGATGCGCACTCGCCTGCGGGCCTTCGCCACTCTCGCCGCCGTAGCCGCCGCCACCGCGCTCGTCACCTGCGGGCGTGAAACGGCGGCGCCGCATCAACCGGCTACCCTGGCCGTCGCCGCCTCGCTCCCGCTGGGCCTCGACCTCCAGGCGTTCAACCTCAGCATTGACCATGTCCGCCTGATCGCCATGAATTCGAGTGGCGATACGGCATTCAATCAGCTCTACTCGTTCCCCGCCAATCAGACCTCGCTGTCGCTCCAGGCCGACGTCCCGCTGGCCCAGTCGCCCGAAACGTTTCGGGTGACGATCGACCTGCTTTCGGGGACGACGCTGCTGTTCTCGGGGACCCAGACCCTGAGCGTGTCGAGTGGGTCGAACAACCCGACGGCCCAGATCCCGGTGACGTATGCGGGTCCGGGGCAGAACGTGGCCTCGCTCCTGCTCGGACCACTCGATTCGCTGCTCACCGAAGGCACATCGCTGCAGTTCCGCGTGAGCGCCAAGGACGCGGGAGGTGCCACCGTGCCGAGTTTCTACGTGTCGTGGACGACGAGCGACACGGTGGCGGCGCCGATCGACGCGACGGGAACGCTCAAGGCCCCACTCCTCAGGAAAACGATTACGGTGAAGGCGACGACGCCAAACGCCGTCACCGCCTCCACGACGCTGCAGTTCATCCCCGCGCTCAGCGCGGTGAGCTTCGACAGCGGCTGCGGGCAGAGCGGGCTCCCCGGCGCGCAACTGCCGCAGCCGATCGAGGCGCGCGTCCTCGGTACTGACGGGCTGGGCGTCCCGGGTGTTCAGGTGACCTTCTCGGCGGTCACTACCGGTGGTCTCGTCGCGACTCCCACGGCGATCACCGATACGGGCGGGCGCGCGCGCACGCTCGTCACGCTGCCGAGCTCGGTCGGACCGGCCCAGTTTCAGGCGAGCGTCACGGGGCTGACCGCAGCCGTTTGCAGTCCGACCGTGCTCAGTTCGCCGCCGACCCAGCTCGCATTCAAGACGCAGCCGACGACCACCGTCGCCGGCACGGCGATCGGGTCGTTCCAGGTGGAAGTGCAGGACGGCTCCGGGAATCTCGTGACGGGAGCGACCAACGCCATCACGGTGGCGATCGGTACGAACCCCGGTGGCGCCACACTGACCGGGACGACGACGGTGAACGCCAGCGGCGGTGCCGCCACGTTCACGGGACTGAAACTCGATAAGACGGGCGTCGGATACACGCTTGTCGCATCCGCGACCGGCCTCACGAGTGCCACGAGCGCCGCTTTCAACATCACAACGGGGGCGCTCAACAGTCTGGTGTTCACGACGCAGCCGGTGAACGTCGTTGCCGGAGTGACGACGCCCACCGTGGTGGTGACGGCCGAAGACGCTCTCGGCAACACGGTGACCACGTTCACCGGTGTCGTATCACTCACGCTCGGCTCGCATCCCCCGGCCGATACATCGGCGTTCACGGTCACGGTGAACGCGGTCGCTGGGATCGCCTCGTTCACCGGCCTCCGCTTTACCGTGGCTGGCGGCTACACACTCGTGGCCTCGGCATCGGGGGTAGGGAGCACCGCCAGCAATACGTTCACCGTGAGCCCCGCGCCGGCGGTCGCCCTGGCGTTCCTTGTCCAGCCAACGACCAGCCTCGCGGGGGCGATCATTTCGCCACCGCTGAAAGTCGCGATCGAGGACTCGCTCGGCAACGTGACGTCGGCGACGAATCCGGTGACGATGGCGTTTGGGGCGAACCCCGGCCAGTCGATACTCGGGGGCACGCTGACCGGTAACGCGGTTTCTGGAGTTGCCACCTTCACCGATCTGACGGTGAGTACCGCCGCATCGGGATACACGCTCGTTGCGAGCGCCACAGGGCTCGCCTCAGCGACGAGCGCGAAGTTCGACGTGCTGGTGAGGCCGCCCGGCGTGGTCTGGACGAATCTCCAGGGCGGGAACTGGGGCGATGCCACCAACTGGAATCCGGCTCGCGTCCCCGGTCCGTCCGACACGGCGTCGATCGTCCTGCCGGGGGCCTATGTCGTCAACCTCAACGTGAACGCTCACGTCGCGTTTCTGGCGGTGGGGGATACGATCGGTGGCATCGTGATGGACGTCCAGACCGGACGGAGCCTGCTCATCGATTCCTCCGCCATCATCCTGCGGGCCGGATCGATGGGGCTCGCCGGCTCGGATACGATCGGCGGCTCCGGCAACCTGACCAATCAGGGCGTCCTCACGATGAACGGGAGTGTCATCGCGACCTCCTTCTTTACCAACTCGGCTGCGCTCCAGGTGGGTGGAGTCAGCGCGATCACCGGCACCTTCAGCAACTCGAGCGGCGGCGGTCTGATCATCTACGCGAGTGGCGGCGATGCGACGTTGACGTTCGCCTCGGGGTTCCTGAACGCGGGCGGGATCGTGCTGGAGAATACCGATGTGACGGCGCGGAACGTCACCCTCGCCGTGACCAGCGGGGTGCTCACGAACGTCGCCGGCGGTAGTCTGCAAACCGATGCACCGACGAACACCGGCAATCGCACGCTCGCCGCCATGCTCGACAACCAGGGCACGGTCTATGTGTCGCATGCGCTCACCATCGATCAAGCCAACGCGACGCATGGGAACTCGGGGCAAATCGTCCTCACCGGTGGCGACCTGAACGTGATTCTCTCCGGAACCCGTCCCGCGTTGAGCAACGAGTCCAACGGGGTGATCGACGTCGGCATAAACAAACTGGTGGTCACCAACCAGTCGACCGGTACGTTCATCAATCAGCCCGGCGGAACGCTCCGGGGATCGGGGACGATCGATATCGGGACCGCGAGCTTCATCGACGACGGGATCCTGATCGTCGGTGGGGTTCCGGGGATCCTGCAGTTCGTCGGGCCGTACACGGAAGGGCCCAGCCCCGCGACCATGAACGTCGATATCGGCGGCAGTCCGCCGGTAGCGGGCACGACGTTCGATCAGTTCCAGGTGAGCGATACGGTGAACCTGCAAGGTGGGATCCTGAACGCCACGATGCTGGGCACGTACGCGTCCGGCAGTTACCCGATCATGACGGTGCCGGCCGGCAAGACCATCATCGGCGATTTCACGACCAAGAATCTGCCCACCAATCCGTCGACTGGTGGGCAGTGCTCGGGGAGCGTGGTCAGCGGAACGCAGTACGTCATCACCTGCCCCTGAGACGTGGCGCGCGTCCTCCGCGTCAGGGCAAGCGCAACCGCACGTCGATGTCCACGAGCACGTCGCTCGGGGCGTCGACGAAGACGACCCGGCGCTCGGCCGGGATGCGGCGGATGATCATCTTCTCGAGCGGGCCCCTCCCCCGGCCGCGGCCGTGATTTCCGGCCCTGTACCAGATCACCCGGTCGTCGCCGTCATTCTCGATCCTCACCACCTCGAAGCCGTGCCGGTCCAGGACGTCGTGCGTGACGACGTAGGCGCGGTCGGTAGTGACGGCGTACTGCTTGGGACCGTGATCCCGGTCCCGGTCCCGATCCTGAGCCGCGAGGCCGGCGGGGATGAAGAAGGTGACGAGCAGGACGGCAAGTGTGAGGACTCGCATGACCGCTCCTTTGGGCGACGGTGTACAGTACCCCACTAGGAGTGCGGGGGCCGCCGAAAGGTCACGCAGCCCTAGCGTAGCAACAACTTAGCGATGGTATTGAGCTGCATGTTGCTCGTGCCTTCGTAGATCGTCCCGATCTTCGCGTCCCGGTAGAACTTCTCGACCGGGTACTCCTTGGTGTAGCCGTAGCCGCCGAACAGCTCGAGGCAGACCGAAGTGACGCGCTCTGCCACCTGCGAGGAGAACAGCTTCGCCATGGCGGCGTTCTGGGTGTATTCGGCCCCCACGTCCTTCAAGCGGGCGGCGTTATACACCATGAGCCGGGCGGCCTCGAGCTCGGTGGCCGCCTGGGCGAGCTGGAATTGCACCGCCTGGAATTCGGCCACCGGCTTGCTGAACTGCTTGCGCTCCTTGACGTATTTGGTGGCCGCCTCGAGCGCGCCGCGCGCCACCCCGATCATCTGCGCGCCGATGCCGATGCGCCCGGTGTTGAGCGTCTCGATGGCGACCTTGTAACCCTTGCCAACTTCTCCCAGTACGTTCGCCTCCGGGACCTCGCACCCCTCGAGGATCAGTTCGGTCGTCGACGACGCGCGGATGCCGAGCTTGTCCTCTTTCTTGCCGACGCTGAATCCCTTGAAGCCCCGCTCCACGATGAACGCGGTAATTCCTTTGTATCCCCTGGCGAAGTCGGTATTGGCGAAGATGACGTAGACGCTCGCCTCCGCGCCGTTCGTGATCCACAGTTTGCGTCCCTGCAGGATCCACTGGCTGCCCTGCTTCGTTGCTCTGGTCTGCAGGCCGAAGGCGTCCGAGCCGGCTTCGGGCTCGGAGAGGGCGTAGGCGCCGACGGTGTCGGCGGCGAGGCGTGTGAGGTAGCGGCGTTTCTGCTCCTCCGTGGCCCACTGCAGCAACGGCTCGATGACGAGGGTGTTCTGGACGTCGACCATGATCGCCGCCGACGCATCCACCGTCGACAGCTCCTCGACGGCGAGCGCGGTCATGAAGAGGCCGCCGCCCGCCCCTCCATATGTCTCGGGGATCTCGATCCCCATGAGCCCCAGCTCGAACAGCTTGGGGAGGAGGGTCGCGTCGAGCGCTCCCGCCTGATCCATCGCGGAGACGCGCGGGCGGACCTCGCTCTCCGCGAAGTCGCGCACGGCGTCGCGGAACATCTGCTCTTCCTCGAGCAGCGCGGTGAGCGGCCGCGTCACGTCTTCCGTTCGGGTCCGGCGAGCATCTCGCGGATGCCACCGAGTGAGGACAATACCCCCGTCGCCTCGTAGGGGAGGTAGACGACCTTGTTGTTCGATCCCGAGACCATCTCCTTCAGCGCCTCGATGTAGCGGATCGCGATGAGGTAACGGGCCGGATCGCCGCCGGTGCCCTTGATGGCGGCGGTGATACGCTCGATCGCCTGCGCCTCCGCCTCGGCGACTTTCAGCCGGGCCGCCGCTTCGGCGTCCGCCGCCAGGATCTTGGCCTGCTTGTCGCCCTCGGCCTTGTTGATCTCGGACTGCCGGATACCCTCGGCCTCGAGGATCGACGACTGCTTGCCGGCTTCCGCGGTGAGGATCGCGGCACGGCGGTCCCGCTCGGCGCGCATCTGCTTTTCCATTGCGTCGCGGATGTCGCGCGGCGGATTGATGTCCTTCAGCTCGACGCGCGCGACCTTGGCGCCCCACTTGTGCGTCGCCTCGTCGAGGATCTCGCGCAGCTTGGTGTTGATGTGCTCGCGCGAGCTCAACACCTGGTCGAGGTCCAGCTCGCCGATCACGTTGCGCAGCGTCGTCTGGGTCAGTTTCTCGATCGCATCGGGCAGGTTCGCGATCTCGTACGTCGCGCGGACGGGATCCGTGACCTGGAAGTAAATCAGGGCGTCGATCTCGACCACCACGTTGTCCTTGGTGATCACGTTCTGGCGCGGGAAGACGTACACCGTTTCGCGCAGGTCGATGGTCGTGGAGCGGAACCGCCGTGTGATCGTCTCGCCCGAGGGGAGGCTGATCACCTGGTGCCAGTCGAGCGCCCGGGGCTGATCGAGGATCGGCATGATGATGTTGATGCCGGAAGGGAGGGTGCGGCTATACTTGCCGAGCCGCTCGATCACCATCGTCTGCGCCTGCCGCACGACGACGATGGTCTTGCTCGTGAAGAACAGGACGAGCAGTGCCACGACGCCTACCACGATCAGCGTACTCATGTGCCGGTCTCCTCCTTTTCCACCACCAGGGTGCTGCCATCCACCTGGATCACCACGACGCGCGTCCCCGGGTCCAGCGTGGCGCCGGTTGTCGCCTCGAGGAGGGTCCCGCGCCAATCCTCGCCCTCGACCAGCACACGGCCGATGCGGGTTTGCGGATCGAATCGTTTCGTCACGACCCCGGTTTTGCCGATCAGCGCATCGACGTTGGTCCGCACCTCCATGCCGCGGGCGTGGAGAAAACGACGGACCAGTGCCGGGCGCAGCCCGAACAGCGTCGCGATCGTCGTCCCGGCAAAGATGAGCGTCTGGCCGAAGATCCCGATCGGGAAGAGACCGGCGATCCCGGCCGCGAAGCACCCCACGGCCACGCTCGCGAGCCAGAACCCGGGGGCGAACATCTCCGCCACGAGGAGCAGGGCGGCCAACACGATCCAGATCTGCCAGCTGGACACGGTCCCTTCCTGCAGGTGGGGGCGCTGGAAACTACCCCCGCCCGGGGCCGCGCGCGACCATTGCAACCGTTTGCGACATCGCGCCATCCACTCCGTGGAACCCCCCGCCGTCCCTCTGCGTACGGCTTCGCGAACCGTTCACCTGGAGCATCCGATGCGCACCTCCGTCGTCCCGGGCATCTTCATCCTTGCGGCCGCCGTCCCGCTCGCCGGACAGACCCCGCAGCGATTCACGGTGAGCGGCGACAACGTCGCCATCTACAACCTCGCAGGCGCCGTGCGCGTCGAGGCCGGCACGGGCGGGGATGTCGTGGTCGAAGTGACGCGGGGAGGATCGGATGGGGCAAAGCTCGACGTTCAGACGGGCCCCGTCGGCACCCGCCAGACCCTGCGTGTCATCTACCCCGACGACGATATCGTCTATCCGGCACTGGGCTACCACTCGAGCTCCACACTCGACGTCCGGGACGACGGCACGTTCGACGACAACGATCACGGCCATCGTTTCTTCGGCCGTGGCCGCCGCGTCCGCATCCACGGCGACGGGTCCGGTCTCGAAGCGTACGCCGACTTGCGGGTGCTGGTCCCCGCGGGGCGGCGCGTCGCGATCCACCTCGCCGTCGGCAAGATGACGGCGGCCAACGTGAAGGGCGATCTCACCCTTGACGCGAGCTCGGCCGACGTCACCGCGAACGGGGTCAGCGGATCGCTGGTCGCGAACACCGGGTCGGGCGAGGTCCACGTCACCGATGTCACCGGAGACCTGAACCTCGACACTGGCTCAGGGAACGTCAGCGTGGCGCGCGCCGCGAGCGACGACCTCTCGATCGACACCGGATCCGGCGACGTGACGATCGATCACACCGAAGGGCGTTCGTTGAAGATCGACACCGGCTCGGGGAACGCCGAGGCGACCGCCGTGAAGGCCGACGATCTGAAGATCGACACCGGCTCGGGCGACGTGACGCTCGAGCTGCTCGCCGGCGGCGGCACGATCGACGTCGACACCGGCTCGGGCGAGGTGAACCTCACGCTGCCCCAGGACTACGGTGCCGACGTGGTGCTCGACACCGGTTCGGGCGGTATCGACTTGGGCGGCATTCCGGTCACGGTGCGGAAGGTGCAGGAAGATCACATCGAGGGGCGGATCGGAGACGGGAAGGGGCGGCTGCGGGTGGAGACTGGAAGTGGCGGCGTGAGGCTAAAAAGGGCCTGAGGCTCTTTCGGGAATCGGCTTTCGGCCGTCGGCTCGTCAACGGTGGGCTGACGGCCGAGTTGCGTTCACCCCTTAGGTTATGGGATGTCCGACAACACGGTCCGACTGGACAAATGGTTGTGGGCGGCTCGTTTCTACAAGACCAGAGCCGAAGCTGCCCAGGCCATCGGCGCCGGCAAGATCGAAGTCAATGGCTCGAAAGCGAAACGAGCGAAGATCCTGCACGTCGGCGACCATATCCGCGTTCGCAAAGGTCCCTTCGAATTCCGGCTCACCGTGCGGATGCCGAGCCAGCAGCGCGGGCGCGCGGCACAGGCAGCGCTGCTGTATGAAGAGGATCCTGCGGGGAAGGTTGCGCGCGAGCGGCTGGCGCAGCAATTGCGGATCGCCCCTGCGCCCGCCTACGAAGGGAAGGGGCGACCTTCAAAGCGCGACCGGCGCGAGCTGGAGCGCCTCCGCGGCGACGAAGAGCCCTGAGCGGGCCCCTAGTTGCTGCTCATCTTGCGGCCGAGCAGCCAGCCCAACCCGACGCCGATCCCGGCACCGACGAGTGCCGTGATCATTAGCTTCTTCGGCGCGCCGAACTGTACGAACCGTGTCTCCTGACCGGTGATCTCCACCACGCCGACCGGCTTGGCGGCGACGCCGCCGCCGGCACCTTCACCTTCTCCCTCCACCGGCTTCTTGCCTTCCGGCGTCTTCTTCTCGTGCGTCCCGCTCCCGTGGCCCGCTCCGAATCCATAGGCCACTTTCGCGACCGGAATCACCGTCTTGCCTTCGGCTACGATCGGGTCGCCATAGACGGTCTTCACGCTGGCGCTAGCCCGCAGGCGCTCGACCGCGCCCTCGATCAGCTCTTTCGCGCTCATATGCCCTCCGAGGTTCACCTAACCACCTCCGCAGGCTAGCGCGGCGCGCCTGAAACGACGGTGAACCGCGCATGAGCCTCCGATAGATCCCGAACGAAAACGGCGGGCCACCTGGCCCGCCGTTTCCTTGTCTCATCCGCTCCGTGTGCTCTAGCGGCGCCGCGCGTTGGCCAGGAGGCGGAGAATCTCGAGGTACAGCCAGATCAGCGTCACCATCAGCCCGAACGCCGCGTACCATTCCATGAACTTTGGCGCCCCGTGTTCCGCGCCGCGGGCGATGAAGTCGAAGTCGAGTGCCAGGTTGAGCGCCGCGACCACCACCACCACGAGGCTCAGAACGATCGCCCCCGTCCCGCCGCCGGCGATGAGCGGCACGGAGATATGGAAGAAGCCGAGGACGATGGTGACGAGGTAGAACAGCGCGATGCCGCCGGTCGCCGCCAGGACGATCATGCGGAACCGATCCGTCACCTTGATGATGCCGGAGCGATACAGCATGAGCATGACTGCGAGCACGCCGAACGTCAGGCCGATCGCCTGGAACACGATGCCGTGCAGCTGCTGCTCGTACAGCGCCGAGATCCCGCCCAGCGCCAGCCCCTCGGCCACCGCGTAGACCGGGGCGCTGATGCGTGCCCACGTCGGCGCGAAGATCGTTACGACGGCGGCCAGGAGCCCGCCGAATACGCCGCCCATCAGGTACGGCATGATGACCGCGGCATCCTGCGCCTGGAAATAGCGGGTCCACACCCACGTGGCCCCGGCTACGACCAGCAGCAGCAGAAATGCGGTCTTGTTGATTGCCCCTTCGACCGACATCAGCTCGCCGGTGGCCGCCTGGGAGTACTGGTCGGCTCGTAGAAAAGCCTTGTCGTTGAGAACCGGATTCGCCATACGTCTCGTCCTTCAGAGATTCAGGTTGAGCGCGGAATATAACCAAGCCGCTCGATTTCGTCCGACTCGTAGATGTTGATGCCGCGCGGCGCGCGAAGTGCCACGCGCACCATCGCTTCCGCGACGGTAACGGCGGCGATCGGGCGGTACCTGCGCAGGGGCCCTCGCAACGCAAACGCCGTTCCGCGCATCACCAGGGCGCCCCATGCCTCCCCCGTCCGGCGCTCGCTGCGCTCGCCCAAGAGCAGTGCGGGGCGAAAGATCTGTCGCGCCTCGAACGGCAGCGCGGCGATCGCCGCCTCGGTCTCTCCCTTGACGCGACTGTAGAAGATCCGCGACCTCGGACTCGCGCCGAGCGAGCTGACGAGGAGGAACTGCCGCGCCCCCGCCCCCAGCGCCAGGCTGGCAAGGGAGATGACGTAGGTGAAATCGACCTGCCGGAACGCGGCTTGCGAACCCGCCTGCCGCATCGTCGTACCGAGGCAGCAGAACACGTCGCTGGCGCGCGGGAACTCGACCCCCACCGCACCGAGCCGCTCGAAGTCCACGACTCGCTGGTCGAGCTTGGGGTCGTCGTGTGGCAGCGGGCGCCGGGACAGGGTGATCACGCGGGTGAACGCCGGCTCCCCCAGCAACCGTTTGAGGCAGCGGCTGCCGACGAGCCCCGACGCGCCGGCGAGCAGAGCGATGCGCTCGGTCATCGGAGGTCGGCGAACGCCTCGTTCAGGATCGGGTACTGGCGCCAATCCTTGTAGTCGAAGTGCCACCACTCATTGTCGATGCGGGTGAAGCCCTCGTCCTCCATCACGCGCCGCAGCAGGTCGCGACGCCAGCGCTGCAGATCGGTCGTCACCGGGTAGTCGGGGTACGAGCGCGGCGTCGCTTCGTCGTACGTGCCGCCCATGTCGATTTCGTGGCCGGTCCGCAGGTCGTAGATCGTGAGGTCGACGGCGCATCCTCGGTTATGACGCGAGCCCGAGGCCGGATTCGCGACCATCCACCGTTCCGAGGGCGGGGTCGCGTCCCAGAACGCCTTCGTCACGTACCAGGGACGGTAGCCGTCGTGGATCAGCAGTCCGTATCCCATCGCCCGCAGACGCTGGTGCGCCCGCAGCATCGCTGCGGCGGCGGGGCGTTGCAGAAACGCGTGCGCCGTCGAGTAGAACACGCTTCCCAGAAAGTTGTTCGTGGTGGCGTAGCGGATGTCGAACCGAATCGTCGGATCGAGCGTTGCGAGGTCGACGAGATCGGGTGCGCGGAAGCTGCCGCTCTCGGCGGGCGGGCGCTCCTTGCGCGCCAGGGCGAGCATCTCGGCGACCGGCCGCAGCGGCGGCACGCGCAGCTGACCGCCGCTGGTAGGACCGATCGCGCGGCGTGGAAACCGGACCGCACCCGCGACGACGCTCGTCGCCGACCCACGACGGGTTCCCAGGAAGGTCAAATGTTCGCCAGCGTACATGCTGTTCGCCGGAAATGCGAAGACGCTGTCCGAACCGCGTGTCAGCGCATCGTCCTCGGTCCATTCGATGAGCGAGTGCAGCCGGCCCCGTCGCTCGTAAATGAACAGGGTCTCGTACCCCCAACCGTACTCCCCGAGCAGTCGACCCCAAGCGTGGGGTGGGGGAGGTGGTGGGGGCTCGACCGCGCGCGCGAACGTGTCGGCGCCCAGGACGACGTGGTCCGCCAGGATGCGAACCGAGCCGCCGTAAGTCAGAGCGTCGTCGAACGTCAACGTATCCCCCGACGCCCGGATGCGCGCCGGCACGACACTCCCGTCACGCGCGAGGAACAACTCGTTCTGGCGGTCCAGGAGATCGACCGTCCGACCGCTCTTCCCGGCCTGCACGTAGTGCCCCGCAGCGGCGCGCGCAGCGCCCGGAGCGAGAGGCCTGGTCTCGGGTGGCTCCGGGATCGGCGCGCCAGAGCGCACTGCCAGCATGGCGCGCAGCGCCGCGTCGGCGATGCGGTCGGTGACGCTGTTCGCGCCGTCGAGCGTCGTCACGACGACGACGCCCAGCCCGTCGTCCGGAAGCGCAGCGAGGGTAGTGGCGAAACCGTAGATCGCGCCGTCGTGGCCGACGCGGCGGTGGCCGTCGAAGCGCGACACGAAGAATCCGATCCCATTTCCCTCGCTCGCCCCGGAGTCGCCGAATTGCGGCACCCACATCCGCTCGAGGGTAGAGCGGGCGATCACCGGATTCGAGGGGGCGTTGAGGGCGATCAAGAATTTCCCGAGATCCAGTACGTTCGTATACAGCGCGCCGCTCGGCGCGTTGCGATGGAACGTCGGCGCGGCGAAGCGACGGCCATCGGGCGCCCACATGAACGCGGTCGCGACGTCAGGGGCGAGCTCCGGTGTCGGCTCGAAGAACGCGCTGCGCGTCATGCCGAGCGGAACGAGCACCGAGTCGTGCAGGTAGGGGGGGAACGGCTCCCCTGCCGCCCGCTCCAGGGCGAACCCGACCACCTGCAGCGCCCCATTGGAGTATTTGTAGCGCGACCCGGGCCGGTAGACGAGCGAGGTGCGTTTGAGGCTCGCCACGATGTCCGCGAGCGGAGGTGCCGTCGAGTCGAAGTAGCTCCCCACCGGCGGCTCGCGTACGAGGCCTGCGTGATGCGTCATCAGCTGCCGCAGCGTGATCGTGCCGCCGAAGGGGTTCACCGGGTCGAAGTCGGGGAGGACCCGAGTGATCGGCGCGTCCAGGTCCAGCGCGCCGCGTTCGACGAGGTGCATCAGCGCGATATCGGTGAACAGCTTCGACACCGAGCCGACACGGTACACCGTCCGGGCGGTCGCCGGCATGCTGTCGTGCGGGTTCGCCTGCCCGAAGCCCCGGGCCCACACCATGCTGTCCTTGTCGACGAGAACGATCGACACCGCGGGGAGGTTCTTGTCCTTCATCTCGTGGGTGATGAACGCTCCGATTCGGGCCGCGGCGGCGCCGTAATCGGCGCGCGCGGCGACGGAGTCCTGGGCGGCGAGGGGGGAGACCAGGAGCAGGGGGAAGAGGACAGCAGAGCGGCAGAGCATCGATCAGGTTGTCAGTTCCGGTTGTGATCCCTTCATGAGGCTCCCCGGGCGCGGCGCCAAATCCACCAGTAGAACAACACGTTTCCCACCAGGACCGCCGCCCCGAGCACCATTTCGATCGAGCGCGTGAGGCCGGCTGGGTAGAGAACCGGCGTGATGTAGTGCTCGATGAAGCCGCCGCTGTAGCCCGACTGGCCGGCCCGCAGGCGCAGCGCGTTCTCCCAGGGGGTCAGGGGACAGATCCATCCCTTGAACTCGATCAACGCGCCCCACAGGAACGCCGGAACGTGCAACAGCGCCCACGCGCGGTTGTGGAGAGAGAGCAGCGCACCGGCGATGACGAACAGAACGAATGTGAAATGCACCACGACCAGCAGATCGGCGAGGACGCGATAGACCATCGGTTTCACCTGCCCAAGGCTATCCGGTCTCCGCATCCACTGCCAGAGGTGTGGCGGCCGTGGCGGCTCCGCCCACCACGCCGTAACTTGGCGCACCACCGATCGTGGACCCCAACTCGCGAGATCCGGCCCGATGCGCTACCACCTGCTGCCGTCCCTGCTCGCCCTCTCTATGACCCCGGCGTTCGCCACGGCGCAAGCGTCCGCCGACACGACACTCAACACGCTCACCCCCGCAGAGCGGGCGGCGGGCTGGCGCTTGCTGTTCGACGGCCGCACCACCGACGGATGGCGTGGCTTCAAGCAGAAAGGGATGCCCGACGGGTGGAAGGTGGTGGACGGCGCCCTGACCCGCGTCGCCGCGGCCGGCGACATCCTGACGACCCAGAAGTTCAAGAACTTCGAGCTGACGCTCGAGTGGAAGATCTCCGAGGGCGGGAACAGCGGGATCTTCTATCGCGGCAGCGAGGACGAGGACGCCATCTACTGGACGGCGCCGGAGATGCAGGTGCTCGACGATGCCCGTCACCCCGACGGCAAGTCACGCCTCACCGCCGCGGGCGCCGACTACGCGGTCTACGAAGCTCCGGCGGGTATCGTGAAGCCGGCGGGACAGTGGAACCAGGTGCGTCTCATCGTGAACGGCCGGCACGTCGAGCACTGGCTGAACGGCGTGCGGCTACTGCAATACGAATTCTACAGCCCCGACTGGGAGATGCGCGTGAAGGACAGCAAGTTCTCCTCGCATCCCAGATATGGGCGCAACGCCGAAGGCTACATCGGGCTGCAGGACCACGGCGACTGGGTGGCGTTCCGCAACATCAAGATTCTCGTGTTGCCCTAACCTCTACCAGGAGATACCGCATCGTGAGTACCCGCACGAAACTCTCGGTGATGATGTTCCTGGAGTTCTTCATCTGGGGCGCCTGGTACACGACGATCGCCGTGTACATGACCCACCACGGGATGGAGACGCTCACCTTCTGGCCGTACACCGTGAATCCGATCGCGGCCATCGTAGCGCCGTTCTTCCTCGGGCTCATCGCTGACCGCTACTTCGCGACGGAGAAGGTGCTGGGGACGCTCCACGTGCTCGGCGGGGTGGTGATGTTCCTCGTGCCCCGGTTCACCGGTGCTCCCACGGTGTTCATCCTGCTGCTGCTGGTCTACAATCTGTGCTACATGCCGACTCTCGGTCTCGCGAACAGTTTGGCGTTCCACCACATCGAAGCCCAGGAGAAGCAGTTCCCGTTGATCCGTGTGTTCGGCACGATCGGGTGGATCGTCGCCGGGCTCTTCATCAGTTACGTGCTCGGACCCGTGCTCGGCGTCGTTGCGGAGCAGACCGAGTGGCCTGTCTACACCGCTGCCATCGCGAGCATCCTGCTCGGGCTCTACGCGTTCTCCCTGCCGCATACGCCGCCGTCCGGCGCGGGGCAGCCGGTGTCGCTGCGCAGCATCGTCGGGCTCGACGCGCTGTCGCAGCTCGGTGATCGCGCGTTCTACGTCTTCATCGTCGCCTCGTTCCTGTTGTGCATCCCGCTCGCGGCGTACTACAACTTCACGCAGCTCTACCTGGGGAATGCCGGCGTCACGAAGATCGCGGCGGTCCAGACGCTCGGACAGATGTCCGAGACCGGGTTCATGCTGCTCATGCCGCTGATGTTTCTCCGCCTGGGCGTGAAGCGGATGCTGATGCTGGGCATGGCGGCCTGGGTGCTGCGGTACGGTCTCTTCTCGATTGCCGCGCCCAACGCGATCATCAGCTTGATCGTCATCGGCATTCTGCTGCACGGGGTGTGCTACGACTTCTTCTTCGTGACCGGCCAGATCTACGTCGACAAGCGGTCGACACCGGCGGTGCGCGGGCAGGCGCAGGGGTTCCTGGTCCTCGTCACCTACGGCCTCGGCATGCTGATCGGCGCCCAGGTGGCCGGGCGAGTGTTCAACCGGTTCCTCGGCACCGCGACGCAGCTCACCCTCGAGCAGTGGCGCAGCTTCTGGATACTGCCGGCCGCGTTCGCGGCGGTCGTCCTGCTGTTCTTCACGGTGATGTTCCGGCCGACAAACACGAAGGTGTAGGGAAGAGGCGCAGGGGTAACGACGCAAGGAGAAAGGCGTATGGCGCGGAAGCGCATCACACGGAGGCGGTTCGTCGGAGATGTTGCCGCGGGCGCGGCGTTCACGATCGTGCCGCGGCACGTGCTCGGCCGGGGAGTCACGGCCCCGTCCGACAAGCTTCACATCGCCTGCATCGGGTGTGGCGGCAAGGGTCGCTCCGACATCGACGGCGTCGCGACCGAAACCATCTATGCGCTGTGCGACGTCGATTGGCACATGGCGCTGGACGCGTTCCAGCACTATCCCGAGGCGAAGCGCTTCCGCGACTACCGCGAGATGCTCGACAGGGAGGGGAAGAACATCGACGCCGTGACCGTGTCGATCCCCGATCACTCCCACGCCGCCGCCGGGCTCGCCGCGATGAAGCTGGGCAAGCACGCGTTCATTCAGAAGCCGCTGGCGCGCACGCTCGGTGAGGTGCGGGCGCTCGAGCAGGCGGCGCGGCGCTTCAAGGTGGCGACCCAGATGGGCAATCAGGGACACACCCACGAGGGGACACGCCTCATCCGCGAGTGGGTGGAGGCGGGCGCGATCGGGACGGTGCGCGAGGTGCACTTCTGGACCAATCGGCCGTGGTGGCCGCAAGGTATCGAGCGCCCACTCGAGGAGTTCTACGTCCCCGAATGGCTCGACTGGAATCTCTGGCTCGGACCGGCGGCAGAGCGCCCCTACAACCCCGCCTACGCGCCCTTCAAGTGGCGCGGATGGTGGGATTTCGGCACCGGGTCACTGGGCGACATGGCATGTCACATCATGGACGCCGCGTTCTGGACCCTGGGCCTTGGATATCCGAGCCGGATCGAACCGGAGTCGACGCCGCGCTTCAAGGAGACGTCGCCCGCCACGTCGCGGATCACCTACTTCTTTCCCGCCAAGGGGAGCCGTCCCGAAGTGAAAGTCATCTGGCAGGACGGCGCGCTCTACCCGCCGCGTCCACCGGAGGTCTCGGAGGACGCCGCTTGGCCCCCGGATGACGGCGGCGGCCAGCTGTGGATCGGCTCCGGCGGCAAGCTGGTCGCCGGCACCTACGGCGACGACCCGACGTTGCTCGATGCGGCGCGCATGGCCGACGTCACGGCGCATCCAGTGCCGCAGAAATACCCGCGCTCGGCCGGGGTGTACGCCGAGTGGATCGCGGCGTGCAAGGGGGGCGCCCCCGCGGGATCGGCGTTCGATACCTACTCCGGGCCGTTCACCGAGATGGTGCTGCTCGGCTGTCTTTCCGTGCGGCTGGGAAGGACGCTCGAGATCGACCCCGCGACCGGTGCCGTGACGAACGTGCAGGTGCCGCAGGAGCTCATTCAGCCCGCCTATCGCCCCGGATGGAGTCTGTAGGCGAGCGGAAAACGAGGACGCGCATGACAACCGCGCAGCTGCGTTCCGGGCGGGTCACCGGAGAGATCGGCGCGAAACCACGCGACGACGAGCTCGACCTCTTCGGATTGACGCACCCCGGCAAGGTTCGCAAGGACAACCAGGATCACTTCCTGCTGTGCACGGTGCACCCCCAGGCCGTCATTCACGCGACGAGCCTGCCCAACCCC
The DNA here is from genome assembly GCA_033853695.1 of Gemmatimonadales bacterium. Lineage (GTDB taxonomy): Bacteria > Gemmatimonadota > Gemmatimonadetes > Gemmatimonadales > GWC2-71-9 > DASTHG01. The sequence continues at coordinate 67,840 of JAWOLH010000030.1, read as the reverse complement.
GAGAGTCTCACGGCGCGCGGCCAGCGGCTGGCGACGGTGATGCTCGTTGCGGACGGTGTGGGAGGCGGGGCGGCCGGTGGCGAGGCGAGTCAAATCGCGGTCGAAACGATCATGCGCTACGTCACGTCCACGCTGCGTAGCTACCCTGCGATGGGCTCGCAGCACGACGAAGAGTTTCTCACCGCGCTGCGGGCGGCGGCGCTCGAAGCTGATGCCACGGTGCGTGCCGAGGCAGCCGCCCGGGCGGCGGCCTCGGGACGTCCATCGACGAAGAGCATGGCGACGACGCTGACGCTCGGGATGGCGGTGTGGCCGTGGCTGTACGTCGTGCAGGTCGGTGACAGTCGTTGCTACTACTTCTATGATGGCGACCTGCAGCAGATCACCCGCGATCAAACGATGGCGCAGGATCTCGTGGACAAAGGGGCCCTGCCGCCGGACCGCGCCGCGGCATCCCCGTTCAGCCACGTCCTGGCCAGCTCGATCGGGGGCCCGGAGACGACCCCCGAAGTGACGCGGATCGACGTTACAAGCCGCGGCTGCGTACTCCTGTTGTGCACAGACGGGCTGACCAAGCACGTGCGGGACGACGAGATCTCCGAGCGGCTGGGCAAGATGCAATCGGCGGAGCAGGTGTGTAGCGACCTGCTTGCCCTGACGCTGGAGCGAGGGGGGAGCGACAACGTCACCATCGTCGTGGCGCGCGCCCCGCTCAAGAGGTAGCCAGTATCGTCATCCTCGACGAGCACGCCGTTCAACGGCTGCTGCGGTACCCGGAGCTGATTCCTGCCGTGGAGCGGGCGCTGACCGATCTGTCGGCGGGCCGCGTCGTTCAACCGGTGCGGGTCGTCGTCCCGGTGGCCGATCACCAGGGCTTCTTCGGGGTCATGCCTGCCTACGCGGGATCACTCGGCGCTAAGCTGGTCACCTTCTACCCCGGCAATACCGCCGTGCCGACACACCATGCGGTGATCGCGCTGTTCCAGCCCGAGACCGGCGCACCGCTCGCCATCATGGATGGCCGTCTCATCACGGAAATGCGGACCGCGGCCGCGTCCGCGGTCGCCACGAAGTGTCTGGCGCGCGCGGAGTCATCGGTTCTCGCGATCCTGGGATCGGGTGTTCAGGCGGGGAGCCACCTCGAGGCGCTGCGACTGGTGCGGCCCTTCTGGGATGTTCGGGTCTGGAGTCCGCGCAACGCGAAGGCGTTCGCCGATCGGCGCGGGGTGCGGGCGGCGCAGACGGCCGAGGAGGCGGTGCGCGGAGCGGATGTCGTGGTCGTCGCGGTCAACTCGCGGACGCCGGTGCTCGAGGGGCGCTGGCTTGCTCCCGGCACACATGTGAACGCGATCGGGGCGACCCGCCCGGACTGGCGGGAGCTCGATGACGACCTGGTGACGCGGGCCCGCGTCTTCGTGGACTCGCGCGAGGCCGCCTGCAAGGAATCGGGCGACGTGATCGCGGCCGGCAACGTCGTGGGAGAGATCGGTGAGGTCGTGGCCGGGAAGAAGCCGGGTCGCCTGAACCCGGAGGAGATCACACTCTTCAAGTCGGTCGGGGTCGCCGTCGAAGATGTGGTGTCCGCCGCCCTGGTGTACGAGCGCCATGCCGGCGGCTCCTGATCCGGTCCGTCCCATCGAGTTGGCCGAGATCCGCGATGCCCGCGTGCGCATCGCAGGGACCATCGTGCGCACGCCGCTCGTGCGCCTCGAGCTGGGGCCCGGCGCTCCCGATATCCGGCTCAAGCTCGAAAATCTGCAGCCGATCAACGCGTACAAGCTGCGGGGCGCCGCCAATGCCGTGGCCCTCCTGTCGGAGGCCGAGCGACGCCGCGGCGTGTGGACGATCAGCGCGGGGAACGCAGGCCAGGGCGTCGCGTACGCCGCGCGGAAGGCCGGCGTGCCGTGCACGGTGGTGGCGATCGAGACGGCCCCGATCGCGAAGCTCGAGCGCATGCGAGCACTGGGAGCGACGCTCGTGCTCGTGCCGTACGAGGTCGCCTGGCAGGCGCTCGATGACCGCGCCTATCCCGGCGTCGAGGGGACGTTCGTGCATCCGTTCGACGATCAGAATTTCATCACCGGGCATGCGACCATGGGTCTGGAAATCCTGGAGGATGCCCCGGACAGCGCTGCAGTCATCGCGGCCATCGGCGGCGGCGGGTTGATTACGGGTGTTGGCAGCGCCGTGAAGGCGCTCAGGCCCGGGATCCGCGTCTGGGGCGCCGAGCCGGAGACGGCTGCTCCGGCGGCGCTTTCGTTCGAGCGCGGGTCCCCACAGGTGTTCGCCGGCTGGCAGGCGACCTTCGTGGACGGCGCCGGCGGCAAGAGCGTCTTTCCCCGCATGTGGCAGCGCATGAAACCGGTTGCCGACGGCTCGATCGTCGTTACCCTCGAGGAGACGAAGCGGGCGATGCGCATTATGGCGGAGAGAGCGCGGGTGATTGCCGAGGGGGCGGGAGCGCTGCCGCTCGCCGCGGCGTTGACGGGAAAGGCCGGCTCTGGGCCGATCGTGGCGATCGTGTCGGGGGGCAACATCGATTTGCAGAAGTTCTGCGAGCTGATTGGGTCGGAGGCCTAGCGTGCCGAACAAGAGCCTGAGCCGCAAGTGAAAGTCGGACTCGTGGGCTTTGCCGGATCGGGTAAGACGACGGTCTTCAACACGATGACGGGGCTCGCCGTGCCGACCGGCTATGGTGGCGAGCTGCGGCTTGGCACGGTCAAGGTCCCCGACGAACGGATCGACACGCTGAGCAAGATCTTTTCTCCGAAGAAGACCACCTACGCCGAAGTCGTGTTCTGCGACGTCCCCGGGGAGCACGGCGCCGACCACAAGGGGCTCTCGCGCAAAGCGCTGCAGCAGATTCGCGACCAGGAAGTGCTCTGCCTCGTGCTGCGGGCGTTCCCGAACCCGGCGATCGAAGCCGCCGCGGCCCCGTTGGCGGATCTCGAGGCGTTTCACACCGAATGCGTGCTCGCCGATCTCGACATCGTGGAGAAGCGACTCGACCGCGCCAAGAAGGACAAGCCGGACGCGCTCGAGCTCGCGGCCTTTCAACTAATGAAGGAAACGCTGGAGCGAGAGCTGCCCCTGCGTACTCTCCCGCCGGCGGCCCTCAATCGCGAGTACCTCAAGGGGTACGGGTTGCTCACCGACCGTCCATTGCTCGTCGCGTTGAATCGCAGTGAATCGGAGGCGTCCCAGCCGCTCCCCGCGCCCCTGGTGGACCGGCTGAAGCAGCTGCACGCGGCTGGGCTCGTACTCTCGGCGAGCGTGGAGGCGGAGATCGCCGCGATGGACCCGGGTGATAGGGCCGCGTTCCTGGAGGACCTGGGACTGAAGGAATCGGCGCTGACCCGGTTCATCCGGACGTCCTACGGGCTGCTCGACCTCATTTCCTTCTTCACCGTGGGACCCGACGAGGTGAGGGCCTGGCCCATCAGGCGCGGGGCCAACGCCCGTCAGGCGGCCGGACGCATCCATTCCGATCTCGAGCGCGGGTTCATCCGCGCCGAGGTGATTCCCTACGCGGTGTTCATGCAGTACGGGACGGAGCAGGCGGTGAAAGACGCCGGCAAGCTGCAGATTGAAGGGAAGGACTACATCGTCACGGATGGCGACATCCTGCACATCCGATTCAACGTCTAAAAAGTGAGGCGGATGGTGATACGACTCGCTCTGCTCGCCGCGCTGGCGTTCCCGATCGCGGCCGCCGCGCAGGAATCATCGATTCCGGACGCCATTCTCGGGAAGGCACCGCCGCCGAGCGGCAAGACCGTGCGGTACGTCCCGGGCGACACGCTAACCGCCGGCTACCTCGCGCTGCCGAGCGGGAAGGGACCTTTCCCAGCTCTGATCATGATTCACGAGTGGGACGGCCTCGACGACCGCGACCGCCAGGTGGCCGACATGTTCGCGACCCACGGCTACGTGACGCTCGTCGCCGACCTCTACGAGGGAAAGAGGGGCAGCACTCCGCAGGAGAATGTGGCGCTGATGAACGACGCCCGCGCGCATCTCGACCGGCTCATCGCCAATCTCGACGCCGCCCAGACGTTTCTCCGGGCGCGGCCGGACGTCACCGGCAAGGTCGGGGTGATGGGGTGGTGCTTTGGGGGCGGGATTGCGCTCAGCTACGCCCTCGGCGGCGCCGAGCATCAGGCGACGGCGATCTTTTACGGGATGCTGGTGACCGATCCCGCGCAGCTCAAGCGCATTCACCATCCGATCTACGGAACGTTTGCGGGACAGGACAAGAACATCACGCCGGCGATGGTCGCGCGGTTCCGCTCCGTGCTCGATTCGATCGGGATCACGAACGACATCCACGTCTACGATCCGGTGCAACACGGGTTCTGGCTGTGGGTGGACCGCGATCCGGCGACCAATACGGCTCCCGCGGCGGACGCCTGGCAGCGTCTCGTCCGGTATCTGCACGACAATCTGGGAGGGGGGTCCTAACCTCAGCGCAGCGGACCCATCCCCTGGATGGCGACGGCGCGGTCGGTGCCCCCGGCGAAGGTGTTGCGGCGCACCATGAATTCGCTCTGGCGGCCGTCGTCGAGCACGATGCGGTAGCGGCGGCCCGCTTCCAGGCCGGCGAGATGCGGGATCGTCATCGTGCCGTGCCACTGGGACCCATCGTCGCGCTGCATCTCGACGAGATTGACGTCGACGGCGCTCGCGAGGGTGGTCCCGTCGTCCTTGTGAATCGTGCAGCGGTGGAACGGCATGGGCCTAAGATAACGGAGGAATCGAGGGAATGCCTGTGTCCGAGCCGCGGGTCGTCGGCGCCGTCGTCCTGTACCGCCTGTACGACGTCGGCTACGAGATCGATCTCGAGCGGGCGCTCGATGTTCTCGCCGCCAGCCCCGAGGATCGGGAGGCGCTACGCCTGAAACTGGAGCAGCTCCGGCGGGCAGAGGCCCAGGCGATTCGCATCAAGAATCCGCCGATCACGCTCGCCCTCGGCCAGGAACGCTTCACGGCGGCGGGGTACAGCCACGACGCATTGGTCTCGGCGCGCATCTTCGATTTCGGCGTGATTTCGTTGCGGATGCGCTGCGACGTTCCCGGCGCCCTGGCATGGTCGGCGCTGGCTCCGTTCGCCGATTCGGCCGATCTGTCCCGCGCCGCCAAGGCGGGGTTCGATCGCCGCATCAGGGAACTGGCGGCGCGCATCGCCCCCGCCATCGCCCGGCCGCAGATCGCCCCAGTGAGCGAGGACTACGTCGTCTACCGGTTCACGCGGCTCGAAGACGGCGCCGGAACGGCGCTCCCCGCGAGCATCGTGCGCGAGCTCGACGTAGCTCCCCTTCTTCTCAACGAGGATCGGGCCATTTCCGAGCAGGCGCGGAAGGAGCTGCTGCCGCACTGGTTCTCGTATTACCCGGACGACCTCGCCATCATCACCTGGAACACGGCGCTGGTGCTCGACCCGACGGAGGGGGAGAGCGACGTCCAGCTGATTCTCGAGTTCGCCAACGCCCAGCTGCTCGAGCTACGTTATTACGACGCGTTACTCGACGCCGAGCTGCCCCGGATGTACGATCGCATCGCGGCCGCCCGCAGCGGGCCAACGGCGCTCCTCGGGAGGCGCTATGCCTCGTTGCTCACCGCTCTGCAGACGCTCGTGGCCGACTCGACCGAGATCGTCGAGCGGACACAGAACGCCCTCAAGGTCACCGACGACATTTTCCTGGCGCGCGTGTACGCCGCCGCGCTTGAGGTATTCCGCGAGCGGGCCTGGCGCGGCGGGGTCGACCACAAGCTCGGAATCCTGCACCAGACCTACGAGATGCTCAACGACGAGTCGATGGCGGCGCGGAACGAGATGCTCGAGGTGGCCATCATCCTCCTGATCCTGATCGAGATCGTGCTCGCCGTCGTGCTGGGACGTCGCTGAGGGTCGGCTTCGCCTTGACATGCCCGCCGTGAGTTGGGCAGCATTCCACGTCTCATGACCAGGCCCGTCGTCCTGAAGTTCGGAGGAACGTCGGTCGGCGATGTCGACGCCCTCGACCGCATCGCTGGCATCGTGCGCACGCACGGCGGAGCGCGGCCCGTCATCGTCGTCTCGGCGCTCAGCGGAGTGACGGATGCGCTCGTCGCTGCAGCGGGTGCCGTGGCGGCGACCGGCGATTCCGCCGCCGCGCTCGCGGGATTCGCCTCCCAAGTCGAGCGCCACCGCACCATCGCCCGGCGGTTGCTGGCCCCGGTCGCGACCGCGGCGTTCGAGGCGGAGCTCGCTCGCGCGCAGACCCGGCTCGAGCGAACGCTGACAGACATCGCCCGCGCGCCGGACACGCGCGCGGCGCGGCAGGACGAGGTCGTTGCGACGGGCGAGCTCCTCTCCGCGGCCTTGGTCACCGCGGTGCTCGAGGCGCGCGGTCTCTCCACCCGGAACGTGGATGCTCGCCGCTGCATCACGACCGATGAGACGCCCGGGCGGGCGGCTCCCGATCTGGCCGAAACCACGCGGCGCACGCGAGAACAGCTCGGAGTCTTGATCGAACAGGGCGCGATCCCGGTACTCGGAGGCTTCATCGCCGCGTCGCGCCGGGGTACCACGACTACCCTCGGCCGGGGCGGCTCGGATTACTCCGCGGCGCTCATCGGCGCGGCCCTGGACGCGGCCGAGATTCAGATCTGGACGGATACGAGCGGCGTGCTCACCGCGGATCCGCGGATCGTGCCCGCGGCACGTACCGTGCCGCGGTTGTCCTACGCGGAAGCATCGGAGCTCGCGTATTTCGGCGCCAAGGTGCTCCATCCGCGGACGATCGCGCCGGCGCTCGATCGGGGCATTCCGGTGCGGATCTGCAACTCGCACGCCGCCGATGGGCCCGGGACCCTCGTCACCGCCGAAGCCGACATCTGGCCCGACACGGTGAAGGCGATCGCGCACAAGAAGGGGATCGCCGTCGTACGGGTGACCGCCGCCCGTACGCGCAGCGCTCACGACTTCCTGCGCGCCCTGTTCGACGTGCTCGACCGCCATCGCACGTCGGTCGACGTCGTGTCCACTTCCGAGGCCGGCGCCTCTATCGCCGTGGAGCGCACCGAGGCGCTGGCCCGCCTCCTCGAGGACCTCGAGCCGCTCGGCGTGGTGGAAATCGAGCCACGGCGGGCACTCGTGTGCGTCGTAGGGGAGGGATTGCGGCGCACCCCCGGTATCGCGGCCCGCGTGTTCGAAACGATCCGCGATATCAGCGTCCCGCTCGTTTCGCAGGGTGCTTCGAGTGTCAATCTGACGTTCGTCGTGGATGAGGCGCAGGTGGGCGAGACGGTCCTGCGCCTGCATGCGGCTCTGTTCGAGGGCGACGAGGCATCAGCGGGCACGCGAGCCACTCCGGTGGTCCAGCCCGGGGCAGGGACCGCGTTGGACGTCGGGGCCCTGGCTCGCCTCCTCATCGACGTGCCGTCCATTTCGGGTGACGAGGCACCGATCGCGCGTTTTCTCGCCGGCTACCTGGGCGAACTCGGATATCGCGTCGAGCTGGTCGATGCCCTGCCCGGTCGCCCCAATCTCTTGGCGACGACCGGCGCGGCCCCGCGTGTGGTCCTGTGCACCCACCTCGATACGGTGCCGCCCTTCATCGGCTCGCACGAGGACGGCGACTTTCTCTACGGACGGGGCGCTTGCGATTCGAAGGGAATCATCGCGACTCAGATCGCCGCTGCGGAACGGCTGCGCGCCGAGGCGTTCGCCGAGATCGGATTGCTGTTCGTAGTGGATGAAGAGATGGGGAGTCTCGGGGCCCGGGCGGCGAATGCGCATCCCCGGGCCCGGGAATGCCGCTACATCATCGTCGGCGAGCCCACCGACAACAGGCTCGCGGTCGGCTGCAAGGGCTCACTGCGCATCGCGCTCCGCACCGAAGGGTCGGGGGGGCACTCGGCGTACCCCGAGCGCGGGACCTCGGCCGTTGACCGGCTGCTCGACGTCCTGGCGGACGTGCGCCGGACCGCGTGGCCCGAGGACGGCTTCTTCGGCACAACGACGTGCAACATCGGCGTGATTTCCGGCGGCACGCGCACCAACGTACTTGCGACCGAGGCCCGGGCGGACCTGCACTTCCGGCTGGTGACGGATGCCGACGCAGTGCAGACACAGCTCGAACGGGTCGTGGGCGGTCAGGCCCAAGTCGAGCGACTCAGCGTGACGCCGCCGGTACGGCTGCTGGGCGTTCCCGGCTTCGAGCAGTGCGTCGTGGGGTTCACCACCGACACGGCCCACCTCGGCCATTGGGGGACACCGCTGCTCCTCGGGCCGGGATCGATTCATGACGCGCATACCGATCATGAGCGGATTGCCAAGACGGAGCTGGCGCAGGGTGTCGCGTTGTACGCCCGGCTGGTCCGGTCACTCGCCCGGCAGGAGGCACCAGGGGATCGCCCCGCTTCGAGCGCGGCCGGGGCACCGGCATGAGGCTCGCGCTCATCGGCCACGGCAGGATGGGGAGCCGAGTCGCGGACATCGCGGTGGCCAACGGGCATGAGATCGGTGTCGTGGTAACTTCTCGCGACTCGAGCAGCGAAGACCGGCTTGCGGCGCTGCTCAAAGGCCATGATGCGGTGATCGATTTTTCGGCGGGCGGCGCCGTACTGGGGCACGTCGCGGCATGCGCACGGGCCGGCACGCCGCTCGTCGAAGGAACGACGGGATGGGGTGATCACGTCGCTGCGGTGCGAGAGACGATGGAGCGGGCCGGAGGAGCGCTCGTCTACGGCGCGAACTTCTCCGTTGCCGTCAACCTGTTCTATCGCCTGGTCGCGCGCGCCGCCGAGTTGTTCGCGGGTCTGCCCGGGTTTGACGCCTTCATCGAGGAGGCGCATCACGCTCAAAAGCGGGACGCACCGTCGGGGACGGCGCTCAAGCTCCGCCAGATTCTGACGCCGATGAGCGCGCGGCCGGTACCGATCGCCTCGACGCGAGCCGGGGCAATACCCGGGACGCATCGCGTCGGCTTCGATGCAGCGGCCGACCATATCACGCTCGAGCACGAAGCGCGGTCCCGTGACGGCTTTGCCGCCGGAGCGCTGCTGGCGGCGGGCTGGATCGTCGGTCGCCGCGGCGTGTTCGCCTTCGAAGACGTGCTCGACGATATCCTCGCCACTGTGAGGACCACCACCGGATGACCATGTCCGTCGAATGGATGCGGGGCTGCGGCACGGCCCTGGTGACGCCCTTCGCGCCGGACGGCGCCGTCGACGACCAGCGGATGCGTGTCCTGGTCGAGCGTCAGATCGCCGGAGGGGTACGCCTGCTCGTGCCCTGCGGGACGACCGGGGAAAGCGCCACGCTGACCGATGAGGAGCAGGAACGGGTGATCGCGGGGACGGTCGCCGTGGCGCGCGGCCGGGATGGGGCTCGCGTCATCGCCGGGGCAGGGGGCAACGCCACCGCGGGCACCGTGGAGCGCGCGCGGCGGGCGAAGGCTGCGGGCGCCGACGCCGTGCTCGTCGTTGCGCCGTACTACAACAAGCCGACGCAGGCGGGCCTGCGCGCCCATTACCAGGCGGTCGCCAAGGCGGTCCCGGACCTCCCCGTCGTTCTGTACAACGTCCCCGGCCGCACGGGCTCGAATATCGAGGCCGGGACGGTGCTCGAGCTGGCGCGCGATTGCGAGAATATCGTCGCGGTGAAGGAAGCATCCGGGAATCTGGCGCAGATCATGGCGATTCTCCGGGATCGTCCGAAAGGGTTCCGCGTGCTCTCCGGAGACGACGCCATCACATTGCCGCTCATCGCACTCGGTGCCGAGGGCATCATCTCCGTGGTATCCAACGAAGTCCCCGATCTGATGTCCCGGCTCACCGAGCTGGCTCTCCAGGGGGACTGGGACGCCGCCCGTGACTTGCACTTCCGGCTGCTGCCCCTGATGGACGCGAATTTTCTCGAGTCCAATCCGGGCCCCGTGAAGGCCGCGATGGCGTTGATGGGCCTCGTGGAGGAGCGATTCCGGTTACCCCTCGTTCCGGTGCAAGAGCGGACGCGGGGGCGCCTGCGGGAGCTGCTCCGTGATCTCGGGGTCGTGAGGTCGGCCGCGCATGTCATTGCGTGAGCGCATCACGGCCCTCGCGAAGGGGGATCGCTCATCGTACACCGACGCCGATCGTGCTGTCTTCCAGGAATTCCGTGAGGCGTTGAGCCGGGGCACCGTCCGCGCCGCGGAGCGAGAGGCGACCGGCGCCTGGCAGGTGCACACCTGGGTGAAGGAGGGCATCCTTCTCGGTTTTCGTATGGGCGCGCTCGTCGACATGTCGGCGAACGCCACGCAGCGATTCTTCGATAAGGACACCTATCCGATCCGCCCCACGACGCTCGCCGACCGGATCCGGATCGTGCCGGGTGGATCGAGCATCAGAGACGGCAGCTATGTCGCGCCCGGAGTCGTCTGCATGCCGCCGATGTACGTGAACGTCGGCGCATACGTGGACGAGGGCACGATGATCGACAGCCACGCCCTCGTCGGCTCGTGCGCCCAGATCGGCAAGCGCGTCCACCTCTCCGCGGCGGCCCAGGTGGGCGGTGTCCTCGAGCCGGTGGGAGCGCTCCCCGTGATCATCGAGGATGACGTGCTGGTCGGAGGCGGCTCGGGGGTCTATGAAGGGACGATCGTGCGTCGGGGTGCGGTGCTCGCCGCCGGCACGATCCTCACCGGGTCGACACCGGTTCACGACCTGGTGCGCGGACAGATCTATCGACGCTCCGGGGGCGGCGCCCTGGAGATTCCCGAGGGTGCGGTGGTGGTTCCCGGCGCGCGTGCACTGACATCGGGTCACGGCGCCACGTGGCGTCTGTCGCTCTACGCCCCGGTCATCGTGAAGTACCGCGACGATCACACGGACGCGGCGACGCTCCTGGAGGAGGCGCTGCGATGATGCGGGTCGGCATCCTCGGGGCGACGGGGACGGTAGGACAGCGATTGGTACAGCTGCTCGAGTCGCATCCCCAGTTCCGGGTTACCGCCCTCGCGGCCTCGGACCGGTCGCAAGGGAAGTCCTATGCGGAGGCGTGCAGCTGGCGCCTGCCGGGTGACATGCCCGAGCCGGTTCGCGCATTGCCGGTCCAGGCACCGTGTCCCCCGCTCGATTGCGATGTTGTATTCTCCAGCCTGCCCGCGGACCTCGCGCGGGGCGTGGAGCGAAGTTTTGCGGCCGCCGGGTATCCCGTCATCAGCAATTCGTCCTCCTGCCGGATGGACGCGGACGTCCCCCTCATCATCCCCGAGGTCAACCCGGACCATCTCGCGATTCTCGACGGTCGCGATCGCCGGGGTTTTGTCGTTACGAATCCCAATTGCTCCGCCATCACCCTCGCCCTGGCGCTCGCGCCCCTGCACGCGCGGTTCGGCGTCGAGGCGGTGGTCGCAACGACGCTCCAGGCCGTTTCCGGCGCCGGGTATCCCGGCGTGGCCTCCCTCGACATCATCGACAATGTCGTGCCCTTCATCGACAGCGAGGAGGAGAAGATCGAGCGCGAGACCCGGAAGATCCTCGGCCGGTTCGAAGGTGGGGCGATCGCTGCCGCCGAGATCGCGGTCAGCGCGCAGTGTCATCGTGTGAACGTGGTGGACGGTCATCTCGTGGCGATCCGGGTGCGTCTCGCGCGGGACGCCGAACCCGGGGCACTCGCCGACGCGATGGCGGGCTTCGTCGGCGTGCCGCAGCGCCTGCAGCTGCCGAGCGCTCCCCGTCATCCGGTGATCGTGCGGGCCGAGCCCGATCGACCGCAGCCGCGGCTCGATCGCGATACGGAGCGCGGCATGAGCATCACGGTAGGTCGCATCGCTCGCGACCGCGTGCTGGGGCATCGCTTCGTGGCGCTCGGGCACAACACGATTCGGGGAGCGGCGGGAGCGGCGATTCTCAACGCGGAGCTGCTGCTGGCCGAAGGTCGCTTAGAAGTCCAGTAATCCTTGGTACACGAGCGCCACGACCCCGAACGCGGCCACCAGCAGGGCGAGCGCCCCGAAGATGATCCAAGCGGGCGGAGGCAGTCGTCGCCGCGGCTTGCGGAGGTACGTCGCGCTGGGCCAGAGCACCTTCAGGGAATGGCGCACCGCATTCATGCTGCCCGTGAACAGCGAGTACTTCATCTGTTGCGGGGCATGGGGAGCGGGACCGCGATGATTGGCTTCGGTCGCTGGCGCCGGCGGACGATCACGGAGCAGCGCGTAGGCTTCGTTGATGCGCTGCAGATTCACCTGCGCCTTTTCGCGCAGGCGGGTGTTGTCGGGAAAGCGGTCCGGGTGCCACACCTGCGCCAGATCGCGATACGCCGTCTTGACCTCGTCCATGGTGGCGCCCGGAACGAGGCCAAGCACGCGGTAGGCCTGCGTCGTGTCCAGGGTCATGACGGTCGGATCCCCCCGGCTCGGGCCGGCCGCAAGACTCGTACCGCCATCATGGACCTCACGGCTTCCACGTTCCGCTCGCGACCGCCGGCACGAACCCTTCGAGCCCGGGAGGCGGAAACGCCAGCGTCTTCCCGTGTTCGGCACTCTGGTACGCCGTCATCAACACTTTGACGACCTCGAGGCCGTCGTCGAGAGTGAGCCGGGGAGACTCCTTGCCGAGGAAAACGCGCACGAAATGCCGGTCCTCCGCCTCATAGCCGTACGCAGCCGCCTCACTCGTCACGACCGGCATCAGCCCGACCTCGGCGTTCTGCTTCTCCACCAGGTCCTCGCCGGACTTGCCGCGCACTTCGCGGCTGAAGAAGAGCTTGAGTCCGGTGTCGAGCGTGTTCCACGACATCGAATACTCGGGGCCGAGCAGCTCGGCGGAGAGTCGCAGGCCCGCGCCGACGAAGCTCCACGATGTGGAGGCCTCCCCCAGCACGCGATGGCCGTCGGCGGTTTCGAATTCGATCATCACACTTGCGAAGTCTTCGGATGGGTGCGTGGTGTAGTCCACGTCCTTCCCCATCATCTTCGTGAGCCGTTTGGCGTATTCGGGCCGGCTCCACTTGAGGCTCGCGATGTGCCCGGTGACCCGCACCGGCTCGACGGACGACAAGGGCTCCCCGGGCCGGGTCAACAGGTGGCGCACGACGAGGGCGGAGTGGCACATCATGTCGTTCAAGACGCCGCCGCCCTGCATGTCTCCTCTCCAGAACCATGGCATGTGTGGTCCCGAATGCTCTTCGGCGGCGCGGGCGAGGTAGGGGCGTCCCGTGAGCGCGGCGCCACGGGTCCACAGGATGTTGCGCCCCTGATCCACCTGGGGGGAGAAGACCTGGTTCTCGAGGTAGCCGTGTTTCAACTCGACGCTCTTCACGAGCGCGAGGACGCGTGTCGCCTCGGCGAGGTTACGGGCGAGGGGCTTCTCGCAGGCGATTCCCGTGAGCGATCCGCGGCCGCGCTGCAGGGCGTCGACCAGTGCTTCGACGTTCTCGATGCGCGCGTAGTTGGGCCCGGTGAGCCAGATGGCGTCGATCGCGGGATCGGCGATCATGTCGGTGATCGAAGCGAACGGTTTCGCCGCCCCGATGTCGAGCTCGCGCGCCAGTGTCGCCGCAGACTCGGCGTGCGCCCGGTTCGGGCTCCACACCCCCAGGACGTCGGCGTCCCGGATCGCCTGGAAGGCCAGCATGTGAAAGCGGGCGTTGAACCCGCTGCCGATGAACCCGACTCCCAGCCGTTTCTGACTCACCCTCGTCCCCCTCGAGGTTGGGAACCCCGGGACACGGCCCCGAGGTCGGTCTGCCCTGGCTCAGTCCGAATACCGCACACCGAGTTTCGCGAGCTGCTCCGGTGGGCACCCCTGCCAATTCATCACAAACACGTTGCCCTTGTACTGCAGATCGGCGACACCCATCTGGCTGGACCAGAATCCGGAGGCGGTGAGATCCCGGAAGTGGTTGAAGAAACTCACTCCCTGATGCACGGCGGCGGGTGCCTTGTCGGGCCACGCGATGTCGTCGAGGATGGCGCTGCGCTGCGCATCCTGGGAGCTCGCGAAGTCCGTATCAAAGCGCCGCCGGGCTTCGTTGTCGAGCCAGGCGAGGCCGCCGCGCATCCACAGCTGCTCTTCGGGATACTCGGTCAGGATGAAGTCCATGAACTCCGGAACCTGGGCGTCCGTGGCGCTCCCGGAATGCTCGTCCCTGGGAATCACGAGATCGACCAGCAGCCGGACTATCTGCCACTCGTGCGGCGAAAAGAACTTCGGGGCGTAGGCCTGGACCGGCGCTGTAGCCAGTTCGCGCAGGAAGCGCGAGCCGCGCTGCGCCGCGGCCGGCGACAGTCCGAAGGTCCCCGCGAACGGCACGGTGCCGAGCAGCTCTACCGCCTGGCGACGATCCATCACAGTGCTCCCTTCTTCATTTGATCGGTGATGTAGTCGCTGGTACGCATCGACAGCGCCAGGATCGTCCACGTCGGGTTCTTGTCGGCCTGCGAAACGAACGGTCCGCCGTCGGCCACGAACAGGTTCTGCACGTCCCACGCCTGGCAGTTCGCGTTGAGCACGGACGTCCGGGGATTACTACCCATGCGGGTGGCGCCGAGCTCGTGGATGATGCGGCCGCCGGGGGCGATGCCGTAGTTCTCCTCCGGACCGGGTTTGCCCCACAGCAGCGTGCCGCCCATCTCGTGAATCAATGCCTCGAAGGTGTCCTGCATGTGCTTGACCTGTTTGATCTCGTGATCCGACCATTTCCAGTGGAACCGCAGCACCGGGATGCCCCAGCGGTCCACCATGTCGGGGTCGATCTCGCAGTAGCAGTCGTCGTTGGGGATCATCTCCCCGCGGCCCGAGAATCCCACCATCGAACCGTAGTAATGGCGGTACTTCTGCTTCAACTCCTTGCCGTAGCCACCGCCCGCGCCCGGCAGCGTCTGGATCCCGCCCATGAAGCCGTAGCTCGGCATGCCGCGGCCGCCCCAGACCTCGATGTGATAGCCGCGGGGGAAATCGAGCTTCTTGTTGTCGAGCCACCAGGGCATGTACAGGTGCATCCCGCCGACGCCGTCTTCGTTGTGCGGCAGGCCGTCCACGAGTTTGGGGATGAACCCACCCATGTCGGTGCCGGTGGTGTCGGTGATGTACTTGCCCACCGTGCCACTTGCATTGGCGAGGCCCTGCGGGAAGCGGGAGGACCGGGAATTGAGCAACAGGCGTGCCGACTCGAGCGCGCTCGCCGCGAGGACGACCACGCGCGCCCGCACCAGCAGATCCTGTCCGGTGGTCTTATCGATGTAGGCGACCCCTGTGGCCCGGCCACTCGCGTCCGTCATCACCTCACGCGCCATGGCGTTCGGAATGATGGTGAGCTTCCCGGTCTGCAGTGCCGGTTTGAGCAGAACCGCGGGCGAGGAGAAGTTCGAGTTGGTGCGACACCCCCGGCCGCACTGCCCGCAATAGTGACACGCCGGACGGTTGTTGAGGGGCTTCGTAATAATGGACAGACGTGACGGAATGCAGGTGATGTTGAGTCGATCCGCGGCCTGCTTCACCAGCAGCTCGTAGCAGCGCGGCCGGGGCGGCGGCTGAAAGATGCCGTTCGGCTCGTTGGGCAGGTTCTCGTTCGACCCGAAGAGGCCGATCAGCCGATCGACGCGATCGTAGTAGGGCTTGAGGTCGTCGTACGTGATCGGCCAATCGTCACCGATACCGTCGATCGACTTGCGCCGAAAATCGTACGGGCCGAAGCGGAGCGAGATGCGGCCCCAGTGGTTCGTGCGCCCGCCCAGCATACGGGCGCGGAACCAGTCGAAGCGGGTTCCGGGTGCAGTGGTGTACGGCTCACCCTCGATATTCCAGCCGCCCAACCCCGCGTCGAACTCTCCACCGAACTGGTGCTCCTTCGTCTCCCGCCCACGCCGTGGCGACTGGTAGGCCCACTCGAGCATGGCGGAATCCTCGGTGGAGAACCACAAGGGGCCCGCTTCGATGAGCGCGACGTTCGCGCCAGCCTGGGTGAGGGTGTATGCGGCCATGCCGCCACCGGCGCCCGACCCGACGATGCAGACGTCGTATGGAGCTTGTCGTGAGAGAAAGGGCATAGAGAAGGCGTACTCGGTTATCGGTTGTCGGTTTGTCGGTCAATACGCGCACTAATGATGGCGTGCGCACGGCGGATCGGCTACCGGACCGGTCGACCGATAACCGATGACCGATACCGTCGCTATTCGTCCAACGCTGTGCGAATTTTCTCCGCAAGCTCCGCGAGCGCGAACGGCTTTTGCAGGTAGCTGCGGCCATCCAGAGAGAATCCGAGGGCCGGGTCTTGCGCCTCGGGATAGCCGGACATGAACACGACGCGCGTCTCGGGCCGGCGCGCCGTGAGGCGGTCGGCCAGCTGCGGTCCCGAGAGCCCGGGCATCACCACGTCGGTGAGCAGCAGGTCGATCCGCCCGGGGTGTTTCTCCACGAGCGCGAGCGCTTCTTCGGCGTTGCGCACCACGAGCACCTCGTAGCCGAGCCGCGGCAGTCCCTTCGACACGACGGTGCGCACCTGGTCGTCGTCTTCCACCACGAGAATCACTTCTCCGCCCGAGCCCGCCGGGGTCTGTGCTTCGGCCGTTTGGTCGTGCGGGATGACAGCCGGAGCGGCGGGGAGCGAGATCGTGAACGTGGTGCCCCGGTTCAGCTCGCTCTGTACGTCGATCTGGCCACCACTCTGCTTGACGATGCCGAACACGGTGGAGAGACCGAGGCCGCTCCCCTCGCCCTGGGGCTTCGTCGTGAAGAATGGATCGAAGATGAGCGGCAGCACCTTGGGGTCGATTCCCGTCCCGGTGTCCGAGACGACGAGCTGCACGCGGCGGGCGGCGTCGTTTCCGCTCTCCGGTGCGCCATCGGTCACGGTCGTGCGGATCCCCAGGGCCCCTCCGTTGGGCATCGCATCGCGGGCGTTGAGGGCGAGATTCATCACGACCTGCAGCATGTGGCCGGGGTCGACGAGGACGTCGGGAGTTTTGGGGTCGAGGGCCAGCTTGAGCTCGATGTTCTCAGGCATGAGCCGGCGCAGCATGCCGCTCGCCTCGCCGAGCAGCAGGTTGAGACTGACCGGCACCGGCTGCAGCATCTGGCGCCGGCTGTAGGCGAGTATCTGCTGCGTGAGCTCGGCCGCGCGGAACACCGCCCGGCGGATCTGCGCTACGTCCTCGCGCGACGTGGGAGAGAGGCGCTGGTCCTGCAGCACCAGCTCGGTGTACCCGCTGATCGCCATCATCAGGTTGTTGAAGTCGTGCGCGATGCCGCCCGCGAGACGACCGAGGGCCTCCATCTTCTGCGCGTGCAGCAGCTGCTCCTGGCTCTCGCGCAGCGCATCCTCCATCGCGCGCCGCTCGGTGAGGTCACGCAGGTTGAGCACGATCCCGCCCAGCGCCGGATCGGCGAGCAGATTCGTCGCGACGACCTCCAGAAAGCGCGTCGGGGTTCCCGGCGGACCTGTGAGCTGCAGCTCCTGGACGCGGGGCCGGCCTGGCTCCCGCTGCGTCGCTTCGAGCAGCACCAGCATCGCCGGGCGGACGTCCGGCGGCAGGGCCGACAGCACTGAGTCACCCAGCCCGCCTGCGGGGATGCCGAGCACACGGTCGACGTTGGGGGACGCGTAGCTGATCGCCCCCGTGGGGGATACGACGAGGATCGCGTCCTCGCCATTCAGGATCAACGCTCGCCACCTTGCCTCGCTCGCCGCCAGGGTGCGGCGCTCTGTGGTGAGCGCCTGGGTCTCCGTGCGTTGCCGCGCGGCACGGCCCAGCAGCAACCCTACCAGGCCCATCGCGAACAACACGGAGATCAGGGAAGCGAGATTCGCTTCGTTGATCGCCCGTTTCCCGGCCGTCGCATAGTAGCCGCGGGCCGAAGCGAGCGAGATGCGGAGGTCCTCGAACGCCTGGTCCACGGTGTCGGCGACGGCCAGGCCTTCGACGCGCCGGCGATCGATCAGGGCGAACATCTTGTCGACGGCGGTGAGATACTTGCTGACGTCGGACTCCACCTGCTGCAGCCGGCTCAGCGGTGGACTGTTCGCCGGGCGCTGGGCCGCGGTGACGGGGGCAGGCTGCCCGGCCCATTGCCGCAGCTCGCCGAGAATGTTCCGCAGGTGCTCCTGACTCACGGGGATGTCGTTCTTGTGTTCTATGCTGATCACGCCGGTGCGGGCTTCCCACTCGCGTGCATTCAGCAGGTTGACGTCTCCCTCCAGCTCGGCGAGGCGGACCTGGATGCGCTGGTTGCGGGCGACGATGAGCTGCAGCGAGTAGATCAACGCGGCGGCGGCGAGACCGATCAGCACGACGGACACGGTGCTGCGCAGCGGGGCGCGCAGCACCGGTGGCGACCCTGACGCCGCGAGCGTCGGCGGGGTCCAGCGCCGGCTGCCGTGCTGGTCATCCGGCAGTGGTGTGAGTCGGCGGTCGGCCATGGAGGCTACGAGATGAATGATCGCACCGCGCCACCCATCCCGTCTACCACGGTCGATGATGGCGTGTTGCGGCAGTGCCGCACCTTGCTGCCGTCGCGGGGCGACGTGATCCTATTCGCATGACTTCACGGCGCCAGTTCCTCGCGCAAACGGCGGCCGGCGTATGGGCTGCTCGATTTCCGCAGGCGATCCTGCGGGCGGCTCCCGACGACTTGACGTTGACGAACGACCTGGTGTCGGCGTCGTGGTCGGTCAGCGGCGGGAGTCTCACGGCGGTGCGGGTCGTCGACCGTGCCAGCGGGGCCGCGCTGACGCTGCCCCCGGACGTGTTTGTCCTGCTGCTGCGGGACGGCACGGTGATCGGCTCGCGGGCCCTTGTCGTGCGGGCTGCTCCGCGGATCGAGGCACTGCAGCCCGATCCCCGAGCGGCGCGACTGTCGGAGCGCGCGGCCGGCAGACAAATCGTTGTAGAGCTTGTGGATAGAGGCGGCCGATTCCACGCCACGTGGCGCGCCACGCTGCGGGACGACTCGCGGTACCTGCGCCAGGAGGTCGAGCTCGCGAGCGCAGGCGAGCCGCTCGCGATCGAGGAGATTCACCTCGTCGATCTGGACCTCGGCCGTGCGACCGTAGTCGGGACGGTGCGTGGCTCACCGATCGTCGGGACCGGCTGGTTCGCGGGATTCGAACATCCGCTCGCGCAATCGCGTGTCGAGGAGGGCCGAGCGCGTGCCTGGCTCGATCGCGAGCTGCCGCTGCGGCCGGGGGCGCCGCTCGTCTGTTCCGCTGTGATCGGCGCCCTGGGCGAGGGCAGTGTGCGGCGGACGTTCCTCGAGTATCTCGAGCGCGAGCGGGCGCACCCCTACCGTCCGTTCCTGCACTACAACTCGTGGTACGACCTCGGCTACTTCTCCCAATTCGACGAGGCCGGCGCGCTGGCGGTCATAGCGGCATTCGGCACCGAGCTGCACGAGCGGCGTGGGGTCGTGCTCGACTCGTTCCTGTTCGACGATGGATGGGACGACCCCGCGACGCTGTGGCACTTCCACGCGGGATTCCCGCACGGCTTCACACCGCTCGCCCGTGCGGCGGCACGGTATGGCGCCGCTCCGGGTGTCTGGATGTCGCCGTGGGGCGGGTACGGGAAGCCGAAGGAGGATCGCCTCGCGTATGGGCGCGCCCAGGGGTTCGAGACGAACGAGGGTGGGTTCGCCTTGAGCGGCCCGAAGTATTTCGCGCGTTTCCGCGAAACCTGCCTCTCGATGATCCGCGACTTCGGGGTGAACCAGTTCAAGTTCGACGGGACGGGGAACGTCACGCACGCCATTCCGGGAAGCGCGTTCGATTCCGACTTCGACGCGATGATCGCGCTCATCGGTGATCTGCGCGCGGCGCGGCCCGATCTGTTCATCAATCTCACGACCGGGACCTACCCGTCACCGTTTTTTCTCCGCTACGCCGACTCGATCTGGCGGGGCGGGGAAGATCACGACTTCGCGGGGGTCGGCTCCGACCGCCAGCAGTGGATCACCTATCGGGACGCCGACACCTATCGCGGCATCGTGCGACAAGGTCCTCTCTTCCCCCTCAACTCGCTGATGCTGCACGGCCTGATCTACGCGCGACACGCGAATCGCCTGATGGTGGACCCCGGCGGCGATTTCACCGCGGAGATCCGTGCCTACTTCGGAACGGGAACGCAGCTGCAGGAGATGTATGTCACGCCGTCGCTCCTCACGGCAGAGAACTGGGACACGCTGGCCGAGACGGCCCGTTGGGCCCGCGCGCGAGCGGCGACGCTCCGCGATACGCACTGGGTCGGGGGCGATCCCGCCTCCCTCCAGGTGTACGGACACGCTGCGTGGGGGGCGGAACGGGGGATACTCGTGTTGCGCAATCCGAAGGACGAGCCACAAACGATCGACATCGACGTCGGTGAGGCGCTGGAGCTGCCGGGGGGAGCGCCGCGGTCCTTCTCCGCCAGGAGTCCCTGGCAGGAGGACCGCGACCAGTCACCCGTGAACATCGAGGTGGGGACGCCGCATTCGTTCACGCTGCGTCCATTCGAGGTCCTGACGCTCGAGGCGACGCCCTAAGGCTTGGCGCGCAGCCGGCGAGGATGCCGGCGATCAGCGGCGGGATGACCAGGTTCGAGTCATGAAAGGAGGTAGCGGCGACGTTTAGATTGCGAGCCGTGTCTCATACCCGTCGTGCGCTCCCGCTGCTCGTGGGACTCTGGGGCTGCCGCCAGACGGCTCCCGGTGCGGTCCCGGCTCCGGCCGTGTTGGCTCGCGCCGAGTCGATCTACGCGGACGTCTACGGTCTCAAGGACCGGATGGACATCGCGGCGCTCAGGGCCCTCCCCGAGTCCGCGGCGGCGCTCCGTCCCCACTATCTCGCCGCCCGTCGTGCGCTCGTGCGGGCGCTGGCCATCAACTCCGCGACGCTGCGCGACACGACCGATCGCCGCGCGTTGTCGGTCATGCGCGGTACCCTCGCGGAGGAGCTGACCGGAGATCCGCAACCGCCGGAAGGCGCGGCACTGGTGGACGCGGCGCGCTGCCGGTACGATCCCCGGACAATCGCTGATACCGACTCTCTCACGTCGCGGTTGTACGACTGCTACGGCGCCGCCGCGCACAGCGTCGTCGTCGATGGCGACTCACTCGAGCGGCTCACCGTCCTCGCCGAACTGAGCGTCACCGACGACGCGGCGAAGCGGCATCGGCTCTTCCTCGGTCTCCAGTCCCTCTGGCGGACCGTGAACGGCGGCGACGACGACACCAGTCCCTGGCGGGAACTGCTGCGCCGCCGCGCCCGCGCCTGGGGAGCCGGGCCCACCGCCTTCGCCCGCCGCGTCCAGGAGCTCGGCTTCCAGCCCGACACGGTAGAGGCGTGGCTCGAGCGCTTGTTGGAGACGTGGCGGGCCACGCTGCCTGACTCGGAGGTGGAGCCGTGGGATCTGTACTACGCGATGGGAGCTACCAGTCGCCGGCTCTCGCCGCGTATCCCGCGCGACTCGTTGCTGCCGCTGACCGCGCGCTTCTATCGGTCGCTGGGGGCCGATCTCGGGACACTGCGCATCCACGATGATCTCGACCCGCGCCCGGGCAAGGACCCCGTTTCCTTCACGACGTTCGGCGGGCGCCCCGGGTTCGTGCAGGGCAGCTGGTTGCCCGGCGAGCCGTGGACCTTCACGTCGTACAGCGTCGGCGGATTCGATAATCTCACCGAGCTGCTGCACGAGACGGGACACGCCATTCACATCGCCGGGATCCGCACGCGCCCCGCTTTCAGCGACTGGCCCGACGCCGATCTGTTCACCGAAGCGATCGCCGACCTGGCCGACGGCGAGGCTTATGATGGGCGCTGGCAGCGGCGCTATCTGGGCGACTCGGCGACGCCGGCCGACAACCGGCGCGCCGCCTATTTCGGCGTGATGATGGATGCCTGCTGGTCGCTATTCGAGGCGCGCATGCAGCGCGACCCTGCACTCGACCCCAACATGGTGTGGACGGCACTCACGAGCCGCTACCTGCACGTCGTGCCGCACCCGGAGCTGTCGTGGTGGGCGATGCGGGGACAGCTGATCGACGTCCCGGGATATCTCGTGAACTACGCTCTGGGCGCGTTCATCTCGGCGGATCTCCGGGATCGCATCGCGCAGCAGCACGGGCCATTCACGCTGGGTGACTCGACCTGGTACGCTTTCGTGCGGGAGCACATCTACCGCTTCGGACTGGAGCGCTCCTCGCAGCGGGTCATGGAGGATTTCCTGGGCCGACCGGTGCGACCCGACGCCCTGCTGGCCGGCCTCAGAGGAACTGGCGGTCCAGAGCGTTGAGGCACCGTTTCACATCGAACGCGGTCGCGTTCGTCATGACGACGGTCCCGAGCCCGGGTGTGGGGTAGATGCGCATTTCGCAGTGAAAGCCGCCGCCGCCGCCTTCCTTGAAGAAGAATGGCACGCCCTTCAGACGTCCGAGGTGCCAGCCCAGGGTCATCGGAATCGGCGTTCCGCGCGCCGTGTGTTGCGTCTCGTAGAAAAGGTCGCGGGCGCGGGAGTCGAGGATGGCCGAGCGGGGCTGCAGTTGATCGAGCAGGAATGTGGCGAAGCCTCGTGCGGTGCCGACGATCCCACCGAACGCCGGTCCACTCAGGTAATGCGGCTCGATGCGCAGCCAGCGGCCTTCATAGTCTCCGATGTACTGAGGATCGATCAGAAAGCGCTTCAGCAGGTTCATGACCGAATACTTCTCGAGATAGCCGTTGGCGTGCGGTGCGCCGTCGGGGATCGCGTAACCCAGGTCCCGCGGCGTGATTCCGAGCGGCGTCAGCACCCGATCGGCGACGTACGTCTCGAAGCGTGCGCCTGAGGCGATCGCGATCACTTCCCCGAGCAGCCAGTAGCCGAGGTTCGAGTAGCGAAACTTTGTTCCCGGCTTGGAGGTGAGGCGGGGATGCTCCGCCAGCTCGGCGCCCAGGGTGCGTCGCTCGTCGAAGCGAGCATGCTGCGACACGGGGTGCACCCACTTGAGCGGGATCGGATTGGGGATGCCGGAAAGATGCGCGAGCAGCTGCCGCACGGTGATGTCCTGCCCATACGGCGTCGGCACGTACCGTTCGACGGGGTCGTCGAGTCCGATCGCCCCGGCGGAAACGAGCTGGAGCACCGCGGCGGCGGTGATCGTCTTGCTCATCGAGTAGGCCATCAGCGTCGTTTCGGCGGTCATCGGCGTACGATGGGCGAGATCGGCCCACCCTCCGTCGAATTCGAACCGCGCGCCACCGGGGCCGACGGCGTGGTATTGAATTCCCGGCGCTTGGCGCGTGATCAGCGCCTCGAGTGAAGACCGAGTGTCGACCATGGCCGCCCAATAGACGCCCTGCACCGATCCCGCGCCAGTGGCCCATTCGATTCGTGCGATTTAGCTTCGAGGCCTATGATCGACGCCATCGTCAAAACGCTCGGCGACAAGGCCGACTACTTCCTGAAGTTCAATGCCCCGAAGATTTCCCGCGAACGCCTGCACCTGCCCGGCCCCGATTGGGTGGACCGGATCTTCGCGCCGTCCGACCGATCTCCGCGCGTACTCGTGAACCTGCAACGCCTGTTCGGAACCGGTCGTCTCGCGGGGACGGGCTATCTCTCGATCCTGCCGGTCGACCAGGGGATCGAGCATTCCGCCGGCGCCAGCTTCGCCAAGAATCCCGATTACTTCGACGCCGAGCCGATCGTGAGACTCGCCGTCGAGGGCGGATGCAACGCCGTGGCCTCGACGTTCGGCGTGCTCGGCATCGTGGCCCGGAAGTACGCGCACAAGATTCCCTTCATCGTGAAGATCAATCACAACGAGCTGCTCACCTATCCGAACAAGTTCGACCAGATCCTCTTCGGGACGGTGCAGCAGGCGGTGGACATGGGCGCCGCGGCGGTTGGGGCGACGATCTACTTCGGGTCCGCCGAGAGCGGGCGCCAGATCGTGGAGATCAGCCAGGCGTTCGCCGAGGCGCACCGCCACGGTCTCGCGACGATCCTCTGGTGCTACATGCGCAACAGCGCGTTCAAGAAGGACAAGGATTACCACGTGGCGGCGGATCTCACCGGCCAGGCCGATCACCTTGGCGTCACGATCGAGGCCGACATCGTGAAGCAGAAGCTCCCCGAGAACAACGGTGGCTTCAAGGCGCTGAACATGGGCGATTCGAGCTACGGCAAGTTCGACGAGCGCATCTACACGGAGCTCGCGAGCGACCACCCCATCGATCTCTGCCGCTACCAGGTCGCGAACGGCTACATGGGACGGGTCGGCCTGATCAATTCCGGCGGCGCCGCTGGGAAGAACGACCTGTTCGACGCCGTCATGACGGCGGTGGTCAACAAGCGGGCAGGGGGGATGGGCCTGATCTCGGGGCGGAAGACATTCCAGAAGCCGCTCAGGGAAGGCGTGGCGTTGTTCCACGCCATCCAGGATGTCTATCTCTGCACGGAGGTCACGGTCGCGTGAATCGGTAGCACCACGCTTCTCCCTCCAGCACCGTTTCCCCCGTCTGGCGCGTCACACGCACACGCAGCTGGCACACCGGCTTCGTCGCGTGCACGCTCAGCACCTCGGCCTCGGCCGTGATCGTGTCGCCGATGTACACCGGCGCCGTGAACTTCCAGTTCTGACTCAGGAAGACGGAGCCCGGACCAGGAAGGTCCATGGCGACGAGGGCGTGCAGGAGGCCGGTCGTCAGTCCACCCTGGACGATGAGACCGGTGAGCTTGCCGGTGCCGGTGGCGAAATCCCGATCGAAGTGAAGAGGGTTGCGGTCGCCGGAGAGCTCGGCGTACCCAGCGACGTGATGAGCCATGAGGGTGAGAGAACGCTGCG
The DNA here is from genome assembly GCA_033853695.1 of Gemmatimonadales bacterium. GTDB lineage: Bacteria > Gemmatimonadota > Gemmatimonadetes > Gemmatimonadales > GWC2-71-9 > DASTHG01. The sequence goes on along the minus strand of JAWOLH010000030.1, from coordinate 43,078 downwards.
CTTTCTGACCAACCGTCAGGTTCATGTTTTCCTCATGTCTTCCTCACTCCTATCGACTCTGCTCTCGGCGTCCACGCAGCGGCGCGGCGTCTTCGTCGGCGTCTACTGCGTCTCCGCACCGAGCGATCGTATCCAGATGTTCCGATATCTGACCGCGTCCCCGTGGTCCTGTAACGCCAGCGGCAGCCTGTCCGGGTGCACCGAATACGGCGGGCGCTGCTGGTGCGCCGTCGGTCGTTGTCACCGGAGCATCCTCACTTGCGCAACAGTTTGAACGCATGGCTCCACGTGTTGGTGCGGAACCCGTACACGATCCACACCATGGCGAGCGGCTCCAGGTAGCGGGCCATCTCGATGCCGCCCAGGTCCAGCGTCCCGGGCCACCCGAAGGACGTGCAGATTTCGGTGACGGTGCGCTTCGCCTCGGCATCGTTGCCGCAGATGAACATGTCCGGCAGCCCGCCGGGAAACTGCGGGCGCACCATGCTCGCGTTGCCCACGATATTAAACGCCTTCACGACGCGTGCGCGCGGCAGCCAGCGCTGCACCTGCTCACCGGCGGAGTCGTTGAATCCCACGGCGAGTCGCGGCGGCGGGCCATGGCTCGTGTCGAGGGGGTTCGTGGTGTCGATGACGACTTTGCCGGCGAGGCTGTCCGGGCCGGCGAGACGGGCCACGTTCTCCGTCCCCGCCCACAACGTTGCCAGCACGGCCAGCTCGCCGAACCGCGCGGCGTCGGCGAAGGAAACGGCGCCGAGCGCCTTTGCCTTGTCGGTTCCCGGATCGCGCGTACCGTACCTGACGTCGTGACCCGTGCCGGCGAATCCCTCGCCCAGCGCCCTCGCGACCGCACCCGTGCCAAGTATGCCGACCCGCATCGCCGTCTCCTCCGTGAAGGAAGCTTACCCCGAATTCCACCGAGCGTTGGCCCGCCGCTCGATAGGTATTGCCTGAACGCATCGATCGAGAGGGGTTCCATGACCGCGCGACGCGCCTTGCAGGCCATTCTTACGGTGGCCGTGATCGGTGTCGTCTTCTCCGGCGTGTTGACGTATCGGGAGTTGTTCGGCGCCGTCGGTCGCTGTCCCTCACCCGGCGCTCCCGGGACCGTCTTCGGCTATCCGGCGTGCGTGTACGGATTCTTCATGTACCTCCTGATCACCGGTTTGGCGGTGGCAGGGTTGCGGGCGAAGTCGTAGCCCGACGCTTGCGCTTCGGTCTCGTCTTGCCGTAGGTGCCGCGGAAGATCTTCCCGCGACGGCTGCGCTGGTCTCCCTTGCCCATGTTCTCCTCCAGGTTCGTGTGCCCGGCGCGATGTCACTGGCGCGTGGCGGCCGGCGCGCCACGCACGAACGCGATGTAGTCGGTCGCCATCGGCACGCTACCGCCCTTGCGCAGCGCCCAGGCGATTTGCCCGCGATGATAGGAGCCGTGCAGCGCGACGTGCAGCAGAATGTCCTCGATGCTCGAAGTGAATTCGCGGCCGGCGCTGTTCACGTACGTGACGCCCCGCGACAGGCTCTCCGGGGCCAATCCCTCGACGTAGGCCGCGAGGGCGCGTTGATTCGCCTGGACGAGCGCTGCGCACTGTTCGAGCGAGAGGTCTGGCCACACCGGATGGGTCGGCGTTTCACCCTTCAATCGGGCCAGCCATACGTGCTCGGCGGCCAGCAAATGGGCGAACAGCTCACGGCAGGAGGGGTCGGGGCTCGTGGCGCTGCGCAGCGCGGCGAGCACGCGGTCGTCGGCCCAGGCGAGATGCGCGATGAGGCGGGAAAGGGAGCCGTCAGCCATCGGCCATCAGCGTGGCTCAGTGTCCCGCCGCGTACGCGATGCCGGCTTCCGTCTCGGTGATGGCACCGTTCAGGAGCTCCAGCGCCTTGACGCGGTGTCCGCCCTTGTCCGCCTCCGCCAGCTCGAGGTGTCGCTTGGCGTTGCGCAATGCGTCGAGAGCCGCTCGCATGTGCGGCTGCTGCTCCGGCGCGGGCGCCGGATTCGGCTGGCACTCCAGCAACCCCGGGAGCGCCAGACCGAGGAGACCGATCGTGGTGATGGCGGTGCGGCGAGTGACGGGTGACGATGTCATCCTGACCTCCGGAAGAGGGACGGCTCGCGGTGAAGTCTTACCCGAGTTGTGCGGTGGGGCAACCGTGCTCATCGGAAGACCTGTTCCGTAACCGTCGAATCGCCGAGCATCAACCACTGTTGTCTAAGGGAGCGCCTTTCGCGCGGTCCGGCAAGCCGGGTAGGTTTCCACCCAACTAGGAGGACATACGGCCGTCGCCCCGCATCAGTCGTCGTCACCCACCGTCCCCACAAACGGAAACCTGCCGTCCAGTGAATTCGGTCTCGCCCTGGGCTTCGTGATCGGGCACCATTTCCTGAGGATGCAGGACCTGCACTATGGGTACTGGCCGCAGGGACTCACGCCGGAGCCCCAGAACCTGGCGCAGGCGCAGGCGAACTACACCGAATTTCTGATGACGCACATCCCGAGCGGAGTGCGCTCGGTGCTGGACGTGGGCTGCGGGGTGGGGAACACCGCCCGCAAGCTGCTGGATCGCGGCTACCAGGTGGACTGCGTATCACCGAACGGCGTGCTCACGGACGTTGCCCGGCAGGTGCTCGATGGGCGCGCCGACATCTTCGAGACGCGCTTTCAGGATCTGCAGACCGATCGACGCTATGACCTCATCCTCTTCAGCGAGAGCCTGCTCTTCATTCCGCTCGGCGAGGCGTTCACCAAGGCCCTCTCCCTGCTCACCCCCGGCGGATACATCCTGATCACGGACATCTTTCGTGTGCCGGCGGAGGGGAAGAGCCCGATCGGCGGGGGACACGAGCTGCCGCGCTTTCGCGAAACGATCGCGCGCTTCCCGCTCGTCCCCATGCTGGATCTCGACATGACCGACGGGATCGCACCGACCTTCGATCTCCTCGACGCCGCGTACCGCGAAGCAATCCAGCCGGCGTACCAGCTGATCCTGTCACGGCTCGAGGCGCGCCATCCCTGGGTGATGAAGGTCGTGAAATGGAAATTCAAGAAGCAGATGCGGCGCTACGAGGACAAACACTTCAGCGGGCGGCGCAACGGCGTGAACTTCAAGAAGTACAAATCCTACCGTCTGCTACTCTACCGCAGCACGCCGCCGTCGATCGGGACCGCCTGACCGGTGACGAACGCCGCCTCGTCGGAGAGCAGGTAGAGCACGAGCGCGGCGACCTCCACCGGCTTCCCCATTCGCCCCATCGGCTGGTACGCCGACAGCTTCGCGAACATCTCGGCTTCCCGACCGGGGTAATTGCGCGCCAGAAAACCGTCCACGAACGGCGTGTGGATGCGCGAGGGGCAGACACAGTTGCAGCGAATGCCGCGCTTCACGTAGTCCACCGCCACCGATTTCGTCATCGCCAGCACCGCGCCCTTCGTCATGCCGTAGGCGAAGCGCTCTTCCTCACCCACGAGCGACGCGATCGAGCCCATATTGACGATCGCCCCTCCGCCATTCGCGACCATGTGCTTGATCGCCGCTTGCAGGCAGTGGAACATGCCGCGCACGTTCACGCGATAGAGACGATCGAGGGTATCAACGGTCGTCGATTCAACCGTGCCGACGTGGGTGACGCCGGCGTTGTTGACGAGCAGGTGGATGCCACCGTGATCGGTCGCGATCTGATCGAAGGTGCGACGTACTTGCGCCTCGTCGGTGACGTCGCATACGAACGCGTGCGCCGCGCCGCCCGCGGCGCGAATCCCCGCCGCTGCTTCCTCGGCGGGCCCGCCGTCCACGTCGAGTACCATGACCTTGGCGCAGTGCTCGGCCAGAATCCACGCGATGCTGCGGCCGATGCCGAGCCCGGCACCGGTAACGACGGCGGTCTTGCCTTCGAGACTGAAACGCAGCGGTCGTCTGCCTCCTTCGCCGAGCTCGACGAGTCGCGGTTGGATTATCGGTCCGCTGCGCGACCGGCGGGGCGTGGAGGTCGGCGAAGCGGGTGCATCGGACTGTCGTACTTCTTCCATGTCGGGAAATCTGCCTTGTGACGCGCGAGAGTCTAGTTCTGCGCCTTCATGAGAGTGTTGCGTGCAGTCCTCACAATCAGCCGCACTCGAGTCGTCGCGAGCAACGTCGGGTCATGCAGGGGCGCCGCCGACGTTCGAGGTCAGGCCGTGCTCGAGCGCGAAGCGCGTCAGCTCGGCGACAGTGTGAATGTTCAGCTTTCGCATCAGGCTGTCGCGATGCGTCTCGACGGTCCGTACGCTGATGCCGAGCTCCGCGGCCGTCTCGCGGTTGGTGCGGCCGCTGGCCACCCGGATGAGCACGTCCCGTTCCCGCGCGGTGAGGGCCGCGAGGCTGCCTGTCGGGCGGGGGGCCCCCGCCTGGACGGCGTCGGCGAGGTGGCGTGCGACCGGGGGGCTGAAAAAGGAATTGCCGGCGCACACAGCATGAATTGCCTGGCGAATCTCCGCCGGGCTCGAATCCTTGCGGAGATAGCCATGGGCCCCCGCCCGGACGCTCTCGAGCACGTACTCGCGATCGTCGTGCACGCTGAGGATCAAGACCCGTGCGTCGGGAACCCGCTCGCGGAGCGTCCGCACCACCGTGAGGCCGCCTCCCCCGGGTCCCGGCATCGTGAGGTCGAGCAGCACGACGTCCGGCTTCTCCCGCACCGCGCGCTCGACCGCCTCGGCGCCGTTCGCCGCCTCGGCCACGACCCGCAGATCTCCCCCGGAACCTTCCTCGAGGACACGGCGCAGTCCCTCTCGCACGACCGAGTGATCGTCCACCACGAGGACCTTGAGCGGCACGCTCATTCGTTCCCCTGCCGGAGTACCGGAATCGTCACGCGCAGCCGCACCCCCGACCCGGGCGTGCCGCTGATGCGGGTCGTGCCCCCCAGCGCGCCGATGCGCTCGCGAATCCCGGCCAGCCCCATGTTGCCCCCGTGGGTGGTGTCGAAGCTCGCGGGCAATCCCCGCCCGTCATCGCGCACCTCGAGGGTGAGCTCGCCGTTCCCGTTCGCGAGCCGCAGGGACACCGCGTGGGCGTCGGCGTGGCGGGCGACGTTCGCAAGCGCCTCCTGCGCCGCGCGGAACAGCGCCAGCTCGACATCGGGCGCGAGCCCCGGCAGCGACTCGGGAGCGTCGAGCGTCACGGCGAGCCCCGCACGCTGCGCGAAGGCGTCGGTGAGCGAGCGCAACGCGGGGACGAGGCCGAGATCGTCGAGCACCGACGGCCGGAGCTGCTCGGTTACCCGGCGTACGCCCTGGATGCCGCTGTCGATCAGCTCCATCGTGTGCGTGACGCGGGCCGCGAGCTCGGGCTCGAGCTGCTCGGCGAGGAGGCCGAGCTGCAGTCGCACGGCGGCGAGGACCTGTGCAGTTTCGTCGTGCAGCTCGAGCGAGAGACGGCGGCGCTCCGCCTCCTGCTGCTCCACGATTCCCGCCGAAACGCGCGCCAGCTCTGCGGTGCGCGCCGCGAGTCGCCGGTAGAGATCGGCATGCTCCAGCGCCGCGCCGATCTGGCTGCCGAGGGCGCGCAAGAACGTGTCATCGAGTGCGGTAAAGGGATCGCGCGCGTCGCCCACCAGCAGCAGGGCGGCGGTCACCGTTTCGCCGCGCCAGATCGGCAGGAGGGCGGCATAGGGAAATCCCCGGCCGGGATTCCGTGGATCGGGCCAGTCGCGCACGAACGCGGGGTGGCCCGACGCGATCGCCTGGGTGGCGGCTTCAACGGCTCGTTGCGGCAGCGGCGCCAGCTCCCATCCCGCGCAGGCGCCGGCCCCCGCGAGACAGCGCAGCGTGTCGTCCTCGGGGGCGATCATCGCGCTGCCGCGCACCGAGGGGAGCGCGAGCGGGCGGATGAGCAGGGGCCCGAGGCCCCCGGTTCCGTCCCCGCGGGATTGCAGATCGCCGGAGAGCGCCGAGAGGGCCGCGACTCCCCGGCGCAGCTCGTCCTGCACGAGCACGAGGAGCCCGCAGCCGGTTGCGAACAGAAACAGAATGTCGAGGTAGTACCCCCACGGGCTCCAGGCTCCGCGCGCGCGCAGGAACGGATAGTCGAGGTGGTGGAGCCCCCAGAGCAGGAGCGCACCGGACAACAGCGCGGCTCCTGTCGCGCGCACGCGACGGTAATAACCGAAGAATACCCATCCGGTCCACAGCGTGACGAGGCTGAGGAACAGGACGGCGGGTCCCGAAGCGAGCAGAAAATTATCGAGTCGATAGATTGCGATGTACGACCAGGCAGGCGGAAACAGCAGGAGCAGGGCGTAGCGGGACCGCCATTCGACCTGGTAGGAGAAGACGAGCGCGGCCCAGAGCAACGCGAGCGCCACCCACCCGGTCAATACCTGATGCCAGTAGAGCCAGGACCACTGGTGGGTCGCGAGGAAAGTCGCGATCGCTCCGACGCGCAGGAGATACAGGGCCCAGGCGACCGCCCACCACCCGAGATAGGGCTTGCGGTAGCGGTAGAAGAGCAGCCCGCATACCAGCGCGAGCCCAAGCGTGATCGCCGCCTGAAGGACGGCGGCGTGCAGTTCTGAGGCAGGTGGAAACGCCGTCTGTTGCACAGTAGAGGAGTGTAACGTCCTCGAATTCCAACGTAAGGGGGAAGTGATGCGCAGTGCAGTAATCGCCGGTGTACTCACGACCGGGATGGTGCTGGGCGCCGTCCGTCCAGCCGTAGCGCAGGCTGTTTCCGGAACCGTGCATTACACGATTCACGATGAGAACGGCAAGACGAGCACCATGACGCAGGCGACGAAGCCCGGTCACTACGCCGTTCAGTTTACGAACGAAGGTGGCAACACGGGGGGGCTCATCGTCGATTCCGCCGCGGGAACCACGACGTTCGTTAGCGGCGAGGACAAGAGCTACATGGTGATTACCAAGGAAATGATGCAGGGGATGGCGGGCATGATGTCGGGAATGGCGAACATGCTGCATCGCCGCGGGATGGATTCGAGTAAGACGGCCTCCGATGAGCCGAAGCCCACCATTACTCCGGCGGGCAGCAAGGTCGTTGCGGGTATTCCGTGCCAGCTCTTCCATTACGTGGCGAACGACGACAAGCACACCACGGGGGATGTCTGTCTTGCGAAGGGCGTCGGTATGAGCCCGATGAACATGAATCCGTTCGGCGGCATGATGGGCGGGATGGGGCAGCGGCAGCAGCAGCAACGCGGGTGGTTCCAGGACCGGCTGCGCAGCATGGGGCAGGTGGGCGAGATGCTCACTCAAGGCTACGGGATCCTGTCGGCCACGAGCTTCGAAGATGGTAAGCCGAAGGGCTCGATCGAGGTGACGGCGCTGGAGCGTGGCACGCCGCCGGACGCCGCGTTCGCGCCGCCGCCGGGCTATACCGAGAAGACGATGGGTGACATGATGGGTCGCGGTCGGCGCCCATAAGGGACGAGCGGTGACGGACAACGAGGACCGGCTCACGTCGGCTGAAGCCGGCGTGACCCGGTCGGCATTCAGCCGGTCAGGGACTCCTGCCTGCGTCGAGTGCCGCTTTGATCCCGGTGAGCAAATCCTTCGGCGCGGCATCGCCCCAGAAGTGGATGAAGTAGATCGGCGGGCTCTCGCCCATGAGGTGCGTGTGCACCGCGGTTGCGGTGATGCCGTGTGAGGTGAGCGCGCTGATCAGCGGCTCCACGCGATCCTGGTAGACCGCGAAGTCCCCCGTCGCCACGAACCGGTCGGCTGTCACGGCCTGGATGTTGACGGGGCTGCCGGCGGCGAGCGCGGGCGGGATCGTGTCGCCGTGCATCACGACACTGCCTTTGATCAGGACGAACCCGAGTTGCGCCACGGCACCGGTCGCCGTTCCCTTCGCGCCGAGGCCGGCGAAAACCTGAGCGGTATCGATCGTGACCGGTGCGGTGGCGGGCCCCGCCATGCCGCGCGGCGTCTGGGTCTTCGCCAGCACACGGTCGAGGCGGCGTGCCAGCTCGACCGCGGGCCCGTCTCCATGGAAATGGACGTACAGGATCGTCGGGGACTCGCCCGCGAGATGGTTATGCACCCCCAACACCGCGAGATGCTGCGAGTCGATCGCGGCCTCCACGGGGAGCAGCTCCGCGAGCGTCACGACGAGGTCGCCCATCACCATCGCCTGCTTCGAATTCCCGGTGAATCCCGCCCAGGCGCCGAGCGCCAGTCGCGACACGGTGACGTCACCCATCTTCAGGGTCAGGTCACGGCGCGGGAAGTTGTAGCGCACGTAGCCCGCGGCGGTGGCGGGCGACGCCTGGAGCACACGGCCCACCGAGTCCCACACCGCCTGTTGCGCTGGCACCTGGGCCGGCAGGAGAACGAGCGTCAGCGCAACGAGTGTCCGTTTCATGTCGCTCCCACCTCCCGGGCGGCAGCCTGAATTCGCTCCCACAGCTTCGCAACGTGCGAGCGCTCCGTCATCTCCGCGCCGATCGAGACCCGTACCGTCCATCGTCCTCCCAAGACCGTGGCATTGAGAAACGCGTCACCCGACCGATTGATGTGCTCGAGCCAGGCCAGCGTGTGCCGGTCGAGTGCTTCGCCCGAGAGGCCCGGCGGATGATGTCGCACGCACACCGTTTGTAGCGGAACCGGCGCGATTCGTTCCCAATCCCCGGCCGCGTCCACCTGCGCGGCCAGCCACTGGGCGTTCTCGAGGTCGCGACGCAGCCGGGCCCGGAGTCCCGCGACGCCCTCGGAACGGATCAGCGCCCACAACTTGAGGGCACGAAACCGCCGGCCGAGGGGGATGTTCCAGTCGCGCAGGTTCACCGCCAGCTGGTCGGCGCTGGTGCGCAGGTAGCTCGGATTCGTGGACATCACCCGCACGAGGTGCTCGACGTCGCGTACGTAGTAGAGGGAGTAGTCGAATACCGCGCCGAGCCACTTGTGTGGGTTCAACACGATGGAATCGGCGCGCTCGATCCCGGCCCACATCCAGCGGCACTCGGGCAGAATCATGGCCGATCCCGCCATCGCCGCGTCCACGTGGAGCCAGCAGCGATACTCCCCCGCCAGCTCGGCCATCGCCTCGAGCGGGTCGAGCGCCGTCGAGCCGGTGGTGCCGGTCGTGCCGACGATGGCGCAGGGCACCAGGCCCTGGGTCTTGTCCGCCGCCAATGTCTTCCGTAACGCGAGGGCGTCGAGCGCGAACGAGTCGTCGACGGGGATCACACGCACGTGGGCTCGGCCAAACCCCGCGAGCAGTGCCGCCTTGAGGACCGAGCTGTGGCTTTCCGACGACGCATACACGACGAGCGGATGCGGCTCCTCCTGGAGGCCGCCGCGCTGCATGGCGAACGACGTCGCTCGCTCGCGCGCACACAGGAGCGCCACGAGCGTCGCCGTCGACGCCGTATCGTGGATGGCGCCAGTCCAGCTGGATGAGAGCCCTGTCATCTGGCGCATCCAGTCCGCCATCAGGAGCTCGAGCTCGGTCAGGGCGGGGCTCGCCTGCCAGTTGAGCCCGATCACGCCGAGGCCGGTGGAGAGAAAATCACCGATGGTGCTCGCCAGCGGGGCATTGGCCGGGAAGTAGGCGTGGAATGACGGGTGCTGCCAGTGCGTGATGCCGGGGAGTATCAGCTCGTCCATGTCCCGGAGCAGCGCGTCGAGCGGTTCCCCGGTTTCGGGTGGTGCAGCCGGGAGGGAGCGCCGCACGTCGCCGGGTGCGCACCGGGACATGACGGGCCGTTGGACGATTTGCGTTCGGTAATCGGCGATCCAGTCGACGACGCGGTGACCGATGCGTCGAAACTCCTCGGGCGTCACGGCCGGCTGCGCCAGAGCCGCTTCAGCAGCTGAATTTGTCCCGTGTGATAGACCTCGTGCGCCACGATCCCGATGATCGTCTCGCCGTACGTCCAGCGGCTCCGCGGCATGCGGCGATTCCAGCGGGTGGTCTTGAAGCGTCGCACAGTTTGCACCAGTCGCTCGTGCTCCCGGGCAAGCAGCGCGCGATCCTCGGCCCAGGCCCGTTCGAGGGCTCGCTCGGGAAGGGCCGGCCAGTTGGCGGGCGAGCGAGGGAAGTCGCGCGGGGATTCGGGGTCGAGCCGGCGACGGGCGGCGTAGTCCCAATAGGCGACATGCAGCACGAGCTCCCAGATGCTGTGCCGCCGGCGCGCGGGGACCCATCGTGCCTGCGCCGCGGATACGCCGCGGAGCGCCATCAGTGGGGTCGGTCCGCCGTGCCAGGCCGCGCCGCGTTTCGGCTGCAACGTCGCGAGCAAAGCCTCGAGCATGGACTCAACCTGCCGGCGTTCTCCTTGGGGAGCAAGAGGTTAGCCAGTCGTTGACATTTGCTATTGATATGATATCATAATGCTAGTCTCTCTCCGAGGGTGTGGCGGTGATTCGCGAGGTGAAGGGTCGTGTCTGGCCGGGCGGGCTGATGGTCGTGGTGCTGCTGCTCGTCAGCGGGATGGCGGTGTGGCAGCTCGCGTCGGCGCTGGGTGCGCGGCAGCAGGTGTCGATCGGGCTCTGGACGCTCACTGTCGTGTTCGTGGCGTTCCTGTGGGGCGGATTTTTCGTCGTTCAACCCAATCAGGGGACGGTGCTGCAGCTCTTCGGCCGCTACGTCGGCACGGCCAAGGATCCCGGTCTCTTGTGGGCCAACCCGCTCTACACGAAGCGTCGTGTGTCGCTCCGGGTGCGCAACTTCGAGACCGCCCGGCTCAAAGTGAACGATCACGCCTCGAACCCGATCGAAATCGGCGCGGTAGTGGTGTGGCAGGTGGTCGATACCGCCGAGGCGGTGTTCGAGGTCGATAACTACGAGAACTACGTCCAGGTACAGAGCGAGGCGGCGCTGCGAGGGCTCGCGAATCAGTATCCGTACGACGCGCACGAAGAAGGCGCGATGGCGTTGGCCAGCCACACCGCCGAAGTGGCCGAGAAGCTGAAAGGCGAGATCCAGGAGCGGCTGGCGCGGGCGGGTGTGCGGGTGCTCGAGTCGCGCATCTCGCACCTCGCCTACGCGCCGGAGATCGCCACGGTGATGCTCAGGCGCCAGCAGGCGAGTGCCGTGATCGCCGCGCGGGCGCGGATCGTCGACGGGGCGGTGGGGATGGTCGAGCAGGCCCTGGCCCAGCTCTCCGACAAGCAGATCGTCCGCCTCGACGAGGAGCGCAAAGCGGCGATGGTGAGCAATCTGATGGTCGTGCTCTGCTCGGAGCAGGCCACGCAGCCGATCGTGAACACGGGTACGTTGTACCAGTAGGCGGCAACCGGCGTGGCCGAGCGACGCCCGTTTCTACTCCGGATCGATCCGGACCTGTACGACTCGCTGCAGCGCTGGGCTAGCGACGAGCTCCGCAGTCTCAACGGCCAGATCGAATTCCTGTTGCGCCGCTCGGCCGTCGAAGCGGGCCGTCTGCGCGCCGCATCGGGAGGAGGCAAGGATGATCGTCATCGCAAGGGATAGTCTCCGGCAGATCGGGATGACGCTCGTCCTGCTTGCGTTGGCGCCGACCATATGCGCGGCGCAGCGGCCTGCGGCGTTCTCGGGTCTCTATCGTCTGTACCAGGCGGGGACGGAGGTCGGGCGCGAGCGCTTCGACCGATCGGGCCTCATGGCCGACCTGTCGGTCGTGGTCCCCGTGATCGGGCTGAAGCTCGACAGCCGCACCGAGTTCGACTCGACCGGCGCGTTTCGGCGGTTCGACGCGGAGGCCTATAACGCCGCCGGCGACACCTTGCTGGGTACGTATACCGTCACGGCGAGCGGCCCCATCCTGCAGACGACATCGACGTCGCGCCGCACGGGACAGACCGCGACGGGGCAGGCGGCTGGTCCGGTGGCGGGAGTGATCCCGGTCCAGTCGGTGGCCGTCGTCGCGCTGCTCGCGCGGCGCTTCGCGCGCGACACCGCGATCCGCATGCTGCTCATGGGTACCGATTCGGTGCTCCCCGTGACCGTCGTGCACCACGGTGACTCGGCCGTGGTCACCTTCGCCGGCATCGTCGCGACGACGCGCACCACCGGTGGCAAGGCGTGGCCGATCGACATCGTCGTGCAGCGCGTGCATGCCGAGCCGTGGAACGGGCGGGATTCGCTCGTCCCCCTCGCCGGGTTACGCCGCCCCATCCCCGACTATCGGGCGCCCGCCGGAGCGCCGTACACGGCGGAAGAGGTGCGCGTGCCGATTCGCTCGCTCCAGGGCGACACGTTCTCACTGGCGGGCACGCTCACGTTGCCGGTCGCCGCGCCGCGTCCGCTGCCGGTCGTCGTCACGATCACGGGGTCGGGGCAGCAGACGCGCGATGAGGATCTCTGGCCCCTGCTTCCGACCTATCACCCGTTTCGGACCATCGCCGAGCGGCTGGCCGCGGAGGGCATCGGCGTGCTGCGACTCGACGATCGTGGGACGGGGAGCTCCACGGGGTCGGGGGGCACGACCGCCGATTTCGCCGACGATGTGCGACAGGAAGTGGCCTGGCTCCGGCATCGGCCCGATGTATCGAAGGTCGCACTCCTGGGTCACAGCGAAGGGGGCGCGATCGCGCCACTCGTCGCGCGGGACGATTCGACGCTGGCGGCGATCGTGCTGCTCGCCGGCCCGGGGAAGGTGGGGCGCGCGATCCTCGCCGATCAGCTCCGTCGCCCGATCGAGACGGCCCCGGACCTGTCGGACTCGGCCCGTCGGGCGCAGCTCACCCTCGTGGACCAGCGGGTCAATCAGATGGTGCAATCCAGCCCGTGGACGCGGTGGTTCGCCGACTACGATCCCCTGCCGACCGCACGCCGCGTGCGGGTCCCGGTGCTGATTCTCCAGGGTGCCCTCGACCGGCAGGTTTCGGCGGGGCAGGCCGATACGCTGGCGGCCGCGTTTCGCGCCGGCGGCAACCGTGACGTGACGGTCACGGTATATCCCGGGCTGAACCATCTCTTCCTCCATACCAGTGGCGACGGGTCGCCCAGCGAGTACCCGAGCCTCAAGGACACGACGCTGCCGGAGGTGGTCCAGAACGACATCGCCGCCTGGCTCTACGCGCGCCTGCGTTAGGATCGCCACACAGTCCTGACATCTCTTCCGCAACCCTGTTTCAGGCTGGGGCGTCAAATTCGGTATCCATTGCCCCTGGTCGTCGCCCATGTCGAAATCAGCCGCCCTGGTATCAGTGCTGGCCCTCGCCGCCGCGACCCCGGCTTGGACGCAGAACATCCATCCCACCCCCCCGCCCGAGGTCCGGGCGGTCGAATTGCACGAAGAGATTCATCTCGACGGGAAGCTCGATGAGGCGGTGTGGCACACGGCGCCGGTGGCCACCGGGTTCCTGCAGTCCCAACCCAACGAAGGCAAGCCTGCCACGCAGCGCACCGAAGTCCGTTTCGCCTACGACGATGCGGCGATCTATGTCGGCGCGCGGATGTACGATGATTCGGGCGCGCGCGGCGTCCAGACGCGACTGGTGCGGCGCGACGCCAACGCTGACGCCGATTACCTCGAAGTCATCTTCGATACCTATCACGACCATATCGGGCGCCTCTTCTTCACCGTGAACCCCTCAGGGGTGCGGGGCGACGCCAACGGTCTGGGGGGCGGCTCCGACGACTCGTGGGACCCGGTGTGGGAGGTGAAGACCGCGATCGATTCGCTGGGCTGGACCGCCGAGATGCGGATCCCGTTTTCACAGCTGCGCTATCCCTCCACCGCGACCGAGCAGACGTGGGGCTTACAGATCTGGCGCCAGGAGAACCGATTGAACGAGCTGTCGCAGTGGGCCTTCTGGCATCTCAACGAGAGCGGTGGGCCGCCGCGATTCGGGCACCTCACCGGTCTGGTGATCCATCGAGCGCCCGGAAAGGCGGAGATCCTGCCCTACGTCGTGGGCAGCTCCACCAACATACCGGTGAGCGATCCGACCGATCCGTTCACGAAGGCGCACACGATGGACGGCCGAGTCGGTGCGGACGCGCGCTACCTCGTGACCTCGAACCTCACGCTCACCGCTACTGTGAACCCCGATTTCGGACAGGTCGAGGTCGACCCCGCGGTCGTCAATCTCACGGCGTTCGAGACGGCGTTCAACGAGAAGCGGCCGTTCTTCGTCGAAGGGTCGAGCTACTTCGGGTTCGGCGGCCTGAGCTGCTTCTTCTGCTCCAACGTCTCGAGCCTTTCGATGTTTTACTCCCGCCGCGTCGGCCGCGCGCCACAGATCGACGCGTTCGCCTACGGCGACTCGCTCAATCAGGTCAATCACGCCGATGTCCCCGGCAACTCGACGATTCTCGGCGCCGCGAAGTTGACCGGACGCACGCCCAGCGGGTGGTCGGTCGGCACGCTCGACGCGGTGACGGGCCGGGCGAACGCCACGGTTCAGTGGATGAACAGCTCGCGCTCCACCGTGGCGGTCCAGCCGTTCACGAACTACTTCGTGGGGCGGGTGCAGAAGGACCTGCGCGGCGGCGCCACCGTCATCCGGGCGATGGCCACATCGGTCTACCACGATCTCACCGATTCGGTGGAGTCCACCCAGCTGAGCAAGCACTCGGAGTCGTTCGGCCTCTCCTCCGACATGTACTTCCACAACCGCGATTTCCACTTGATGGCGCAGGTAGCGGGGACCAACGTCTCGGGTGATTCGGCGGCGATCCTGGGACTGCAGCAGTCGAGCGCGCGCTACTTCCAGCGCCCTGACCACGGCAAGGGCGCGAACGGGTTTCTGACGAACCACCTCGATTCGTCCCTCACCTCACTCCGGGGGCTCGGGGCCTATGCCCGCTTTGCGAAGGAGCAGGGCGACTGGCTATGGGAGCTCTCCACCAACATCCGGACTCCCGGATTCGAGAACAACGATATCGCGTTCCTGTCGCAAGCCGACTACGCATACATGAGCGGCAACATCTTCCGCATGTGGACCAAGCCGACGAGCTGGTATCGTCAGCTGTACCTCATCACCGGGGGCCAGCAGAAATACAACTTCGACGGGGACCTGATCGATCGGCAGGGACAGGTGTACGCCGAGGTCGTGCTGCGCAACTACTGGGACGTGAGCACCTTCTTCATCGGGCGCCCCAGCGTGCTGGATGATCGCCTGGCCCGGGGGGGGCCGGTATTACGCCGGCCCGGCCTGAACTACTGGGCGCTGAACCTCACCTCAGACCGACGCAAGAACGTCATGGTCCAGGGGAGCGGCTCCTACGATCGCTCGAGCGACGGCAAGCCGGACTGGTCCACGAGCCTCACGATTCAGGTGCGTCCGGCGTCGAACATCACGCTCTCTCTGGGACCATCCTACACGTACAACTCGACGAGCTATCAGTACGTGCAGGCCGTCCCCGACACCTTCGCCGCCGCGTTCGGCGGCACGCGGTACGTCTTCGCCGACCTGGTGCAGCACACGGTATCGATGGAGACCCGCTTCAACGTCACGTTCACCCCCAACCTCACCTTCGAGCTGTACGTGCAACCCCTGATCGCGAGCGGGGCCTACTCGCGCTACAAGGAGTTCGCGGCGCCCCGGGCCCTGAAGAAGCTGACCTACGGGCAGGACATCGGCACCGTGTCGGTCACGCCGGGATCGCCCAACACGATCACGATCGACCCCGACGGCGCCGGCCCAGACACGAGCTTCCAGATCACCGACCCGTCGTTCACGTTCCGCTCGCTCAGGGGCAATGCGGTGCTGCGGTGGGAGTATCATCCCGGCGCCACTCTGTACCTGGTGTGGACGCGCGAGAGCGCGTCGAGCCTGTACCGTGGGGCGATCGACTTTGGTCCCGACGCCCGCTCGCTGTTCCAGGGGCCGGCCCAGAACATCTTCCTGCTGAAGGTCAATTACTGGCTGGGATTCTAGGAAGGAAGTTGGGTCGCTAGTCCGCGTGCCGGCGGACGGCTCGCCCCACGAGGATCGTGACGTTGTCCGAGCCGCCTGCCTCCAGCGCGTCGGCCAGCAGGGCTTCGCACGCCTGACGCGCCGAGGTCATCGTCGTGAGGCGCTCCCGAATCAGATCGTCGGGAACGTGCTTCGTCAGGCCGTCGCTACAGAGCAGTCCCACGTCTCCCCAGTGCTGGTCGAGGCGGGTGACGATCGGCGCGGCCTGGGGCCCGCCGATGGCACTCGCCAGCACGTTCGCGAGCTTCGAGTGTTCCGCGTCAGCGCGCGTGAACACGCCCTGGTCGATGAGATCCTGTGCGAGCGTCTGGTCCCGGGAGATCTGTGTCAGCTCGCCCTGGCGCAGGATGTAGCAGCGACTGTCTCCGACCTGCAGCAGGTAGGCGCGCGGCCACAGCCCGATCCACAGCGTCAGGGTCGTCGCCATCCCATCCAGTTCAGGGTCTCCTTGCGCCCGGCGAGTCATCTCCATGTGACAATGCAGCGCCGCATCCTCCAGGGCGCGCAGAAACGCCTGCTCGTCGGTGGGATCCGAGGCGTAGTAGCACTCCATGGAGTGGGCGACGTAGCGGGTGATCGCCTCGGAGGCGAAGCGGCTCGCCTCCTCTCCGCTGGGGCCGCCGCCCACGCCGTCGGCCACCATGGCGAAGAAGGCAAGCCGCTCGTCCCCGACCAGGAGGTCTGGTTGCGGCAGGCTCGTGAGGTAGACCTGCATCTGCCGCTTCACCTGCGCGATGAGAAAGTTGTCCTGGTTCACGGGCCGCACGTGACCCGGGTGCGTCAAGCCGAACGCGTCGATCTCATCGTCGCGGGGCTTACGATCGCCGGGCCGATCGGTGCCGGGCTGTTGCGAGGCCGTCATATTCCCATTCTAACCGTCCTCAGGGTCTGCGCGGGTCCTTCACTGCCTTGCCCGTAAGCCCGCGCATCATGCAGAGGTACACGTCGAGCGGCGGCAACCCGGCCTCGGCGCGGCGCCAGTCGAGGTGCGCGATGTCCGCGATCGGCGGGAATTCGTTCGCGTCGGTGAGCTGCGTGGCGAAACGCTGCGGTTTGCCGTCACTCACGAGCACCCGGTCCTCGAGCATCGCGACGTCGGTGCGAGAGGTCTCGGCCGGCGGCATGGCGAGCATGAGGCGCAGGGCCTCGTGCTGCAGGCCAGGTATGTGTTGCGCGATGAGCCAGGCGGCCGAGGCACCGTCAGGGCCGACGAGGCGCCGACCGGGCCAGCCGTAGCGGTCGATGATGGCGACGAGCGCGGCGGAATCCCGGGCGTCCTGGGCCCGCATGCGCCGCACGAATTCCGAATCGCGCATCGAATCGGCGGCGTTCGGGACGTCCCGCACCGATTGATCGGCACTCGCCAGCGCCAGGAGGCGGCGCCGCAGGGAATCGTTGCTCCACGGTTTCCCTAACGTATCGGTCCAGGCGACCTGGACCTGCCGCCAGCGCGTGGCGCTGTCGCCGGCCATGCAGGCCTGCACGACGGAATCGGCGTGTGATTGCGCGGCGGCGGTGGCCAGGGGGCAGAGGAGCAGAAGGAGCGGGATACGCACGTGGGTTTCCATGGGTTGTACGTTGTATGGCAATAGGGTGTAACGCACCGGTCTTCCGCAGCATACCGTCGTCCAACGTGCCGTCGCGTTACCGTGCCGGATCCTGCACGCCGATGTCCTGCACCACCCTCCACGACCGATCGGCCTGCCGCTTCCAGATCGTCAGGTAGCGCCCCGTGCTCGTTGCGGGCTCCCCCTTGGCGTTGCGGTATTGGGCGATCCAGTTCCCGACGGTGTATCCCAGATCGCCACTCACTCCCACGTCGGCCTGAACCGGCTCCCAGGTAAGGCTGAACGATGTGTCGGCAAACATCTTCGTCACGGCATCGCGGACGGCCGCACCGGTGACGGTCCCGGTGGGCCTGATCAGTGCGCCATCGGACGCCATGAAGTCCATCCATCCATCGGCGCGGCGCTGTGCGGTCGCGCGGTTGAACGCGCGGTCGACGTCCTGCAGGGCGGCGCGTGTCGCCGCCACGTCCAGCGCCTGAGGAGGTCGCGTGCACGCCCAGGCGAGGGCGAGCGACATGCCGAGGGGGCTCCGCGGGCTCATCGTAGCACGTCGAGGGCGACCTCGACACGCCCGAACGGCGCACTGATCTGCACGCCCTGTACCAGCGGCCGCACGCGTGCCAGCATCTCGCGCGCGATGTGGACCCCTTCGGCGAGCGCTGCTTCCTTTCCCTTTTCCTGCGCCGCCCGCATGCGCGCCAGCACGTCCTCGGGCACGGACACGCCGGGCACCTCGTTCGCCAGGAATTCCGCATTGCGTGAGGAGACGAGCGGCCAGATTCCGGCAACGACGGGAATGCGATAGGACGCCACCCGCTCGAGAAACGACTCGAGCTGGCGCGGATCAAAGACCGGCTGCGTCACCGCGAATTCCGCTCCAGCGTCGACTTTCCAGTGGAAGCGGGACAGCTCGCGGTCGACATCGACGGCCGCCGGGTTCACGCCGACGCCGATCACCCACTTCGTCGCCCCGCCGATCGGGTTGTTCCCCGGATCGAGTCCATGGTTCAGCCGGTAGACCAGGTTCGTGAGTCCGATCGAGTCGATGTCGAAGACCGCCGTCGAATCGGGGTAGGGTCCCATCTTCGGCGGGTCGCCCGTGATCACGAGGATGTTGCGCAGTCCTGCGGCCGCAGCGCCGAGGATGTCGGACAGCATCCCCAGCAGGTTGCGGTCACGGCAGCAGTAATGGATCACCGTCTCGATCCCCGTCTCGCGCTCGATCAATAGCGCGCTCGGCAGCACGCCCATGCGGCTCTGTGCGCGCGGTCCATCGGGGACGTTGACGGCATCGATCCCCGCGGCTCGGAGGGCGCGGCACTGCTCCAGCATCGGCGAGGGATCGACCCCCTTCGGCGGGACGATCTCGACCGACGTCACGAATTCCCCTGCGGCGAGCTTGTGGCCCCAGCGGCTGCGCTCGGCCAGCGGCACCGGGGTTACGCCGGCGGCTGGGTGCACGTCGATTCGCGACACGACGACGCTGGAGCGTCGCGGCGCGACGCTCGCGAGATAGTCCCGCATTTTCTTGATGTGCTCCGGCGTCGTGCCGCAGCACCCGCCCACGAACCGTGCCCCCGCTTCGACCAGGCGCCTCGCGTAGCTCGCGACGTACTCGGGACTCGCGAGGTAGATCTTGCGATCGCCGACGTCCTTGGGGAGCCCGGCGTTGGGTTGCGCCGAGAGCGGGCGGTCAGTCGCCTTGGCCATCCGCTCGACGGCGTCCAGGATCCCGGCCGGCCCCACCGAGCAGTTCACGCCGACGACGTCGGCGCCCCAGGACGCGAGGGTCGCCGCGAAGTCTTCCGGCGCCGTGCCGTAGGCGGTCAGACCGTCGTTGCCGATCGTCATCTGGGCGACCAGCGGGAGATCGCAGGCGGCGCGCACCGCCCGCAGGGCGGCGTGGAGCTCATCGGTGTCGCTGAACGTTTCGAGCACGAACCCATCGACGCCGCCCCCGAGCAGCCCGTCGACCTGCGCGCGGAAGTGGCGCTGTGCTTCCTCTGCGGAGGTCGGGCCGAACGGCTCGATCCGCAGACCCAGCGGCCCGATCGCCCCCACGACGCTGGCGCGGTCTCCTGCCGCGCGGCGCGCGAGCTCAGCGGCGACCTGATTGATGCGGCCGGTCTGCTCCGCGAGACCGTAAGTGCCGAGCTTCACGGGGTTGGCGCCGAAGGTGTTGGTTTCGAGGATCTCGGCGCCGGCGCGGACGTACTCCTCGTGCACGTCCTGCACGAGGCGCGGCTGCTTCAGCACCAGCTCGTCGTAGCAGACGTTGAGGAAGAAGCCCTTGGCGTACAGCATCGTCCCCATCGCGCCATCGAAGAGATGGACGCGATTGTCGTCGATGAGGGCGCGTAGGGTAGCCAAGGCGTTTCTCCATGAAAAACGCCCGGGGCGGGGACGGCCGCCACTCGGGCAGGCGTTTTAGCAGCATGTTTTACGTGGCCGCAATAGCCGCAAATCGCCACGAGTTCGATTGTCGCCGATCAATCTAGTGCTATCTTCGTCCCATGCCAAACCTCGGACCGTTCCACCCTCAGATCGTCCATTTCGTCGTGGCGCTGCTGCTCGTTGGCGTCGCGCTGCGGTGGGTCGCCCTCACCGGCAAGGTTCCGTTCGCCGGTCCCGCGGCCACTACCTTGCTCCTGCTGGGCACGGTCGCCGCCGTGCTCGCCGTCGCCTCGGGCACCGCGGCGCACGACCCGGTCGAGCGGATCCCG
The DNA here is from genome assembly GCA_033853695.1 of Gemmatimonadales bacterium. Taxonomy (GTDB): domain Bacteria; phylum Gemmatimonadota; class Gemmatimonadetes; order Gemmatimonadales; family GWC2-71-9; genus DASTHG01. Next base: position 22,946 of record JAWOLH010000030.1, on the reverse strand, counting down.
GGTGTCGGGATGGCGGTGCGCGATCACGAAGACTGGGGGCACACGACACGCACGGTGTTTCTCGTCGTCGCGGGACTCGAGGTAGTCGCGCTCGTGCTCGCGCGCCGGGCCGCGTGGCGACGGTGGGTCCTCGTCGCCTCAGGCGTTGTCGGCCTGTACGGGTGCTATGCGGTCTACGAGACCGCGGACGAGGGTGGGAAGCTCGTCTATTCCTACGCCGGCGGTCCCGGCCTGCGCACCGGGGACACGACGGATATCGGGCGACTCTTCACCGCCGGGATCTATGAGCAGGCGATGGTCGATCGCGCGCGGCACCAATCCGCCGACGCGGCGGGACTGATCGACGAGCTCGCGCGGCGCTCGCCGAACGACACGGCCGTGCAGCTGCTTCACATCGAGTCACAGCTGCGCGACCGGCAGGACGCGAAGGGCGCGCTCGCCGCGCTCGGTGCGCTGCACCCCGCGCCCGACAACCCACGCCTCGTCCTGCGGGTCGGGATGCTGACGGCGGATACCTACGTCGCCCTCGGCCAGACCGACTCGGCGAGAGCCGTGCTCCGCCGCCTCGTGGCGCAATTCCCGATGTTCCAGCGGCTCAAGGATCGCCTGGCACAGCTCGGGGGGTAACGCCCGTGTCCGACCTTCTGGCGGCACGGTTTCAGATGGCGATGTCGCTCGCGTTTCACATCATCTTCGCGGTGGTCGGAATCGCGATGCCCGTGATGATGGTCGTGGCCGAGCACCGCTGGCGGCGCACGGGCGATCCCGTCTATCTCGATCTCGCCAAACGCTGGGCCCGTGGCACCGCGATCCTCTTCGCCGTCGGCGCCGTATCGGGCACGGTACTCTCCTTCGAGCTGGGGCTGCTCTGGCCGACCTTCATGCGGTTCGCCGGCGCCATCATCGGGATGCCGTTCTCGCTCGAAGGGTTCGCGTTCTTCACCGAAGCCATCTTCCTGGGAGTCTATCTCTACGGGTGGGAGCGCGTATCGGCGCGCGCGCACCTGTTCGCCGGCGCGATGGTCGCGGCGAGCGGCGCGCTGTCCGGCGTGTTCGTCGTAACCGCGAACGCCTGGATGAACACGCCAACGGGATTCGATCTGGTCAACGGCGCGCCGGTGAACGTACGCCCCGTCGCCGCGATGCTGAGTGCCGCCGCGCCGGCGCAGGTTCTGCACATGACGCTGGCGGCATACGCGGCGACGGGGTTCGCCGTCGCGGGGATCCATGCCTTTCTCATTCTGCGCGGACGTCGCGCGGCGTTCCACCGCCACGCCCTGACGATCGCGCTACTGGTCGGCGCGCCGGCCGCCGTGCTGCAGCCCATCTCGGGGGACTATGCCGCGGCCATGGTGGCACGGCACCAGCCCGCGAAACTCGCCGCGATGGAGTCCCTCTTCCATACGCAGCGCCACGCTCCGATCGTGCTCGGCGGATGGCCCGACGCCGGCCAGCGGCGCACGCGGTTCGGGGTCCCGCTGCCGTACGCCCTGTCGCTCCTCGCGTTTCACGATCCGAACGCCACGGTCACGGGGCTCGATTCGGTGCCGCGCGACCAGTGGCCCAATCTTCCAGCGGTGCACCTGTCGTTCGATGTGATGGTCGCGTGCGGGACTTACATGGCTATCGTCGGTTTGTGGACGGCATGGCTCGCTCGCAGGCGGACCGACTTCGCCCGATCGCGAAGGTTTCTGCTCGCCGTCGTGATCGGCGCTCCGTTGGGGTTCATCGCCATCGAGACGGGATGGACGGTGACCGAGCTGGGTCGGCAACCCTGGATCATTTACGGCGTGTTGCGAACGGCCGACGCCGTGACACCGATGCCCGGTCAACCGTGGCGCACCGGCGTGTTCGCCCTGGTTTACGTCTTCCTCGCCATCGTCGTGACGGTGCTCCTGTCGAGGCAGATCGTCCGCAGCCCGATGCACACTGGAGAATTCCGGACACCCGGGGGAGGCACATGAGCGCGGCAGCGGTCCTGGCCGGCACGCTCGTCGTGGCGCTCAACGCCTATGTGCTCCTGGGCGGCGCCGACTTCGGGGGTGGGGTCTGGGATCTCTTGGCGCGCGGTCCGCGCGCGGAGTCGCAACGGCAGCTCGTGGCGCAGGCGATCGGGCCGGTGTGGGAGGCGAATCACGTCTGGTTGATTCTCGCCATCGTCCTTCTGTTCACCTGTTTTCCCGCGGCGTTCGCGCGGATCGTGGTCCCGCTCAACCTGCCGCTCACCGGCATGCTCATCGGGATCGTGCTGCGCGGGTCGGCGTTCGCGTTTCGCGGCTATGGCGGCGATCGCGATGCGGTCCAGCGGCGCTGGGGGCGCGTCTTCGCGATGGCGAGCCTCGTGACGCCGCTCTTGCTCGGGACGACGCTCGGCGCCGTGGCGTCAGGCGCGGTCGGGGGAGTCGCAACGGCCGCACCCGGCGACTTCGCCGCCCGGTATCTCGCACCGTGGCTCGCCCCCTTTCCGCTCAGCGTCGGCGTCTTCACGCTCGCCTGCTTCGCGTTTCTCGCCGCCACGTATCTCACCCTCGAAACGACGGACGGACCGCTGCGGGACGATTTTCGCCGCCGAGCGCTCGCGTCGGGGGTGGCGGTCGGTGCCGCAGCGCTCGCGGGGCTTCTTGCCGCCGGCCCCGCCGCCCCGTTGATGCGGCACGGGTTGCTGGGCTCTGGCTGGGCACTGCCGTTCCAGCTCGCGACCGGCGTCGTGGCGCTCACCGCCCTGGGGGCGCTCGTGTGGCGGCGCTACGCGCTCGCGCGTCGCTGCGCCGTGCTGCAGGTATCGCTCGTTCTCTGGGGATGGGCGTGGAGCCAGTATCCGTACGTCGTCCCGCCCGACCTGACGATCGAGGCTGCCGCCGCCCCCACCGTAACGCTTCGACTCGTGCTCGCGGCCCTCGTCCTGGGCGCGCTCGTTCTGGTGCCGTCGCTCTTCTATCTGTTCCGTGTGTTCAAGGGAAGCGATCGGCGATCAGCGGTCAGCCATCAGTAATTCGACGCGCGACCCACCAGGCCGCGACGCCTCCGACAACGAATCCGAGCACCATGCCGAATGCACCGAAGAGCTGATTGCCAAGTGCCCCCACGAGGGTAGCGACGACAAAGCTGACGAGGGTCTTGAGCAGCCTCACGCGTCCTCCAGAAGCCGATTGAGTGCGGCGTCAGTGGTGATCCCCTCGATCGTCACGGTCTTGTTCCGGGAAGATTGCCCGCGAACGATCGTGACGGCGCTACGCCTCACGCCCAGTCGCTTCGCCATGAATCGGAGCAGCTCTTCGTTCGCGGCTCCGTCCACAGGCGGAGCGGCGATGCGAATGCGGACCGAGTTCCCATGCCTCCCCGCGACTCCGGTCTGGCCCGCTCGCGGTACCACATGAATCCCCAGGTGCGCAGTCGGTTTCAAGCTGACGGTTGACGGCTGATGGCTGACGGTGCTCTCAAAGCACCACCTGGATCACGAACGCCCGCAGCGCCAGCAGGAGGATCCACGCCACGAAGGGGCTAAAGTCGAACTGCCCCATCGAAGGAAGGATCCGCCGGATCGGCTCGACGATCCAGTCGGTGAGCCAGTACATCGGGCGCATCCAGAACGTGTAACGAAACACGCCGAGCCACGAGCCGATCACGCGGATGAAGAGCGCGGCGATCAGGATGTAATACACGACGTTCACGATCACTGCGACGACGGCGCGAGGCCCCAGCTGTGTCGCGCTCAGGATCTCCTGATACGCATCGACGAGCCACTGGGCGAGCGAGACGACGAGGACGCCGATCACGGCGACGAGGATGACGAGCCACCACCCCGCCGCGACGGGGTTGCCGCCGCGCCGCACCACCAGTCGCTCGACCGGGTGCAGTAACGGGTCCGTCATCTGCCGCATCGCTCGTCCGACCGCGCTGAACGGCGAGATGCGCCGCGTGCGCACGAGCCAGGACAGCACCGCGAGCACCACGGCGAGGAGAAAGACGCCGAAGACGACGTAGCGAATGACGACGAGGAGCTGGTCGGCCATCCTCACCGCTTACGGCCGTACGTTCCGACGAGCTGTGCGGTGGCGATGATATGGCCCTGCATGGCCGCCTCGAGCTGCGCCTTCGTCGCCCCGGCGTGGAGCGCGAGCGAAGTGTCGACCGCGTACAACTTGAAGAAGTAGCGGTGCGGCTTCCCGGGCGGCGGGCACGGTCCTCCGTAGCCGGTCTTCCTGAAGTCATTGCGGCCCTGGACCGCCCCCCCCGGTGAGGCATTTTCCGGAAGCGCCTTCGCTGTCCCGGGGAGATTGAACAGCACCCAGTGCACCCACGTCCCCGCGGGCGCGTCAGGGTCATCGGCGATCAACGCGAACGTCTGGGTGTTACCGGGTGCCCCACTCCAGGTCAGGGCCGGGGACACGTCTGCGCCGTCGCACGTGTATTTCGAGGGAATCGCACCGCCGTCGGCAAATGCAGAGCTGGTGAGGACGAGTGTCATCGCGGTCTCAACCCAGAGCATCCTTCACGATCCTCGCCTGTTCGGCCTGATGCGCCGCGGGGTAGCCTTCGGCGGGGCTGGCTCGCTCCGGACGCGACACTTCCCGCATGGCGACCGCCGTCGGTGTGAGATCGCGGAGCTTCGGCAGCAGGAACTTACGCGGGCCCATATTGCTCGGCTCCTCCTGCACCCACACCACTTCCGCGAGGTTGGGATAGCGGTGCACCAGCTCCGTCAGATCGGCGGTGGGGAAGGGATACAGGAGCTCGACGCGTCCGATCGCGACGTGCGTTGCCGCGGGGCGCGCGGGAGAGGCGAGCAGGTCGTAGTAGATCTTGCCGCTGCACAGCACGAGGCGGGTAATCGAGTCCCGATGATCCGCGACGGCCGCGTCATCGAGCACCGCGCGGAACTTTCCCTGTGTCAGGTCGTCGAGGCGAGAGGTTGCCGCGGGGAGGCGCAGCAGGCTCTTGGGCGTGAACACGACCAGCGGTCGCATGTCGCCGTGCCGAGCCTGGCGCCGTAGCAGATGAAAGTACTGCGCCGGCGTCGTGCAGTTGGCGATGCGGATATTCCCTTCGGCACCGAGGGCGAGGAACCGTTCCAGGCGCGCGCTCGAGTGCTCCGGACCCTGGCCTTCGTAGCCGTGGGGCAGGAGCAGGGTGAGGCGCGACGTCTGGCCCCACTTGGCGAGGCCGGAGATGATGAACTGATCGATGATCACTTCGGCGCCGTTGGCGAAATCGCCGTACTGCGCCTCCCACAACACCAGCGCCTCCGGAGCCGCGACGGCGTAGCCGTACTCGAAGCCCATGCACGCGAGCTCCGACAGCGGGCTGTTGTGCAGCTCGAACGGTGCACGCGCACCGGGAAGATGCTGGATCGGCGCATAGCGCCGCCCGTTCGTGGCGTCGTGCAGCACGAGGTGGCGCTGGCTGAACGTCCCGCGGGCCGAGTCCTGCCCGGTGAGCCGGATCGGCACTCCTTCTACGAGCAGCGACGCGAAGGCCAGCGTCTCGGCCTGGGCCCATTCGATCCCGCCCGAGCGCCCTAGTGTCTCGCGCCGGCGGTCGAGCTGTTTCTTCAACTTCGCATTGGGCGTGAACCCTTCGGGAACGGCCAGCAGCTGCTCGTTCAACGTCGTGAGCAACTCGGCGCGCACCGCCGTCTCCGGCTCGGCGGCGGTCTGCTGGTTGATGCGATGCGGCTCCTCGCCACCGGCGCCGGCCGCGAGGCTTGCCTTCAGGGCCTGCTGGATCTCCTGGAGGCGGGCGTACGCCGCGTCCCATTCGGCCTGCACCGCCGCCTGATCGATCACGCCGTCCTGCACGAGCTGCGCCGCATACTTCTCGCGCACCGTCGGCGTCTGCTTGATGCGCTCGTACATGAGAGGTTGGGTGTAGACGGGCTCGTCTCCTTCGTTGTGCCCGTGGCGGCGGTACCCGACCACGTCGATCACCACGTCGCCATGGAATTTCTCCCGGTACATCATCGCGAGGCGCACGGCGGCGAGCGCGGCTTCCGGATCGTCGGCGTTGACGTGGATGATCGGAGCGTCGAATCCCTTGGCCAGGTCGCTCGAGTAATCGGTCGAGCGCCCCTCGCGCGGATCGGTCGTGAACCCGATCTGGTTGTTACCGATCAAATGGATCGTGCCGCCCGTGCTGTAGCCTACCAGCCGCGCCAGGTTGAATGTCTCGGCGACGCCGCCCTGCCCGGGGAACGCGGCGTCGCCATGGATCAGCACGGGCAGCGCGACGGTCGCGTCGTGATGCGCTTCCGCGCCCTGGCGGCTCGTCTGCTCGGCGCGGGCGCGTCCCTCCACGACGGGGTTGACCGCCTCGAGGTGGCTCGGGTTGGGGCTGAGACTGACCGTGATCGTCTTGCCGAATGCGGTGCGATGCGTTCCCTTGGCCCCGTGGTGGTACTTCACGTCGCCCGTGCCACCCTCCGGCGTCAGCGTTTCCTCGACGTGCCGCCCACCCTCGAACTCGGCGAAGATCGTCTCGTAGGGCAGGCCCACCGTGTGCGCTAGCACGTTCAGCCGGCCCCGGTGCGCCATGCCGATCACGACGTCGCGCGCGCCGCTCGAGCCCGCCAGCTCGATCGTGAGGTCGAGCATCGGCACGGTGACATCGAGTCCTTCGATCGAAAAACGCTTCTGACCGAGGTAGGCGCGATGCAGGAAGCGCTCCAATGCCTCGACCACCGTGAGCCGGCTCAGCAGTTTCTTCCGGGCTTCGGGCGTCATGCGCTTGCGATGCAGTCCGGACTCGATCACCTGGCGCAGCCAGAGGCGCTGCTCATGACTCCCGATGTGCTCGACCTCGTATGCGATCGTCCCGCAATAGGTGTCGTGCAGATTGGGATACGCCTCGGCGAGCGTCTTCCCCGGCACGTAGATGCGCAACACCTCGGCCGGGACCCGCGCCATGACTTCCTGGGTGAGCCCGAGGGGACCGGGGTCGAGCGCGGGGTCGCCGGGCGGGGCCGAGCCGAGGGGATCGAGTTGCGCCGCCATGTGGCCGAAGTGCCGGTGCGCCTTGACGAGCCCCATCGCCGCGGCAACCTCCTTGAGGTCTTCGATCGACGAAACCGCGGGCGCAGCCGCAGCCATCGGTCGGGCGGCCGGCTCAGGTCTGCTGACGGCTGATGGCTGGACGCTGACCGCTCCCGTCCCGAGACTGCCGACGATCGCTTCGTAGAACCCGTCCGCCCCCTGTAGCAGCGCATCGAGCCGCCGCAAGAACATCCCCGATTCCGCGCCTTGAATGATGCGGTGGTCGTAGGTGCTCGTGATCGTCATGACTTGCGCGCCGGCCCCGTCGCGGATCGCGCCGGTGGCGATGATCGAGCCCTGGCCCTTCATCAGCCGGGGCACCGAGGCGACGGTTCCGATGGTCCCGGGGTTCGTCAGTGTGATCGTGGCGCCCGCGAAGTCGTCCGGGAGCAGGCGGTTCGAGCGCGCCTTTTCGACCAGCGTCTCGTAAGCGGTGTGAAACGCGGCGAAGTCCATCGTCTCGGCGTGTTTGATCACCGGCACGACGAGGGCGCGGCTGCCGTCCTTGCGCTCCACGTCGACGGCCAGGCCGAGGTGGAGGCCGTCGGGGTCGAAGCGGTGCGGTTTCCCGTCCACTTCGTGGAAGGCGCGCGCCATGACGGGGAACTGTTTCGCCGCCTGGACGATCCCCCAGCCGATGAGGTGCGTGAACGAGACCTTCAGGCTGCGGGCTGCGAGGGCGGTGTTGAGCGCCTGGCGACGCGCCGTGAGCGTCGACACCGTAACGTCCCGGAACGAGGTCGCCGTCGGTACGTCCAGGGAGTCGGCCATGTTCTGGACGAGCCGGGCGGCGGGGCCGGTGATCGGTGTCATCCCCACGCTTGGCACGGATCCCGCGGCGGGCAGTGGTGGTGCAGCAGCCATCAGTGAGGCAAGCACTTCTGCTCGATCGGTCTTGATGATCGGCAGCTCGGCCAGCTTGCCGTTGTCGAAGAGGGCGCGCCAGTCTTCCGATACGGAGGTGGGCTCGCGCAGGTATTGCTCGTACATCACCTGCACGAAGGCGGCGTTGTTGGTCCCAAAGACGAATTCGCTCACATGCGGAAATCTAACTCCGGCGGCCTCTTCATGAAGGCGCTACCCTGGCGGCCGGTGTAACGACAGCGGCATATTCAGCGGCCTCGTGCCCAAGCGCGCGCCTGCAGTGCACTCCCGTCATGCTCGAGTTCGGTCTCCGTCGCCCGACCGCGGCGCGGCATTGATGCGTCTCAGCACGGCGATCGCCGTCGCGGAGACGGAGGCGGAGATCTGTCGCGCGGCGGTGGCTGGCTTGCGCGATGAAGCGCTGGGGTACGACTTCGTCGCCCTCCTCCTCGTCGATCCCGCGACCGGCGACAGGGTACTGGAGGCAAGTGCGGGCTGGGACACCGCCCCGACGGGACTGCGCGTGCGTCCCGGTCAGGGGCTGAGCGAGCTTCCTCTCCTCGATGGTCGTCTCCACTACACACCCGAAGTCACTCACGACACCCGATACCTGCCGACCCGCAATGAAGGATCCGAGGTCGACGTGCCGGTGATGATCAACCGGCAGCTGGTGGGTGTGCTGGTGGTGGAGAGTAACCACCCGCACGCCTTCGATGAACACGACTTCGAGATCCTGACCGCGGCCGCGAACCAGGCGGGGATCGCCATCGGGCGCGCCCGCTTGTTGAGCGCCGAGCGGCAGCGGGCGGACGAGCAGGAGGCGCTGCGCGCCACGATGGCCGACCTCTCGGCGCAACTCGAGCTGTCGAAACTGTTGCAGGCGGTGCTCGAGCGGGCGGTGAGCCTGCTACACGTGAGCCATGGCGAGCTCGCAATCTACGACCCGGCGACCCGGGAGCTCGAGGTCGTCGCGAGCCACAACATCGGCAAGCGCGATACCACCGGGACCCGCATGGCGCTCGGCGAGGGGGCGATGGGCTGCGCGGCGCGCGACGGGAAGCCGCTCATCATCGACAATTATCTCGAGTGGGCGGGCCGCTCACCGCAGTACGCCCAGGTCGACTTCCACGCCGTCATGGTCGCGCCGCTCCTGATCGGCGGCCACCTCGTCGGTGCGATCGCGTTCATGGACCGCGACCCGAAGCGGCGGTTCGGATCCGACGATCTCCGCCTGCTCAACCTGTTCGCCCCGCAGGCGGCGATCGCGATCGAGAACGCGCGCCTCTTCACGGCCGCGCAAGAGCAGCGCCAGTACTTCGCCGAGCTCGTCTCCAACAGCCCGGTGGCGATCGTGACGCTCGACGTCAACCACAACGTCGTCTCCGCCAACCCGGCGTTCGAGAAGCTGTACGGGTTCACGGAAGCGGAGGTCGTCGGCAAGGATCTGGACCAGTTCATCACGACCGAAACGACGCGCATCGAGGCCGCTGCCTACACGGAACAGGCCCTCGCCAGCCGACCCGTCCAGGTCATCAGCCAGCGGCGGCGCAAAGACGGCACGTTCGTGGACGTGGAGGTGCTGGGCGTCCCGGTCGTCGTGGGCGGACGGCGCCTCGGACTGATGGCGCTGTACCACGACATCACCGATCTCCTGCGCGCGCGGCGCGCGGCGGAAGCGGCCAACAGCGCCAAGAGCCAGTTCCTCGCCAGCATGAGCCACGAGCTGCGCACCCCGTTGAACGCGATCATCGGCTACAGCGAGATGCTCCAGGAGGACGCGGAAGAGCGCGGCGATACCACCGCCGTGCCCGATCTGCAGAAGATCCACGCCGCCGGCAAGCATCTTCTCACGCTGATCAACGACGTCCTCGATCTCTCGAAGATCGAGGCCGGCAAGATGCAGCTGCACCTCGAGACGTTCGAAGTGGCACCGGTGGTGGAGCAGGTGGCGACGACGATCCAGCCGTTGGTGGAGCGCAACGCCAACCGGCTCGAGCTGCGGTGCGATCCCGCGATCGGGGCGATGCGCTCCGACACCACCCGCCTGCGCCAGGTTCTGCTCAACCTCCTGTCCAATGCCTGCAAGTTCACCGATCACGGCCTCATTACGCTGGAGGTCGCGCGCTCGGGCGAGGATCTTGCTTTCCGCGTGCGCGATTCCGGAATCGGCATGACACCGGAGCAGCTCGCCAGGCTGTTTCAGGCGTTCTCGCAGGCCGAAGCGTCGACGGCCGCCAAGTACGGGGGCACCGGCCTCGGCCTTGCGATCACTCGCCGGCTCTGCCAGCTGATGGGCGGCGACATCGCGGTCGAGAGCCAGGCCGGTGTCGGCTCTACCTTCACCGTTCGGCTCCCGGCGGCGGGACCGATGGAGCCGGCGCTGCGCGCCGCAAGCGAATCCCCGGGCGACGCTGCCGCTCATGCCGGCACCGTCCTCGTCATCGACGACGACGCCGCGGCGCGAGAGCTGGTGGCCCGCTGTCTCGAGAAACGTGGCTTGCGCGCCGTCGCGGCGGCGGACGGGGCGAGCGGCCTGCAGCTGGCACGCGAGCGACATCCCGATGCGATCACCCTCGACATCGTCATGCCCGGCATGGACGGCTGGGCGGTGCTTTCCGCGCTGAAGGCCGATCCGGCCACGGCGGATATCCCGGTGATCATGCTCTCGATGGTGGACGAGCAGAATCTCGGATTCGCGCTGGGCGCCGCCGACTACCTCACGAAGCCCATCGAGCGGGACCATCTGATCCGGGTGCTCCGCAAACACGGCACCCATGGGCTGCGGCGGCGCGTCCTCGTCGTGGAGGATGACGCGCTGACCCGGCAGCGCTTGAGCCGGGCATTGGAGAATGAAGGGTGCGAGGTCGCCGAGGCGGAACACGGGCGTGCCGCGCTCGACCGCATGGCCGAAGGCGTGCCGGATCTGGTGCTGCTCGACCTGATGATGCCGGAGATGAACGGTTTCGAATTCCTGGAGGCACTGCGCGAGCGTGAGGCGTGGCGGGCCGTCCCGGTCGCCGTGATTACGGCGAAAGAGTTGACGGACGAGGATCGGCGGCGGCTGAATGGCGGCGTCGAGCGGGTGGTCGCCAAAGGCGCGCGGGGGCTCGACGCGCTCGCGGCCACCGTGCGGGAGCTCGTCGCATGAAGCAGGCGCGCCGGACCGCTGTGAAGCGCCCGGTCGCGCGACGGCACGACGAGGATGTCGCGCGCCGCCAGGCGGCACTGTTACGGCTCACCGCCGGCATTGCGGCCGCGGCTGACGAAGCGGACGTCTACCGCTCGATGGTCGAGGGTCTCCACGACGAGGCCCTGGGCTACAACTTTCTGGGCGCCTTCCTGCTCGAGCCGGAGACCGGGGACCGCGTCCTGCAGGCCTCCGTCGGCTGGCCCGACGCGCCGCACCGGTTCCGCGTCCACCCCGGGCAGGGACTCAGCGAACGCGTGCTGGAAGACGGCCGGCTGCATTACACCCCCGACGTGACCCGCGCCGTGGGCTACCTGCCGAGCCCGGCGCGCGGCTCGGAGGTGGACGTCCCGCTGCGGCTCGACGGCCGGATGATCGGCGTGCTGGTGGTGGAGAGCGGCGAGAAGAACGCGTTCGGGGCAGAAGACTTCGAGATCCTCACCGCCGCCGCCAATCAGGCGAGTATCGCGATCGGGCGCGCCCGGCTGCTGGCGGAAGAGCGGCGGCGGGTCGATGAACACCGCGCGCTGCTCGACACGATGTCGGATCTCTCCTCCGATCTCGAGCTCTCCCGCGTGTTGCAGGCGGTGTTGAACCGCGCCGTCACCCTGCTGGGTGTGACGGGAGGAGAGGTCGCGATCTACGAGGAGCAAACGCGGCAGCTCGTCGTCGCCGCGAGCCAGAACATCGGGAAGGACTCGACCGGCACCCGGCTCGCCCTGAACGAAGGGGCGATGGGTCACGTGGCCGTCACCCGCCAGCCGCTCATCATCCCGTCGTACACGGAGTGGCTCGGCCGTTCGGAGCAATACGCCGACGTCACGGTCCGGTCGGTCATGGCCGCACCCCTGCTCATCGGCCGCCGTCTCGTCGGCGCGATCGCGACGATCCACTCCGATCCCAACCGCGTCTTCGGTCCCGACGACCTGCGGCTGCTCACGATGTTCGCCCCGCAGGCGGCGATCGCGATCGAGAATGCACGGCTCTACGCATCCGCGCAGCGGCAGAAGCAGTACTTCGAGGAGCTGGTGCGCAACAGCCCCGTGGCGATCGTCACGCTCGACCGCGGGCTCGACATCGTGTCCTGCAACCCGGCGTTCGAGAAGCTGTTCGGCTACGCATCGACCGAATCGATCGGCCGGAACCTCGACGATCTGGTGGCGACCGAAGATACCCGCTCCGAGGCGGAGCAATACTCGCAAGCCGCGCTGACCCAGCCGGTCCACGGCATCGGCCGGCGCCGGCGCAAGGACGGGACGCTGGTCGACGTCGAGGTGCTGGCGGTGCCGGTGATCGTCGACGGCGAACGCGTCGCGCTGATGGCGCTGTACCACGACATCACGGAGCTGCTCGCCGCGCGCCGCGAGGCGGAGGACGCGAGCAAGGCCAAGAGCCAGTTCCTCGCGAGTATGAGTCACGAGCTGCGCACGCCGCTGAATGCGATCATCGGCTACAGCGAGATGGTGCAGGAGGAGGTGGAAGAGCTCGGGGCGCCGGGCCTCGCCGCCGACGTGACGCGGATCCGCACGGCCGGCCGGCACCTGCTCGCGCTGATCAACGACATCCTCGATCTGTCGAAGATCGAGGCGGGGAAGATGGAGCTGCACCTCGAGACCTTCGACCTCGCGCAGCTCGTCGACGAGATCGTCGCCACCGTCCAGCCGCTGATCGAGAAGAACGCTAACCGTCTCGCGGTACAGTGCCCGCCGGGCATCGGCACGATGCACGCCGACCTCACCAAGGTGCGGCAGATGGTCCTCAACCTGTTGTCCAACGCCGCGAAGTTCACGGATCACGGCACCGTCACGCTGATCGTCGATCGCGAATCGGCGCCGGACCGCGGGGCGATGATCCTGCGGGTGCGCGATTCGGGCATCGGCATGACTCCTGCGCAGATGGATCGACTGTTCGAAGCGTTCTCCCAGGCCGACGCGGCGACTGCCGCGAAGTACGGTGGAACGGGGCTCGGCCTCACGATCACGAAGCACTTCGCCCAGATGATGGGAGGCGATGTGACCGTGGATAGCCGCCCGGGTGAGGGATCCACGTTCACGATCCGGCTGCCGGTATGAGCAACCTGTTGCGCTCCGCGCTGCTTGGTTTGAGCAACCGCATCGCCGAGTCCCAGAACGAGGACGACGTCTGTCGCAGCCTCGTCGAGAGTCTGCGGCACGAGGCGTTCGGCTTTGACGGCGTCGGGTTGTACCTCGTGGGCTCGAAGGGAGGGGCCTTCGAGTCGACGCTGCGCGCGCAGGCCGGGGCGTTCGCGTCGGGCGCGGAGGACCGCTCGGAGCTGCGGCTGCCGCTGCGGATCGATCAGAGTGCGATCGGCGAACTGGCGGTGCAGCGGGCCAGCGGCCGGGCCTTCGAGCAGGGGGATCTCGAGATTCTCGCCGCGGCGGCGAATCAGGCGGGAATCGCCATCGGCCGCACGCGGCTCCTGGCCGCCGAGCGCCAGCGCTTCGCCGAGCAGCGGGCGCTGCTCGACACCCTCGCCGATCTCTCCGGCAAGCTGGAGCTCGACAAGCTGTTGCAGGCGGTGCTGGAGCGTGCGGTCACGCTGCTCGACGTCTCCGGCGGCGAGCTCGCGATCTTCGACGAGCGCGCGCAGCAACTGGTGATCGTGGCGAGCCAGAACATGGGGACGGACGCGGTCGGCACGCGCATGGCGCTCGGAGAAGGGGCCATGGGCCAGGTCGCCCGGACGCACGAGCCGCTGATCATTCCGCGCTACCAGCAGTGGGAGAGCCGCTCCTCGCAATACCTGCGCAGCTCGATCCAGACAGTGATGGCGGCCCCGCTCCTGACCGGCTCGAGGCTCGTCGGCGCGATCGCCAGCGTGCACGCCGATCCGTCGCGCACGTTCGGGGAGCGCGATATGCGGCTGCTCAATTTGTTCGCCGCCCAGGCCGCCATCGCGATCGAGAACGCGCGGCTCTTCACCGTGGAGCGGGAGCGCGCGCAGGAGCAGGAAGCGGTGCTCGACACGATGCAGGACCTCTCGGGCGAGCTGGAGCTGAGCAAGGTGCTGGAGCGCGTGCTGCAGCGGGCCGTCGAACTGCTCGGCGTGACGGGCGGCGAGCTGGCGACCTACGACGAGTCCCGGGACGACCTGGTCATCGTCTCGAGCTATCGCCTGGAGACCAACGCCGTCGGCACGCGCATGGCGCTGGGGGAGGGCGCGATGGGTACCGTTGCCCGGACGCACGAGCCGCTCATCATCCCGCGTTACCAGGAGTGGGAGGGCCACTCCGGAAAGTACGAGCAGAGCTCGATCCAATCGGTGATGGCCGGTCCGCTCCTGATCGGCAATCGCCTCGTGGGGGCCATCGCCAGCGTGCACGCCGACCCCACCCGCGAGTTCGGGGAAGCGGACCTGCGACGCCTGATGATGTTCGCGCCCCAAGCCGCGATCGCGATCGAAAACGCTCGACTGTACTCGGCCGCGCAACAGCAGTTCGAAGTCCTCGTCCGCAACAACCCCGTCGCCATCGTCAACATCGACGCCGAGAACCGCATCCGCTCCTGCAATCCCGCCTTCGAGAAGCTGTTCGGATACACGGAAGCAGAGGTGAAGGGGCAGAACCTCGACGCCCTGGTGACCACCGAGGGCACGCTCGCTGAGGCGCAAGCGTACACCGACCGAGCGCTGCAGCAGGGTCGGGCGACGTCGGCAAATGCCCGGCGGCGGCGCAAAGACGGCTCGATCATCGACGTCGAAGTCCTGACGATTCCGGTCAGCGTCGGCGGTGAGCAGGTGGGGATGATGGCGCTGTACCACGACATCACGGAGCTCCTGACGGCGCGGCGGGAGGCCGAGGCGGCGAACGAAACGAAAAGCCGCTTCCTTGCGAGCACGAGCCACGAGCTGCGCACGCCCCTCAACGCCATCATCGGGTACAGCGAAATGCTGCAGGAGCAGGCGGCCGAAGACGGGCACGAGGGGTACGCCGCCGACCTTGGCAAGATCCACTCGGCCGGCCAGCATCTGCTCGCGGTCATCAACGACATCCTCGATCTCTCGAAGATCGAGGCGGGGAAGATGGAGCTCTACCTCGAGACCGTCGCCGTGCGGCCGCTGATCGATGAAGTCGTGACGACGGTCCGGCCGTTGATCGCCAAGCACAACAATCGATTCGAGCTGGAAGCCGGCGCCGACCTCGGGTCGATCCGGGCGGATGCGACCCGCGTGCGGCAGATCCTGCTCAATCTCCTCTCCAACGCCTCGAAGTTCACGTCCGACGGGGTGATCTCGTTGGCCGCCCAGCGCGGCGACGGGCAGCTCACGTTCCGCGTGCGCGATTCCGGGATCGGCATGACCGAGGAGCAAATGAGCCGGCTGTTTCAGGCGTTCGCACAGGCGGAGGCGTCTACCGCGAGCAAGTACGGGGGGACAGGGTTGGGTCTCGCGATCAGCCGCCGGCTGTGTCAGATGATGGGGGGCGACATCGCCGTCGCGAGCGAGCCGGGGAAGGGGTCGACCTTCACGGTGCGGCTGCCGGTCGCGGGAGCGGATGCCGCGCTGGAGCGGCGCAGCTGGCAACCGGACGGTGGCCGCGCCGTACGCGGGACCGTCCTCGTGGTGGACGACGACCCGGGCGTGCGCAACCTGCTGGGACGGTTTCTCAGTCGCGAAGGGTTTCGCGTCGAGACCGCCTCGGACGGCGAGACCGGACTCCGTCTGGCGCGCGAGCTCGTCCCGACGATCATCACGCTCGACGTGCTGATGCCCGGCATGGACGGCTGGGCCGTGCTCTCGCGGCTCAAGGGCGATCCGGCGCTCGCGACGATTCCGGTCGTCATCCTGAGCGTCGTCGACGACAAGCCGATGGGCTTTGCGCTCGGCGTGTCGGAGTACCTGACGAAGCCGATCGACCGCAAGAGTCTCGCGGCGGCGCTCGCCAAGTACGCTCCGACGGGCGCGCCGCGATCGGTGCTCGTGGTCGAGGACGACGTGGCGACGAGAAGGACGTTGCGGCGCGCGCTGGAGCAACACGGCTGGCAGGTGGAGGAGGCGGCCAACGGAAGGATCGCCCTCGATCGCGTCGCGGAGCGGCCGCCGGCGCTCGTCCTGCTCGACCTGGTGATGCCCGAGATGGACGGGTTCGAATTCCTCGACGGACTGCGCCAGCGGGCTATACCACGCATCCCCGTGGTGGTAATTACCGCCAAGGATCTGACCGAAGAGGATCGCCGCCGCCTGAACGGAGGGGTGGCGCGGGTGGTCGAAAAGGCCCGGAGCGGACCGGAAGCGGTGCTCGCGGAGGTTCAGGAATTGATCGGGGGGAGTCGGTAATGCCGCGGATCCTGCTGGTCGAAGACAACGAAATGAATCGCGACATGCTGTCGCGACGCCTGCAGCGCAAGGGGTACGAGGTGACGATGGCGGTCGACGGCCGTCAGGGCATCGCAATGGCTCGGGCCGGCGGCTACGACCTCATCCTCATGGACATGAGTCTCCCGGAGATCGACGGGTGGGAAGCGACCCGGCAGTTACGGGCGGTTCCCGAGACCAAGACCGTGCCGATCATCGGGCTGACGGCGCATGCGATGGCGGGAGATCGGGAGAAAGCACTGGAGGCGGGGTGCAACGATTACGACACGAAACCGGTCGAGCTCCCCCGGCTCCTCGGCAAGATCGAAGCGTTGCTGGGTGGGTCGAAGTGAGTACGACGCTCTCCGGAAGCACCCTCACGGCCGAGGCGCAGGCTCAACTCCGGCACGATCTGCGGACACCGCTCAATCACATCATCGGCTACACGGAGATGTTGCTTGAGGACGCCACCGCACCCGAGCAACGGAGTCGGTTGGAGCAGGCGCTCGGGGGAGCGCGTGCCGCCCTCGAGCTCATCAACGCAGCGCTGGGCTCGGCGCGACGCATCGTGCCGGGGGACGTAGCACAGCTCTTTGAAGCGTTGCAGGCGCCGCGAGAGGCCATCGTCGAAGCTGTCTCGGGCCTGCTCGGCTCCGGGCCGCATGATGACGGTGCGTTCACCGATGATCTGAAGAAGATCCTGTCGGCCGCCGATCGGCTCGCCCCGGAGCCGCCGAAGCCCGCGGTCGAGGAGTCGCAGCGGGCTCCGGTGGCATCGGCTCCGCCGGTCGAGGCGCAGCCTTCGCAGGCGCGCATCCTCATCGTGGACGACGGCGCCGAGAATCGCGACGTGCTACGACGTCGGCTCGAGCGGGAAGGGCACGCGGTCGAGGCCGCCGAGAACGGCCGCCGCGCCCTCGAGCTCGTCTCCCAGCGCCCGTTTGATCTCGTGCTGCTCGACGTCCTGATGCCGGAGCTCGACGGCTATGCGGTGCTCGACGCGCTCAAAGGCGCTCCGGCGACGCGCGACATCCCGGTCATCATGATCTCGGCGCTGGACGAGCTGCCGGGGATCGTGCGCTGCATCGAGCGTGGGGCGGAGGACTACCTCCACAAGCCGTTCGATCCCGTGTTGCTACGCGCACGGATCAACGCGTCGCTCGAGAAGAAGCGGATGCGCGACCAGGAAGTCGAGTACCTCCGTGAGGTCAACCGCGTCATCGAGGCGGCGGCCGCCGTCGAGGGGGGTCATTACCGCCCCGGCAGCCTCGCGGGGGTCACGCGCCGGGACGACGAGCTGGGGCATCTCGCACGAGTCTTCGACAGCATGGCGCAGCAGATCAAGGCGCGCGAAGAGCGCTTGCGCGATCGCGTGCGCGATCTGCGCCAGGAGATCGAGTGGGCCCGACGCGACTCCAAGGAGTCCGAAGCCGCGCTCGACGGCGGCAACCTGCGCAGCGGAGAGAACTTCGCCCAGCGCTACGAGATCATCGCGGTGCTGGGGCGAGGAGGGATGGGCACGGTGTACCGCGCCAGGGACCTCGAGCTGGAGGAAGAGGTCGCGATCAAAACGCTGCGTCCCGAATTCGTGGCGGACAAGACGCTGCTTGCCCGGTTCAAGGACGAGATTCGCCTGGCGCGGCGCCTCACGGACGCGAGCATCGTCCGCACCCACGACTTCGGCGAGTGGTCGGGGGTGTGTTTTCTGACGATGGAATGCGTCCAGGGGATCACGGTCCGCGAGCTGATCGATACGCGCGGCCGCCTCGGTGTCTCCGCGACGCTCGCCATCGCGGCGCAGCTGGCGCATTCGCTCGCGGTGGCACACGAGCACGGCGTGATCCACCGCGATATCAAACCCCAGAACCTGCTGGTCGACGAGGCGGGCGTGCTCAAGGTGATGGACTTCGGCGTGGCGCGTCTGGCCGAGCGCTCCACCGCGAACACCGAGGCCGGTCTCGTCCTCGGCACCCCGGCCTACATGCCGCCGGAACAGCTCATGGGCGAGCCGGTCGACGCCCGCAGCGACCTGTACGCCGCGGGCGTCGTGCTGTACGAGTGTCTGACCGGCCAGCTGCCGTTCCAGGCGGGGTCGGTGATCTCGCTCGTGGCGAAGCTGTTGCAGGAGGAGGCGCAGCCCCCGCAGGAAGTGAACCCGGAGGTCCCGCCGTCGCTGTCGGCCCTCGTGCTCCGGCTCCTCGCCAAGCGCCCCGAGGATCGCGTCCAGACGGCCGCCGATCTGGGACGCCAGCTGGCGGCGCTCGGATGATGCGACACGGATGAAGCGCCTGTCGGTCGCGTTGCTCGCCTGTCTCGCGGCCGTCCCAGCCGCGGCACAGCATCTCGACTCGCTGCGGTCCGCCATTGTGGCGCGGATCGCGCGGGCCCCGGCGCAGGCCGTCGGGGTCTACTTTCACGACCTCGGTACCGGTGACACCCTGCTCATCAGCGCGAACGTGCGGTTCCATGCCGCAAGCACGATGAAGGTGCCCGTGATGATCCAGCTGTTCCGTGACCGCGATGCCGGCAAGCTCACCCTGGACGACAGCGTGCCGATCACGAACGATTTTCGCTCGATCGCGGACGGCTCGCCCTATCAGCTCGACAGGGCCGACGATTCCGATTCGACGCTGTACGGTCTGGTGGGCCAGAAGCGCACGATCCGACAGCTCGTCGAACTGATGGAGACGGTGTCGTCCAACCTCGCGACGAACCTGTTGATCGCCCTGGTGGACGCGAGGCGCGCCAACGCCACCGCCCACGCCCTGGGCGCCGATTCGATTCTTGTGCTGCGGGGCGTGGAGGACGACAAGGCGTATCAGGCGGGAATGAACAACACGACGACGGCCCGCGACCTCGGGATGCTGTTCACGGCGCTGGCACAGTATCGTGCGGCGTCACCCGCGGCGTGCCGCGAGATGCTCGAGATCCTGGGGCGACAGCACTTCACCGAGGGCATTCCCGCCGGACTGCCCGCCGGGACGCGGGTGGAGCACAAGACCGGATGGGTCGGTGGCGTCGTGTATCACGACGCCGGGATCGTGCGTCCTCGGGGGCGGGCGCCCTACGTGCTCGTCGTGCTCACCGGCGGGATCCAGGACGACAGCGTCGCCTACGCGCTGGTGCGGGATGTCTCGCAACAGGTGTACGCCGCCGTTCGCGGCCGTTAGTCAGTACTTCCAGCTCTTCGTGTCCGAGCCGCGCGGCGCGTTGCGCGTGACCTGCGCTGCCATTTCGCGCACGAGGTCGGCGCGGCTGGCGTGCTGCCAGCCGTGGCCCTTCTCGGGCCGGCCGAAGTTGAACGTGGCTTGGGCGCGTGGCTCGAGGATCCGATCGAGAAACTCCTGGAGGTCGTAGACCGCCAGGTTGAGATAAAAGTTGTCCATGTCGCCGACGTCGACGTGAATCTTCCCCACGAGCTGCGGGCCGATCTTCGCCCAGTTCTGCGCCAGGTAGTAGCGCAGGTCGTAGCCGTGATCGCGCATGGAGAGCGCCACGTCATGGTCGATGTGGCCGGTGCGCTTGTTCCAGAGCGGCTTTGGGTAGCCGTCGTCGCCGACCGGGCCGTAGACCGATTCCCATGCCTCGAGCTGATCGCACGAGCGGCCGTGGCTGCCGAGCACCTCTTCCCACTGGCTGTACTGCCGTTCGGAGATCAGCGGTTGCCCGTCGGTCCCCCGCATGATGAAGCGCTCCGGATGCCGCCACTCCGTCGACGGCTGCAGGAACAGCCCGCCCATGCTCTGATAGACGAAGGCGTTCGAGTCGGCGTAGGCGTCGACCATGTCGTAATGGCGGAAATCGACCGGGTCGGGATACAGCGTCCACGTTCCGCCGAAGAAATCGGGATGGTAGACCTGGAGCGCGAGGGACTCCCAGCCACCCGTGGAGCCGCCGGTCAGCATGCGCGCATACGGCCGCGCGATCATGCGAAAGTGTGACTCGAGATACGGAATCAACTCCGTCATGATGGCGTCGCCGTACGGTCCATTGTTGGCGGAATTGACGGCGTACGAGTCGTCGAAGAACGGCGTCGGGTGCTGAAAGGTGACGGCGATGAAGCGGGGGAAGTTCGGCCCGGCCCAGGCGTGATACAGTTCGGGGCTCGTTTCGAGGTTGTAGTTCTTCATCACGTCGCGGATGTTCGCAGGCCACGGGGTCGTGTCCTCGGTGAACCCGAGCGGCGCGTCGAGGCCGAAGTGCCCCTGCTCGAAGATGACGGGATAGCGCGTGGCGGGGTGCGCATCGTAATCCTTGGGCAGCAGCACGACGGCGCCGAGGAAGACGGGGTGCCCCCAGAAGCGCGTCAAGAGGTCGCTCTGGATGCGGATGCGCTTGACCCATTTAGTGTCCGGCGGCAGGCTCCTCGCCGGGATCACCTTGTCGAGCGACAACGCGACCGAGGTCGGCGCCGCGGGATCGAGATGGACCTTCACGACGCCCGAGTAGAGGTTGCCCGGCGACGTGTTGAACTGCTGTCCCTCCCACTGGTCCCAATGCACCCACAGGGTGTGTCCGTCGGCGCGGTGGACCTCCGTGTAGACGTTGATCAGCGCCTGCACGAAGTAGTCACCCGCCGGAACGTCCTTCACGCTCGTGAAGGGAAACCCGAGCGTGGTATCGCCGATCGTCGCGGTGTCGCCCGGCTTCAGCGCCGTGACGTCGGTGCCGAAGAGCGGGATGCCGCGCTCGAACGGGTGCACGCCGATGCGGGGATCGGGGACCGAGTCGTGGCTCAGGAAGAGAAACACCCGTCCGGTGATCGGCTCGGCGTGGACCGTTGCCGGGAATGAAATGGAAAACCGCGCCTGAGCGGGCGCGGCGGAAGCGGCGGCGAGGCCGATACCGATGGTCAGGCGCAGGCTACGAGACACGTCGCGTCTTCCTCCGCATGAAGTCCATGAGGATGAACTGTCCCAGCGTCATCGTGTTCGTGAAATACGCCTTGCCGCGGCAGATCGCGCTGACCGTCTTCACGAATTCTACGAGACTGCGATCGCGCGCGAGCATGAACGTATTGATCAGGATGCCGCCGCGACGGCATTCGGCGACCTCGCGATAGGTCTGCTTCAGGATCTGCGGATCGAGCCCCATCGAATTGACGTAGATCCGCCCGTCGGGGAGGGTCAGGGCCGAGGGTTTGCCGTCGGTGATCATGATGATCTGGCGCATGTCCTTGCGCTGCCCGAGCAGGATGCGGCGCGCCAGCTTCAATCCTTCGGCGGTATTCGTGTGGTACGGCCCGACCTGCGCATGGGCCAGCCGTGCCAGCGGGATCTCTTCGGCGGTGTCGTGAAACAGCACGACACGAAGGCTGTCCCCCGGGAACTGGGTGCGGATCAGGTGGGTCAGCGCGAGGGCGACCTTCTTCGCGGGGGTGAAGCGGTCCTCGCCGTACAGGATCATCGAGTGCGAGCAGTCCAGCATCAGCACCGTCGCGGCGCTGGAGCGGTACTCCGCCTGGTGCACCATCAGGTCGCCGTACTCGAGATTCAGGGGCACGCCCAGCCCCTCGCGCTCGATGGCCGAGAGCAGCGTCGCGATCACGTCCAGGTTCATCGTGTCGCCGAACTCGTACGGCTTGCTCGCCGCTTCGGCCTCGACGCCGGTCGCGAGGAACGGCGTGTCGTGGCTGCCGAAGCTCGACTTGCCGACGCTGCCCATCAGGTGCCGCAGCGCCCGGTAGCCGAGAAAGTCGAGGCCCTTCTCGGTCAGGCTGAACTGCACCTGCTGCGCCGCGTCGCGCTCCTGGCCCTCGGCGCTCTGGTCGAGCTCGCTGTGCATGCCCGGCATCTGCGGCTGCGGGCCGGTGTTGATGTAGCCGTTCTCCGCCAGCCGCCGCACGATCTCGTCGATCAGCTCGCCGAGCTGGCGCTTCAGGTCCGCGTCCTTCGCCGCGTCGCCGGTGCTCTCGCCGCGCAGCGCCTTGAGCATGTCGGGCGTGAGCTGGCCCGACTCCATCAGCGCCTTGAGGATCGCCGCCTTGAGCGCGTCGAGCGACTTGTCGCCTTCCTGGTCGCCGCCGAAATCGCCCCAGTAGGGATGCGAATACGCGCCGCCCGCGAACCCCGACTGCAGCAGGAAGTCCGCGAGCTGGTCCAGGAGGTCCTGGAGATTCACCGCGTCGGCCAGCTGGGCGATGTACTTCGAAAAGGTCGTCTGGCGCATGGTCCTCTTAATCGTAACCTGACCGCGACTAGATTGTTCGGCAATGGCCGACGTCAGGATTAGCCCGTTCTCATCCCTGAAACACCGGAACTACCGGCTGTTCTTCATCGGCCAGACGACCAGCCTGATCGGCACCTGGATGCAGAACCTGGCCCTGGGCTGGCTCATCCTCGAGCTCACCAACTCTGCGATGTGGGTCGGCCTGGTTGCCGCCCTGGGGTCGCTGCCCGTGCTGGTGCTGTCGCTGCCCGCCGGCGTGTTCGTGGATCGCAGCAACAAGAAGCGGGTGGTGGTGTGGGGGCAGTTCCTGTTCGGGATGCAGGCGGTGGTGCTCACGGCACTGGTGGGGACCGGCGTGGTGCGGGCGTGGCATGTGGCCCTGATC
>JAWOLH010000029.1:0-172234 GCA_033853695.1 Gemmatimonadales bacterium | reverse complement strand
TGTGGCCCACGTGGCCGCTCGAGTTGCCGATGCCGTTGGGGTACTGGGGTGACTTGGACAGCAGCATGAGGCGTGCGGATTCGAGCGTCGAGGCCGCCAGAATCACGACCTTCGCTTTCGCCTCGAGGGACCGCTTCGTCACGCTGTCGACGAAACCGACGCCGCGCGCCTTCCCCGTCGTCTTGTCGACCAGCACCTCGTGCGCCGTCGAATTCGTGCGTACGGTGAGGTTGCCGGTGTCCATTGCCGGATAAATAAGACCCGTGGGGGAGTCGAACGCGGCATGGATGTCGCACCCTCCGGGTCGGCGGTTGCACGCGCCGCGACCGAAACACTTGCTGCGGTACTTGTTCTTGACGCCGTCGGTCGTGACGCCGGCACGATAGGGCGTCAGCACCCGCCCCATTCCCTTGAGCTTCTGGCGCAGCTGGACCTCGGCCAGGTTGAGCTTGTGGGAACGCTGGAACAGGCTGTCGGGCAGATGCGGCAGGTCCTCCTTGTGGCCCGAGATGCCGAGGAGCAGATCGACCTTGTCGTAGTAGGGCGCGATGTCGGCGTAAGCGATCGGCCAGTCTTCGCCGTAGCCATCGTGCGTCTTCGCCTTGAAGTCATAATCGGACAACCGCAGCGCCAGGCGGCCCCAGATGTTGGTCTTCCCCCCGAGGAGGCGCGCGCGCACCCATGCGTATTTGGTCCCCGTGTAGGGGTGCTCCTTCTCGTCGACCAGGATGTTCTTCACGTAATCGGACCCACCCCAACCGCCGACGTACGAATAGACGTGGCGAAATGCGCTGCCCTTGGCGTACGGTGGCTTGCGGATCTGGTACTCGTTGAAGGAGAGGGCATGATTGCCGGGCGGGAAGTCGCCGCGACGCGGGTGATCGTACGGCCATTGCATCGACCGCAGCTCCGCGTTGATATCGATCTTCTTCCCTGCCTCGAGCAGGAGCACCTTGAGGCCGGCCTCCGTGAGGACATGGGCCGCCATGCCGCCCGCCGCGCCCGAGCCGACGATCACCGCGTCGTAGGTCCGGGTCAGATCCACTGTCTGTTCAAGAGGCGGGGGCGGGGCGACCTTGATCAGGGTCATCGAGTAGTTCCTCCGTCAGGGGCAACCGCGACACCGACACGTGAATCCGCAGATCCATAGTAGAGGTACCAGCGCCCGCGAAATGGCACCAGACCTTCGACGAACGTCGTTCCCTCGGGGTACTGTCCGGTCCGCTCGTAGGGCTGCGTGGGCCGGATGAACGGCCGCGCCGAGCGAGCCAGCAGTTTGATGGGATTGGCGGCGTCGAAGAGCGCCTGGCCGGCCGTATAGACTCGGGGCGGCAGGGTCGCATCGCCGATCGCGCCGCTGTTACCGGCGTTGTACACCAGCACGATTCCCCGGGCGGTGAGGAGCGCCGGTGGACCGGCTTCCACTAGCCAAGAGTCAAAGTAGCCGGGCCTCGAGGAGAGGACTTTCACCGGCTTCCCGTCGGCATCCTCGAGCGGCGTCCAGTCGAGCAGGTTGTCGGACGTTGCAATCAGCACGTCGGGGACGTTGAAGTACATCCAGTACGTGCCGTTCACCTTCGCCGCGATCAGGTGATCCCCACTGCGGCGGGTGAGGATGGCTCCCGATTTCGACTCCATGTTCAGGTATTTCCCGCCACGACTCGCCGCGAAGGCGGGACCGTGCTTCGTCCAGTGGATCAGGTCGCGCGAGGTCGCCACGGCCAACCGGGGCACCTGTCGGTTCCATTGCGTGTAGGTGAGCACGTAGCCGCCGTCGTCCGTTTCGACGATGCGCGGATCCTCGACGCCCCCGGGCCACTCGTACGGCCGCTGAGCGTCCGTGTCGGGGTAGAGGACCGGCGCCGCATCCCGCGTAAACCGGAATCCATCGGCGCTTTCCGCCAGGCCGATCCGGGACGTGTGCCCGCCGATCATGTGCGCTCCGCTCGCATCCTCGGCGCGGTAGAGCACGAAGATCCGGTCTTCTCTCACGACCGCGGCCGGATTGAAGGTCGCGGTTTCCTCCCAGCGAACGGTGCTGTCGTTCGTGGGAGAGCGAAACACCGCCGTGGGACGCGGCAGAATGACGGGGTTGACGTCGTTGGCTTTGGTGAAAGGCCCGAGCATCCACGGCTCTTGAGCGTGGAGCGATGACATCCCGAAGAGGTTCAGCATGAGAAGCGATAACGTCGTATACTGTAACTTGGCTCCCATGTGCTGGCCCGCTCCTCGCTTGTTCCCCTGCGCCGGCCTCGTGGTCGGATTGCTGTCGGGGTGTGCCCATCCCCGCAGCGGCAGTCCGCAGCAGATCGCCGATACGACACACCGCCGTGATTCGACGTTCGGAGGTGCCCCGCGGCGTGAGGTTGTGACGTCGGAGGACATCAGCAGGGATCCAGGCCAGCCGATCGAGCAGGCGCTGGCGGGGCGGTTCCCGGGAGTCGAGGTGAGCCGGACACCCGATGGTGGCATCGCGGTGCGCATCCGGGGCGGCTCGTCGATCCTCGGCAGCAACGACCCGCTATACGTGATCGACGGTGTCGAGATCCAGCCGGGACCGAACGGTGCCCTCACCGGCATCAACCCATACGACATCGAGTCGATCGAAGTGCTCAAGGACGCCACCAGCACGGCGATGTACGGGTCGCGCGGCTCGAACGGCGTGATCATCATCAAGATGAAGAAGCCCCCGAGTCACTGAGCCGGGGGCCTGTGGCCCCCCGCTGCCCGGAAGACGAGCGGTCGATCGTTGTTGCGGGCTACCACGTACAGATCCCCCGTCCGGGTGCGGACACGCTTGACGTCGCGCGCCTGCCCGGGGACGAAGAATCCGCTCTGGCGCACAGCCACCGGCGTGAAATTGCCCTTTCCATCACCCCGTAGCATGAGCCCGTACCCGGCGCTCATCCGGCCGATCTCCGGCTTCACCCCGTCGAAGTTGCCCGCGACGAGGAGATCGGTCTTCCCGTCCCCATCCACGTCCTGCGCGAGGATCGCGTAGATCGGAGCGATCTGCGCTTCGCGCGGCAACGGCACGAGGGTGAAGGAGCCGTCGCCGTTGTTACGAGCCAGCGCCGACGCGAACGTCTGCGCTTGTTTGAAGATGGCGCCCTGCAGCTCCGCGGGGGTGAAGATGTCCTTCACCGTCTGGCGCGCGAAGTCCTTGTAGCTGAGAAAGCGCAGCTTGAGCGACGGGATCGCCTGCAGGAGATCATCGCGCAGCTCGAGCGGGTAGCTCACGCCGTGGTTGTAGACCGAGACGACCTGCTGGTCCGTCCCGTTTCCCGCGAAGTCCTTCACGTACATCGTCACCGGCTCGGCGGGAGTGGCCTGGAAGCGGGTGTTGAGTCCCAGATTCCCCACGATGAAGTCGACGCGGCCATGCCCGGTGAAGTCGCCAGCGATAATGCGATTCCACCATCCGTTGCTCTGCTCGAGACCCGGCGTCTTCAGCCGAACGAGCCTGCCGCCTCCCGCATTGTGAAAGATCGTGATCGGCATCCACTCGCCCACGACGACGAGATCGAGGCGGCCGTCGCCGTCGACGTCGCGCCAGATTGCATCGGTCACCATCCCCACGTGCTGCAACTCCGGTGCGAGGAGCGCCGTCACGTCGGTGAAGTGACCGTGGCCGTCGTTCTGCAACAGCATGCTCCTGGGGTCGGCCCCGTAGTGCCACGGCACTACGCGCCCCCCGACGAACAGATCGACATCCCCATCCCCGTCGTAGTCCGCCGCCGCGACCGGCGATCCGCTGATGTCCTCGGGCGGCAGGGCGCCGACCGCCTTATGAAAATGCCCGTGCCCGTCGTTGAGGTAGAGCCGATCCTGGAGCGCCGGCGCCATCGCCGAGAACTCGTTGCCGCCGCTCACGACGTAGAGATCGGGATGCCCATCGCCATTGGCGTCGAAGAATACGGCCCCCAGGTCTTCCGAGACCGAGTCCTGCTCGAACAGGCCCGGGTTCGAGCGCACGAAATGTCCGTCGCGCTGCTGGATGAGCAGCACGCCGGGTTGGTTCTTCGCCCCACCGATGAAGATGTCGTCGAGCCCATCGCCGTTGACGTCCGCCACCGCGATGTCCGGGCCCTCCATCGAGACCATCTTGGGCATCAGCGGCTCACGGTCGAAATCGACGAACGCATTCTCTTTGTGGACGAACGGCAGCGCGACCTGATTCGTCACGTCCGTGAGAATCGGCGCGCTCGACCTCAGCCTCTCGTCCCCCCTCTCCCGAAGGGAGAGGGGGCCAAGGGGTGAGGCCTCCGACTGTCGCACGGTGAGCCGCCGGTTCGCGGCAACGTTGGCGAGCTTCGAGGTACGCCCGTCGGGCCACTCGACCGTCACGCTGCGGACGGTGTCGACCTTGCCGAGGCCGAACGTGAGCACGTAATCGACGCTCGATTGAAAGCCGCGCGACGGCTCCAGCTCCTGATAGAGCGTCTGTCCTCCGGCCTCGAGCGTCACCTTGGCGCCGACCGCGAAACGGTTTGGGCCCTGGCCGTCCAGCTTGATCTGGAGATAGCGGTTCTCCGGCAGGACGGTGCGGGCGTTGTTGCGGTAGATGAACGCTTCCTGGTTCACGTTGTTGACGACGAGATCGGGCGCCCCGTCGCCGTCCAGATCGCCGTACGCCGCGCCGTTGGCGAAGCCGGGTTGGCCGAGCCCCCACGCCTGGGTCTCGTTCGAGAAGCGGTAGTTGCCCTCGTTCCGGAAGGCATAATGGACGAGGGGTGTCGACGTCATCTTGTTGATCAGTCCGAGGAAGTCGACCCGTTTCCCGCGCGTCGCCTCCCGCATCGTCTGGTCGCTCGCCAGGAACGACAGGTAGTCCTGGGCGGTGAGGTCGCGGGCGATGCCGTTCGTGACGTAGATGTCCTTGCGGCCATCGAGGTCGAGGTCGGCGATCAGGGCGCTCCAGCTCCAGTCGGTACGCGCCACCCCCGCCATCTGCCCGATTTCGCTGAACGTACCGTCGCCGTTGTTGTGCTGCAGCATGTTCCTCGTGTACTGATGATTGAAACCCTTCGCGACGTTGGCCTGCTGCTGCTCCCACGTCTCGAACGACGCCATCGTCTTGAGACGGTACTCGTCTTCCGGCAACATGTCGGCGACGAAGAGGTCGGGCCACCCATCGTTGTCGATGTCCGCGGCGTCGAGACCCATTGAGGCATAACTGATGGACGGCATCTCCTGCTCGAGCGCCTCCCGGAACGTCCCGTCGCCGTTGTTGAGGTACAGGTAGTCCCGCTCGAAGAAGTCGTTCGATACGTACAGATCGGGCCACCCGTCCCGGTTGAAGTCGCTCACGGCCACGCCCAGTCCGAGGCCGATCTCGCTGCCGTAGATGCCCGCCTGGGCGCTCACGTCCTCGAAGTGGCCGCGGACGTTATGGTAGAGCTTGTCGCCGCCGAATGAATCGCGCACCGCACGGGTGTTCTGCTCGCCCATGCTGGCGACGGGCCGCGGGGAGTTGTTCACCACGAAGAGGTCGAGATAACCGTCGCGGTCGTAGTCGAAGAACGCGGCGTGCGTGGACCAGCCAAGGTCGGCGATGCCGTACGCCGCCGCCATTTCCTTGAAGGTGGGTACGCCGTGCGCATCGAGTCCCTGGTTGATGAAGAGCTCGTTGGCCCGCTCCGCCTTGTCGACCTTCCCGGCGTGGCACACGTAGATATCGAGCAGGCCGTCGCCGTTGACGTCGGCGAGCGTGACGCCCGTCGTCCACGGCCTGGTGGACTTCAGCCCGGCCTCGTCGGTCACGTCCCGAAAGTGGAACTTTCCCTCGTTCAGGTACAGCCGGATACCGCCCTGATTCGACGAGAGCACGATCTCCGGCAGCCCGTCCCCGGTGAGATCGCCGAGCGCCACGCCGCCGCCGTTGTAGTAATTGCGATAGGTGAAGACGTTGAGGTCGCGCGTATCGGTCAGGCGGTTCTCGAAGTGGACCCCGGTGTAGCTCGAGGGCAGCAGGGTGAAGAGCCGTCCGTCGCCGGGGGGAGCCGGGGCGCGCTTTGCTCCCCCGTCTGGTGACCGGCTGCACCCCATCATGATCAACGCGGTCCAGAGGAGCGACCGGCGGATGCCACGAACGCAAACCGTCGCCTGCTCGACCGAGTCCGAGCAGGCGACGGTGTGCACGAGCGTGATCGACTCCCCGGTCAGTACCCGGGGTTCTGCGTCAGCTTGGGGTTGGCGTCGATCTGCGACTGCGGAATCGGCATCAGGACGTGGAAGTCTCCCTGTGCCTGCTTGCCGCCGGCCAGCGACGGATCGTCGACCCGGCCGGTGTAGCCGCCGAACCGGACCAGATCCTGCCGCCGCTTGCTTTCGCCGATCAGCTCGAACAGCCGTTCGTTGAGGATCGTCGGGAGATCGACCGCGGCGAGCGGTGCCGCGACGGGCTGCGTGCGGGCACGCAACTGGTTGAGCAGGGTGAGCGCCAGCGCTGTGTTGCCCTCATCGAATTCCGCCTCGGCCTTGATGAGATAGATCTCACCCAGCCGGAACAAGGCGAAGTCGTTGCCGTTGTTCTGCGCCACGTGGGCCGGATCCGCCGGCCACTTGTAAATCCGGGGCCCCTCACCCTCGGTCGCCGAGTGGATGTCGTGGATCGTATCGGTGAAGATCAGGGGATTGCCCGCCCGGTCGTTCACCAGTGCCCCCGTCAGCACGTCGTGCTGGCGACCGATCAGGATGACCTGACGCCGCAAGTCGGTCGAATCGAAGGCGTTGTACGTCTGCGCCAGCGTGGCAAAGCCGTTCCACGGAGAGGGGTTGAACTGATTGTAGTGCAGGATGGACATGACGTAGTCCATTCCCAACCCGTCCGCGGCGATGAACTTGACGACGAAGATGTTCTCCGGCGAGTTGAAGTTATCGGCGCGGAAGTTTTGCGGGAACGAATCCGCCAGCCGGTAATTCCCGGAGTTCAGGATGGCGTCGGCTTCGGCGATCGCCTGCGCGCAGGCGTCCCCACCGGTGACCGTGATCCCCGAGCAGGAGTTGTAGGCGCTGGCGCTGATCCCGCCGGCTCCCGCGCCATCCTTGGTGAACACGCCGGCGTTCAGATACATGTTGGCCAGGATGGCATTCACGGCTCCCTGCGTGATGCGCCCGTTATCCGATTGCGGCCGGGTGGCGGGCAGGTCGGGGAGAGCCGCGAGCAGCTCCTTCTCGATGAAATCGAACACCTCCCGGCGCGTATTCCGCGGCTGCGTACCGGTAGCGGTCGTGGTGACAATCGGCACACCACCGAAGTAGTCCATCAGGATGTAGTAGTAGTACGCGCGCAGCGTCCGTACCTCAGCGATGATCGCTGCCTTGCTCGGTACGTTGACATTCTGGATCGCCGAGAGGAACAGATTGGCGTTCGCGATGCCCTGGAACGGGTTGTTCCACACCCCGTTGAAGAAGTTGGCCGTCGCCGCGCTGGTCGGCGTCCAAGTCATGTTGTGCAGGTCGATCCACTGACCATTGTCGTACCAGTCCTGGCCACGGGTCGGCACCACGTCTTCATCGGTGGTGATTTCGCTGACGTCGTAGATGTTCCCTTCCGGCGCCACGGTCCGGAGCTGCGCGTAGACGCCCGCGAGGCCCGCCAGCACTTCCTGCGGGTTGCGGAAGAAGTTCCCCGGCGTGATCAGACTCGCCGGCGTTTCATCCAGGTTCGTGCATGCCAGCGCCAGCAGGAGCGAGGCCAGGCCCGCTGCGCCGAGCGACATCCTAAAAGTTCGGTTCATGGGACGAGTGCCTCCTCAGAACGTGAGACGCAGGCCGCCCGTGATCGTGCGGGGCCGCGGATAGGTGAGGTAGTCGAGACCGAGCGTCGCCAGCCCGTTCGAAGTGAACACCTCGGGATCGAGCCCCGAGTACCCGGACAGGAGAACCAGGTTGTCGGCCGACACGTAGATGCGGGCGCTGCGCGCCGAGCGCGTCAACACCGGCAGGTTCAGATCGTACCCGACGGTGACGTTCTGCAGCCGCACGAACGACGCCCCCTCGACCCAGCGGGAGGAGAAGATCGCCGGCTCGTGAATTCCCGTCGGATCCGTCAGGGCAGGCCGCAGGAAATTCTTGTCCTGGAGGGCGTTGCTCTTGGTGGAGTAGACGAGCGCCGTGTTGTTGAACACGTCCTGCCCGACCGCGGCCCGCACCAGGAAGCTGATGTCGAACCGGCCCCAGGTGGCGTCGCTGTGGACGCCGAGGGTGAAGTCGGGGTTGGCGTGGCCGATCACCTGGTAGTCCGCCTCCGCCGGCCCGCCGCCGCCCACCGTGCGCCCGTTCGTGCATCCCGGCGTCGCCGATGTGCACTGGAAGATCTGATGGCCCTGTGCATCCCAACCGAGGAACACCGGCCCGAAGAACGTGCCGATCGGCTGTCCCGGCATGAGCCGCTCAGAGAACTGGTTGGACTGCCCCTGCCCACTGACGGCTCCGGTTTCGATGAACGCGCCCGGGGCCGTGAGCTCGTCTACGACGGTCCGGTCCGCGGCGAATACCAGACCCGCGCGCCAGATCAGCCCCGGCTTCGACACCACAACGGCATCGAACGCCGCTTCGATCCCGTGGCCGCTCAGCTTCCCCACGTTCTGCAGCTGGGTGGGCTGGAGCGCCGGCTGCGGCACGTTGATCGTCAGCAACAGGTCTTTCGTGTTCTTGTGGTAGTACTCGATGCTCCCCGACAGGCGGTTGTTGAACATGCCGAAGTCGACCGCGCCGTCGACCTGCGACGTCTGCTCCCACTTCAGGTTGGGATTGCCGTTGCTCGTCGCGAGCACACCGCCCTGGGGCTGGTCACCAAACGGGTACGTCGCACCGGTGTTGCCGGCCAGCGTGATCAGCGACGTGTACGGGCCAACGCCGGGGTTGCCCTGCAGCCCCCACCCGAGCCGCACCTTGAAGTCCGAGAACGGGCCGCCCTGCATGAACGACTCCTGCTTCAGGTTCCACGACGCCGAAATCCCCGGGAACGCCGCCCACTTGTGCCCCGTGGCGAACTTGGAAGAGCCGTCGTAGCGCAGCACGCCGGTCACGAAGATCCGATCCTGGTACCCGAAGTTGGCCCGGCCGAAGAACGACACGAGCCGGCTCTCTTCGGCGTCGGAGTAATCCGTCCGCGTGACCGCGGCATTCAGATTGTTGAAGGTGAACGCATCGGTGAAGAAGCCGATGCCCTGCGCCGTGAGCGAGTTGTCTTGGAACTTGCTGTACTCGTATCCACCCACGAAGTCGATGGTATTGCGGTCACCGAACCCGCGCTGGTAGTTGAGCTGCGTCTGAATCGTCTGGGTCGTGTTTTCGAGATCGGCCTGGCGCGCGAATCCGCCGCCCAGCGCCACGCCGACCGGGTTCGCGGCGGGGTAGTACTCCTGGCGCTGGCCGCCGGTGTGATCCAGCCCCACGTTGATTCGCGCCGTCAGCCCCGGCCGCAGATCGAATTCGGCATCCGCGTTCGCGAGCGTGCGGGTGGTCTGCCCGAGGTTGGTGATCTGGTTCGCGAGCGCCACCGGGTTACGCGAAGAAGTCCCGCCGATCTCGTAGTAATGCGTGCCGGTCGAATCGGTCACGGTGATCGGCAGCGTCGGGTTGAAGGTCGCGACGTTTTCAAACACCCCACCCTCGAACCCGCCGTTGTTCTCGTAGGTGAGGTAGGTGTTGTTGACGCGCGAGGTCGTGACGTTGACCCCGATGCGCAGACGGTTGTCGAGATCGGAGTGAGTGGCGCTGAGGCGGCCTTGAATCCGCTCCAGGGCGCTCGAGAGCGTCACGCCTTCCTGCTTGGTGTAGTTGAGCGACGCGCGGTAGTGCGTGTCCTCGCTTCCGCCGGTGAACGCCAGGTTGTGGCTGTGCGACACCGCGGAGCGCGTGATCGCGCTCCCCCAGTCCGTATTCGCCGGTCCGAGGCGCGACAGGTGCACCGAGTCCAGGTTCCCCGCCGCCACCTGCTGCTGGACGAACGCGCGATACTCCGAGCCGTTCAACACGTCGAGGCTGCGCAGCGGGCTCGAGGTTGAGGCGTAGCCGTCATACTCGAACGACGGGCCGCCGCTCGTCGACTGCCCCTGCTTCGTCTCGATCAGGACCACCCCGTTCGAGGCGCGGCTGCCGTAGATCGCCGTGGCCGACGCGTCCTTCAGCACGGTGATCGACGCGATGTCCGCCGGGTTGAGCAGGTTCAGCGGGTTGCGCGGTAGCGCGGGGGCGCCGCCGATGCCCGTGGCGTCCGGCTCGGTCTGCACGTTGTTGATCGGCACGCCGTCGATCACGTAGAGCGGATCGTTCGACGCGCTGAGCGAGCTGCCGCCGCGGATCAGCACCTGTGCTCCCGCACCGGGCTCACCGTTGTTCTGTGTGACCTCGACGCCAGCGGCGCGCCCCTGGATCAGCTCGTCGACGTTGGTCTTCACGCCTTTGTTCGCTGTGCCGGCGTCGACCGTCGACACCGATCCCGTGATCGCCTCACGGCGTTGCCGGCCGTACCCCGTCGCGACGACGGGGTCGAGAATCGCGGCCTGCGGCTGCATCGCGAAGTCGGTGCTCGTCATCGAGCCGGCGTTGACGGTGACGTCCTGTGTCAGCGGGCTATACCCGATGCGCGTCACACGGACATGCAGAGTGCCCGCGCCGAGGCCGCTGAGCAGGTAGGTGCCGTCGCTTTTCGAGAGAGTACTGCGGGATGTTCCGGTGATGGTGATGGTGACGTTGTCGAGCGGCTGCTGGGTCGTGCCGTCGGTGACCTTGCCGCCGATTGCGCCGGCCTGACCCTGCGCGAACAGTCGCGCGGTACACAAGAGACCGGTAACCAGTACGGGTACGACATGACGGACCACTCTCATACGCCTGCCCCCCGGCAGAGTGAGAAACGTGGCTCACAGGCGGCGCGGCGCGCCGCCCGGGTCGATGGAGGTACATGATGATTCACTCAGATTGGCTGCTGTCAAGCACCGCTAGCACTGCCGGGGGGGGCGGTTTCAGAAAGAAATGGAGCTGAGGGGGCTCGAACCCCTGACCTCCTGGGTGCGATCCAGGCGCTCTCCCAGCTGAGCTACAGCCCCTAGGCGGACGCTGAACTTAGACGGGCGGGGTTCCGCTGGCAATCGGGGCGCCGACCCGTACTTTCGAGGCCCATGCGGCCGGTCACCTACACCCTCACCACCGTCGTACCCGCCCCGGTCGCACGGGTGTTCCAGACCCTGACCGACCCCCACACCATGGTTCAATGGCTCCCCGCTGCCCGCGCGGTGGAGGCAGTGGCTCCCTTAAAGAAGGGAAGCAGGCTGCGGGTGGTCTACGATGCGCGGGAAGCCGAGATCGAGGTCGTCGACTTCAATCAGCCCTCGGTTTTCGGCTGGAGCGAGCGTTCCGGGCGCCGCTCGTGGCGTACCTTCTTCCGGCTGGAATTCGCCGGCGCGTCGACCCGGCTGACCGTACAGGTGATGTGGCAGGCCCCGTCCATCTTCGCGTGGCTCAAAGTGAAACTGAGACAGAGCCGCAACGTCACCGGGCAGATGGATGTGATGGTGCAGAATCTGCGGATGGCGTTGGAGAGGTAGCAAACGGCACCTCGATCACCATCCCGTCTCTTGCCGCGACGACATCGGCGAACACCTCCTTCGCCTCCTTGATCAGCTCATCAGCCGAGATCGAATAGCGCGCCGACAGGTGCGTGAGGGCGAGCTTGCGTACCTTGGCGGCCTTGGCGACCTGTGCCGCCTCGCGCGCCGTCGAATGGAACGTCTCCTTCGCCCGGTCCTTCTCCTCCTGGCCGAACGTCGCCTCGTGAACCAGCAAGTCGGCTCCCGCCGCGGCGTCGACGACCGACGCACACGGTGCCGTGTCGCCGGTGACGACGACCTTGCGACCGGGGCGTTTGGGGCCGACGACGCGGTCAGCGGTCAGCGGTCGGCCATCGACCAACACGACGTCCTCACCACGCTGCAGCTTCCCCCACAACGGACCTTCAGGGATTCCCAAGGCGCGCGCCCTCACCGGATCAAATTTTCCGTAGCGCTCCGCCTCGATCAACGCGTAGCCGACCGATCCCGCGCCGTGGTCGGTCGCGAACACGGCGATCGAATACCCGGCGCGCTCACCGACGACCGCTCCGGGTTTCACCTCGTGAATTTCGACAGCGAAGGGGACCTTCTCCACGCCGAGCATCAGGGCGTTGTTCAGGACCTGCTTCGCCCCGCGTGGGCCGTAGAGCCGGAGCGGCTCCTCGCGCCCCTGCAGCCCGAGCGTGCGCACCAGACCAATCATGCCGAGAAAGTGGTCGGCATGAAAATGTGTGAAGAAGATTTCCGACAGCGCGAAGCTCACCCCGTAGCGCATCATCTGGCGTTGGGTCCCTTCGCCGCAGTCGAACAGCAGCGTCTCCCCCTCGCGCTGCAGCGCGAGGGCGGAAACGTTGCGCTCGATGGTCGGGCGCGCCGCCGAGGTGCCGAGGAAGGTGACACTCAACATGGCGCGGAATATAGGCGTATGGACCGATACCACCCCGACTCGGGAGATGTGCCCTCATGCAGTCCCGTCACCATCCGGTCGCCGTCGCCCTCATCCTGTGCCTGCCGATCCGTGCGGCAGCCCAGCAGGTGCACCACGGCCTCGATCCCGCCAACATGGACACGACCTGTGCCCCGTGCCAGGAATTCTACGAGTACGCGAACGGCGGCTGGCTGAAGCGCACCGAGCTACCGCCTCAATATCCGAGCTACGGCTCGTTCACCGAGCTCCAGGACCGGAACCTCACCACGCTGCGCACCATCGCCGAATCGCTGGCGCACACAGCTCCCGCGAAACCGAAGACCCCCGACGAGAAGGTCGGTGCGTTCTACGCCTCGTGTATGGACTCCGCCCAGTCCGAGGCCGCCGGGGCGGGACCGTTGCGGGAGCAGCTCGACGCGATCGCCGCCGTGCGCACGCCCACGGACCTCGTGCTCGAACTCGGCCGCCTGCACCGCACCATGCCCGATGTCGCGTTCGGCTTCGGCGCGCTGCCTGATTTCAAGAACAGCACAATGATGCTCGCCATCGCCTCCCAGGGCGGACTCGGCCTCCCCGACCGCGACTACTACTTCCGGACGGATAGCGCCACCGTGGCGCTGCGGGCGGCGTACACCGCCCACGTGTCACGCATGCTGCAGCTCCTGGGTGACGCACCGGCCACGGCCGACTCGGAGACCGCGCACATCATGGCGCTCGAGACGGCTTTGGCGCGCGTGTCGCTCACCCGCGTGCAGCGGCGCGACCCCAACGCGAACTACCACAAGATGGGCTTCGGCCCCGCGGACTCGATGCTGCCGCACATCGAATGGGGAGCGTTTTTCGAGGCCGCTGGCGCTCCGCTGACTCTGGAGCTGAACCTCGCCCAGCCCGGCTTCTTCAAGGGATTGGACAGCTTGATCGCCGCGGCGCCGATCGCCGACTGGCGTGCCTACCTGCGCTGGCACCTCGTGCGCGCAGCGGCCCCCGCGCTCTCCGCACCGTTCGTGAACGAAGCGTTCGCCTTCGAGCGGGCGCTCACCGGCCAGCGCGAGCAGCAGCCGCGCTGGAAGCGCTGCCTCGCCGCCACGGACCGCGCACTGGGCGACGCGCTCGGGCGGGCCTACGTGCGGCGCACGTTCACTCCCGCGGCGCGCGCGCGCGCCCGTGCCATGGTGGACAACCTCATCGCCGCGCTCGACAACCGGCTGCACACGCTCCCCTGGATGAGCGACTCCACACGCGCGCAGGCCGTGGCGAAGCTGCGCGCCTTCGGCAAGAAGATCGGCTACCCCGACAAGTGGCGGGACTACTCAGGGCTGACCATCGATCACGGCCCCTTCATCGACAATTCTCTTCGCGCGCGCGCCTTCGAGACGGCCCGCACCATGGCCCGCATCGGCAGGCCGGTCGATCGAGCGGAGTGGCGCTGGACTACCCCAACCGTCAACGCCTCATACAACCCGACGATGAACGACATCACCTTCCCCGCCGGGATCCTGCAGCCGCCGTTCTTCGACCCCGCGGCCGACGACGCGGTGAACTATGGGGGCATGGGCGCCGTGATCGGGCACGAGATGACCCATGGCTTCGACGACCAGGGGCGCCAGTTTGACGCCAAGGGTAACCTGCGAGACTGGTGGACCGCCGAAGACGCCTCTCGCTTCCGGGCCCGCGCCGACCTCGTGGCGAAGCAGTTCGATTCCTACACTGTCGTCGACTCGAGCACCCACGTGAACGGACGGCTCACCCTGGGAGAGGACATCGCCGATCTGGGCGGGCTGAAGATCGCCTTCGCGGCGTTCCAGCGGTCTCTGGCGGGCAAACCGCACCCCCAGCCGATCGATGGACTGACGGCGGAGCAGCGGTTCTTCCTCGCGTGGGCTCAGATCTGGCGCAGCAGATCGACCGACCAGTACCTGCGCAACCAGGTCACGGTCGATCCCCATGCGCCCGCCCGGTGGAGAGTGATGGGGCCGCTCTCCAACCTCCCCGAATTCGGGGCTGCCTTCCACTGCTCGCCGGGAGATGTGATGGTGCGAGCCGATAGTCTGAGAGCTGAGATCTGGTGAGGGATCGGGGTAGACGTTCAGGACGACGCTGAGCTGCCGACTCACGCCTCAGCTCCACGCGGTGGCTCGGCGGCTCAGCGTCAGAAGATTTTTACGGTCAGGTAGCGTCCCGGCCTCTCTCTCAAGTCGTTAAGGAGATTGGTCAAGGCGTCTAACGTCCGGTGAATGTCCCCGTACATCACCGTGTCCGTTGCCATCTTCCCGAGCGTCCCCTGGCCGCGGTTGATCTTGCCGAGGAGGGTATCGAGGCTCGCGCTGGAGCTCGCGAGCTGGCCCGTGAGGCGTGACAGGTTGGCGGTCAGGGTGTCGAGCCGCATCCCGGTGCGTTGCGCGTCGGCACTGGCGAACATGGTGTCGAGCCGCGCCAGGACGTGCTCGAGTTCGGCCAGAGATTTCGTGGCCTGGCTGACGGCCGGGCCCTTGGTCGCGTCGGTGAGCGCCGTCATCCCGCGCTGCGTCGCCAGCAGGGTGTTGTGGAGGTCGGTCGACAGCTGCGCCGAAAGCAGACGATTGGCACCTCCCATCACCTTGCGCGCGCTGTCGGCCAGACCGGCGGCGAGATCGGTAATATCGGGCGGGCGCGCGCCGGCGATGAATGCCGTGTCCGGGAGCGGTGGGCCGTCGGCGGCCCCCGGGCCGTACTCGATGAACTTGGTGCCGAAGAAGTCGATCGACGACACGGACGCGGTAGCGCCGGTGTGGGGCCTCCACCGCTCGCTTGCGAGCTCCAGCGTGACGACTACGCGGCCCTGCCGCTCGAGCGCCACCTCGGAGACGCGCCCCACCTTGACGCCGGAGACCAGCACCGGATCGCCTTCCTTCAGGCCGGCGACGTTCGCGAACGCGACTCGCGCCGTGATGCCCCGGTGCGACACCGAGCGGCCACTGAACCAGAACAGGCCGAAGATGAACAGCGCGATTCCGGCGAGCACCATCGCTCCGACGCCGAGCTCCTGCTTATAGGTCAGATCCATCAGCCCTTCTTCCCCCCGCCGCGCAGCGCGGCGACGTCGAAGTCGCGCTCCAGGAATTGCTGCACCGCGTCGTCCTGCGAAGCCAGGATTTCCTCCGCCGTCCCCACGGCCCGGATCTTCGCCTGCCACAACAGCGCGATCCGGTCGGCGACGCGGAACGAGCCCCGCACGTCGTGCGTCACGACGACGCTGGTGACGCCGAGCTCCTGCTGCAACCGCTCGACCAGACCGTCGATGATGTCGGCGTTGACCGGGTCGAGTCCCGATGTCGGTTCGTCATAGAGGAGGTAGGTCGGCTTCCCGGCGATAGCCCGGGCGATCCCCACCCGCTTGCGCATCCCGCCCGACAGCTCCGCCGGCATCTTGTGCTGCACGTCGGGCTGCAGGTTGACGAGTCGGAGGCACTCGACCACGCGCTCGCGCGAGAAGGCGAGGTCGCGATACCGTTCCTCGTTCGTGATTCCGAGGCGGATGTTCTCGAACACGTCCATCGAATCGAACAGCGCGCCGTTCTGAAACACGTAGCCGATCCGGGTCCTGAGGTGCGACAGCTCCTTGCGCTTGAGCTTCGGCACGCTCAAGCCGTCCACGAGCACATCGCCCGAATCGGGGCGGATCAGGCCGATGATGTGCTTGAGGAGCACGCTCTTCCCGACGCCGGAGGGTCCGAGCAACGCGAGGGTCTCGCCGTCTCGCACTTCGAGGCTGACGTCGGAGAGCACGACGTTTTCGGCGAAGCGCTTGGAGACGTTCCGCAGCTCGATCACTTGCCGAGCAGCACCTGGGCGAGGACGACGTCGAGCAGCAGAATCGTGACCGACGCCGCCACCACCGCCTGTGTGGTGGACCGCCCCACACCCTCGGCCCCCTGCTGCGTGTTGAACCCGATGTAGCAGGGGATCGTCGTCACGGCGAAGGCGAAGAACACCGCCTTGATCCCCGAATACCAGAGGTCGAAGGAGCGGAAGAAGTAGCGCGCCCCGTACTCGAACTCGGCGTTGGTAATGCCGAGGGACTGCTTGGACATGATCCAGCCGACGATGAACCCGGTGGCGTTGGAGAACATCACCAGCGCGGGGATCACGAGGATGCCTGCGATGCAGCGCGGCAGGAGCAGCTGAGTGACGGGCGAGCGACCCAGGCTCTCCAGCGCGTCGATCTGCTCCGTAACACGCATCGTCCCGAGCTCCGCCGCGAAGCGCGCGCCGATGCGCCCCGCCAGAATCAGGCCCGTCATCACCGGTCCCAGCTCGAGGATCACCGTCTCGCCGATCAGGCCGCCCGCGATGTAGAGCGGATAAGCCCCTGTGAACTGATAGCCCGTCTGCAGCGCCGTCACGCCGCCCGCGAACCCCGAGATCAACAGCACGATGAAGAGGCTGCCGTAGCCGATGGCGTTCGCCTGCTCGACCATCGGCGGTCCCCATGCGCGCCAGTCGGGAAGCCCGCGCGCCATGTCCACGAGCATCATGAAGAACCGGCCGGCGTGGCCCACGGCGTGCAGGCTCCACCGGCCGACGTAACGGCGCACCGGGACGGCCCGCTCGACGGTCGATATCCTCATGTGCGTGTATCTTGGCCACCCATGGGAGTTTCGACAAGGCTCGACGCTCAGGGACCGGAGCTGAGGCTGTTCCGGCGGCGTCTGCTCGCCTGGTTCCGCAGGTCGGCTCGAGACCTGCCCTGGCGCCGAACGCGCGACGCGTACGAGGTCCTCGTCAGTGAATTCATGCTGCAACAGACGCAGGTGAGTCGCGTTCTGGAGTACTATCCGCGATTCCTCGCGCGCTACCCGAGCGTCCGTCATCTCGCCCGCGCCCGGCCCAAGGCAGTGCGCGAAGCGTGGGACGGGCTGGGGTATTACGCGCGCGCCCGCAATCTCCACGCGCTGGCGCGGGCCGTCGTCCGACGCTACGACGGTACGGTGCCCGAAGACCCCGCAGACCTGGTCATGCTGCCGGGCGTCGGACGGTACACGGCAGGCGCCGTGGCGTGCTTTGCGTATGAAAAACCCGTTGCAGCGGTGGACACGAATATCGCGCGCGTGATCCGCAGAGTCTTTGGATTGCGGGACGGCAGGGGACGGACCAAACGTATCTGGGAGATCGCGGCACGGCTGGTGCCACGGGACGGGAGCCGCGCCTGGCGCTTCAATCAGGGCATCATGGAGCTGGGAGCGACGATCTGTGTGGCGGGGAAACCGAAGTGCTCAGCTTGCCCGGTCAGACGCAATTGTAGAACAGGCAAGCCTGGACGCGCAGAGAGAACTGGTGCGAGTGAGTAGACTGGCCCAATGGTCACACGTACTCTGACACTCTGTTCACCCCTGAGTCGTTGGGGCATAATCATTGGCTAAGTACTTCACTGTCGCCGAAGCCGAGCGCACCTTGCCCCTCGTACGGCGCATCGTTGCCGACATCACCACTCTGTATCCGACGTGGCGTGATCTCGTCTCTCGTCACGAGCTCCTCGCCGCCCGCTCCAATCCAGAGTGGGGCGAGTCCCCCGAGCAGCTCGACGTGCAGCGCCAGATCGAGTCCGTCGCCCGCAAGATTACCGACTGCCATCAGGAGCTCGACCGCGTCGGCTGCGTCCTCAAGGATCCCCAGCTCGGCCTGGTGGATTTCTACGGCAAGCTCGACGGGCGCGACATCTTTTGGTGTTGGAAACAGGGTGAGGAACGAATCGGTCATTGGCACGAGATCGAAGCCGGCTTCGCGGGACGCCGGCCCCTTCCGAGCGTCGTTGCCGAAAGGAAAGCGTGATGCACGGGTTCTGGCTGCTGGTGCACCTGCTGGGCATGACTCTGTGGCTCGGTGGTGGGATCGCGACCATGGTCCTCGGTGTCGCCGCCAAGCACTTCGTTCCGGACCAGCGACTCTCGGCATATCGGTTGACGAGCGCGATTCAGCGCATCCTGCTGGGACCAGGAGCGGTGGGCGTCGTGTTGTCCGGAATCGTGCTGTCGATGCCCTATATGAAGGAAGGAACGGTGCCGGGGTGGCTGATGCTGATGATGACGACCGGCATCCTTGCCGCGTTGATCGCAATCGGGGTCGCGGTACCCACCGCCGCGAGGCTGGGACGCCTGGGCCTCGACCCGCGCGGTGAGCTCCCTGAGCACTTCCAGACACTGCGCATGCGCCTCGTGTGGACCTCGTCGATCGCCGGCGCCCTGGCGCTCATCGCCCTTGCCGCGGGGACGCTGGTACGCTGGTAAGGTCAGGCGCCCCGAGGTCCAGCTCGGAACCCCCGCGGCGCCTCGTTCACCCCGCGACCGCGGCGACTCGCGTCGCATGCGACCCCTGCCAGGCCGCGTACGTCCAGACCGCGCCCGAGATCAACACCGCCGCGGGAAGAATCAGCACTGCCTGAGCGAGCGACCGGGCGTCGGAGATCAAACCCACGATGGTGGGCGACGGTACATCCCCGAGCACGTGAATCGCGAGAATGCTGCCGGCGACCGCGGTCGCCCGCATGTCAGCCGGGACGACGTTTACGATCACCGAGTTGATCGGGCCGGTCGAGAGAAACAGCAGCGCGATCGCGCCGGTCATGGCGGCCCAGTACACATCCGGGGCGGCCGCCGTCAACCCCACGACAGTCAACGGGACCGCGAGCAAGGTGGCGACACCCGATACCCAGAGATACGCCTGCTGGGTGTACCGCAGCAGCCAGTCTCCCAGCCAGCCGCCCAGCAGATTGCCGCCCAGCCCGGTGACCGCAAGCAACAGGCTGAACCGGAGCGATGCCGCGCCCTCGGGAAGGCCCCGGACCCGCATCAGGAACTTCGGCATGAAGACCACCATCGCGCCGAGCGCGAAGGTGTACGCCGCGTACCCCAGCACCGTGAGTACGTACGGGCGGTTGCGCAGCAGTGCGATGTAGGGCGCCAGCCACCCCCGCGGCCGGCCGGTCTGCTTAACTGCAATGCCGGGTGCGACATCGCGGATGCCGCGCGGCGGATCGTGCAGCGACAAGGCAAGGGCAGCGAGCCCGAGACCGGGCACGCCGGCTACATAGAACGCGCTCCGCCAGCCGAAGTGGACGTCCATTTGGCCGGCGACGAGAAATCCGAGCGCAGCCCCGAGGGGGATCACCGCATAAAAGACGCCGAACGCGCGCCCGCGCTTGCCGGGCGGGTAGTAGTCGGCAAGCAGCCCCGGCGAAATGGTGCCGTAGGCGGCCTCACCGATCCCGACCGCTGCGCGCGCAACGAGCAGGCTCACGAAGCCCCACGCGAACCCACCCAGCACCGTCGCGACGCTCCATGCCGCGACACCAAACGCGATGAGCCGCGTGCGCGAGCCGGTATCGCCCAAAATCCCGAAGAATGGGGCGGTCGCGATGTACACAAAAATGAAACCGCTGTTGATGATGCCGAACTGGGTATCGCTGATGTGCAGCGGCGAGGCGCGTAGGGTCTCGCCCAAAAAGGGAAGGATGTAGCGGTCGAGATAGTTGAACAGGTTGATGAGGGTGAGAACGACCAGCCCGGAGCGGGCGGAGCGCGTTGCGTCCAACGCGGCGGGGGTCATATAGTCGCGAGCGCCTCCTTGGTCTTGCGATAGCCCGACTCA
Organism: Gemmatimonadales bacterium; assembly: GCA_033853695.1. GTDB lineage: Bacteria > Gemmatimonadota > Gemmatimonadetes > Gemmatimonadales > GWC2-71-9 > DASTHG01. The sequence goes on along the minus strand of JAWOLH010000029.1, from coordinate 152,125 downwards.
TAGTAGCGCGCCAGGTGATCGACGGCGAACGTCGCCTCTCGTTCCGCCACCGCCCGTACGACGAGGAGTCGGGCGGCATCCCGCGGCCATGCCGCGATCGCCGCCTCCACCTGCGCGGCCATCATGATCCGCTCGCTCGAACCGTGCGCCCGCACGAGCGCCGGCGGCAGGAGCCGGTTGGTTATCGCCGGGGGCGGCCCCTCGTCGAACCCGGAGCCGACGTTCACGGCCACCACGAGATCCGCCGGGATTTCCCGGGCTGGCCCGAGCGGCAACACGGCGCGCAAGCCTCCGTCACCGAACCGGCGACCGTCGATCACGGCCGGCGTGTAGTACAGTGGAAGCGCACATGTCGCATACAGGGCCTGCTGCAGTCCCACTCCCGGTCGCCCACCCTGCAGGCCGTCGAATACGACCAGCTCCCCCGAATCCAGGTCCGTCGCAGTCACGAACAAGGGCGCCTTCAGGTCCTCGAACCGCCGCGCCGGCACGAGCCGGGCGATCAACTGCTCCAGTGGACCTGATTTCAGAAGGTGGTCGGCGAAGAACCCCTTGACGAAGGAGAGCCAATCGAAAGCCACGACAGATTCAGAGGAAGGGTGCAACAATTGATCGGTCAGCGTTTCAATTCCCGTACCACTCGCCAGCGCGGCGGCAATCACCGCTCCGAACGAAGTGCCAACGTAGTGCGAGGGAGCGAGGCCGGCCTCGGCCAGGGCGCGCGCGGCACCCACATGGGCAGCCGCTTTGGCGCCGCCACCGCTGAAGACCGCCACGACGCTGGTCATGAAAGATCCGACGTCGGCAGGGACGCCGACTACTCTCCCTGTCCCTCGGCAAAGCGCCGGTCCATCACTCTGGCGGCGCGCCGCCTGGCCGCTCGATCGGAGCGCCGCTTCTCATCGGCCGTCTGCGGCGCGATCGGCGGCACCTCCACAGGGCGGCCCTTGTCGTCCAAGGCGACGTAGGTGACGTAGCAGGAATTGGTGTGACGCCTCTCGCCCGTCAGCACGTTCTCGGCAACGATCTTGACGCCCACTTCCATCGACGTCTTACCCGCAAAGTTGACGCGCGCGAATGCCGTAACCAGCTCCCCGACGTGAATCGGCTCGCGGAAGTCGACCTTGTCGACCGACACCGTCACGCATTGCCGGCGTGCATGGCGGATCGCGCTCACCGCCGCGACACGGTCGACCAGTGCCAGGATCACTCCGCCGAAAACATTCCCCATGAGGTTGGCGTGCTGCGGCATCATCAATTCGGCCATCACCGCTTCGGATTCACTCGGGGCCCGGCCCTGCATCAGTAGTCCACCGGCCGGAGGTAGAACTCGCCGATCGCCGTCTGCGACAGCACGGCGACGGTCGGGAGCCGGCGCTTCCAGTGAGTCGAATCGAGGCGCCGCTGCACCGCCGACACGATCGTTGGATCGAAGCCGCGTGCCTCGAGTTCCTCGGGGCCGTAGCCGCGGATCAGATAGTAGAGGATCGGATCGGCTTCCTGATAGGTGAAGCCGTAGTCGCGCTCGGTCTCCTGCCCCGGGATGAGGTCGGGCGTCGCGGGCTTGGAGAGAATCTCCTCGGGGATTCCGACGTAGCGCGCCAGCTCCCACACCTGCGTCTTGAAGAGATCGCCCAATGGGTTCACGGGCGGCGAATCGTCCGCGTGCCACGTGAAATAGCCGAGCAGCCGCTCCGACTTGTTGCCGGTCCCGAGCGGCAGCGCATCGTACCTCGCCGACAAGTCGAACAACACGATCATCCGCTCGCGCGCCATCACATTTCCTGCCCGCGTCGGTGACACCTCACCTGCCGATGACAGATACCCGTCGACCGCATTGGTGATGTCCACGGTGACGGATTGAATCCCCAGCGTGTCGATCACCAGCTGTGCGTGGGACAGACTCTCGGGGCTGGACGTGCGATACGGCATCCGCGCGCCGATCACGTTGTTCTTGCCGAGCGCCCTCGTGGCGAGAAACGCGGTGAGCGACGAATCGACGCCGCCTGAGATGCCTACGATCCCTTTCTTGAAGTTGCGCCGCCGAACCACCTCGTCCTTCAGAAAGCTCACGAGCCACTTCTCGACGAGCGCGCAGTCGATGTGCAGGGGATCGGGCTCGCCTCCGGCACGACGAAAGACGTGGACCGGCGACGGTGGCCGTGAGGGACGTCGCTTCGTCCGTCCCCCGTTCGCGGCGGCGTCGAACCTCACCTTGCTCGGCTTGCCGCCCCCTTTTTCACCAACGAGTCCCTTGGTGAGAATCGGCAGAGCGCTCTGGAGATCGGCCAGCAACGGCGCGTCGGCCCGGGCGTGCGTCAGCTGCTCGAGATCGAGCTCCGCCGAGACCAGCCCCTCCTCGAACAACGGACCGCGCACGACGAGCTCGCCCATCGGATCGAAGACGACCGACGCACCGGGAAATCCCTTTCCACCCTCGAAGCCGACCAGATTCGCGAGCACGACGAAGACGCCGTGCTCCTCGGCGATCCCTTGTACGACCCGTTCCCAACGCACCATGCTCGCGGGAAGCCTCGTCCCTCCTTCATCCGCGCCGGTGCCGCGCGCCGGCGAGGCGCTCGGCACGATGATCAGCTGAGCCCCCTCGAGCGCCGCGATCGTCGTGGCCAGACTGTGCCAGGCGTCCTCGCAGATCAACATCGCGGCCCGGCCGCCCCACCCGGTTTCGAACGCCCGCACCCCCTCCTGACCGCGATCGACGAAGCGCTCCTCGTCGAATACACCGTACGTGGGCAGAAACACCTTGCGATGAACGTGGCGCACTTCGGCCCGTTTGCCGCCAAGGGTGGCGTACAGACAGGAATTGAAGAGGTGATTCTGGTAGCGCTCGTAGAAGCCGATCGCCACGTCGATCGGCGCGGCGCCGGACGGGAATACACTCGAGAGATCGGCCAGCAGTGTACCCGCGCTAACCGCCACTTCCATGACGCCACCCTCGACGAAGTATCCCGACGTCGCCGTTTCGGGAAAGACGACGAGATCGGGACGCAGGTCGAGGGCGGCCGCCTCGCCAAGCACCGCGCCGATGCGCTCGAGATTCGCGCCGTAGTCGCCCTTCATCGGCCGGAACTGGGATATGGCGAGCTTGAGCATGAGAAGAGAAAGATACGCTATCTTATCCGGCATACAGGCGATGGAGTTCGCCTCGAACCGCCCGCGCGTCAGCGCACCGGCTGATGACTCCTACCCGGACACGACGGGGGGAGTCTTTTCATGAGCCAACACCTGCTGGGCACGAACCAGCGACGTCGTCTCGGGACGCATCTCGGCTTGCTGCGGGAGGATCTCGAGAGATTGTCGCAATGGTTGAGCCCCGAACGTAACACTGCTGCGGGGCAACGAATCGTGAATCTCGTGAGTCGCATCAACAGGGAAATTGACGAGGTGCATCAGCTGTTCGGTCTGACCGACCGCGAGCCGACGCCACTGCGCCGCCGCGTCGGGGCCGTCGCCGAGGTGTGGCTCGCGCGGGTTGAGGACTTGCGGGCCCGCCGGCTCGTGAGCCACGGTGCGGTGCACCCTGATCTCGCGGCTCGGCTCGATCCTCATGTGGACGCTCTCGAAGCTCTCCTCGACGAGCTGGCGCACGCCGCCGCCGAACTCCCCGAGGCGATCTCTTGATCATGTACATCGCGCTCGGGGGCGTCGTGGGAACGCTCGCGCGCTGGTATCTCCAGGGGTGGATTCAGACGCGGTCTGGTCTTGCCGGGTTTCCGATGGGGACGCTGGCCATCAACCTGGCCGGATCACTGATCCTCGGCTTCATCATCCGGCTGGCGACCGGATCGACGGTGATCACGCCCGAGCTCCGCGCGGGCCTGACCATCGGGTTTTGCGGCGGCTTCACGACTATGAGCACGTTCGCGTACGAGAGCGTACGGCTACTGGGTGACGGAGAGTATGGGTGGGCGACGCTGTACATGGGCGGCACCATCGCGGGATGCCTCGTAGCGGTAATGGCCGGAACGCTGTTGGCGGAGCGACTGTTGTAGGAGGTCAGGAGGGGCCATGCACCATCGGTTCAAAGGGGAGCGCACCCTGATGCGGATCTTCATCGGGGAGAGCGACAAGTATCACGGCAAGCCGCTGTACGAGGCGCTGGTGCAACGACTCCGTGAGAAGGGACTGGCGGGGGCCACGGTGTTGCGCGGCGTCGCGGGATTCGGGGCGTCGAGCACCGTCCACACGGAGAAGATCCTGCGCCTCTCCCTCGATCTCCCGATCATCGTCGAAGTTGTCGAAACCGAGGAGGCAATCCAGGCCGTTCTCGCCGACCTCGACGACATGATCGGCGGCGGGCTGATCACCCTGGAGCGCGCACGGGTCATCATGTATCGACCCGGCAACGTACGGCCGAGCCAGGAGGAGCTGCACCGCATCGAGGGGCTCGAGCCTTCTTGAAGATTGCCATCGGATTGCTGCTGGCGTTCGGCGCGCTGTCCATCGCCGTCACGGCCGGTTGGACGGCGCCGCTCGATCAGGCGGTGACGATGGTGGTCGCCGGGCACCGCTCCGCTTTCCTGAACACCGTCGCCATCAACCTCACCGCCCTCGGCACCGCCCCGGTCGTCACGCTCTTCGCCCTGCTGGTCGCAGCCTATGCCCTCGCCTCCGGGCGGCCACGGATCGTCCTCGCCCTGCTGTGGACACCACTCTCCTTCTTTCTCGACAACGGCCTGAAGCTCCTGTTCCACCACCCCCGCCCCAGCGAAGCGATCATCGCGATCCCCGACTCCTACAGCTTCCCGAGTGGGCACGCGGTCGCCGCGAGCGCGCTGTACATCACCCTCGCCCTCCTCGCGGCACGGGGAGAGCGCCGGCAACGCCCCCGACCGTTCTTGGTGTGGGCGGGAATCCTCACGGCATTGCTCGTCGCATGGAGCAGGGTATACCTGGGGGTTCACTACCTATCGGATGTGGTGGGGGGGCTCCTATTAGGCGGAGCGGGAGCCGTTGCGGCATCGATAGCTCTGCGTCGGGCAGGCAGTCACGAAGGCGCCAATCTGACGTAGATGAGGCCGAGGACGTAGGTCAGCATCATCACTCCAACTGAGATGGCAGCAACCCTCGGCTCTGCGACTGCGGTGCCGGCAAAAAGCGCCGCGTACACTCCCACAAACACGAGCGGCACGGCCGGGTACAGCGGTGTCCGGAACGGCGCCGTGTCCTCCTTGCGGCGCGCGACCACGAGCGACAGCACGGCGATAGAGTCCACGATGAGGATCAGGGTGATAGTGAGCGCCAAGAGCTGCTCGAACGTTCCACTCAACGCCAGCAGCATCGCAGTGACACCCACGCACGTCATCGCGGCCCACGGCGTGCCGCCCGTGTTCACGCGCGCGAGCCCCTTTGGCCCCAGACCCTCGCGTGCCAGGCCGAAGATCACTCTCGGAGTGACGAAGATGTTGCCGTTGAGGGAGGCGATCACCACGAGGAGCGACAGAGCGAGAAAGGCCACACCCGCCGCGGCGCCGAACAACGCCGTCATCACGTCGGCGGCGACGAGCTTCGACGCAGCCACCTTGTCGAGGGGCAGCACGTAGACGTATGCCGCGTTGAGCAGGAGATACAGCGCGGTCACCAGGGCGATTCCGCCGAGGTAGATCCGCGGCAGGCTCCTCGAGGGCTCTACTACTTCCTCGGCGATCTTCCCGCCATCGAGATAGCCATAGTAAGACCACACCACCGCCTGAAACGCGACCGCCATGGCGCCGACGAGCGCGGTGCCGTGAGGAGCCTTGGGGATGGATGAAGTCCAGCCGATTCCGGAGCCTCGAGCGAACGCAGCGATGATCACGACGACGAGCCCGGCGACCTTCAAGGTGGTCGAAATGTTCTGCACCCAGCGACCCGACGCCACGCCGGCGAGATTGACCGCGGTAAAGAACACGAGCAAGACGACGCCGAGCCATTGCGCGGCGGCGTCGGGCGCCCCGATCAAACGGCCGAGGTACTCGCCGCACACCACAGCGATCGCAGCGATGGCGGCGATATAGACGACCGCTTCCACCCACCCGACGACGAACCCGATGCGAGGCCCGAACGCTGCTCGCGCGTAGACATATTTCCCGCCCGCGGCTGGATACCGCGTCGCCAGCTCCGCGAAGATCAGCGTGCCCATGAACGCGACCACGCCGCCGAGCAACCAGACGAAGAGCGTGAGGCCGGGGCGGCCGAGCTGGGACGCGACAGCGCCTGGGGTGCGGAAGATTCCCGAGCCGACCATGATCCCGACGACCATGGCGAGTCCGTCCCGAACGCGCAGCGACCGTTTGAGCTCGATCATGCGAGCCCAAACGGTCGCCTCAGCAATCAGGACGCGCCAGTACTAGGGTCGCCGACGGCCTCCGCCCCCGCTGTTCGACGGACGCGACCCACCAGAGGACGCCCGGCCACCGCCACCACCGGATGACCAGCCACCCGAGCTCCGACCGCCACCGCCACTGTTGCCTCCACCATTCGAGGCGCTACCGCCGTTCGATCGCGGACGCGTGGCGGGAGGCGGCGGAGGGTCGCGGTGCGAATCCCCGCGGTCATTCGACGGAGTGGCCGTGCGCCGCCGCGGATCGACCTGCGGTCGATCGCGTCCGCCGAATCCCGAGTTGACGGGGGGCGGATCGCTCCAGCGGACCTGCGTGCCGACACCGGGGAAGCGCTGGCGCGGCAGCACGAGGGGCGGCTGTACCGGGCGCTTGAACGTGAACCCCGTGAACCCGCGCCCGCCACCATAGTACCCGCGGCGGTAGCCGAAGCAGAACGGATCGCCGAAGCAGCCGTACCCGTACCCGTATCCGTATCCGTATCCGAACGGCCGATAGTACGAGTAGTAGAACGGATCGTAATAGAAGGAATTGCAGAAGAACGGATCGTAGAGGAAAGGATCGCAGTACGACCGGTAGAATGGCGACCCGAAGGAAAGACCGATGGACAACCCGGGACCGTAGTAACCCGGGCCGTAGTAGCCGCCATAGTACCGGGAGTAGTACGGGTGATACGGCCCGCCGCCGACGCTGTAGCTCGTTACGTCGTAATCGTAATGGGCCGAGTCAGCCATCTCATCGACGAGATCCAGCAATCCCGCCTCGGCGTCATCCCGGATCCGTGCATTGGCCAGCACGCGATAGTCCCAATGATCACCGCGAACGAATCGATCGTATCGGAACGGGGTCGCCGAGCGGGCTGCCAGGATGGTCCCTGTACCACGCACGTCGTCAACGAAGAAGGTTTCGCGATCCCCGCGCCCACGCAGCTCGAATTCGCGCCCGCCGCGCACGAAGTCGTCGTCACCGGGGTCGAGCGGAAACAGCACCCGCACACGGCCGTCGACGTCTGCGCGCAGAACCAGCAGGTAGCCGTCTTCCGCAACGCGAACACGCACCTTGGCGCGATCGCCCTGGTAGTAATAGCCGTCGGAGCTGAGCGAGATGCGAACGGGCGGGTCATCCGCCCCCACCATCGATCGAGGAGCGACGGCTGGTGAGATGGCCGATCCGGTCGAAGCGACCAGAACACCAAAGAGAGCGGAGATCATACTACCTCCCATGTCCAAGCTACATCTGCAAAGCGCGATTCGTCATACCTCTATGAGTCAAGAATCGCGCCGGGAGGCCCGAGCGTGCCGGGAGGCGGGATGCGTCTCACCTGGTGGACAATGTGTGCTCGTTCGAGGGCGGTTGGGGTAACCCGCCGGGCGGTTACAGACGGTAACGGTGGCCCTTGGAATACCACCGATTGTCTCTCCCAGCCGCCCAGCCGCGGACCTTGTTCCTCTGCGCATCGGTCAAAACGGTTCGGGCCTTGAGCGAGGTGCTGAGGCGCGCCCAGTGCGCCTTGGTGACCGCCGCCTGGAGGGCCTCGTAATGCCGTTTCAGCTCTACCGTATCGGGGACATCGGCGTTCACCCCGGCAGCGATCGCCGCCCGCTCGGTCCTGATCTGCCGTATCGCGGCGGTCATGCCGGGCTTGGCATCGTGCTCGAGGGCGGTCAACTGCGTAACCTGCTCAGCCGACAATCCGAGGATCTCCTTGTGAGCGAGCATGCGTGCGGGGTTGAAAGGAATCTCCCTGACACGGGGGATGTCCTGGTGACCGCGACGAACCCAGTGGGTAATGCCGCGGTGATCCCGATTGGCGTGGCGACTGACTGCGGAATCCCGATGGGGGAGGCTCGCAGAGTCCGGCTGCTGCGCAGCCAGAGGGGTGGCGACGGCCAGGAGCAACAATAAGGAAAAGGGCTTCATGGCCGGTTAGACGTGTCGCGAGCGTAGTGTTAAGGAATCCGCGCTGGGGAGTTACTATTGCAGCCGTGAGTGCCCTCCTCGAAGCGATCGCCGGCGTGCCCAATGCGAGTGAGCCCGTTTCGGGACTCGTGACCGGCGGCCAGCCAACGGCGCGACACCTCGCCGCGTTGAAGCAAGCGGGGTGCGAGCTGATCCTCGATTGTCGCGACCCAATGGAGCCTCGCCCCCTCTCGGAGCCGGATGAAGTCAAGCAGGCCGGCATGGAATACATCGTGATTCCGGTCGGCCACACGCGTGGGCAGGACGAGACGCTGCGCCGCATTCGGGAGGTACTGTCGGCCAACGCGGGAAAAAAGAAGAAGGTGTTCTTCCACTGCGCCAGCGGGAACAGGGTCGGGGCGACGCTCATTCCCTATCTGATGATGGACCAGGAGTTCACCGAAGAGGAAGCCGTTAACGCCGCAATGAGGACGGGGGCGAGAAACGCGGACCTGATCGAGTGGGCGTTGGAGTATGTAAAGAACCAGCGGTAGACGGCGCCCACTGCCTAGGGTTTGGGCTCCTCTCTTCCTCCAGCGTATCTGTGCCAGTACATCCGCATCTCGCTGATCTTGCCGTCCTTCGTCTCGCAGAAGATGGCGCCGCGTGCATCCACCCATTCTCCGGTTCGGCGTCGCCGGAAGGTGCAGCGAAACTCCGTGGCGAACCACGGCCCGACTTCGAAGATTTCACCCGAGCGAAAGGACACTTCGGCCTGCGTCGAGGGGAGATCCTGCCAGTAGGCGCGGATGGCGCCGATGCCGACGTCTTTGCGGCTGAATGGCGTCTCGACGAAGACCGCATCGGGCGTGAATACCGAAACGATGCGATCGATGTCGGCAGCCTGCCAACCGTTGCCGAAGGTGTCGATGAGCTCGCGATACAACGGGGTGGCCGTCATGGGCCGCAAATATACAGACATCCGGAACCAGCCGCGGCGGCGTACGTAGAACGGAGTGTCCCGTTGGGGGACGCTCATCACGTCATCTTGGAGGAGTAACCATGTTGAAGCGCATGCTTGCCTCGACCGCCGCGCTGGCGCTCTTCGCGCTGCCGCTCCGGGCGCAGGCTGCCGCCGGAGCTGGTGACCAGGTAACCCTCACGGGTCAGGTCATCGACGTCAATTGTTTCACGACAAACCATCTGTCGGGCCCGCAGCACAAGAGCTGCGCGACCGCCTGCGCGAACAAGGGTGTCGCGCTCGCGATCCTATCGTCGGACGGCACGATCTACATGCCGGTGAGCTCCAAGCCCGCCGACCCGCAGAACTCGCGTCTCCTGCCGTTCGTCGAGGGCAAGGTCAAGGTGACCGGCACGCACCGAATGGCGAGCGGACTGCACACCATCGAAATCGCCACGATCCAGGCCGCGAGCTGAGCTCGATGCGTCACACGCTGGGCGCCGCGCTTGCGTTACTGGCGGCGTCCGCCTGCCGGACCGACGGCGGGGTGCCCAGCGGCTTTACTCTGCTGTTCTTCAATCGTTCTTCCGTAGCGGCCGTGGCAGGCCGCTCCTGGGCTCCCGATCCCGATCACAGCCGTCTCATCGCGTTCGACCGTTCGTTGCGACCGGTACACACGATCGAGGGGTCCGCGATCGCGCTGCCGATGAGCGTAGCTCCTCTGGGTGGCGACCTGCTCGTCAGCGAGCAGGGCGGCGACGGCGTCGTGCTCGATACCGCCGGGAATACGGTTCGCGAATGGGAGAGCCCGCCACCGTTCGCAGTCGCCTTGTACAGCTCGGCCGGCCGCCACATCGTTGCGACCCGCTCTCCCTACCGTGTACCGTCGCTCGCTACGGAGCCGGCCGACGCGCCGCTCTTTCAGCTGCTCGACACACTGGGGCGGCCGGTTGATCGCCTGGCGACTGTTCATGTGCCCGCCACGCCGTTCCTTACCGGGATCACCAACGCCGGCGCGGCGCTGGTGGACCCCAGCGGCGCGATCTACTACGCCCCGCTGGTGCGGGATGAGATCATGAAATACGACCGCAGCGGGATGCGCCGCTGGCTCACGCGCCGCGGGCTGTACCCGAAGGAATCGGATCCCGTGTATCTCCCGGCTCGTGGCCGCGAGCTCAAGCTCGACGAGGCGATCGTGAACGTCGCCCTCGCCCTGGGACCCGGCGGCCGGCTTTTCGTTCTGGGCGCCGACGACTCGGCGGCGACGAAGATGCGAGTCGATGTACTCGACACGGCGACCGGCACGATCGTCGAGACCCGCCATCTCGGGGCGCGCGAAACGGCCGTCGCGCTGGACGCGCGCGGCCGGCTGGCGACCTTCGACGCCGACACGCTCGCCGCACCGGCGCCGAGCGGCGGCCGGGAAGCGTTCGGGCCGCCATTCGCGTTGCCGGACACGAGCGGAGACACGGTCCCCCTCGCCCATTTCTCGGGGAAAGTGACGCTCGTCGACTTCTGGGCCAGCTGGTGCGATCCCTGCCGCGAAGAATTCCCGCACATGATCAACCTGTATCGCCGCTACCCGCGCGGTGACTTCGACATCGTAGCGATCTCGGACGATGTCGATCGCGACAAGATGCTGGCCTTCGTGCGCGAGTTTCGGCCGCCGTTCCCGGTGCTCGTGGGCGGCGGCGCGATGAAGCGGGAGTACCATTATCGGGGACTCCCGTACTCCGTGCTGTTGGATCGCAGCGGCCGCGTCATCCAGCGGATCTACGGCTTCGGCGGCACAAGCGAATTCCGTGAGCTCGCAACGGCCATTGCTAAGGAGATTGGCGAGTCGTAGGCTTGAGCCGTGCCTGAGCCGGCGCTAACCGCCCGAAGCCCGCGTCGCATCGTCATCGACACGGACCCGGGGATCGACGACACCGTCGCTCTGCTCCTCGCTTTGCGGTCCCCCGAGCTCGAGGTGCGGGGCCTCGCGGCGACCTACGGCAACACCACCGTCGAGCAGGCCCACCGCAACTGTGTCGAGATCCTGCGGCGCACCGGCCGGCGCCTCCCGCTCGCCGTCAGCGCCCGGCGCCCGCTAAGACGGGCCCTCGCTACGGCGCCCGAGACACACGGGATAACCGGGATGGGCGACGCGCCGGTTCCGAGCGCGGGCGTCATACTCGACTACGTCAAACCGCTCGATCGCCTGCTCGCCGAGCAACCGGAGCCGGTGACGCTTGTGACCCTGGGCCCCGTTACGGGGCTGGCGCTGGCGCTGCGGCGGAACGCGGAGCTCGTGCGCGAGAAGGTGGCGCGCCATCTCGCGATGATCGGCAACATCAAGGCCGCCGGGAACACGACGAAATACAGCGAATTCAATGCATGGTGCGACCCTGAAGCACTTGCCGAGGTGCTGCGGGCGGAGCTCCCGACGGAGATCATTGGGCTCGACGTGACGCGGCAGTTCGTCCTGTCGGGCGCCGCCATCTCACGCCTGGGCCAATCCAGCGACGAGGGGCAGCAGTGGCTTCATGCCGCGTTGCGGTACTACCTGGCATTCCATCGGGAGCGGGAGAACCTGGACGGCTGCGTGCTCAACGACGTGCTCCCGATCGCCGAGCTCGTGGCTCCAGGGACGCTCACTTTCGAGCCGTTGCGGATCAAGGTCGAAGTCGAGGACGGGGACAACCGCGGCCGGACCCGAGTCGACCCGGAAGGCTCGAAGGCTCGAGTCGCGACCTCCGTGCGGGCGGAGGTCGCACACCGCCTGATCGCCGACCGGGTGTTGGCGGCTCGCCAGCCGGCGTGGGCCGCAGGGACGGCAGGGGCGACCAAGTGACCGCGCCCGCCGCCGGTGGGCTGCCCCGGAAAGTGGCGGTGATCGGCGCGGGCTCGATCGGCGGTGGATGGGCGGCGTTGTGCGCATCAGCGGGATGGCCGGTCACGATTTTCGACACGAACGCGCGCGCGATAGAAGACGCGGTCGTGGACGTCCCGCGCCGGGCTCGCGCCCTCATCGGACTGGGCCGAGCGACTCAGGGGATCGTCGAGCGCGGTCTCATGGAGTTCCAGCAGGCGAAGAGCCTGCTGCAGGCGGTGCGCGAGGCCGACTGGGTGATCGAAGCAATCCACGAAGACCTCGGCGCCAAGCAGCGGCTGCTCGATTCGATCGAGCAGGTCGCGGATCCGGAGGCGATCGTCACGTCATCGTCCTCGGGGCTCCCACCTGGCGAGCTGTTCGGGCGGGTGCTGCAGCGGCAACGCTGCCTCGTGGCGCACCCGCTGAACCCTCCCGAGCTGCTGCCGATCGTTGAGATCGTCCCCGCCGAGGAGACCGACCCCGCCGCCATAGAGCGCGCCAAGACCTATCTACGCGCCCTGGGCCGGATGCCCATCGTGTTGCACAAGGCCGTGCCGGGATATGTCGTCGGCCGCATCGCCGCGGCGGTCTGGCGCGAGTGCATCGATCTCGTGCTCACCGGCGCCATCGACGTGTCGGATCTCGATCGCGCCGTGTCGCTGGGCCCGGCGCTCGGCTGGGCCGCAGCCGGCCCGCACCTCACCTATCACCTCGGCGCGGGCGCGGGAGGCGTTCACATCTTTCTACAGCACCTGCTGACGAGCTTCGAGCGGTGGTGGGGTGATCTCGCATCGTGGGAGCGGCTCGAGCCGAGCCAGCAGCGGGCGCTGATATCGGCGATCGAGAAGGCATACGAGGACAAGATCGTGATGTTGCGGTTTGCCCGGGACAACCGGCTAGGTGCCATTTTGCGAGCTCTCGAGCAGGCACGAAACACGCTGCTCGAGCCTTAGCTCGACGCCTCTTGTCTTTTTGCCCGCACCATCAACACCGGCACCGTCGTAATGTGCCGCAGCTCACTCGCCACACTTCCTCGGACCACATCCGCGAGCAGTCGGTGCCCGTGGGTCGCCATTGCGATGAGGTCGCAGCGCTCCCGGTCCGCGGCAGCTGCGATCTCGCGCGCCGGGTCCCCCGCGGCGAGCACCGCTTCGACGCTAAAGCCGTCGCCCCGGAGCTCATTGGAGACGCGGTCCAGGTACCCGAAGTCCTCCTTCATTTCCTCCGATTCCCGCAGGTCGAGCTGCTGGATGTTGCGCGCAACCCAGCCATCAGCGACGTGGATCAGCACGATCGATGCCTGGCACGCGCGCGCGAGCTGGCGGATGTACTCCAGGATCACCTGGTCGGTAGTCGAGTGCTCGAGCGGGACCAGAATGCGCCGAAACATCAGAGCACCGCCTGCACCAGGAGCCAACCGTTGAGTCCGGCGATGATGATGGCGACTCCATAAGCGAGCACCCGAAGCCAACCAGGATTCACGAATTCGCCCATCTTGGCGCGCTCGGACGTGAACTGGACCAGGGGGAAGACGGCGAAGGAGAGCTGCACGCTCAGGATCACCTGGCTCAGGATGAGCAGTCGCGCGGTGCCGTGCTCACCAAAGAAGATGGCCGTCACGGCTGCCGGGACGATCGCGATGGCGCGTGTGATGAGGCGGCGCAGCCAGGGCCGGATCCGGATGTTGAGAAACCCCTCCATCACGATCTGCCCGGCCAATGTCCCGGTGAGCGTGGAATTCTGGCCCGAGGCGAGCAACGCGAGCGCGAATACCGCGCTCGCGCCGAAGACGCCGAGCAGCGGGGAGAGGAGCTCGTACGCCTGCTGGATTTCTGCGACCTCGGGGTGACCCGAGTGATGGAACGTCGCGGCCGAGACGATGAGAATCGCTGCATTGATGAAGAGAGCGAACGTGAGCGCTATCGTGGAATCGATGAAGGCGTACCGCACGGCCGTGCGCCGCCCTTCCGGCGTCTCGTCGTAAGCCCGGGTCTGCACGATGGAGGAGTGCAGGTAGAGGTTGTGCGGCATCACGGTGGCGCCGAGAATGCTGATCGCGATGTACAGTTGGTCCCGATTCGAAAGGATAGACGGACTGGGAATGAAGCCCGCGGCGATCGCCGCTCCCGCAGGCCGCGAAATGTAGATCTCGAACAGAAAGCAGGCCGCGATCGTGGCGATCAGGGTGATGACGAGCGCTTCGAGCAGCCGAAATCCCTTGTGCTGCAGATACAGCACCAGCAGGACGTCGAACGCCGTCAGGATGATGCCCACCGTCAGCGGAATCCCGAACAGCAGCTTCAGTGCGATCGCCGAGCCGATCACCTCGGCGAGGTCGCAAGCGCCGATGGCGGTCTCACACAGCAGCCATTGGATGATGGTGACCGGTTTTGAATAGTGGTCGCGGCACGCCTGTGCGAGGTCACGGCCGGTGACGATGCCGAGCTTGGCCGCCAGTCCCTGCAACAGGATCGCCATGAGATTGGAGACGAGGATGACGCTGAGCAGCGTGTACCCGAAACGCGACCCGCCGGCGAGATCGGTGGCCCAGTTCCCGGGGTCCATATAGCCGACCGCAACGAGATACCCGGGCCCTGCGAAGGCCAGAGCCTTGCGCCACCATGTCGTCCCGTGCACCGGCACGGTGCGATACACCTCGGCGAGGCTCGGGGTGAGACGCGGCTGACGCCACCCGGGCTCTTCCGCGGGACGTCGAACGGGCGTGGCCATATCAGTCCCCGGCCCCGCGCCCTTCGACACGACAGGAAAGGAGCTGCGCCAGCTCCTGTCCGACGATGCGAGCAGACCCGGACGCGTTGAGCAGGACGGTCGTGGGGCCGTTGAACGGCTGGCGATCGGTGACGGTGACGCGCACGCCGGGGACGAGACCCTGCTCTGCGAAGTAGCGCAGCCGAGCGGGGTCCTGAGTGATCACCTGGCGCAGCTCGAGCGAGTCCCCGATCTGCGCGTCCGCGAGCGAAACGAGCTCGGCCTCTTCGATATCACCGGTGGCGGTCGGAATCGGATCGCCGTGGGGATCGTAATGCGGGTCGCCAAGCGCAGCGGCCATGCGCTCGATCAGCTCGTCCGACACCGCATGCTCCAGCCGCTCGGCCTCGTTATGGACATTGTCCCAGTCGTAGCCCAGGGTGCGGGTCAGGTAGAGCTCGAGCACGCGGTGGCGACGGATCATGCGCAAGGCGGCGCGGCGGCCCTGGGAGGTGAGCTGCACGCCGCGGTAGGGGACGTGCTCGATCAGTCCCATCTCGGACAGACGTTTCACCATGCCACTCACCGACGGCGGGCTGAGCGCCAGGAGAGCAGCAATGTCGCTCGTCGTGGCGAATCCGCCCTGGTTTGAAAGACGGAAAATCGCTTTGAGGTAGTCCTCTACGGAACGACTGAGGACAGGCTCCTGCGTACTGGCCGGCAAAGTCTGCTCCATCGATATGTCGGACTTCACGCCACTGCGAAATGGCGACTTAACTCATAGCCCACACAGTAGGTTAGTCTACACTAATATGAGCTTGTTGGCAAGCAAATATGATGCTTAGATGGAGCTATTGTGGATGAGTCCAAGCAGTGTCAGAAACGGTGTCAGGATTCGCTCGGTCATTCCCCAGATCACGTCCTCACCCAGGTCGTACGCGGGGAAGATCCTGGGCTCGCCGCGGACAATGAGCTTAACGTCGCGCCGCACGCCGGGCTCGGTGAGCTGGGCCAGTGGTACCCAGAATGCGCGCTCCACCTCGGTACTGGCGGTGATGGGCGGCGCGGTGGGGATGACGAAGATGAACGGGCGTACACGGACCGGCGGTAGAGTCGGCGTTCGTGGATACAGATCGTCGAGCGCACCGAGCCGTTCGGCGTGGGAGAGCTCGACACCCGTTTCTTCGCGCGTTTCCCGGATCGCCGTAGTGATCAAGTCGCGATCCTCGGGCTCGTAGCGGCCACCGGGCAAGGCCACCTGACCCGACCATGGGTCCCCGATGCGCGCCGCCCGCTTGATGAACAGCGCCTCCAGTCCCTGGCGCTCGATGAGTATCAGGGCGACGGCCGCCGGGAGCGCCTCGGGTGCGTCCACCGCTTGCGGCATGTAGCCGGCGAGCGCGCGGCGCACCCCTGCGATGATGGTCATGCGGCGAGATAGCGGGCTAACCAGGCGACGCTGGCGTCCAGCACCTGGTCGAACTGTGGTGTCGAGCCGGCCCACGGGTGCCTGATTCCAAAGGTGTGACCGGCGTTCTCGATCATCAGGAGCCGCGATCCCGATGCACGACCCGCCAGGTCCCGGGCGTCCGACGCCGGCACCGATTCATCCGCGCTGCCATGCACCACGAGCCATGGCACTCGGATCGATTCGGCGGCACCGAGCACATCCAACCGAGCGGCGTTCCGCTCCCAGTCGTCGAGAATGTCCGTCGCCATCGGCAGCCGCTCGCCCGTCCGCTGGTTCAAAATCTCGAGCGTGCCGGTGCGCCGCCAGTCCGCGATCTGGTCGCTGCGCCACAAACGGCCGAAACGGGCGGTCGCCGACCAGGTCACGAGCGCCTCGATGCCACGATCGGCAGCGGTGCGGAGCACCGCGATGCCGCCCCCCATGCTGTGTCCCAGAAGGCCGATCGTCGTGGGCTGAACACCGAGCCCGCCACGGCGCAGCTCGGCGAGAACAATCTCCAGGTCGCGCTGCTCAATCGAGTAGGTGTTGTGCCGGAACCGCTCCGGCTCGTCGAAGGCGTCGCCCGCTGCGCCGACGCCCGAGCCCGAGAAGTTGAACGTCACCGCCGCAAATCCCGCCCGCCCGAGGCGCTCGGCCGCGACCGGGAAACAGCCCCAGTCCTTGAATCCTTTGAATCCGTGACAGATGACGACCGCGGGGCGTGATCCGCCCACGGCCCGGATATCGCCGCGCAGGGGGCCACCATCGGCACCGGTCAGGGAGAAGGAGCGTCGAGCGGGCGTCGCCAAGACCGCAATCTACTCGACGTAAGTTTCCATATGGGCTACTGGCTCCTTGCCGCTCCGTGGCTCGCGATGCTCGTAATCGTGATGCGACGCCACGCCGCCCGCCGGGTCGAGCTCGCGGGCTATCCCCCGAAGTTCGCGGGCCCTCGGGTCGCGGTGATCGTCCCGGCGCGCAACGAGGCCGCGAACATCGAGCGCTGCCTGCGCTCCATTCTCGACGCGCACTACGACCCGCTCGAGATCATCGTGGTGGATGATCGTTCGACCGACGACACGGCGGCGATCGTGGAGCGCCTGGTTGCCGAAGACACCACCGCGGGGCGCCTGCGCCTGGTACGCGGCGTGGAGCTCCCCGCGGGCTGGTTCGGCAAGCCCTGGGCAATCGATCAGGGGTATCGTGCCGCGAGCGGTGCGCTGCTCCTCTTCGCCGACGCCGACACCGTGCATGCACCGGAACTGATCGCGCGCGCCGTCGCCGGCCTCGAGGCGGAACGGGTCGATCTCTTCACCGTCCTCCCGCGCCAAGAGATGGTGACGTTCTGGGAGCGCCTCGTCCAGCCGCATGTCTTCTTCGTGTTGCAGTCACGCGTGGGCGACGTCGCCGTCGTCAACCGGACGCGTACGCCGTGGAACGGCATTGCGAACGGTCAGTTCATTCTGACGACCCGCACCGCCTACGAGGCCGTCGGCACGCACGCCGCCGTTCGACACGCCGTGGCCGAGGATATGGAGCTCGCTCAGGCATATGTGCGTGCCGGTCGCGACATCTTTCTGGTCCACGCAGAAGAATTCATGCGGACGCGGATGTACCGCTCCCTCAGAGAAATCATCGCGGGGTGGTCGAAAAACCTCGCCGTTGGAGCACCCCAGATGCTGCCGCCCTTCCCCCTGGTACGGCGGCTCCTGCCGTACGTGATGTGGCTGCCGGCGCTTGCGTGGGTCGGTCCGCCTGCCGCCTGGCTCGTGTGGCACTGGCCGTGGCTCCTCGCCGCCATCGCCGCGTCCCTCGTGACCTGGATCGAGGTGTATCGACGCGAGCAGGCCCCGCTCTGGTACGCGCTGCTCTATCCCTTCGGTGCCGCCATGGTGGCGTTCATCATGTTGCGCTCCCCCTGGCGCGGCGGGCGCAGAATCGAATGGCGCGGAAGGGTTTACCGCACAGTAGTTTCGTAGGACTTTAACGCTTGCAACCTTGCCGCCCGGGCGGCTATCCAATCGTCCGACACCGGCTTACCGGGTTCGGGAGTGCCGACACTGAAAACGGATGCGATCACGGCGGCGATGGACGCGGAAGCGGCGGACGTAGCCCTGGCGCAAAGCGGCGACGGCCGCGCGTTCGAGCGATTGTACCGCACCCACGTCCCGCGCATCCACGGGCTGGTCCGGCGCATGATGAGCGGCGGCGACCCGGACGACGTGACGCAGGACGTCTTCGTGCGGGTGTGGGAGAAGCTACACACGTTTCGCGGCGAGGCGGCGTTCGGCACCTGGCTGCACCGTCTCGCGGTGAACGTGATCCTGGCGAAGCGCAAGACGCTCGGTGGGGAGCGGCGCCGCTTCGGTGACGACCAGGGCGAGACACTGGAGCTGGTTGCCGGCCGGGAGCGGGCGCCGGAGCACGGGGTCGATTTCGAAGAGGCGCTCCACCGGCTTCCTGAAGGCGCGCGGCAGGTATTCGTTCTGCACGACGTGCAGGGGTATCGACACGAGGAGATCGCCAAGCTGCTGGGCATCGTGCCGGGCACGTCGAAATCGCAGTTGCATCACGCGCGCATGGCGTTGCGGAAGTATCTGGATCGGTAATCGAGCAGGAGTGCATCATGAGCGACCAATGGACTGACCGGCTCTCGGAGTATCTGGACGGCGAGCTCGACGACGTGGAGCGGGTGGCGCTCGAAGCCCACCTCGCGACATGCGCCGAGTGCACGAGCGTCCTGGCCGATCTGCGGCGTGTCGTGGGACGCGCGCAGGCCCTCGACGACCGCCCGCCGGCCCACGATTTGTGGCCGGGGATCGCCGAGCGCATCGGCATCCCGACCGACGACCTCGCCGCGCGGCGCGCGCGGCGGCGCGTGAGCTTCACCATCCCGCAACTGATCGCGGCGAGTGTGACGCTGGTTGCGCTCTCGGCCGGCGCAGCACGGCTCGTACTGCGGCCCACGCCCCGACCGGGTCCCGTCGCAACAAGCAGCGGCGTTGATCTGACGTTCAAGCCCGTGGCCTGGACCAGAAAGCCGGACTCGAGCGCCGATCATGCCGTGCAGGACCTGCGGCTCGCTCTGGCCGAAGGCCAGCGCACTGGGCGCCTCAGCCCGATGACGGCACATCGCATCGAGCACAGCCTGGCGGTCATCGACAGCGCCATCGCCGAAGGGAAGCGCGCGCTCGCGGTCGACCCCCAGAGCCCGTACCTGAACCAGCATCTCGCCGATACCATGCGGCGCAAGATGGAATTCCTGCGGGAAGCGAATCGCATCGCCTCTCCCCGCACATAGAAACGGAGTCTGCATGTTGTTCGTGCTTGTCGCCGTCGCCGGCCTGACCATCGCCCCTCCACAGGACACCGATACCTCCTTTGCGGTGCGCCAGGGGCAGCGGCTCGAGCTGAGTGATTTCGGCGGCGATGTCACCATCAAGGCGTGGCGTCAGAATTCGATCCGCGTAAAGGCCTCTCACTCCAGTCACGACCGCGTCTCGGTGTCGATGGACGGATCTACCGTGACGATCAGCGCATCCTCTCGCCATGGTCCCGCAACCATCGACTACGAGCTGACGGTCCCCACGTGGATGCCGTTGTCCATTTCGGGCACGCCGTCGGCGGAGGTCTCGATCGAGGGGACCGAGGCCGAAGTCACCGTTGAAACCGTGGAAGGGGCAGTCCACGTCGTTGGAGGGAGCGGGAACGTGTCGCTGCGCTCGGTCGAAGGAGAAGTCTCGATCGAAGGGGCGCGGGGGCATATCGAGTTGAACAGCGTCGACGGCGCCATCACCGTGAAAGACTGCTCTGGGGATATCAGCGCCGAAACGGTGGACGGCGAGATCACCATGTCGGGGATCGAATCCTCCGACGTCGACGCGAGCACCGTGGACGGGAGCGTCGAGTATGACGGCACCATTCGCGACAATGGCCGCTACCATTTCGAGTCGCATGACGGCGATGTGTCGGTGTCCGTCCCCGAGCGGGCCAACGTCACCGTTTCGGTCGCGACGTTTAGCGGCGATTTCGACGCCTGTTTCCCGCTGCAGCTCAAGGACAAGACGAAACACCGATTCACCTTCACGCTCGGCACGGGCAGTGCCCGGCTGGAGCTGGAGTCGTTCGACGGGGATATCAAGCTCTGCCGCCCCGGCAGGACTCACGACAAAGGACAGGAGTGATCCATGCGCGGCCCCCTCACCTTCGCCCTCCTCCTCGCCGCAGCCGCCCCTCTCGCCGCGCAGGACTTTCATTGGACCGGCCATCTCGCCGCCGGGAAGCGGCTCGAGATCAAGGGCGTAAACGGCGCGATTCGCGCCGCCGCCACGAGCGGCGATCAGATCGACGTCAGCGCCAGAAAGACCGGCCACCGCTCCGACCCGGACGAAGTCGAGATCAAGGTCGTGCCCTTCGAGGACGGCATCGCGATCTGCGCCGTGTACCCCACGCCGCGGCGGGCGCGCCACGAGAACAGCTGCGAGCCCGGTGACGGGTGGTCGTCGAGCACCGACAACAACGACGTGGAGGTCGATTTCACGGTCAAGCTGCCGGCCGGCATCGATTTCGTCGGACGCACCGTCAACGGCGACCTCGAAGCGGACAACCTCGGCGCCGACGCCGATGTGAGCACCGTGAACGGCAGCGTCGATGTCACGGCAGCCGGACACGTCGAAGCCTCGACGGTCAACGGATCAATCCGCGCATCGATGGGCCGCAGCGACTGGCAGTCGATCGCGAAGTTCAGCACGGTGAACGGGGGGATTACCCTGACTCTCCCGGCGGACCTCAACGCCGACGTCCGCGCCGAGACGGTGAACGGCGAGCTGGAGACCGACTTCCCCCTGACGGTCACCGGGAAGTTCGGGCCGCGTCATCTCCGCGGCACGATCGGCTCGGGTGGGCGGTCGCTCGAGCTGAGTACGGTCAACGGCAACATCCGCCTGAGAAAGGCGTCGTAGCACCGCAGCATTTCGGTCCCGCCCGCAATACTCCGGTACCTAGTTCCGGAGCACCACGACTCATCTTGGGGCCCTTCGAACCGAGGGGCCCGTGGTGCTCCGGGAGCTTCTCACCCGCACCGAGCAGATCTCCGATCTCCGCGACCTCTTTCGCGTGCTCGGCTACCAGACGGCGTGGGAGACCGTGCCACCCGGGCCCTGGCTCGGCTCGGCGGAGGTCGACAGAGCGGGGATCACCGCTGCGGCGTTGGTCGCCCGGCACCAGGCGTTCCGGGTGATCGCACTCGCGGCGTCCGATCCGGAGGCCGCCGCGCGCGCCGCGGCCAAACGCCTCGCGGCCGGCGCCGACCGTGGCCTTGCCTGCGCACTGGGAGGAACGCCACGCCGCCTGTCCCTCGCCGCATGGCGGGCGACCTCGGCGCCCACCCTCGGTGTCCGCCTCGCGTCGCTCGCGATCGAACGGCCGTCCCCGGTGGCCCTCGCCACGCTCGAACGTCTCGGACCCCGTCCCTTCGAGACCGCCCTCGCGCTCTCGTTGCGCGTCGGCGAGGCGCTCGCCAGCGAAGCAGTCACCATCCGCTTCTTCCGCGCCTTCCGCACCACCCTCGAGCGCTTCACCGACCGTCTCGCGCGCCCGCGCGGCAGGAGCGACCGCCACGCGCTGGCGCTCACCACGCTGACGCGCGTGCTGTTTCTGTACTTCGTCCAGGAGAAGGGATGGCTCGACGGTGATCGCCGCTACCTTCCGAAGCTGCTGGATCGCGCGCTCTCACGGGGCCGTCATTTCCACCGGGCGGCGTTTCACCCGCTCGTCTTCGGCACTCTCAACCGGCCCGCCGCGGAACGGTCGGCCGCGATGCTGGCGCTCGGTCGCATTCCGTTTCTGAATGGCGGGCTCTTCGAGCCGACGCCGCTCGAGCGCCGCGTCGGCCCCTCGCTATGGTCGAACGCGGACTGGCGGGAGGCATTCGACGACGTCTTCGAGCGATTTCACTTCTCCGTGGTCGAGGGAGAAGAAGACACGCGCATCGCCCCTGACATGCTGGGCCGCGTGTTCGAGGGGGTCATGGCGCCGGACGAGCGGCGCTCGAACGGGAGCTATTACACGCCCGCCATACTGGTGCGCGACATCATCCGCTCGGCGCTCGTCGCCGCGCTCGTGCACCGCTTTGCCTTGTCGAGCTGCGATGCCGAAGCGTGGGTCTACGACGGCCGACCACCGGCTCACCCGCCCGACCTGGGCACCCTGCGGCTGCTCGATCCCGCCGCTGGTTCGGGAGCGTTTCTCCTCGGAGCCCTGGAGGAGCTCACGCGGCTGCGGACCGTCGCCGGCGCGGTCGACACGCCGGCCCTGCGCCGCGAGATCATCGCGCGCTCGCTCTTCGGCGTCGATCTCTCCCCGACGGCAACCCGTCTGGCGGAACTGCGGCTGTGGCTCGCCCTGATCGCTCCGGACACTGCGGGGGACGCCCAGGCGGTGGCCCCGCTTCCCAACCTCGACGGACAGCTACGCTGCGGCGACGCGCTGGTCGACCCCTATAGCGTCGCAGCGGCACTGGCCCGTACCCGGGCCATGCACGGGCTCGATACCCGGCAGCTTGCCGAGCATCGCCGTCAGCTGTTCTCCCTGTCGGGGCAGGCAAAAAGGCGCGCCGCGCGCGATCTGGCCGACGCCGAGATCGCCATAGCGTGTACCCTCTACGAGCGGGCGACCGCGGGACTCGACAACCGCATCGGTGAGTTGATTCTGGCCGGACGCAGCCTCGACCTGTTCGGTCGACGATCGGGCCTAACCGCCCGTGAGTGGGCATTGTTGCGCCGGCTGCGACGCGCGCGAACCGAGGTGCGACGAGCGGCGCGTGGACTGATGCGCGAGGGTGGCACGCCCATCTTCAGCGTGGAATCGCACTTCGGCGACGTGCTGGCCGGGGGAGGCTTCGACATCGTCGTCGGAAACCCTCCCTGGGTTCGCGCGGAGCGTCTCCCGGCCCGCGTGCGCGAGATGCTCAGCGAGCGCTATGCCTTGTGGCGGTCGACTCCGGGACCCTTCGGCCATCTCCCGGATCTCTCGGTCGCATTCTGCGAGCGAGCGCTGGAACTGCTCGCCCCGAGCGGCGTCCTGGCACTGCTCGTCCCTGCGAAGCTCGCCACGGCGGGATACGCCGAGCCGCTGCGGCGTCATCTCGCCAGGCGTACGAGCATTACGGCGATCGAGCCACTGGACGAATCGGTTGCCACGCGTTTCGGTGCTGCCGTGTACCCGATGGCGCTGGTCGCGGTCCGGGGCGAGCCGCAGCCCAGCGCCGTGACCGAGACGCGCCTGGGACCTGCGGAGCCCTCACATCGAGTTGCACAGCGATTCCTACAAGCGGATGGCCCCTGGGTCCTGACGCCGGATGCCGCCGCCGTTGCTCGACGCCTGGGAGAGGAATTCCCGCTGTTCGCCGGGCGATGGCCGCCGCAGCTTGGGGTGAAGACGGGGGCGGATTCCGTGTTTCTCGTTTCCGAGGCATTGCCGGGAACCCGTCCGGTCGTGCGGGGGCGCGATCTCGGTCGCTGGGAGGTCACGCCACGTCGTCACCTGCTCTGGACGCACGACGCTTCGGGTCGCCCGCTCGCCCGCTTGCCGGAGGCGACCGCCGCGCTTCTCGCACCTCACGCCGAGCAGCTGCGGCGCCGGGCTGATTATCGCGGCGGACCGATCTGGCAACTGTTCCGGGTCGGACTCGCCGTCGCCCGGCACCGCGTCCTGTGGGGCGATCTGGCGCGCGAGATCCGTGCCGTCGTGCCGCCTCCCGAGATCGTCCCGCTCAACACCGTCTATGGTATCACCACCCAGTCCTCCCGCGACGCGCATGCCGTCGCCGCGCTGCTCAACACGCGCTGGTGCACGGCGCTCGCCCGCCTCGCCGCGGACCCGGCGCGTGGCGGCTTTCGCCGCTTCAACGCCCGCGTCGTCGGGGGACTGCCGCTGCCCCGGACGAGTGTCCCAGAATGGTCGACGCTCGCAGACCTCGCTCGGCGTCGCGAGCCGGCGGACACGCTCGTCGCTGAGCTCTACGGTCTCGATGCCACAGACCGCCGCGCCCTCGCTCGCCTCGCCCCGAATCCTCGCTGAGGCGCTCGAAACGCCCACCGAGCCGCTCGCGCTGCTCGTCGGACCGCTCGTCACCGCCCCACCCGCGGCCGCGTGCCGACTGGCCGCGCAGGCGCTGCTCGATCTCCCGGACAAACCGCCCGCCGCGCCGCCGTGGCTCATGCCGCATCAGGTCCGGGCGTTCACCCGCATCGTCGCCATCGTCCGGCGCTTCGGGGGCGCCGTGCTGGCCGACGCGGTCGGCTCCGGAAAATCGTACGTCGCGCTCGCAGTCGCGCACGCCGCAGCGGCACCCCTCGTTCTCGTGGTCCCCGCGGTACTGGCGGACCAATGGCGCACGCTGCTGGACCGGTTGTCGCTGTCGGCTCGCATCGAGACCCACGAGCGGCTGAGTCGCGACCGGCGATCGATGCGCGCCTTCCCGCCGGAATCGCTCGTGATCGTCGACGAGGCGCATCACTTCCGCAACGCGGAAACGCGGCGTTACGGCGCGCTCGCCCGTCTCGTGGTGACCAGTCGGGTGCTGCTCGTTACCGCCACCCCGGTGCACAACCGTCCCGCTGATCTGCTGCAGCTGCTCCGGATCTTTCTGCGCGACGATGCCCTCGTCGCATTCGGTGTTCCATCGCTCGTGGTAGCGGCACGAGAGCCACGGACGATCGGACCGGCGGTGCAAGCCGCCGTCGCCCGGATCGTCGTCGCGCGCTCGCGACGCCTCGTCTCGAGCGACTGGGCGGGGATGCGATTCCCGGAGCGCGCCGGCACGCGGGTGATTCGGGCCGCGCCCGCGGAGCCAGCGGCGCTCGCCGCGCTCATCGAAGGCGTTCAACGGCTACGACCCCCGGGAGCGGCCGAGCTCCATCGCCTGACATTGCTGCGCCGCCTGGCGTCGAGCGTTCCTGCTCTGCGCCAGAGCCTGAGACGCTACGACGCGTATCGCACACTCGCCCGGGATGCTGCGCAGGCGCAGCGCAGCCTCACCCCGCGCGAGTTCCGCCGCGCCTTCGCCATGGAAGATGACGCCGATCTGCAGCTGGCGTTTCTGCCCCTGCTGCTCGAAGCCGGAGTCGCCATCGGTGACGACCCCGAGGACCGCTCCCTCGTCCGTCGGCTGCTCGAGTTGGCCAGGGTGGGACCCGATCCGAAGGCCACGGCGTTGGCCCGTACACTCGGCGATTCGGACGGCAAGACGATCGTGTTTGTCACAGCCGCCGCGACGCTGCAGTATCTGCGTCGCACCCTGCCGCGATCGCTGCGCATCGGAGCGGCGTGCGGAAATGCCGGGTGGCTCGGGGGCGATCGCGTGTCCCGCTTCGACGTGCTCGCGGCGTTCGCTCCGCATTCGCTCGGCGTGCGACCCCCTCCGGAGCGAGAGCAGGTGCAAATCTTGCTCGCCACCGACCTGGTCGGTGAGGGCCTCAACCTGCACGACGCCAGGCGCGTGATCCACTACGACCTGCCGTGGAGTCCGGCCCGGCTCGCGCAGCGCGTCGGGCGGATCGACCGCCTGGCCTCGCCCCACTCGGACATCGAGACCGTGGCGTTTCTCCCGAACGATGTCCTGGCCCGCGCACAGGACTTCGAGACACGACTCGCCACCAAGGTCGCGCTGCAGATCAGCGGAGGAGCGGCACAGGTCGAGACGCCATCCGGCAGCCGGGGCGGAGGCGCACCATTCGATTGGTGCGACCGTCTGCAACGACTCGCGATGGGCACCGCACCGGCGGCTCGATCGGGCTCAAGCACCACCGTCACCGCTCCACGCGACGCGGTCGTACTGGTCATCGCCCTCGAACCGGATGTCGAAGTGATCGTCGTCGAGGACGGCGTCGCGCGGGCGGATCCGGCCGACGCCACGACGCTCCTCGAGCTTGCCTCCAACGGCACTGCTGTCGCGGCGGATGCGGCCGCCTTCTCGCAGGCGATGCAGTCCGCCGCGTCCCTTCTCCGTACCCGTCTCTCCGATATCGCGGCCGCCCGGTGGCGGGCGGCGGACCGGGACCGGCCCGGCCGGCGCCTCATTCCCACTGTGCTGGCGGCAGCGCGACGCGCAGCCCGGAGCGGCCGCGCAGTTCGGCTGGCCCGGCTCGACGGTCTGATGGCCCGTCTCACCGGCGGGCTGACCGCGGGCGAGGGGCTGCTGCTGAGTGATTTGGTCGCTGATCGGCGGCCGCTCGATGTCGCCAGCCTGCTGACCTGGCACGATGGGCTGCCGCCCGTCGCGGCGTCGGCGGATGCGCCGATCCCCCGTCTGGTGGCGGCGATCCGATTGGCTCGAGGTCGCTGAAGCCCGCAGGGACGCCATTTTCGTCGCCACGGGTTGTCACGCTTCGGTCCTCGGGGACACTTTTAGTGGCCATGCGACACCCTACTCTGCCCCTGCGGGCCTACATCGACCGCCTCCGCGCCCTCTACGGCCGCCCCAAGCGCCCGATCCCGAGCGGCCCCTTCGAGTGGATCATCTGGGAGCACGTCGCCGTCGTCCCGGACGACGAACAGCGCGCCCTCGTCTTCCGCACGCTGCGTCAGAAGATCGGCACGACGCCCCAGGCAATTCTGCGCACCCCGAAGCCGAAGATGCTCGAGCTCCTCGCCCCGGGGGGCCCGAACGGTGCAGCCCGGCTCTCCAAGCTGCGCGAGGCCGCCGAGTTGATGATCGAGATCGGCCTCGCCCGTGTGCGGACGCTGGTGCGGGAGAATCCTGCGGAGGCGAAGAAGCTGCTGAAACGCTTCAAGGGGATCGGTGAGATGGGCGCGGACCGAATCCTGCTTTTCTGTCGCACGCAGGCGACGCTCGCCCCCGAAGCGAATGGTCTGCGTGTGCTGCAGCGGGTCGGGTATGGCAAGCCGGGCGCGAGCGGTGCCTCCGCGTACCGCTCGGTGGAGGAGGCGCTCGCTCCCGAGCTGTCCCGGGATTACAACTGGCTGATCCAGGCGCACCAGCTGCTGCGACATCACGGACACGAGACCTGCCGCTCCACCCCGCGGTGCGATGCGTGCCCGCTGGCACCGGATTGCGCGTGGTTTCGCCGCAGCGGCGGGAACTGATCCCGTGGCGTTCGGCACCTTCCTGTTCGATCTTGACGGGACCCTGATCGATTCGATCGAGCTGATCCTGCGGTCGTATCGCCACACGATGCGCGCCCATCGCGGGTACGAACCCCCCGACGACGTCTGGATGCAGGGCCTCGGCACCCCGCTCTGGGTCCAGTTCCGCCTCTGGAGCGACGACGAGTCCGAGATCAAGGCGATGGTCGAGACATATCGCGAGTACAACCTCGCGCACCACGACGAGTTGGTGCGACCCTACGACGGCGTGGTGGAACAGGTACGGCGCCTCGATGCTGGCGGCAAGACCCTTGGCCTCGTCACGAGCAAGATGCGCGGCGGGGCGCTCCGCGGGCTGCGGGTCGCGGGGTTGGAGGACGCGTTCGACGTCGTCATCGGGTCCGACGACGTGGCGCGACCCAAGCCGCACCCCGAGCCCGTGCTCATGGCGCTGGTGCAAGCGGGCCGAATGCCGGAGGACGCCGTATTCATCGGCGACTCGCGTCACGACATCGAATGCGGGCGCGCAGCCGGAGTGAAGACCGCCGCGGTGTTGTGGGGACCGTTCGATCGGGCGCATCTCGAGGATCTCGATCCCGATTACTGGCTGGAACAACCGGAGGACATCGCGTCCCTCGCCTGATGCCATTCATCACATTCGATCTCGAGCGCTGGCAGAGCACCTGGGAAAACAGGGTCCGCTACAATCTGTCCGAGTCGGGCGTTCATCCGCCGAGCGTGCGCGAGTTGCTCGCACTCGCTGAATCCACCGCCGACCCCCTGCTCGATGTACGGCTCGGCTACAGTCAGTCGAACGGTACCGACGCGTTGCGCGAGCGGATCGCCGCGCTGTATCCCGGGACGACACCAGACCAGGTGCTCGTCACCAACGGGAGCGCCGAGGCGAACTATGTCGCTGCCCTGCGCGTGATCGAGCCAGGCGACCAAGTCGCGATGCTCATGCCGAATTACCTGCAGCTCTGGGGGCATGTGCAGAACTTGGGAGCGCAAGTGCACGCCTTCCGCCTGCACGAGGAACGGGGTTGGGCTCCCGATCCCGCGGAGATCCGCTCGGCGATCGGACCCGGAACGAAGCTCGTGGTGGTGACGAACCCACACAATCCGACCGGTCACATTCTCGCCGATGCGATGCGCCGCGCGATCATCGACCGTGCGGCAGCGGTGGGCGCCTGGCTGCTCGCCGACGAGGTGTACATGGGCGCCGAGCGGGATGGGAAGACGACGGCGTCGTTCTGGGGCAGCTATGACCGGCTCATCTGCGTGGCGGGGCTGTCCAAGGCCTATGGACTACCCGGGCTGCGGATCGGCTGGCTCGTGGGTCCGGCGCCGATCGTGGCGGACGCCTGGGCGCGGCACGACTACACGACCATCGGCCCCTCGGGGGCGAGCGATCATCTCGCCACGCTGGCATTGCAGCCGGCCGTGCGAGAGCGGCTGCTCGCCCGCACGCGCGGCATTCTGCACGCCAACTATCCCGTGCTGGAGCAGTGGCTCAAGACCTTCGGAGCGTCGTTCAGCTGGGTGCCACCGCAGGCGGGGGCGATTTGTTTCGTGCGCTATCGCCCGGCCATCGACGGCGAGGCGTTGGTAGAGCGCATCCGGGTCGGTCAGAGCGTCCTGCTCGTCCCAGGGGAGCACTTCGGGATGCCGGGATACATCCGCTTCGGGTTCGGCAACGAGAGCCACGAGCTGCGCGAAGCGCTGGCGGCGACGGCCACCGGCTTGAGGCCGGCACTGGGCGACTGACGTGCGCGTCGTCGCGCTCGAGGAGTTCCGCGACAAGATCACCATGGCGGCGGCCATCGCGGCGGTGGAGCGGGGCTTCAAGGCGCTGGCGCGAGGAGAGGCGACGCTTCCCGAGCCGATGGCGATGGAGCGGGCCCGACCGAGCGCGTCAATTCACGTGAAGGGCGCGCAGCTCACCGGCAGCCGCTTCATCGTGTTCAAAGTCGCCACCAGCTTCCCCGCCAACGTCGAGCGCGGCAGGCCGGCGGGTGATGGGCTGTTTCTGCTGCTCGACGCGAATACCGGCGCCCCGGCACTGGTGCTGGAAGAACATGGCTATCTCACCGACCTGCGCACCGCCGCGGCGATCGCGTTCACCCTCAAGCATCTCGCGCCAATCGACGCGCGAACGGCGCTGCTCGTCGGAGCGGGCGGGCTCGCCCGGCTCACGGCGCGGGCGATCCTGGCTCAGCGCCAGCTCGAGCGGCTGACATTCTGGAACCGGACGTTCGAGCGGGCGGAGGCTCTGGCGCGCGAGTTCGCGGGCGTCGTCCCGACGCGCATCGCACCGGCCCTGGAGTCGGCGGTGCGGCACAACCGTATCATCGTCTGCGTGACCGCAAGCACCACTCCACTCATCAAAGCAGCGTGGGTGGCGCGCGGCACGCATATCACCTCGGCCGGCACCGACAGCCCGGAAAAGGTGGAACTCGAGCCCGCCCTTCTCGCCAAGGCGGACAAGCTGTTTGCCGATCGCGTCGTGCAGACGGAGTTGTACGGCAATCTGCACCACGCGATCGCCGCGGGCGCGGTGACGCGGCGGAAGGTGACGGGCGAGTTAGGGGATCTGGCAGCCGGAAGGCTCCTGGGACGGGAGCTTCCGCATGAGATCACCATCGCCGATCTCACCGGCGTCGGAGTGCAGGACGCGGCGATCGCCGAAACGGTAGTGGAGGGTCTGGGACTCTAAACGGCGGACTGGGACGCGACACCGCCTGCTCACCCGCGCAGGGCGTGCAGGATCACGAAGGCCAGCCCGGCAATTCCAGCCGCCGCCGGAATGGTGAGAATCCACGCCCAGACGATCCGACCGGCGACCGCCCAGCGCACGCCCGACGCGCGTCGCGCCGTCCCCACCCCCGTGATCGCCCCCGTGATCGTGTGCGTGGTGCTGACCGGGATCCCGAAGTGCGAAGCCAACGAGATCGTGAGGGCGCCTCCGGTCTCCGCACAGAATCCGCCGAACGGCTTCAGTTTCGTCAGCCGCTGCCCCATCGTCTTCACGATGCGCCACCCGCCCGCCATCGTCCCGAACCCCATCGCCGTGTATGCCATGAAGATCACCCAGGTCGGCACGGTGGCCGCGGACGTCACGTGGAACGCCTGGACCGGAAAATTCTTCAGCACGGCCTGCTCGGCCACGAGGAGGCCGACGATGAGTCCCATCGTCTTCTGCGAGTCGTTGCTCCCGTGCGAGAGCGACATCCCCGCCGCCGACAGCAGCTGCAGCAGTCGAAACACGCGATCAACCTTGCGCGGCAGGGTGCGGCGCAGCAG
The DNA here is from genome assembly GCA_033853695.1 of Gemmatimonadales bacterium. Lineage (GTDB taxonomy): Bacteria > Gemmatimonadota > Gemmatimonadetes > Gemmatimonadales > GWC2-71-9 > DASTHG01. The sequence goes on along the minus strand of JAWOLH010000029.1, from coordinate 121,502 downwards.
CCACGACAGTCCCACGGTGAGCAGCAACGACATCAACATGCCGAGCACCGGCGAAACGACGATGAAGACAAGCGTGGACACCCACTTGCCCGGCCACACCACGGCCACGATGCCGGCCTTCGCAACGGCCGCCCCTGCGTAGCCGCCGATCAATGCATGCGACGAAGACGATGGCAAGCCGGACCACCAGGTGATCAGGTTCCAGGTGATCGCCCCGATCAAGCCCGCCAACACCACGTTCGCGTCAACGACCCCGGGATCCACGATCCCCGTCGCGATGCTCCTCGCCACTGCCGTGCCGAACACGAACACCGCCACGAAGTTGAACACCCCTGCCCAGACAACGGCGGCGGTGGGGCTCAGCACGCGGGTCGACACGACCGTCGCGATCGAGTTTGCGCTGTCGTGAAAGCCGTTGATGAAATCGAAAACGAAGGCGATCAGGATGATCGCCAGAATGAACGCGATCTCGCCGTTCATCAGGCGTGCTTCAACGCGATGGATTCGACGACGTTAGCGACGTCCTCGGCTTCGTCCAGAGTGCGCTCGAGGTTGTCGTAGATCTCCTTCCACTTCACCAGCTCGATGGCGTTCTTCTCGTTCTCGAACAGCTTCCCCAGCGCCTCATGGTAGAGGGCGTCGCCCTCTTCCTCGAGGCTCTTCGCCTCCACGCAGTACTTCATGACGTCGTCGCCTTTTTTCAACCGGGCGACCGCCTGCTCATTGACCGCGGTGATCTTGGAGATCGTCTCGCTCAACAGCTTGATCCCGCTGGGAGCAGCGCCGAGCCGGAAGATTTGCGCGCGCCGCGCGGTCCCGTCGATGACGTCCATGACGTCGTCCAGGTCCGAGATCAGCTGGTGAATGTCCTCGCGGTCGAGCGGCGTGATGAATGTGCGATCGAGACGATTCACGACCTCATGCGTAACCTGATCGCACTCGTGCTCCAACCGCTTGATCGCCTCGATGATCGGAGTCCGCCGCTCCACGGGAGCGTCGAACAACTCGCGCAGCCGGCCGGCGGCTTCGGTGGTGCGCTTGGCGACTTCGACAAAGAGGTCGAAGAACTCTTCTTCGCGCGGCAGCAGTCGCAGCGGCACGGTACCCTCGACGGTGGAGAGTGACAGACGAAGCGGGCGTACAAGAATAGCGAGCCGACGAGGCCGCCACTAGGTTAACTGACCTTCACACAGGGCGATTGTCGGACATGGCGACGGCGCAACAACCTCAGACCCAATTTGTCCGGGCGATTTCGCGCTGGGACGCCACCGCCCTCGTAGTCGGCTCGATGATCGGATCCGGCATTTTCATCGTCTCGGCCGAGATTCTGCGCGAGGTCCACGCCCCCGGATACCTGCTGCTCGTCTGGGCGCTGTCGGGCGGCGTGACGCTGATGGGGGCGCTGACCTACGGCGAGCTGGCCGCCATGTATCCGCACGCCGGCGGACAGTACGTGTACCTGCGCGAAGCGATCTCCCCGCTGTTTGGATATCTGTACGGATGGACGCTGTTCGTCGTGATCCAGACCGGTACGATCGCCGCCGTGGCCGTGGCCTTCGCCCGGTTCACATCGGTGTTCTGGCCCGCCCTGCGCCCGGAGGTGTTCAGCGGCTGGGGCGGCACGATCACCTTCCCACCTCCGATCGGCCCGATCGTCGTCGGGCTTTCGCCGCAGCGGCTGTTCGCGATCGCTTCGATTGTGGTGCTGACCTGGATCAACCTCCGCGGAGTGCGCGCCGCGACCGCCATCCAGACGACCTTCACCGCGACCAAAGCGGCGAGCCTCGCCGCCCTCATCGTCCTCGGCATCACGATCGGGCGCCACACGAACGCGCTCGTGGCCAACTTCGATGGGCATTTCCTCGACACCGGTGGCGCCGCCATCGGCCTGACGGCGATCGGGGCGGCGATGGTCGGCTCGCTGTTCTCGATGGACGCCTGGAACAACGTCGGATTCGCCAGCGGCGAGCTGAAGGATCCGAAGCGCGACATCCCCTTCGCCATGACGATGGGCGTCCTCATCGTGACCGTGTTGTATCTGCTCGCCAATGTCGCCTACCTCAGCGTTCTCCCCGCCCCGGCCATCGCCACCGCGCCACAGGATCGTGTGGGCACTGCGGCGCTGGAAGCCATCCTGGGTACCCCCGGTCGCTACATCATGGCCGCCGCCATCATGGTCTCAACGTTCGGCTGCAATAATGGGCTGATTCTATCGGGGGCGCGCGTGTACTACGCGATGGCGCGCGACAACCTGTTCTTTGAATCAGCGGGGCGTTTGCACGCGCGTTACAGGACGCCTAGCGTGGCGCTCGTGGTGCAGGCGATCTGGACGTCGCTCCTCTGTCTGTCGGGCACGTACACCCAGCTGCTCAATTTCGTGATCTTCGCGGCCATCGTGTTCTACATGCTGACGACGATCGGCCTCTTCGCCCTGCGCGTGAAACGACCGGCCGCCCAGCGCCCGCTGCGCGCGCCGGGGTACCCGTGGCTGCCCGGCGCCTACGTGGGGCTGACCGGTCTCATCGCCGTTTCGCTCCTCGTCGTGAACACGACCCGGACATATGCCGGACTTGGATTGTTGCTCGTCCTCCTCGGCGTGCCGGTGTATTACCTCTGGAGGAGAATGGTCCGATAAACACCACGGAGGAGAGTCGTTCATGCATGCCCTGCCGGTACTCCGGTCGATCCTCGCCGCATCGTGCGCCACGATCACGCTGGCCTGCGTCCACAACCAAGGGCCGTCCACCAGCGGGCCGCTTTTCACGACGACCACCATCGACAGCACCGTCGGAACCGTGACGACCACGTCGCTCGTGGTGGATGCCGCGCAACGGGTGCATGTGCTTTACTCGCAGGACGGCGTCAGCACCCTGCGTTATGCGACGTGCGGCGGGGCGTGCACTCTGAATACGAGCTGGCAGCGTATCACGGTGGACTCGACGGCGAATTCGGGCTTCGCGAGCTCCCTCGTCAGCGACGCCGGCGGGCTGCACGCGACATACCAGATCTTCAACGGTCAGGGCGATCTGCGCTACGCCGCGTGCAGCGGGAGCTGCGTGCAGGGACCGAGCTGGCAGGTGACGACCATCGACAGCTCCGGCGACACGGGCCACGATGCGGCGCTCGCCGCCGACCCGAGCGGCCAGCTGCACGTGACCTACGTCGAGTACGTCAACGGTGGTCGCAGTCGCCTGAAATACGCTTCCTGCGGCTCCAGCTGTACGACCGCGAGCAACTGGCAGATCGCCCTCATCGACAGCGCCACCTATTTGTTCGCCTCATCCCGCTCGCTCGCCGTCGACGGCGCGAGCCGGCGCCATCTCGTCTATCAGCGATCCGATACGCTCGGCATCGCGCCTCTGTACTACGCACGTTGTGACAGCGGTTGCCTGAATGCCGCGAATTGGCAGACAGCGCTGGTAGATCCCAGTCCGCTCTTCAATGCGGCACCCGTCGTGGCGCTGGATTCCGAGGGCCACCCCCGCAGCGGCTACTGGGACCGTCTCAATGGCCAAGTCGTCATCTCCTACGCGACCTGCGACACGCAGTGCACTACGAGCGACGCGTGGCACATCCTGCCGGTGCAGGTGATCGAGCAGGGCAGCTCCGACCTGTTGCAGCATTCGCTCGTGATCGATCAGGCCGGACGTCCTCACATGAGCTTCCAGCACGCCGGTCTGTCCTACGCCGCCTGCAACGTCAACTGCACCCTGCCAGGCAGCTGGTTCGAAGTGCCGATCGAAGCCACGACGGGAGGCACGGGCCTCGGTTCGGGAAGCGCCGTCGGCCTCCTGCCGGTGGGGCTGTTTCAGGCGGGGATAGTCTATCTCTCTGCGACATCCACCTCGGGCAGCCTCAAGTTCGCACAATCGAATTAAGCTGAATTAGGACAAGATGTTACTACACTAGTTGCGGGCTCCCACACTCGGCTTATATTCGCCGGACGCCCCGAATAAAAGCCGAAAACGAGGAGCCGCCATATGCCCAGCACACCGCGTCAACCTAGCCCCGCTCAACTGCAGCCGACCGTGTACGCACCCTCCATCCAGCGCCGTTGCCCGGACTGCGATGCCCGCGTGACCCCGCAGTCCGGCTGCCTAGTCTGTCCGAGCTGCGGATGGTCGCGATGCGGGTGAGGGATCCGTCGGCCGGTCGGGCGGACGGGCAGTCAAACACCTTCCCCGAGCTGACGTTCGCATCAGCGGCCCGGCCGCCTGACCGCCCGTCCGCCCTTACGGTACTCGACGAGCGATTGCGCGGCACGAAGTTCATCACGCTCGATCCCCGCTCGGTGCTCAATTCTCCCGAGCAGACGGGGATGGATTTCTGGTCCATCAATCCCTACGTCGGGTGCGAGTTCGGCTGCACGTACTGCTACGCGCGCTTTACCCACCGCTACGTGGTGGAGCGGGCGCACGCGGCACGGCGGCTCTCTCAGGATCAGCTTTCAGAGTATCGCGGTCCCAACGGGTGGGAGGCATTCGAGCGGCGCATCTTCGTCAAGCAGGGGATCCGGGCTGCCTTACGCGCCGACGTGCAGCGCTACCACCGCTCTGCGGACCGCGACGCGCCGATCGTGATCGGAACGGCGACCGATCCCTATCAGCCCGCTGAGCGGCGGTTCCGTCTCACGCGCCTGGTGCTTGAGGAGCTGGCGAAGTCCGAAGGGTTGTCCGTGGGCATCATCACGAAGAGCCCGCTCGTCGCTCGCGACGTGGACGTGCTGCAGCGCCTGCAACGGCGCAACGATCTCGAAGTGCACATCTCCCTGATCGCCCTCGACACCGGGCTCGTGCGTGCACTCGAGGCACGCTCGCCGATGCCGTTTGTGCGCTTGCGCGCCGTCACCCGTCTCACCCAGGCAGGCGTAAACGCCGGATTGATCGTGGCGCCGGTCCTTCCAGGAATTTCGGACGATGTCGATAGACTCGACGCCCTGTTTGCCGCGGCGAAAGCGGCAGGAGCCCGCTACGTCACCGCCAGCCCGCTACGTCTCTACCCTGCAATTCGGGATCGCTTTCTCCCCATCCTCGACGAGCACTTCCCGCATCTCGCCGAGCGCTACCGTCGCGCCTACGCGGGACGTGGCGCGGCCCCACGGGCGTATGCGCAGGCGCTCACGCGGCGCGTGACCACGCTCCAGGAGAAATACGGATTTGAGAAGAGAGACATCCGGGCCAGATACCGAAAGCACCAACAAGCCCCGCAATGGGAGTTGGATCTAGGCGGCCGGACGGCAAGGTAGGCGCTTAGCCGCCGAGCCGCTGAGTGGACGCCGAAGCGCTTGGTGCCGGGTCTTTCCTCGACATCCGGAATCCTGGTCGTCCACCCGGCGGCACGGCGGCTTGGCGTCTCCTCACGGTCTAATTCCTACTGACTAGGTGAAAGACAAGGCTGTCCCCACACACGACTGCCGGCGACCTGTACAGGTATCCCTGCACGAACGCCGACCAGAAGGTCGCCGTGTCGGCCGGCGGGTTCTCCACCACGTACTGGTTCACACCCGCGAAAATCCTGACGCACCCCGACGGATCGCGCGATGCGGACACTCTCCCGGCCGCGTCGGTGCGGGAGGAATCCACCGAGTCGCTGCGCACCACGATCTGGCCGAAGGTACGCACCGGGATGCCGGATGGCGCGGTGGCAGAAACCGACACATCGCTGGCGGCCCGCATGTCGTAGCTGCGGGGGGCCGCCGGGCTCAGTCCCACGACCGTCGACCGGAAATCGTAAAACGCGAAGGTCGGTGGCGTGCCGGCGGCGGACATGGTGCTAGCGGCCGGCGGACAGATCTGCTGAGGTCCACTGAACACGAAGAACGGCTCGAACGTGACCGCCGAATCGTCGACGGTCATCCCGGGATCGAAGTGCTGGTTCCCGCAGCCCGTGTTGAACCCGACGAGCCGCACCGTGAACGATTGCCCCACGTGCACCTCGGCCGGCCACTCCATCCAGTTCACCTGGCTGAAAACGACCCTGGTGTCATCCGAGCAGGCCACGATGGCCGCGGCCGCGAGGCCGGCGAACGAAGCAGGTCGCATCGACATCCCCGTTGGATACCCTCGGGCTTCCGTCGCAGGTCACCTCCGGCCCTCTGCCAGTCGAGGCGGGTCGGCCTCAGGTCCCCTGTCAGGGTGCCGTGCCCGCCCTGATCTCCACTCCGATGGCCCCGGCGTTCTTGGCAGGCCAGGTCGCAGTCACTGCCGGCAGCAGCACTGCCCACTCCGCGAACAGGTCCCCAATGGTGCTCTCTCCGGACGGCTGTTGGTCGATCGTCGTGAAGCCGCTTCCCGGGATGACCGCCGCAGTGTTGGTCGCCACCCCGAACACGCCGTAGGCCACGTCGGTGGCGCCCGCGAAGTCGCCGAGCGCGGCGGTCAGGGTGGTTACCGCCGTGCCGCTCGCCGCAGCCGTCTGCACGATCGCCCCCGCGCCGTTCGTGCCCGACACGTCGACGCCCGTCCACTGCGAGACGATCCACTGGCAGTTGGATACGGTGACGGTCGAGCTGATCGTGATGGGCCCGCTGCCTGGCGTCGCGCTCATGGCGCGGTAGATGGTGAGTCGGTCGAGCGGTGTCGCCCCGTTGTAGGCCACCGTGGCGACGACTTCCCAGGTGGTCATGCCGCCGCCGGACAGCGCGGGGCTGGGCGCGGCCGAGCTGGATTGATGGGTGAGCACCGCCACCGTCACCAGCGCGTTCGGAGCGGGGGAGACGGCTCCTGTGGTATAGATCCTCTGATTCACGATATCGTGGCCTGACGTGAGCAGCGTCTGGGCGATCGTGGCAGGAGGCCCTTGCTCGGTCACGATGACGGAGGCCTGTCCGATCGCGATCGCATTGGCGCTTGCCTGAACCGTTTTCGTCTCCGCCTGGGTCGAGCTCAACGAACCGCTGGTCACGCCGCTGGCGTTCGTCGGTCCCGGCTGGGCGAGCGTGTTCCCGGTCCCGCTCACCTCGAGCGTCACGCTCGCAGCGATCACCGGGTTGTCGAACCGGTCACGAACCGTCACCGTGATCGTCGAGCTGCCGCTTCCCGCCGCGATCTTGATCGGGTTCGCGCTCACCGAAGAACGCAATGCGTCAGGGCCGGCCGCGATCACCGTGACAACCGGGTGCTGGCTCAGAGGGACCCCACCCGCCACAGCGGTGAGCGTCTTCGCCCCGGCCACCGTGGAGCTCAGCGTACCCGTGGTGACACCGTCGGCGCCGGAGGCCGCGGGCTGGACGATCGTGTTCCCCGACCCCGTGGCAGACAGCGTGACCACCACGCCGCTCATCGGGGCGCCATTGGCGTCCAGGACCGTGACGATGATCGTCGAGACGCCGTCACCGGCCGGTACGGTATCAGGGGAAACCGAGACCGTAGAGAGAGATGCCGCGCCATTGGCGATCCTCACCGTGGTCCCGGCAGAGACCGTCGTGTTCCCCACGGCGTCGCGCGCTACAGCCGTGAGCATGTGGGTCCCGGTCGACTCGGCCCTGGAGTCCCAGGATAGTGTGTACTTGGTGAGGGGCGACTCGGCAGTCACTTCCGATCCGATGTCCCCTTCGTCGATCCGGAACTGGACTCCGACAACGTCCCGGTCATCGACGGCGGTCGCTGTGAGGGTGACCAACCCGTCCAGAGAAGCGCTGTCCGCCGGGGCGACGATGGACACGATCGGAGGCCCGATGTCGGTCAGCGCCGCCGGGTGGTTCGCCTTCCAAGTAGCCACCGCGTTGTCCCAGTAGGCGAGGCCGACGGCACCGGTCAACAGTGTGTAACAGGCGGGCAGAGGTTCCGGGAACGGCCCTGGTCCCAGCCAGACCATGACGTTGTCTGCGCAGTCTTTGAGCTTGCCCGCGGGCGGTCCCAGCGTGTGACCTCCTAGGCTGCTCGGGCTATCCGCCCGGTACACGTTGTTGTACAGCGAGACCATCGGCCCAGTCTCGGCCCACTTGAAGAAGCCGCCGTGACCGGGGACTTCGTACCCCAGGTCCATGTCCTGCAGTCGGAAGAGCGAGTTCTTCACGACAACCACGTTGGCGCTGCCATCCACCGTCGTCGCATACGGTCGCGAGCTGAATCCCGTTGAGCAACCGTCGAACAGAGAGGAGTCGATCGTTCCGGAGTTCAACCAGTCGTTCTGAACGCAGTCATCACGCATGTATTTGAAGTAGACGCCGTTGATCAACCAGTTCCGCGAGCTGTCGGAGAGCGTGATCCCGTCTCCGTAGTCGAAGTCGTGCATCCCTTCGAGGGTGAAGTAAGGAATCCCCTCCACCTGAATCGCATAGGTATCGTGCATCGTGACCCAGTCAGTGGAGGGTGGGAGCTGTCCGATGATCTCTCCGCCGCGGAGACAAGTGCGAGACCCACCACCCACTCTGACGGCCTTGGCCGCCCCTGTCCGGAACTGCGCCGTGGACGCGTCGATGCGGGTGGCTTCGGCGAGCTGGCGGTTGTCGAATACGGCCGTTTGGACGCCGCTCAGGGTGAGGAGCGGACCGGACCGGCTGAGACAGGGAGGCTGAGCCGTCACCCTGATCGCCGCGCCGGCGCTCTTGCCGTCGCTCGCGGCCGTGATCGTGGCGGCTCCCACCCAGACGCCGGTCGCGAGACCGGACGCGGTCACTGCTGCGACATTCGGATCGCTGCTCGACCACGTCACCGTCTTCCCCGACAGGGCGTTGCCTGCCGCATCCAGCGGCGTGGCTGTGAACTGGACCGTCTCCCCGACCGCCGTGCTCACCGAGAGCGGTGTGAGCGCAACCGAGTCCACGGGAACTCCCGGCCCCGATCGGACGGTGATGGTCGCCGTCCCGCTCTTGGTCTCGCTCGTCGCCGTGATCGTTGCGGATCCTTCCTTGACGCCCGTCACCAATCCGGTCGCGCTGACCGTGGCCACGAGCGGCTTGCTGCTTGACCAAGTGACGACCCGGTCGGTCAGCAGGTTGCCGACGGAGTCGTGCAGCGCCGCCGCGAGCTCTACCGTTGCCAACACGTCGATCGTCGACTCGGCCGGCGTGACGACCACCTTGGCAACCGGCACGACGACCGTGACCGTCACCTCGTCGATCTGCCCCTCGCTCGTCGCGTGGATAGTTGCTGTGCCGGGAACGAGCCCTGTCACCATACCTGCCGCGTCGACCGTGGCCACTTGGGCGTCACTGGTCCCCCACGTCACCGTTCGCCCAGACAGCGGCAACCCACTCGCGTCCCGCAGTGTCGCGGTCAGCTGCACGGAGCCACCCATGGGCACGGTCGGTGCCGAAGGAGTGATCTCTACGGAAGCCACCGGCGCCGGCGGTCCGCTCGCCCGGATTTCGATACCAAGACCTCCGCCGTTCGAGGGAATCCAACCAGCATCGATCGTGTTGTCGTTGAACGTCCACTCGACCTCGAGATCGGCCGCCGTGTTCTCGCCGGACGGTTGCTCGGCGACCTCGGTGAATCCCGTGCCCGGCGTAATGGCGAGCGCATTCCGATTCACGCCGAATGCCCCGTAGGCCACATCGCCGCTGTTGGCGAACGTGCCGAGCGCGATGGTCAGTCCGCTCACAGCATCGCCGCTGTTCGAGCCGGACTGACCGATGGCCCCCGCGCCATTGGACCCACTCCGATCCACGCCCTCCCACTGCGAGACGATCCACTGACAGTTGGACTGCGACCTCGAGAACGTGATGGTGATCGGTCCGCTGCCTGGCGCCACGCTCATCGCCCGGAACACCGTGAGACGCTTGTGCGGGCTCGTGACGCCGTCGAATGTGACCGTCACTACCTGATCCCAGGCGGGCATCCCGCCTCCTGAGACCACGGGGCTCGGAGCCGCGCTCGAGGAGATGTGCGACAACACGGCGATCGTGACGAGGGTATTCGGCCCGGGGGCGACAGAGGCCGTGACATAGGCCTTTTGATTCACGATGTTGCTGCCCGACGTGAGCAGCGTGTGGGTGATGCCGTTTTCGTTCTGCGCAGTTGTTGCCTGGGCAGTCATTGCCGGAATGGACCGGGGCGGAGTGGTCGGAACTCGATCATCGGAACACGTCGCCAGGACTCCCAGGAGCGCGATGCCGACAATCCATTGCCAGACTGAACGACGCGACGGGCGCACCATGACACCAGCGACCTCGAATCCAGGCGGCAGCGGCTCGTTGCCAACCGGTCACGAGGAGCCATTGTGCATCAGGCCGCTACGGTTCGTCTTGAATATCCCTTGAAATTTTCGTTACTCGCCCCTCCAGGCTTCCGCCAGGGCGCGGATGGTTCCCGGCGCATTGCCTTCCGCACGGTTGTTGACGACGATCAGCGCCTCGATCCGCCGGCGCACCGCCTCCGCCATCAGCCGATGCAGGTCACGACGCAGATCGGGCAGGGGCTCGCGCACCCGGTCATATGGCTCGAATTGCCGCACCGCGTCCTCGTACTTCCGCCCCGGCTTGAGGAGCGCCCGCGCGACCGTGAAACTCGCCGGGAAGGTCCAAGACAGGTCGAGCTGTGCCCCGATGGGCGGCATTTCGGTCCACGAGTTGAACACGTGGGCCACGCCGTGTCGCTTCAGCACGAGTCCGTGCAGATCGTGCAACAACTCCGGGTTGCGGAGCTCCACGCTATAACGAAAATCCGTCGGCAACGCGCCCAGGAATGCGTCGAGCTCATCCGCCCAATCGGCGACGTCCGGGAGGTCCTTGCCACGCATCGTCTGGAACTCGAAGACGAAGCAACCGGCGTGATCACGGAACGCCCGCGCGTATGGGGTCAGCACGGCGTCCTTGAAGAGCTGCGCATTCAGGAAGTCGGGATTCTTGAGACCAGCGAGATTCCCCCAACGCCGGTCCTGGTTGAAGCGTCGCGCCGTGATGCGGTCCCACACCTTGCTCACGCACGGGAATCCGGGCGGCAGCGACCGCGCGTAGGCCGCGAGCGTTTCCTCGCTCGGCGGATCATAGAACGCGCTGTCGATCCCCACCGTCTGGAACAATGGATAGCGCGCGTACTCCTCGAGTCGCCTCGCGGGCTGGGCGCCGCGGTAGCTCTTGTGATAGACCTCTCCCGACCAGCCGTCATAGGTCCACGTCGAGGTCCCGAAGTGAATAGTGGGCGGCAGGCGCCGGGCCAGGGCCGCAAGGTCGGCGGAAGGCTCGGGGAGCGCGTCACTCCCGAAGAGATCGGGCTGGGTCACGTCTCAAACATGGGCGCCCACCGCGATCGGCCGCCACGGCAGGGCGCGCCGCTGCGCATACCGGTCCAGCCGATCGAGCGCCGTGATGGTCAGCGTGACCGCTCCATACGATGCTTCGACTTTTCCACGCATGACGTACGGTCCCGTGCCGAAGAGCAGGGGAACGACTTTCCGATAGACGTCGGGAAAGATCACCGACTCGATAAGTCCCGCACCATCGTCGAAGGTGACGAATTCCATCGGCTCGTCCTTGATCGAATGCACCGGCTTCCCCGTCGTCAGCATTCCGACGCAGGTCACGTGCTTCCCCACATGATCGCTGAGGGCCGTTGCCGGAACCGGATGGATGGCGCGCGTCGTGCCGGCGACGAGGTCCATAGGATGACACGACGCGAGGTAGCCGAGCACGGCGAATTCGTCGCGCAGCTGGCGGTCGGCATCATACTCCGCCAGCTGGGGAAGTACGGCCGGCGGCGTTCCCTCCAGCGACAAGACTTCCTGGCTGCGTGAGTTAGCCCCAGGGCCTCGCCCCGGGGTCAGCCCCGAATCCACCAGCCACATGAGCTGCGGCCGCGTCTTTCCCCGGGCGATTCCGTCGCAGGCACCGGCCTGCACCAGCACGCGCAGATCGCCGGGGGTGAGTCCGGTACGCCGGCGCAGCTCGTCGAGCGACGCATACGGACCACCTCGCTCCTTCTCCACGGTGAGCGCGGCGAGTCCCGCCGCCGTCAGCCCCTTCAACGCCGTCAGTCCGATCCGCAACGTCCCTCCCCGCCCCACGTACGCCACGTCGCTCGCGTTCACGTCAGGTGGGAGGATCTCGAGTCCCATGCGCCGCGCTTCGGCGATGTAGGCAAACGGCGCGTAGTACCCGCCCTCGTTCGACAGGACACCGGCGATGAACTCGGCGGGATAATGTGCCCGCAGATACCCCGACTGCAGCGCCACCTGGATGTAGGACGCCGAGTGGCCCTTGCAGAACGAGTAGCCCGAAAACGACAGGATCATCGCCCATACCTCGTCGATGATCGCCGGCATCACACCACGGGCCGCGGCTCCCGAGCGGAATTGGTCCTCGTAGGCGCGCAGCTCCTTCATCGGGCGCTTCTTGGTGAGCGCCTTGCGCACGCCGTCCGCCTCCGACACGTCCATCCCGGCGAGGGCGACACACACGTTCACGACGTCCTCCTGGTACACCATCACGCCGAACGTCTCGGCGAGCACGTCGCGCAACACGGGGTGCTGGGGCTCGTAGGGGGCGCCGTGCAGCCGCTCAAGGTAGGTATTGATGTAGCGGTTCGAGGCGGGACGGATGATGCTGGTGTTGAGAACGAGCAGGTCAAAGGTGTCGGACCTGCTTTTCTGGCACAACAGCCGCGAGGCGGGCGACTCGGTGTAGAACACGCCCATCGTATTGCCGGTGCGAAACACCTCCCGGGTCGCCTCGTCGGTCACCGGATCGCTCGACGTGTAGTCGATCGCCACCCCCTCGTGGGCACCCACCGCCGCGATCGCGTCGCGGATCACGGCGAGAGAGCGATTGCCGAGCAGGTCGATCTTCACGAGCCCCGCGTCTTCGGTGCCGTCCTTCTCGAACTGGATCGCGGGGACGGGCAGCACGCCGTTTCCGGTGTCGATCTCCTTGGCGGCGTATTCGACGGGAACGTAGTTCGTCAGCGCGTCGGGAACGATTACCACTCCCCCGGGGTGCAGGGACAGCGTGCGTGGCAGCCCCACTAACCCCTCGGCGGCGCGCGCAATCTCGGGCCACGGCCCCCCCAACGCGAGCGTCTGGAAGTTGGGGTGGGTGCCGAGCATCTCGGGGAGGGGCCCGCCGTCCGACCAGGGGAGCCGCTTCGTGATGGCGCCGATCTCGGTGGCCGGACGCCCGTACACCTTGGCGACCTCGCGCAGTGCCGCGCGGCGCTGGAAGGTGACGTGGTTCGCAACCATCGCCGATCGGCTGCCGCCGCCGTAGGTACGGAAGACGTACTCCAACGCGGAGTCGCGCTCGTCCCACGGGAAGTCGAGGTCGGCGTCGGGGGGGTCTTTGCGACCGGGATTCAGAAATCGCTCGAACACGAGCCCCTGCGCCAGCGGATCGACGTGCGTGAGCTCGAGACAATAGCTCACGATCGAATTCGCCACGCTGCCGCGCCCGCAGTGGGTCGGCGCGTTGTCCACGATGTCCTTGACGACGAGGAAGTAGTCGGCGAATCCCTTGAGGGCGATGACCGAGAGCTCGTGGTCGACCCGAGCCTGCACCACGGGGGACAGTGTGGCGCTTCCATAGCGACGCCGCGCGCCCTCCTCGGTGAGCACCCGGAGCCGCGCGAGCGCTTCGGGACCCGAGCGCGTGGGGAGGATAATCCGTCCCTCCGGCGGCTCGCCGCGGCAGCGATCGGCCAACGCGAGCGCATTCTCGAGCGCTTCGGGGACAGCGGGAAACAAGCGAGCGACTTCGGGCGCCGGCTTGAGCCAGGCATCGCGTGGCGCCATCGCAGCGGTGGGGAGTGTCGAGAGCGTGGCGTTCCTGGTGATGGCGGCCAGCAAGCGATGGCGGGCATGATCCTGCGGATGCGCGAAGCGCACCGCGTTGGTCGCCACCGGCGGCAGACCGTGTGCGCGCGCGAACGCCAGTGCCCGCTCGCGGCCGCGGCCTGGAACGAGCTCGACGTAGAGGTTCTCAGGCCCGGTAGTACGTGCCAGTCGATCGAGGAGGTCGATATCGGTCGACAACACTGCGATTCCCGCGCGATCGACCGATACCCGAGAACCGAGTACGAAGTCCTTCGCGCAATGCCGCGCCGTAATCACTCGACACATCGTCGCCCAGCCCGTCGCATCGAACGGCAGCAACACCGCTCGCTCCGTTTCCGTCTCCAGCGAAGCGCCGTATACCGCACGGAGCCCATAGGCGCGCGTGATGCGGCGAAAATCCATGGCGCCATACACGCCGTTGGTGTCGGTGAGGGCGAGGGTTCCATAGCCGCGCTCGACAGCCGCCTCCGCGAGCGCCTCGAGCGACGACGCGCCGACGCCACCGCCGATGATCGAGAAGGCGGAGTGGACGTGCAGATGAATGAAATCGACAGTCATTTTGGTAGGCCGCTAAAACGACGGCTCGCTGTGGCGCGATCGTTCCCTCAACGGCGCGGCGCCGGGGGTGGGGCTGAGGAGGCGGGGACGCGGGGGCCGCACGGCCTGGACATCTTCCCGATTGGCCGATAATGAGATGCGAAACGTTGGTCCGGGTCGAGCGCCCCCGCGTCCGGCCGCCCCACCACCGGGGCCACGCGGCAGAGCCCTAATGTGCATACCGAATACTGGCCGTTCCATATCTGCGCCGGACGCCGTCCAGCGCCGCGTTGAGCGCCTGACGGCGCGCCATCGGGGGCGGCTGGTCGAAGAGCGACAGCTGAACGTCGCTCCCCGGGCCGAGCATCACGCTAAGCCCGAGCACCGTCAGGGCGATGCGACGAGTGAGGAGGCGGTCGGCGAGGGTGCGGGCGGCGGTGGTCAGCTCGACGTCGAGGTCGGTGGCCGGCTCGAGCGATGTGGCGCCACGGACGTCACGGTGATCGGCGTAGCGGGCGACGAGCTCCAGGCGATCGGCGGTGGCGCGTCGCTGTCGCAGGCTGCGCCCGAGCTGCTCCGCTTGATGGCGCAGCTCGGCGTGCAGTTGATCGCGGTCGTTCGTTTCGGTGCCGAGTGTCGCGTGGGCGGCGAGCGTCTCGCGCCGGGCGGGTGGAACGACGGGCCGCGGATCCACGCCGTTGGCGCGCGCGTGCAGCTCGACGCCGCGGCGCCCGAGGACACTTTCCACCTGTCCCCGGGTGAGTCGCGCGAGCGTTCCGATGCGCTCCACGTTGTAGCGCGCGAGCTGGTCACGAATCGAGGGGAATGCCCCGGGGAGTGCCGCGAGCGGATGGGGGGCGAGAAACGCCGGCTCGTCTCCGGGGCGCACGTTCACCACGTGCTCGGGCTTCAGGACGTGCGCCGCTACTTCGCTCACCACCTTGTTGGCGGCGAGTCCCACCGTCACCGGCAGGCCGAAGCGACCCCAGATCTCGCGCCGGATGCGCGCCGCGACATCCAGAGCGGGGCCGAACAATTTTCTTGTTCCCGAGAGATCGCCGAAGGCGTGCCCCAGGGTGTGCGGCTCGATCACCGGGACGTACGGCAGCAACAGGCGCTCGAGCGCGCGGGCGGCGCGGCGGTACAGCCCATAGCGCGGCGGCAGGAGGACGAGGTCTGGACAGCGGCGGAGCGCCTGATAGATCGGCATGCCCACCGCGATCCCGGCGAGCGCCGCCTCGGGCGACGCCGACCAGACGATCGCGCGGTCGGTGCCGCCGGGCGCGATCGCCAGCGGCCGGTCCTGGAAGCGCGCGCTGCGTTGTGTCACCCGTTCGACCGCGATCGGAAAAGCGAGGGGATTGACGTAGAGGATGACGCGGTCCATCGGGCACGAAACCGGGCTCTGGGCAGGAAAACGTGCCCGAAAAAATACCGAAAGTCAAGAGGCTAAATAATAGGCATAATTGCTATATACTGTTGTAAAGATGATACGACACTGATAGTTATGTTGACCTAAAGCCGATACCCATCGCCCGCGCCGATCCGTAGCGTATTCCCCCATGCGCCGTCCTCTCGCAGTATTCGCGATCGCGCTGCTCTCGACCACGTCCGCGACCCTCGCCAGCCAAAATCACACCATCGACCTCATCCAACAGGCGCGCGCGCACATGTCCGCGAACCACCTGGACAGCGCCGATCTGTTGCTCGGCGCTGCCATGGCGAGCGCCGCCGACCGCGCCGACAGCGTCACCACGTACACGTGGCGCGGCATTCTCTCGTTCATGCAGGGAAAAGACTCCGCCACGCGCGTGGCCTTTCACGAAGCGCTGCAGCTCGATTCCACGCTCCAGATCCAGGGGCTGTCGCAGTCTTCGCCTCGGCTCGCCCAGCTCTTCGAAGCGGAACGGTTGGAGCTTCGACCCGGCATCTTGTTCACGTCGAACAACGTCGAGGAAGAACCGCGGCGCGTGTCGGGACCTCCGGTGGTGTACCCGCCGGACTTGCTGCGCCGCCAGGTGCGCGGTCGTGCCCTGGTCGGCATGATCATCGACACGCTGGGGCGAGTGGAAGAACGATCGATCGACATCCTCGCAATCCCGGACTCGGGGATGAACGGGCCGCTGCGCACGATGATACTCGCGTCGACGTTTTCACCCGGCCGGCTCCATGGTCGAAAGGTGCGGACCTTGATCGAGCTGGCGGTCGATCTTGTTCCCGGCACGCCCCCCAGTGCGACGTCTCTGATCACGTCGGCTCGTGCCCTGATCGCCGCCCACCAGACCGATAGCGCCCTCGCGCTGATCGCCCAGGCATTCGACTCCGCGACACGTGCCACCGAAGGAGAGACCGTCTACGCACGGCTCGTGCAAGGAATTGCGCTGACCGCCGCCGGTCGCGACAGGCTGGGGCGTCTGGCACTGGACAGCGCCCTGGCCGGATACCGGCGACTCACCGACCGCGGTGTGGAGTTGGCGCCGTTCCTCAAACGACTGGCCGACTCAGTGCGGTTGGCGCGCGCCGGGCGCAGCCCCGGTACGCTCGGCACCCCCGCGGTCGTGGAGACCGTCGACGTCCCACCCGTTGCGGTCTCACATCCCCCGATCACATATCCACCAGAGATGCAGGCCCTGCGCGTGGGCGGAACCGTGGTCGTGGAAGCGCGCATCGACGTCGCGGGTCACGTCGCAGCGGGGTCAGTGCGGGTGGTACAAAGCCCCAATCCGGGATTGGACGGGGAGGCACAACGGGTCGTAGCGGCCGCGGTGTACCGGCCTGCGCGCCGCGCCGGACATGCGGTGGCCGTCACGATCCGACAGCCGATTACCTTCGCGCCGTACTGAGGCGGCCTAGCGCTTCCCGAGGTACGCGCGCACCAGCGGCGCCACGCGCCGCCGCACCAGCGCCGCCTCGAGGGTGTTCTTCTCCTCGGGCGTGGCTTCGACGAGCAGCCGGCTGACCTCTCCTTCGCGTACCGCTACCGCCACTCCGTCCCGATACAGGACTCGATTTCCCGCGAGTGCGGCCACCGCGGGGCCCGGTACGATGCTGCCCACGAGGTTCAACGGATCGACGGCGCTCACGGCGACGAGATCCCCGGATGCCTGGTCGCGTCGCACGGCGCGCAGTGTCCCGACCGCCTCGGGCAGCGCATACTGCTCCCCGGAGAATCCGCCCACGAACCGGCCACCACGCACCTCCCCCCGCGCCTCGAGTCGTCGATACACCCGCAACACGTCCCGCCACGGAACGAGCGTCGTCTCGCGTTCGACCAGCCGGCGGAACACGACGCCATAGCGTCGCAGCAGCATCCAGGCGACCGCCTCGGCCTGCTGCTCTTCCGGAAGGAGCGAACGGCGGCCGGTGCGCGACCAGCGCCCCGCCGTCTCGACGCCGAACGGCGCCGACCGCCCGCGGCGGCGCAGACGGCCGATCGGCCGGCGACGATCAGACGGCACAAGCAGTGCCCGCAAGCCCGCGAAACTGTCCGATACGACGAGGCCCCACGACACCAGCTCCCCGAGGCCTTTCTCGACCTCGGTACGCAACAGGCCGGTCGCGTTGACGAGGTCGCCGAAGAACGACGCTCCGCGCGACTCCAGCGTCGCGAGCACGGTGCGCCCCGCATGCGACAGGACGAGCCGGTTCGCCGTCGGCTCCGGCTGGATCGCGCGCCACACCTCGCCGCGCTCGCGACGGAACAGCGCCAGGGGCGTGGTGCGGATCGGACCAGACTTGTGGCCGCTTCCCGCCGTCGCCGCGGGCGGCGCACTGAGGCGTCCCCACGCGATCTCGCCCGACAGACACAAAGCGTCGAGCCAGAGCGGATCGTAATCCGCCACGCGGGCCGGAAGGACCTCGCTTTCCCAGGCTCCCGCCGCCAATTCGAAGCCGTCGAGGATGTCGAGCACCGCCGCCAGTCCCTCGTGGCCCTCCGCGCGCATGTCGTTCGTGAGCCGATGCCAGCGGAACAGAAAACGCATGAAATCGGCCGCGGTGACGGGCTCGATCTCGCGGCGCAGCCGTTCGAGGGTGTAGCGGTGGATGCGGGCCAGCAGCCGGCGCTCGCACCACTCGAGCTCGCTGACGCCGGGCGTGAACCTCCCCCGCAGCACGAACCCTTCGTGCTCGAGGGCGCTCAGAGCGAAATCCACGTCGCCGGCCGGGAGGGCCAGTACCTCCGCAATCGCGGCTGCGGTGGTGGGCCCGATGACCTCGAGGCGACCTCTGACGAGCTCCCGTATCGCGTCCTCGCGCGTCCACGACCTCGCTCGCTCCCGCTCCGGCGCCTCGAGCGCAGGCCCGGCCATAGCCTCCGGGTAGATCGCGGCGAGCATCGGGAGACGCTCGACGGCAACCCAGAATCCCCGCCCCCCGCTCAACACCGTCGCCCGCCGAGCCCGGACCAACTGTTCGAAGAGCCCCTGCCAATCCGCATTCTGCGATCCGCATTCCGCAACAGGCATCGCCCCGACCACGAGCAGCGCATCGTGCAGCTCGTCGGTGTTCGTGGCCTCGGGCCACGCTTCGCCGCGCACGCGCTCGATCGCCGCGGTATCGAGCTTGCCGAACTCCTCGGCGGTCTTCTGGTCGAGGGAGCGGCGCGTCACGACCGCCTGTGTGCGGCGCTCTTCGAGCGGGGCGTCGTCGAGGAACGCGTACGGCTTGGCGTTGAGGATTTCGTGGGCGATCGGGGACGGCTCGGTGGTGTCGCGGGCGACGAGGGTGAAACGCCCGGCGGCGATGCCCTCCAGCACGCGTACCAGCCCCGCGAGGTCCATAGCCTCGGTGAGGCAGTCTTCGATCGTCTGATGAATCAGCGGGTGGTCCGGGATCTCGCGGTCACCGACGAGATTCTCCGGACACGCGAGCTGATCGGGGAAGACCGCTGCCGACAGATCCTCGGCCTCCATGCGTTGCAGCGGGGTCGGCACGTGGCGGCCGCCGCGGAAGCGCAGTACGGCGAGAGCCCGCGTGGCGTTCCAGCGCCAGCGGCTCTGGAACATCGGCGCATCGAGCATCGCCTGGATCAAGAGGTCCCGCACGGTCGCCTGGTTGAGGTACTGGAACACCCCCTCGAGCGGGAAGCTGTGATGCGGCCCGAGCGAAATAACGATGGCTTCGTCGTTGGCCGCTGCCTGCAGCTCGAAGTTGAACGACCGGCAGAAGCGCTTCCGCAGGCTCAACCCCCACGCCTTGTTGACGCGCGCGCCGAACGGCGCGTGGAGCACCAGCTGCATGCCACCCGCTTCGTCGAAGAAGCGCTCCAGCACGAGCGTCTCCTGGCTCGGCACGACGCCGAGTACGCTTTTCGTGGCGGCGAGATAGTCCACCATCTGCGACGCCGCGGCGTCCACCACGCCCGTTTCCTCCTTAAGCCAAGCACGCGCGGCCGCGGCATCGGCGAGGCGCCGCTCCACGTCCTGGCGCAGCCGCGATACCTCCGCCGACAGCTCGTCGGTGCGCGACGGCGCCTCGCCCAGCCAGAACGGAAGAGAGGGGGGCTGGCCGTTGGCATCGGCTACCCGCACCTGTCCCGACTCGACTTTGAGAATGAGGTACGAGGCGTTCCCGAGCTGGAAGATGTCCCCGGGAGCACTTTCAATGGCAAAATCTTCGTTCAAGGTTCCGACGAACGTCTCGGTCGGCTCGAGCACGACCCGATAGTCCCCGAGGTCCGGGATCGCGCCGCCCGAGGTGATCGCGGAAAGCCGAGCGCCGCGTCGCGCCCGCAGCCGGTGATTGACACCGTCGTAGTGCAGATACGCGGCGCGCCGACCCCGCTTGGTCGTGAATCCCTCGGACAGCATCCGCACGACGTCGTCGAAATCCTTGCGCGCAAGCGCGCGGTACGGATAGGCCCGGCGGGCGAAAGCGAATAGGGCGTCCTCGTCCCACTCCTCGCAGGCGACGGCGGCCACGATCTGCTGAGCCAGAATGTCGAGGGGCTGCTCGGGAATGATCAGCCGGTCGAGTTTGCCCTCACGCGCGGCGCGGAGCAGGGCGGTGCACTCGATGAGCTCGTCGCGCGACAGCGGGAAAATCCGTCCCTTCGGGACCGCCGCGAGGCGGTGCCCCGAGCGACCGACGCGCTGCAGCAGCGTTGCGATCGAGCGGGGCGTCCCGAGTTGAATGACGAGGTCGACCGAGCCGATGTCGATCCCCAGTTCGAGCGAGGCCGTCGCCACCAGCGCCTTGAGCTGACCGTTCTTGAGGCGGGTCTCCGCCTCGAGGCGCTTTTCACGCGACAGGCTGCCGTGGTGCGATGTGATCTGGTCTGCGCCGAGGCGCTCGGAGAGCTGCATCGTGAGCCGCTCGCACAAGCGACGTGTGTTCACGAAGACGAGCGTCGTCTTGTGCTCGGTGATCAGCGCGGCGATCCGGTCATCGACCTCCTCCCACACCTCGGCGGACATGACCGCCTCGAGGGGCGAGGAGGGGATCTCGAGCGCCAGATCGAGGTCGCGCGCGTGCCCCACGTCGACGATCTCAGGAAGGGGACGTTCGGAGCCGACCAGAAACTGCGCGATGTCGCCGATCGGCTTTTGCGTCGCCGAAAGGCCGATGCGCTGCACCGGGTGCCGGGAGAGAGCGGCCAGGCGCTCGAGCGACAAGGCGAGGTGACTCCCCCGCTTGTCGCGTGCCACCGCGTGGATCTCGTCCACGATCACCGTCCGCACCGACCGCAGCATCTCGCGCGCCCGCTCCGAGGTGAGCACGAGGTAGAGCGATTCCGGCGTCGTCACGAGGACGTGCGGCGGGCGCTTCACCATCGCCTGCCGGTCGGCCGGCGCGGTGTCTCCGGTGCGCAACAACACCCGGATGTCGACCTCGGCGCGGTGCTGCTCGGCGAGGGCGCTGCGAATATCCCCGAGTGGCTCGGACAGGTTCTTCTGGACGTCGTTCGAGAGGGCCTTGAGTGGCGAGACGTAGACGACCTGAATGCCGTCCGTCAGCATGCCGTCGAGACCCTGGCGGACGAGGTCATCGATGGCGGCGAGGAAGGCGGCGAACGTCTTCCCAGACCCGGTCGGCGCCGCGACCAGCACGTCCCTGCCGGCCTGGATCAGCGGCCAGGCGCGCCGCTGCGGCTCGGTGGGCTGGTCGAAGCGGTCCGTGAACCACCGGTCCACGACCGGGTGGAAGCGGCCGCCGTTCACGGAGTGGACAACGCCGTGTCCAGGGTGATGCCGCGTGTCGCGACGATGCGCTCCACCGTCTCGCCGATCTTGTTGTTCGGTGTCGATGCGCCCGCGGTGATCCCGACGGTGATGCGGCCTGCGGGCAGCCACCGGTCACCACGTTCCTCGTCCCGTTTGCCGACGGGGAGATACCGGATGCCGCCGGTCCGCGGATCGATGCACTGGGCGTCCTCGATGTGGTAGGTCGCCACCGCTCCGGCGCAGATTGCGGCGAGGTGCGTCGTATTGCTCGAGTTGTACCCGCCGATCACGACCATCACGTCCAGGGGTTCCGCGATGAGCTTGAGCACCGCGTCCTGACGGTCCTGCGTCGCCGAGCAGATCGTATCGAAGGTGCGGAAGTGCTCGGCCAGGGCGGTCTCCCCCCAGCGCCGCGCCATGCTCGCGCCGAGTTCCCGAGCGATGGCGAGCGATTCGTTCGAGAGCATCGTCGTCTGGTTGGCGACGCCCACCTTCACGAGGTCCGCGTCAGGATCGAACCCGGGGGACACGGCGTGCGCGAAGCACTCGAGCAGGATCTCCCGGCTGGCGCGGCCCTCGATGAACTCGCAGACCAGCTTCGCCTCGTCCATGTGGCGGACGATGATGTACCTCCCCCGCGGAAACTTGGTGACCTGACTCGCGGTCGCCTTGGTCTCTTCATGGAAGTACTTCCCGTGGATCACCGCGGTGTAGCCGTCGCGGGCGTATGACTCGACGCGCTTCCACACATTGAGGACCGACCCACAGGTCGTATCGACCAGCACGCAACCGATGCGGCGCAGCCGGTCGAAATCCTGCACCGTCACGCCGAACGCGGGCAGGATCACGACGTCGTCCACGCTGACGCCGCTGAAGTCGAACGCGCCGTTCGAGCCGCGGAACAGGAATTCCACGCCCATGGCCCGCAGCTTGGAGTTCACGTGGGGGTTGTGGATGATTTCGCCGACGAGCAGGGTGCGGCGATCGGGGAACTTGGTGCGGGCCTCGTAGGCGTATTCGACCGCGCGGTCGACCCCGTAGCAGAAGCCGAACTCGCGCGCCAGCCGGATCGTCAGGTCGCCGACGGTCAGGGTATAGTCGTGATCGCGGATCGTCTCCACCACGCGACTGTGATAGTCGGCGGTGAGCGCACCCTCGATCTCGTCCTTGAGCCCGAACCCTTTGCGGAAATACGTCTGCTCCACACCGTCAATCTAACGGCGTGCAGCCCCCGGCGCGCACGGCATCGAGGACACGCTGGATCCGCCAGCCGTCGCGGATGGCGGCCGGCTCTCCCTCCGGGCGCGCGCCGCCGATCGTCGCCACCAGATCGCGCATCAGCCGTACGAACGATCGCGCCCACATGTTGTTCACCGGTGTCTTCCCCGACAGATCGTCGGGGACACTGATGTCCTCGAGCGGACCGCCCGGCTTCCCGATTTCGAGCCGGCTCTCGCCCGTGAGGATGAGCGTGCCCTCGCTCCCCGAGATCTGGGCGAAGTGGCCCGGGCCGTGCTGCGCGACGATCGAGAGCGTGAGCGTGACGATGGCGCCGCCGGCGAGCGTGAGGACGGCGCTCGCGAACTCGTCGGCGGTCACCCGACGCATCGTCCCCGTCGCGTCGGCGCGCTCGCGCACAAACGTCTGCGCCCGCCCCGCGACGTACACCACCTCGCGTCCGGTCCAGAAGCGACAGAGGTCGATGAGGTGCGAGCCGACGGCCCCGAGAATGCCGCCCCCCTGGGCTGCGTCGAACCACCAGGTCCACCCGGCCTTCGGCGCCTGCGGCCGCCCGTCACCGCGGATATACGGTTTCAGCACGATCTCGATATGCTGCACGTCGCCGATCGCGCCTTCACGCACCAGATCGCGAATGCGGCGCCGGTTCGGCTCGTAGCGCAGTTCGTGGTCGACCCAGGCAACCTGGCCCGGCCGCCGCTCCGCAGCCTCGACGATGTGCCACGCCTGGGCGGCATCGAGCGCCAGGGGCTTCTCGCACAACAGGTGGCACCCCGCTTCCAGCGCGGCGATGGCGTACCGCGCGTGGCTCGCCGGAGTGGACGAGACGAGGACGAGATCCGCGCGGCCGGAGCGCGCGAGCTCGGCGCCGTCGTCGAAGACGTGCGCAATCCCGAGCTCCTGCGCCACCGCGTCGGCGTTGGCGCGCCGCCCGCTGGAAACCGCGGTCACCTCTACGCCGGGCACGAGTCGCAGGCCGGGAAGCTGGACACGCTTCGCGAAGCCGGTGCCGATGATGCCGATGCGCAGGGTCACAATTGCACCGCGCAGTTCACCGTGTCCCGTTCGAGGGGGACGCGGTCGGCCGTCATGACCACGGCGTGACGTCCGGACATCGCCGCTTCCGCGCCGTTGCCGTTGATGCGCAGAGCATACGGTGGCCGCTTGCTGGTCAATGCGGCCGAGCCGGAATCGACGATCAGTCCGTGCGCGACGGTGCCGAAGATGTAGCGCACCGACGCGATCGCCCCGCGAGTGGCGGCCGAGTCGCCGCGCGACAAGAGCGGGTACGTGCCGGCGTCCGGCGGGCTGGTCCCGTCACGCAACCACACGAGCAAGCCGTTGCCGTGTTGCCCCCCATCGATTACCACGCCGCGTCCATCGTCGCAACGCCGCGCCCGTACCGGCACCTGAAATCCCACCGTGTCGCTGCCGCCGGTGATCGAGATGTGCACGTGACCGACGCCGCCGCCCCCGCTGTCCGATGATTGCGAACAGCCGCAGACCACCGCCGCCATGCCCAGGGCGATCATCCGGGTGTGCGGGGGAGTCATGTCGCGGGCACGCCCAGCCGGGCGCGCGCCGCTGCGACGCTCAGCGTATGGGGCGCGAGCGACGTGACGAGCCCGGCCGGCAGCGGCTTGGGCTTCAACGTCCCGCGGTCGACGCACACGAGCACCATCCAGCCAGCCGCGGCGAGCTGCGGAGTCCCGGCGCACTGCACGTCGAAATTGAGGGTCATCGATGTATTGCCGACCTTCCCGACGTACGTCGCGACCCGCAAGCGGTCGTCGAGCCGCGGGGGATGAAAAAATTCGCTGTGGACGGCCTTACGGGGGAGAAAGATGTCGTAGCGCTCGAACACGTCCTTGTAGGCGAGCCCGCAGGCGCGGAACATCTCGGTCTCGGCGATCTCGAAGAACCGCACGTAGGAGCCGTAGAAAATGATGCCCGCGAAGTCCACGTCGGACCAGCGGACGTATTCTTCGATGATGTAGGGCGTAGGGGGCGAAGCGACGGAAGGCATCGCCCCGGGAAACTAGAGGCGGCTACGAGGCGGCGCTAGGACGTCCAGTCTCACCGTAGGTGCGCAGGCGGCGCCACAACGTGGTGCGGCTGATGCCGAGCTTGCGGGCCGCTTCAGCCAGCCGGCCTCCGGTCATGGAGAGGGCCTCGAGGATCGCCTCGCGCTCCTGCTCGGCGAGCGTGCCGACGAGACCGTTGTCGGTAACGAAGACAACCTCTCCGATCGGCGTCGGGCCGTCCCGCAAGGGAACCGCGCGGCCCTGCCGGTTGAGCAGAGCCTTGCGGGCATCGGCTCCGTTCCCATTCGATTCCGTGAGTACGCGGCGAGCGGGCGGGTTCGCGTAGACGAGCCGACCATCTGCATCGAATACGGCGACACCCTGTCCCAGAGACTCCAGTACCGCGCGACCGAGCGCGTCCATCGGCACCCCTTACCACCGGTATACCCGAAATGTTTCATTGCCGGCGGGGACGCCGTCCTCGGCGGACCAGCCGGGCTCGCTCCGTCCGCGGCAAATCGTTCAACTGCCGACGGATTTCCTCGAGCGAGCTGCCCAAGATCTCCGGACGCCTCCCCCGGAGGACAGCAAACCGTAAGGAACGATCCACTGCAGGAAGGTCCGACGGGCGAAGTCGCCTCGCCTGGCCTTCCTTGAGCACCATACGCACAACCCCGGATCCGCGCTCGACGTCGTACTCGAGCGGCACACGGTCACCGTACAGGTGAATCGATCCGGGCAGGGCGTCGAGCCGTGCGCGCACGTCCGCCGGAATGACCGCCGTGGGATCCAGAGTCACAGTGCGACTCAGGAACGCGTCCCAGCTATCGACCCCCTCAAGCTGCTCTGCGATACTTTCGGCGAGCCGTTCCGGAGAGACCTGCATCAGTGTACCCCCAGAACGGCGCCAGTACTCGTCGCAGCGCTGCAGCGCCCGGCGCAGCGGGCGTTGGTCGGGATGGGGAGTGCGGCCTTTCATGAAGGCTTCGACCAGTGCCTGTCGCGCGGCTGACACGAGGTCGTCGGGAAACGGGCTCGGGAGCGCCTCCGACTCGCGTTCCAGCTGGAAACCGAAGTACTCGAGCGTCCGCACCGCGACGAGTCGCCCGCGCGTGCGACCTTCGACATACTGCACGCTGGCGGGGCTGCGACGGGCGTAGCGGCGAATCAGGCGTTCCGGAATCTGGGTGCCCTCGATGCCGGCGCGCGGGTTGCCGAAGCGATCGGCGAAGTAGCGCAGCGCTCCGGCGACCGCTCCCCAACTCCCGCACACCGAACCTCGCGAAACGCGCGCTTCACGTCCGTCGGCCGTCGACTCGTCGATCACGAGATCGAACGGCTGGTAGCGAGCCACGAGATCCTGAAACGCGGCGAGCGTGCGCTCATCGGCCAGCGGCAGGCGCTCCGGCAGCGGGCGCTCGAGCTGCCGGTAGACGGACGCCGTACCCAGCGCCACGTCCTCGAGCGCCTTGATCAGCACGCCGCGCCACTCCGCCCAACGATCCACCGTTTCGCGGAACAGGTGTCGCGGCAGCCCGTACACCTCGCCCAGGTATCCGTGCTTGTTCACGGCTTCGGCGAAGAGGTTGTAGGCGGTGAGGTGGTCGCTGCCGGGGAGGATCAGGCCCTTCAGGTTACGCGTTTCCCGCGTCATGCGGTGCAACGAGTCGATGTTCGCCGCCACCGCCACCCGCGGCAGCAGCTCGTCGTTCGCGTGGACCAGGAGCTCGCCCCAGGGCCGGTCGACCGGCATCTCCTCGACGGCACGACCGTAGGCAGTCAGGCGTCCCTGATCGACGAGGCCGCGGCTGGTCAACAGCTCGACGGCGTCCCGGTAGGCGCGGCGATCGAGCGGCACGGGAAGGTCGAGCTCGCTGGCGTCGACGCCGAGTGCCGCGCACGTGATCGCCACGCGCTCGGCGTCACCGGCGAGTTGGAACTCGGGTGGCGTGGGACGCAGTGATGCGAAGTCGAGATTGCGGTCGCTCAGAATGAAGACCTCACCCTGCGCCACGCGGCCGTGTACCCGTCCCGCCATCTGCAGGATTTCGTTGGCGCCGAGATACAACCGTGTCAGGACGTTGCGGCCGCGGTCCACGACGTTGGTGTACCGCGCATCGTAGATCACCACCGTGTCGAGTCCACTGATGTTCAACGCCGACTGGCCGGCGGCCGTCATGGCGAGAAAGAACGGGCGCTCGACTTCGCCGTCCAGGAAGGGGCGGATCACGCGGATCGGCTCCCCCCCGTGGTAGAACGCCGCCGTGATGCCCGGCCACTGGGCGCCCAGCCGGCCGGCGAGCTCCTCCACTTCCGCGCGCGTCGGAACGAACAGCGCGACGCCACGCCGCTCCTTCAGAACCCGGCGCACGAAGCGATCGTCGAGAAAATCGAGTGGCCGCAGCGAGATCACGCGCACACGTGCGGCGCGCGTAGGGTCGAACGCGGAGGTCTCGAGGACTTCCGAAGACCCGAGGTAGCGCGCATAAAAGCTCGGATCGACGGTGGCGGACAGCCAGATGAAGCGGCAGCGCGCGCGCAGGCCCAGCGCGAGGCAGAGCTCGAGCTCAGCCGAGGTCTGGTGGATCTCGTCGACGACCAGGGTGTCCCGAGCCGTGATCAGCCCGTCCTCGAACCAGCGCCGGGCGATACCCGTCGTCACAATCACCACATTCCAGGTGGGGGTCTCGGGAGTCGCCTCCCGCTCGCGATTGACCACTCCAACTTTGAGGGGCGCCCCCAGAATCCGCTCGGCGATCGGCCGGATGGCGAGCGTCTTCCCGGTGCCGGTCCCGGCGACGATCCCGAATCCGGTTCCCGAACCGGCGAGCCGACGAATCTCCGATCCGTGCTGCCGCTCAAGCAAGGTCTCGAGCTCGAGTCCCATGGCCAGCTCGATCGTTTCGCAGGCGGCTCGCGTCGGGGCGATGACAATCACCCGCCCGGTCGACGGGCGAGCGGCGACGAATGCTTGTGGATCGGGTGGGAGAAAGTGGTCGCGATGAGCGGCGGGCACCCGGGAAAACTAACGGCCGGGAGCCGCTCGGGCCCCCGGCCGTCCTGCATCCACTGGTTCAGCGTTCAATGCTCACCGTCGTCGCGGTGGCGCCGGTCCCGGTTATCGCGTTCGTGGTCGTCACCCCGATTCCAGTCGCGCCAGTCGCGGCCACCATGTCCGCGGGACCAGTCACGCTGCCATTCGCGGTCCCGGTCGAAATCGCGACGATAGAAGCGGCCCGCGCGCTCGTAGATGACTACCCGGCGTGCCGGACCGTACCTGACCGATAGTGGATCATCGAAGTAGTACGGGTAGCGGTTCGGGTAGTAGTAGTAGAACGGCCGGTACACCGGTCGCACGAACGACTGGCCGATGAATACGTCGCCCGCGATGTACGGGCGCGGCACCCCGAACCCCAGCTGCACTTGCACGCTCGTCTGAGCGGAGGCGGTACCGGCCGCGGCGAGCAGTACGAGTCCGAACAGCAGTGCGATCTTCTTCATAGTTCCTCCTGGTTGCCACACGCACGTAATGAAAGCGCCGTGCCGCACGGTTGTCGGGATGTAACAACTTGGAATAGATTAACTTATGGATAGAGCAGCAGGATGGAACGACTCCCACATCTGTCCTATAAAGAGGTCAATTGCGGGTTCAATCGCCGAAGCTTATTCCGATCTCCCGTGCGGTCGCGACGGTGTCGGAATCGATCGCCACTCGCTTGGGGTGGGAGAGGGCCTCGTCGAGCGAAACCGAGACGATGTCGGGCGGTTGCAGGGCGACCATCATCCCGAATTTTCCCGCGGCGACGAGGCGCACCGCAGCCGCGCCGAACCGCAGCGCCAGCAGCCTGTCGAAGGTGGTCGGACTGCCGCCACGCTGCAGGTGTCCGAGCACGAGCGAGCGGGTTTCCTTGCCGGTGCGTTGTTCGATTGCCGTGGCCACCTGTTCGGAGACGCCGCCGAGACGGCGGCGCTCCTGATCGAGGTAATGCTCGGTGCCTCCGCGCGGCACCGCGCCTTCCGCGACCACGACGATGCTGAAATGGCGCCCCTGCTCCTCACGCCGCTTGATCTTCTCACACACGCACCCCAGATCGAACGGGATCTCCGGAATGAGGATCACGTCCGCACCGCCCGCCATTCCGGAGTTCAGCGCGATGAACCCCGCGTTGCGCCCCATCACCTCCACCACCATGACGCGCTGGTGGCTCTCGGCCGTCGAGTGCAGCTTGTCGATGGCATCGGTGGCGGTCGCGACGGCCGTGTCGAACCCGAATGTGGCGACCGTACCGCCGACGTCGTTGTCGATGGTTTTGGGAACCCCGACGACCGGGACACCCTTCGCCATCAACTGCCGTGCCAGGGCGAGCGACCCGTCGCCGCCGATGACGATCAAGGCCTCGAGCTCAAACGCGTGGAACGCGGTGACGAGCTCATCGGAGCGGTCGCGCTCGATCCACGTCCCGTCGGGTTGCTGCTCGCGCCACTTGAAGGGATTCCCGCGATTGGTGGTGCCGAGAATCGTGCCGCCGAGGTGGGTGATGCCGCGGACTTCCGGAGCTGCGAGGGGGACCAGCAGGTCTTCGCCGAGGAGCCCGGCAAAGCCGCGCCGGACGCCGAGGCATCGCCAGCCGCGGTTGACGGCGGATAGCACGGCCCCACGGATGACGGCGTTGACCCCCGGCGCGTCTCCGCCACCCGTCGAGATGGCGATCTTCACGAGCCGGCGCCTGCCTCCCGCAGCAGCCGGACCACCTCTCCTGGATCGGCGTGCCGCTTCAGCGCCTTCTTCGAAAACACCCGGCGGCCGTCCATCTCCACTTCGAAGACGCCGCCGGACGACTCGATCAGCTTGACCTCCGCCTGCGGGAAGGCCTTACGGATCTCGGCCGCCAGACCGGCGGCCCGGGGTTCATAGTTTCAGACGACGCAAAATTCGATGGTGACGCGCATGCGAGAACGATATCGACGCTTGACATGCCGCGCCACACGCCCGACCTTGCGCGCAGCATCTCCATGAGTCCGCAATCGCGCCGCTGGGCGGCGCCGGCCACCTTCGTTTCGATCATCGTTTCGCTGGGCGCGGTGGTCGCGGTCGGTGTCGCCTTCGCGGGGTACGCCAGCGGCCGGCTCGCCACCGGTGGCACCTTCCCCCTCGCCCTGGCCGGGTTGGTCGTCGTGGGCGCCTTCACGCGCCGCTACGGCATCGCATTGCCGGGCAACGGATTCTCCTCCTACGTTCTCGGCGTGACGGTGTTCGCCGTCATGGAGCGCGGCTGGGAATTCGCGACGATTGTCGCCCCGCTGGTGACGGTGGCGGGGGACGTGGTCTTGCGGCGGCTCCCGCTCCGCCTCGCCGCTTCGAACGCCGCCCACCTGACCGCGGGCTCCGCTGTCGCCGGGCTCATCTACGAGCTCCTGGGAGGCGCGACCGGGAGCCTCGCGCTCGAGACCGACAACATCGGACCGATCGCAGTGCTGGTCGTGTTGACGATGCTGCTGATCAACGGCTCGTTCTACCTCTTGCTCGCCCTGAGCCGCACCATCGCATGGGTCGATGCCCGGCTTACCGCGCGGTGGGAAGCGATCGTCTACGGCACGTCCATCGGGCTGTCGCTCGCGTGGTTCAAGCTGTTTCACACCGGGCTGCCGATAGCGACCTGGCTTCTCATCGCCGTGGCGCTCGCCGGCGCGACGTACGTATCGGCGTACGTCATCCGCCTGGGGGTGCACTCCGACGAGCTGCGCCTCGTGCAGCGCCTCGCCCGGGCGATCGCGACCGACATCAACCTCGCGCGCACGTTCGCCCACATTCAGGAGACGACCCGCCGCCTCGTCCCGTGGGAGCACATCGGGTTCGCGCGCTTCGATCCGGCGCGGCGGGAGATGGTGCTCGTCGCCGACACCGCGATGCGCGACGGGGGCGCCGCGGAGTTCCGCTTCGAGGCGGATGCCGGTCTGACGGGAGAGGCGGTGCGCTCCCGACGCCCCGTGGTGGCCCGCAATCTCGGTCGCGGGGATGCCATCGCGCCGGGAACCGACAAGACGGGCTCGGAAATCCTGGTCCCGCTGTTCCACGGCGACCAGTTGATCGGCCTGTGGAGCATCCGTCATTCCGATCCCTGGATGTACCGCGATTCCGACGCCGCGATTCTCAACCTCGCCGCGCCACAGATCGCCCTGATCCTGGCGCTCGAGCGTGCCCTGCGACCCGTCGTGGGGGCGTCCGATCAGATGACGCAATACGTCGAAACGATCACGGCGACGACGGAGGAGATACACGCGTCGAGCCAAGAGGTCGCCGCCTCGGCCCAGCGCGCGAGTCAGGGCGCCCGCCACGGCGCGGCCCTCGTCACCAACGCCGCGGCCGAGGCCGCGGAGCTGCAGCGCGGGGCCGTCGACGTGGCGGCAGCGGGAGACCAGACGCGCGACGCCGGCGAGCAGGTGGAACGCACGGCTGGACGCGTGCGTGCGGCGACACAGGAGGCGGTGCGCCGCCTGACCGAGCTGGGACGATCCACCGAGCACGGCTCCGTGGAGATGGGACGGCTGCGGGACGTGGCCGGCCAGGTAGAGAAGTTCTCGGAGGCGATCGGATTCGTCGCGAATCAGACCAACCTCCTCGCCCTCAACGCGACGATCGAAGCGGCGCGCGCCGGCGTGCACGGCCACGGCTTCGCCGTCGTCGCCGAGGAGGTTCACAAGCTCGCCGAGGAAGCGGGCCGTGAAGCTCGTAACGTCGGGAAGTCGGTGCAAGAAACTCTGCGCGCCCTCGACCGGGCCGCGCAACTCCTGGAGCGAATTCGGACAGAGCTGGGCACGGTCGTCGAGTCTTCGACCACTCTTCTGCCCGATCTCGAACGCATCGCCGATGTCTCGGCGAATACAGCTCGCGCCGGGAAGCGCGTCGCGGACGTGGCCCGCGCAACCGTGGAGCGCGCCGCCCAGATGGCGCAGACGCTGACCGAGGCGGCGGCCGGGGGCTCCGCGTCCGCCGACGAGGCGGAATCTGTCGCGGTCGCCGCGGCCGAGCAGCTGCGTGCCATCGAAGATCTGTCGCAAGGAGCGACTGAGCTGGCGACGGTGTCCGAGCGACTCGTCCAGGCAGTCGGGTTCGTTCGTGGCACTGAGGGCGCTAGCTAGCCTTCTCCCGGCTGCACTGATCGCGGCGCTGGCGTGCGGCGGATCCGCCACCGGGCCGGCCCCGTCTACCCCACGCATCGACTTCGTCGACGGCGCGATCGAGCCTCTGCTCGTCCGCGGGCAGGCGATCGTCATCGAGGGTTTCGGCTTCGGCGACTCGCAGGGCACCGGGGCGATCGACTTTCCCAAGGTTGGCGGCGGGGCCGTGCTCGCCCCGGTTCCGGCGGGCGGGTGGAGCGACCGGCTGCTGCGGTCCTCCGTACCCGACAGCGCCACAAGCGGCGCCATGACCGTAACGGCCGAAGACGGCCGGAGACTCACGACTGCCGTCCACGTCCTCCCGCACGTCACGTTCGCTCCCGCCACCCTCACCTGGCAGGCGCGGGGCGACTTCCCCGGTGCACCTGCGGGCGTGGCGCTGGCCGTCGCCACCGAACCCTTGAGCTCGGGACTCAAGGTCGCCATCTACGCCGCCGGGGGTGGCGAACCCCTGGGCGGTGACTCGGCCATCGTCCCCGACTCCGCCGTGTTCACGGCGCGCGCCGCGCCGGCTGGGGCGATCGGCGGCTGGACCAGGCAACCGCCGCTCCCCGCGCCACGCGCCTATGCCGGAGTCGCTGCTGCCAACCGCTTCAATTCACGCTTCAACGGACACGCGCTCTACGTCGTCGGCGGCGTCGATTCCGGTGGGCACGCCCGCGCAACGGTGTTCCAGGCGCTCGGCACCGCGGATACGGCGCTCGGCGCCTTTACGACGATCGAAGCACTTCCCGCGCCCATCGCCGGCGCGATGGTGGTCGTCCGACGGGGGCGCATGTACGTGATGGGCGGCGTGGATTCAGCGGGTCGGCCACAGACGAACGTGTTCGTCGGCCGGATCGGCCTCGATGGGCACATCGATGGGTGGTTCGTGGAGCCACCGCTGCCGACGCCACGCGCGTACGGCGGCGGCGTGGTGCTCGACGACCGGATCAGCGTCTTCGGCGGCGTCGCCGACAGCACCGTACCGGGCGGCGGCCTGGATACACTGCAGACGCGACTCGCCTCCGCCGATGCCGCCCCCGCGAGTCTCTTTTCGGGGTTCTTCACCGGAAATTGGGCACCGGCGGGCACACCCTTCGCGCAGGGACGGTCGCAGTTCGCGACACTCCCTTTCAGCGACGTGATCCTCGTGGTCGGCGGCGTGTACTCAGGGGCTTCGGCCAACAGCAGCGAGACAGTCGCGGCTCCGGTAACGGGCGGCGACTCGCTCGGCGATTTTTCCGGCCCGGTCGGGACAAATACGATCTTCGCCCTCGGTGGCGGCGCCTTGGTCGGACCAGGTGGCGCCGCTTGGCTGGATGCCGATGGCTCCGTTCACGGCCTCGTCGCGGGCGGGATCGACCTCGTGTCCCGCGCGCGGCGGGCCGGCGTTTGGGGCTTTTGACCGCGGTTTCCGTGACCGCACCCGGTGCGTGACGGTCGGCCCTTTCCTATCTTGTTGCCTTAGTCCCGGGAGGGGAACGTGCGCGCGATCTGGGCCGTCGGAGTGCTCACGCTGGGGAGCGTCACCACGCTCGCCGCCCAGCGGGGAGGCGAGTTCGATCTCAGCCTGTACGGGGCCTACACGAAGTACGACAAGGCGTTCAACCTGGACGCCGGGGTCGGCGGCGGCGCGCGGCTCGCCTACTTCCTGACCCGGGGGATAGGGATCGGCGCCGATGTGATCTTCGATCGCGAAGAGAACGTCCCGAATTCGCCCGGCGCGACAATGGATCCCCTGCTCGCCAGCGCCGACCTCATCGTCCGCCTTCCCGTGCTGCTCTATGCCGTGGGCGGCTACTCGCGCATCGATTTCGGCAAGAGCGCCCCCTTTGCCTTCACCGACGGCGGATTCAACGGCGGACTGGGCGTGCGTCTGCCGATCGGCGGGAGGGTTGGGGTGTTGCTCGAGGGTCGGGCCGTTTATACCCCCACCACCAACGGCGCATTCGGCCAAACGCACGCGACGCATTTCCTCGTGCTCGGCGGACTGTCGTTCCTGCAATCAGGTGGCGCACAGCCCGTGTCCGCCGCGCGCGGCCCACGCGACTCGGACGGCGACGGCGTTCCGGACAACCGCGATGCCTGCCCCAACACACCGCTCGGTGCCACGGTCGACGCGCGCGGCTGTCCGAGCGACTCCGATCAGGACGGCGTGTACGACGGGATCGACAAGTGCCCCGGCACGCCCGCCGGCGCGAAGGTCGATGCGACCGGGTGTCCGATTGATTCCGATAAGGACGGAGTGCCCGATGGGCTCGATCAGTGCCCCGATACACCGGCGGGTGCTGTGGTCAACAGCTTCGGATGTCCCATCGACTCCGATGGTGACGGTGTGCCAGACGGCCTCGACAAGTGTCCCGACACACCGCACGGCGCGATCGTAGATGCCGTCGGGTGCCCCACGGACACTGACGGCGATGGCGTCCCGGATGGAATCGACAGGTGTCCCGATACGCCCCATGGCGCGATCGTGGACGCGAACGGCTGTCCCAAGGACGCGGACAACGACGGCGTGCCCGATGGCATCGACAAGTGTCCCAACACGCCGGTGGGGGTGAAGGTCGACGCCACTGGCTGTCCCCTGACGCGGGATTCTGATGGCGATGGCGTGCCCGACAACATCGATCGCTGCCCCAACACGCCGCCCGGCTCGAAAGTCGACCAGTACGGGTGCGTGATACTGTTTGAGGAACAACGGACCCCGGGAACGCGGCCGACGCTCATCCTCCGCGGCGTGAACTTTGAAACGGGACGCTCGGCGTTGACGCCCGAGTCGTTCGCGGTGCTCGATCAGGTGGCGGGGTCGCTCGTCGCTAACCCGGAGATTCAGATCGAGATCGCGGGTTATACCGACAACACTGGCTCGGCGCTCGTCAACAGGCGGCTCTCCAACGCGCGCGCCTTTGCGGTCCGAGCCTACCTTGCCCGCAAGGGCGTGGCACCGTCTCGCATGGTGGCGCGTGGTTATGGGCCGTCGAACCCGGTGGCGACCAACGCCACGGTCGCGGGCAGGGCCCAGAACCGACGGGTCGAGCTGCACAAGTTGAACCCGTAGCGGCGCCGATGTCCCGACGCCTGGTGTTGCTCTTCCTCGTCCTCGTCACGCCCCTCGCGGGGCAGGCGAGGCCGGGGGCGAAACCCACGGGGAAACCCGCTCCGAAGATCCTCATCCCGACCCCCCGCTCGATCCTCGGGTTCGATCCGGGAGACGACCGCAAGCTCGCCGACTGGCCCACCCTGCTGCGCTACTATCAGGCGCTGGCGCGCGCGAGCGACCGGGTTGATTACCGCGAGCTCGGCAAGACGACGCTCGGCGCGCCGCTCGTAGCGCTCGTGATCTCGTCCCCGGAGAATCTGAAGCAGCTCGACACCTACCGCCGGCTCACCGACCGCCTCGCCGATCCCCGGACCCTGCGCTCGACCCGTGAGGCCCAGGCGGCACTGCAGGACGACCGCGCGACGGTACTGATCACGGGGGGCATCCACTCCGATGAGGTCGGCGGCAATTTGACCCCCGCGGTGGTCGCCTACCGACTTGCCACGGACACGACTGCGGCGACGCGCGCGATTCTCGACAACGTGATCCTCTGGCTCGTCCCGTCGCTCAATCCTGATGGCGTGACGATCGTCGACAAGTGGTATACCCGAACCCTCGGGACCTCGGCCGAGGGGACCGATCCTCCCGAGTTGTGGCATCACTATGTGGGCCATGATGACAACCGCGACTGGTACGCCTTCACCCAGGTGGAGACTCAGCTCGTCGTCGACTCGATCTACAGCGTCTGGCACCCGCAGATCGTGCTGGACCTGCATCAACAGGGCTCCAACGGCTCGCGCCTGTTCCTGCCGCCGTACCTCGATCCGATCGAGCCCAACGTCGATCCCCTGATCATCGATGGCGTGAATACGCTCGGCACGGCGCTCGCCTGGGAGCTCGCAGGGCAGGGGAAAACGGGGATCTCGATCAACGCGATCTATGACGCCTGGACCCCCTCCCGGGCCTACGGCCACTACCACGGCGCGGCGCGGATTCTCGCGGAGGTGGCGAGCGGCGAGCTCGCGAGCCCCGTTCAGGTTCCCGCCGACCGACTCCAGGCGAATGCCCGCGGATTCAATCCGCGCGAGCGCTCCTGGAATTTCACGGCTCCCTGGCCCGGCGGGCGCTGGGGAATGCGCGACATCGTGTCGTATCAGACCGATGTCGCGTTCGCGCTGCTCGAGCACGCGGCGCGGTTTCGTGATCATTGGCTGAGCAATTTTCTTTCGGTCGGGTGGCATGCCGTGCGCGGCTGGCGCGGGTGGCCCTACGCCTACGTCATCCCGCGCCAGCAGGACTCCATCGCGCTCGCGACCCTGCTCGGCATTCTCACGCGCGGGCAGGTCGAGATCCGGGTCGCCCAGCAGACGTTCGCCTCCGGCGGCCAGCGGTTCCCGGCGGGCAGCTACGTCATCGTGTTGCGCCAACCCTATGCGGCATTCGCGAAGACGCTGCTCGAGCCGCAACACTATCCTGATCGGCGGCTGTATCCGGGCGGACCACCGGAGCGGCCGTACGACGTCACGGCGCATACCCTCCCGTTGCTCATGGGTCTGACCGCCATCCCCGTGAACGACTCGATCCGCGTCGCTCTGTCAGCGCCGGTGGCGCCGCCGCATGCGACCCTCGGGTATCCGGGCGTAGGCGATTCGACGCGCATCGGCCTGTACCGCTCGTATGCAGCTACGATGGACGAAGGGTGGACGCGGTGGGTCTTCGACAATTGGAAGGTGCCCTACACCTCGCTCGTCGACTCCGCCGTTCGAGCGGGGAAGCTGCACGATCATTTCGACGTGATCGTGCTGCCCGACGAATCGCCGCGCGACATCGCTGAGGGGCTGCCGCAGGTTCGCTACCCGTCGCCCTATCCGGGAGGCCTCGGTCCCGACGGAATCCAGTCTCTGCGCCAGTTCGTGCAGGATGGGGGGACGCTGGTCGCGTTGAACGACGCCAGCCGGTTCGCCATTCAAGCGCTGCTCCTGCCGGTGCGAAACGTGCTCGAGGGGCTTCCGGACGAGGATTTCTACGCACCGGGCTCGATCTTTCGCGTCGACATCGACCAGTCTCAACCGTTGGCCCATGGTTTGCCGTCGGAAACCGCCGTGTGGTTCGAGAACGGCCCGGCGTTCGACGTGCTCGATTCGAGCGAAGTGAAGGTGGTGGCGCGCTACCCCGACGATCCGAAGGACGTGCTGCTCTCCGGTTGGGTGCGGCATCCGGAGCGCCTGGCGGGTCGGGCGTCTTTG
Source organism: Gemmatimonadales bacterium (assembly GCA_033853695.1). Lineage (GTDB taxonomy): Bacteria > Gemmatimonadota > Gemmatimonadetes > Gemmatimonadales > GWC2-71-9 > DASTHG01. The sequence goes on along the minus strand of JAWOLH010000029.1, from coordinate 84,385 downwards.
GTCGAGGTTCGGGTTGGGGCGGGAAAGGTCATCCTGTTCGGATTCCGACCACAGTACCGCGGCCAGAGTCTCGCGACTTACCCTTTGCTATTCAATGGCTTACAGTCGCACAAGTAGAATGTGATCTAGGACTCTTGTCGATTCTATCGATTTTTCCTATTGTCGCTGCATGAAGGTCAGTTTATGGACTGTCGCCGCGATCGGCGGCGCGCTGGTCGCACCGATCGCCTCCGTCTCGGCGCAACGGTTCCCTGGCGGGACAAGCTTCGTCGCTGAACCACCGGTGCGGTTCGGCGCAGTCCCGGATGCGAGTCATGTGTCGCTCACGCCGCTCGGTGCCGTGTGGCAGGGCCAGTGGGTGAATCAGCTCGGTCGCCCGACGACGGTCAAGGCGCTCTATGTGAACGCGTGGGCGTTCGCCGGGAACCGCCTGTGGCAGATCGTGCGACTCGTCGAAGGCACCGAGATCAACTCGCTGGTCATCGACGTCAAGGACGACACGGGCTGTCTCCTGTACCACTCGCAGGTGGAGACGGCGCGTCAGATCGGTGCCAACGCCTGCGCCCGCACCGGTGACGTGCGCGCCCGGCTGGACACGCTGCACGCGCACGGCCTCTATGCCATCGCACGCATCGTCGTCGCCAAAGACCGGCTGCTCGCCGAGCACAAGACGGCCTGGTCGGTCAAGTCGACGGACGGCGGGCTGTGGCGCGACCGGATCGGCATGGCGTGGGTCGACGCCTATAACGACTCCGTGTGGGTGTACGCCGGACAGCTGGCCCGCGAAGCGGTGTCGCTCGGATTCGGGGAGGTGCAGTTCGATTACGTCCGGTTCCCCGATGAGCCGCGCTCGCGGATGGCGACGGCGATCTTCTCCGCCCGGACCGGCAGCGAGTCACCCCGCACGGCGGTGCGTCGCCACATCAAGATGCTCACCGACTTCGTTCGGCCGATGGGGGTCCCCGTGACGTTCGATGTCTTCGGGCTGACCGCCTCCGTGACCACCGGTGACCTTGGCATCGGCCAGGTGTGGGAGGACTTCTCCGACGTCGCCGACGTGCTGCTCCCCATGGTGTACCCGAGCCATTACAGGGGTGGGTCGTTCGGCTTTCGCAGTCCCAACGCCAACCCGTATGGCGTCGTGCGCTATGCCCTGAGCGACGCTCTGGCCCGCTCCCGCGCACCGAATACCGCCCAAATACGGCCCTATTTGCAGGCTTTCACCCTCGGCCGCCGGCTGCCGCGCTACACCCCCGTGGAGATCCGGGACCAGATCCAAGCCGCGAGAGACGTCGGCATCGAGTCGTGGGTCCTGTGGAATCCGCGCAGCGTCTACCAAAGGGCCTCCCTTCCCCCGTATCCTTCTACCAGCGCCGGCCATGAGCCCGGCACGGGACAAGAATGACCATCGGAGGTCGGAATCATGAAGCGTGTGGCCGTGGCGCTCGCTGCGCTGGCGGCGCTGGGATGTAGCGTCGACAGCGGAACCGCGCCGACGACGAATCTTGTCTCGGCCGGTGAGAAGGCCGCCGTGCAGCAGGCTCTTGCGCTCTCGTTCGGCTCAGACAGCCTCTTCGAAACCCTCAGCGCTTTCCTCCTGCCCTTCATCGATCAGGCAACCCCCCAGGCCGCCGGCCCCGGGGACACGGCGAAGATCGCCGCCTTCCAGCTCATCGTGACCGCCAACTCGATCACGGCAGGCCTGTCCGGGATTCTGGCGTGGCGCGGATATCGCCCTGCCACCGGTACCGTGGATTCGGTGTTCCTGGTAGTCGGTGGCGGCTCCTCGCCTCCGCTCAGCGATTCACTCTCCGCGAGCAACCAGTTTGACACGCCCGGGGTCGGCACCGCCTGGGTCATTGCGCAAGCGCCGGATACGACGGTCCAGACCTGGCGCGCGCGAGCGGGGGCCTTCAACGTGCAGTCAGCGAGCTTCGGTCGAGGCGACAGCTTCGTTCAGGGAGGATTGAACTGGACGCGGTCGCGCGGCATGCTGCAGGGCGACACGCACCTGACGGCCGCCCTGGTGCCGGATTCCTCCTCCACGGTGACGGCGAGTTTCAGCTTTCCGGGAGGGGTCAACGCGGTGCTGCTGCAGTTCACGACCGCCCCGTGAGGGGAGCTTCAGCCCGTGGCAGCGGGAGTGAGTCCCGGCTCCCACTCGGTGATGTAGCCCGCGAGCGCTGACGCCGCGACGGTGTAGGGATTGGCGAGGTACAACTGGCCGGGGCCGGAGCGGCCCGGGAAGTTGCGGTTGATGGCGCTGATCGTCACTTCATCCTTGGTGCGCGAAACTCCCGGCCCAGCGTTGATGCACGCACCGCACGACGGCTCGAGAAACTGGGCGCCGACCCGCCGGAACAGATCGAGATAACCCCGCTCCTCGCAATAGCGCTTGACGTCCTGGGAACCGCACTGAATGAAGAACCGCACTCCCGGAGCGACGCGCTCGCCGCGATCCGCCGCCTCCCGCAACACGCGGGCGTACATGTCCATGTCTTCTTTCTTCCCCGCGGTACACGAGCCGGCGTAGGCGATCTCCACTTGTACGCGCCCCGGCAGCTCCTCGATGGAGCGCCCATTCCCTGGATCGCCGGGGAGCGCCACCATGGGGCGAATGCGCGCCGCGTCGATCTCGATCACCTTCCAGTAGACGGCGCCGGGATCGCTCGCCAGGTCGTGGCACGAGCGTTGCGCATCAGCCAGCGACATCCCCCGATACGCCATGAGGTACTCGACGGTCCGGTCGTCGGGTGCGACGTAGCCGGTGAAGCCGCCGACTTCCGCCGTCATGTTCGTCATCGTGGCGCGCTCGTCGACCGAGAGCGCCTCGACCGCCGACCCGCAGTACTCCACGAGTTTCCCGATCGCCTGCCCACCTTTCACGTAGGGGTGGCGCAGGATCTCGAGCATGAAGTCCTTCGCCGTGACGTTCTCGGGTTTGGTCCCGTGCACGACGACCTTCACCGTCTCTGGTACGGTCACGCGGACGTCTTTCGTGATCCACGAATTGAAGATCGCGGTGGTGCCGACTCCAAATGCCACGCACCCGACGGCGCCCGCGTGGGGCGTATGTGAATCCGATCCGATGATGACCTGGCCCGGCAGCGCGTGCGCCTCGAGAATCTTGGAATGGCAGATCGCCTCCGAGCCGTGCAGCCCGAGGCGCGTCAGCTCGCCGTAGAGCCTGATCCCCTGCTTCTCGGCGAAGACGCGCTGCTTCTTTTCGAGCTCCATCGCAACGTCGAGTAGACCCTCCTTCACCCGCTCGGGGGTCATCGCTTCGGGAAGGAAGGTGAGATGATCCCGGAAGAACAGGACCGAGCCGGGATCGTTGACCGGCTCTTCCGTGCCGACGAGTTGCTCGAAGAAGATCGCTGCCATCGGGGTCACATACTCGTGACTGAACCGGATATCGGTGGTCACGAACCCCTCGTCGCCGGGCTTCACCGCGGGCACGCCCACCCGGCCGGATGCCAGGTCCACCACCCAGTGCCGCGCCAGGATCTTTTCGCCCAGCGTCATGGGACGCCGCGGCGTGGCGGGAGGCGTCACGCGCACCTGCCCCTGCAACCGCGCGAGGTTGTAATTGAACAAGCCACCGTACTCGATGATGCCGCGGGTGATCTCGCCTTCGCCGGCGGTGAAGACGGCGAGGGGAATTTCTTCGCCGCGGCGTACCCGGTCGATCAGGGAAAAGTCGGTGGAGGTGAAAAGCCCGAGGTTCTGACAGTTCTCTCGATAGATGCGCTCAATGTTCTCGGCGATCACGAGCTTGATCCCGGCGCACATCTCGGCGTAGGGCGACTGCTCGCGGGACGATCCCTTCCCGCGGCGCTTGCCGCTCACCGAGGCGACGAATCCACCCTGCCGGACCGAGCCGCGGACGATCGGAAACTCCTCGCCGCACTTCAGACCGAGATAGGGAAAATCTCCCAAGGTATCGTCGTAGTAATAGCAGATATAAGCGGGGGTGATTTCGTCGGTGGAAATGTTGTCGCGCAGGGTCATGGCGGGCGTCCAGGCCAGGTCTTCCCCCGCGAGCTGACGACGCACCAGGGAAGCCTCCTCGGCCAGGAACAGGATCCGTCCCTGGAGCCGGACTCGATCGGGGAGGCGACGCACCGTGCGCGACTTCAACGCCTCGATCATGAGCGGAATTTCGCCCCTTGCCCGAGGGCGATCAAGCGCATTTCCTTCCAGCCATGCTGGCGCCGCTGTTCCTGCTCCAAGCAGCCATCCCGCGCCCAGAGACGGCACTCACCGGGACGTTCCGCAGCCGCCGGCTCACCGAGAGCTCGGGTGTGGTCGTCAGCCGTGCCCACATCGGGATCCTCTGGACCCACAACGACTCTGGGGATGGGCCCTACCTATACGCGACCGATCTGCACGGGACCGATCGCGGGGCCGTCCGCGTGACGGGCGCCAAGAACATCGACTGGGAGGATCTATCCCAAGGACCGTGTCCCGACGCGCCCGGCAACTGCATCTACATCGGCGACACCGGCGACAATCTCCAGAACCATCGCAGCGTGACGATCTATGCCGTGCCTGAGCCCGATCCCCCGACAGGCCCCGCGGATACGCTCCGCTCGACGGGGCCGGCCCGCGCCCTGCGGTTCCGCTACCCGGACGGCCCGCACGATGTCGAGGCACTGTTCGTTTCCCCGCACGACAGCGCCATGTACCTGATCTCCAAGGGCCGGAACAGCCCCGTGCGGCTGTACCGGCTGCCGCGATCGGCGTGGAGCGCCCGCACGATCGTACAGGCGGAGCTGATGCAGCGGCTGCCGATCATCCCCGACGCGTCAGCCGGGCGACTCGTCACCGATGCCACGATCCGCCCGGACGGAGCCCTCGTGGCGGTGCGCACCTACACGGAGATCTATTTCTTCATCCCCCGACCGGGCGGTCGGTTGAGTCCGATCGGTCCCGTCTGCCCCATCGCCGGGCTCGAACGCATCGGCGAGGGGATCGATTTCCTCGACGACTCGACCTTCGTGCTCACGAGTGAGGCCGATTTTTTCGGCAGCGGCACCATCCACAGGGTGCGCTGCCCGCACTGATCCAGGAGGAGCGACAGCCGATGATCCGCCGGTTCGCCTTTGCCCTGCTCGCGGCCGTCACTACGCCTCTCGCGGCGCAGCGACCTGTCTCGAGCCTTCCGACCCCCAGCGCCCACGCCATGGATGCGCATCTCCGTTATCTCGCCGACGACCTGTTGGAGGGCCGCGGACCCGGCACCCGCGGCGGCATGCTGGCCGCGAAGTACATCGCCGCGCAATTCGAGGCGATGGGGCTCGAGCCGGCGGGCCCGGACAAGAGCTTTTTTCAACCCGTTGCGCTGGTAGGGATGAAGCCGCAACCCTCGTTCTCGTGGGGTGCGAGTGGGGCCGCCAAGACGCTGAGGTACGGCGACGACTTCGTTGCCTGGGCGGAGACCCCGGATTCGTCGGTCGCCGTCTCCGCCGCGCCGGTCCTGTTCGTCGGCTACGGCATCCAGTCGCCGGAATGGCATTGGGACGACTACAAGGGAATCGACACGCACGGCAAGGTGCTGCTGATGCTGGTCAACGATCCGGGCCTCGCGGACTCGACGGTTTTCAACGGCCGGGCGCTCACCTACTACGGCCGGTGGACGTACAAGCTCGAGCAGGGCGCCCGGATGGGTGCGGCGGCGGTCATCCTGATTCACACGACGCCGAGCGCCACCTATCCGTGGTCCGTCGTGAACGGCTCCTGGTCGGTGGAACAGTTCAAGATCGACGAACCGCAGAGTCCCTCGCTGACGCTCGCCGGATGGGTGACGGATGGTGCGGCGCGGACCGCGCTCGCCACGGTCGGGTTCAACCTCGACTCCCTGATGCAGGCCGCGGCGCGGCGGGACTTCCGGCCCGTCGACACGGGCCTGAAGGCCGACCTCACCGTGAAGAGCGCCCTGCGCCATATCCAAAGCGTCAACGTGGTCGCCCGGCTGCCCGGGTCGGATCCCACGCTGTCTCAACAGGTCGTCCTGCTGAGCGCGCACTGGGATCATAAGGGCATAGGCCCGGTCGTGAACGGCGACTCGATCTACAACGGCGCCGAGGACAATGCCTCGGGCGTCGCGGCGATGCTCGCGACGGCGGATGCGCTGACGCGGGTCCGCCCCCGCCCAAAACGGTCGCTGCTGTTCATCGCCACGACCGCCGAAGAAAGCGGGCTCCTGGGGAGCGAGACGTATGCCGAGCATCCGCTCGTGCCCTTGGCGCAGACAGCCGCGATTCTCAACATCGACGTCGCCAACGTGCGCGGCCGGACGCAGGATATCGCGGCGCTGGGCATCGAGCGCTCGTCGCTCGGAGCGGTGTTTCGCCGCGCTGCCGCCGCGGAGGGTCTCACTGCGACCGGCGACCCCGACGCCAGCAAGGGGTCATTCTTCCGATCGGATCACTTTCCGCTCGCCCGTGCCGGGGTCCCAGGCCTGTCGTTCGAATCAGGTGTGGACTTCGTGGGCCGGCCGGCCGGGTGGGGACGGGAACAAAACGAGCGGTACAATAGCGAGCGCTACCACCAGCCTTCCGATCAGTACTCGACCGACTTCACCTACGAGGGGATGGTCCAGGAAGCGCGCGTCATGATGCGAGTGGCCATAGCGGTCGCCAACGCGCCCGCACTGCCAACTTGGCTGCCCACAGCCGAGTTCAAACGCAGCCCGGGAGAATAGCCGGAAGTTGTTTCCCCGCAACCACTTGGATTGTTGGCATTCGGGGGACTGGCCGGTTCGGCGGTCCCCCGATAAGTTTGCGCCGCTTTTTACTCGCCGTAATCCGTCTTCCCGTCTCTCGCTTTGGACCGGAGCGCATACTGGAACTCCCCGGCGTGCATCGTTTCCCCCTGGCCTGGCTCTACGAGGCGGCCAGCGCTCCCATCCAATACCGGGCGCTTACGGAAGTCGTTCCAGCGTCGGAGCGCGACCCGGCGCGCGTCGCGGCATTGAAGGCCGCGGTGCTGGCCGACAAGACTGCGACCGCGATCGCGCGGAAGCAGAAGGAGACCGGGTTGTGGGGCGGGAACCTGCTGGGCTACGGGCCGAGCAAGGTCTTCGGCTGGAAAGACGCAGGGACCGTTTACCAGTACCGGCGCCTGCTCGAGCTCGGCTGGGATTCGGAGATGCACCCGTTCAAGGTGACCGATCGATTTCTGTTTCGTCTCCTGTCGCGAGACGAGGACCCCGCGCTGCTCGTAGAATTCCAGCGTCCCGCGAAGAGCGACCCGGGGCTGGGGGTGTGGGCCCGCAACATGCACCGCGAAGCGGCGGCGGCGGCCTTGGCCCGTGCGGGCCGGGTGGACGATCCGCGACTGCGCGGCGCGGCCCACAAGGTCGCGAGCGACATCTCGACCTACTTGCGCAGCGAGCTGATCCAGAAGCCGTTCCGCAAGCAGTCAGGGAAGACCATCCTCGACCCCGCGGCGACGCCGCCCACCATCTTTGGTGTGGAGACGCTGGCATTCATGCCGGCCGTGCAGCGCGAGCGGTCCGGGTTTGTGGAGCGGTTGGCGGCCTACTTCTCGACCCCCGCTCCGAAGCGCACATTCTTCGTCCTGGCCGGCAGGAAGTTCTTCAAGCCGGTGTTCGAGCTGCTCGGCGACCCACTACGGTCCGACGCGCACGGACACGTCCCCGACGTGCCATTCGCCGTCTACTGGCTCGAGCTCCTCGCGCGACTCGGGGTGGTGCGACAGATCCCGAGCGCGTCCAAGGCGCTGGCCCGGCTGTTCAGCGAGTGCGACGACCAGGGCATCTGGACGCCGAAGAACCTGCGCGGATTGCCGAAGAGCGATAATCCGGTTCTGGTACACTGGTTTCCACTCGAGGGACCGGGTAAGAGCCCGGCGCAGCGCCAGACCGATATCACGTTCCGTCTGGGGCTGATCGCCCGACTGCTGGGAATACCGGTTGACGTCGCCTAGAGTAGATTAGTAGTAGCTATCGCTACTACCCAGATCGACCTCACCCCTTTCGGGTTTACCAGGACCGAAGCGAGCGTGTACCGCGCACTGCTCGAGCTCGGCCCTTCCACCGGATACGCGGTCGCCCGCGCGGCAGGCTACGCCCGGGCCAACGCCTATGCCGCACTCGCGGGGCTGTTGCGGCGAGGAGCCGCGCAGCGCGGGGGCGGACGCCCCGCCCGCTATCGCGCGACCGACCCACACACCCTCCTCGTTCAGTTGTCGGGCGAGCTGGGGGAGCGACTCGAGCGCTTGGCGCGCGCCGTGGCCGGCCTCCAGAGACCGGCGGAGCCCGTGACGCGCAGCGTGGAGGGTTCCCGCGCGATCGCCAATGTCGTCCAGCAGCTGGTCGCCCGCGCCACGCAGCGTGTCCAGGGCGTGGTGGCGTCGGAACTGTGGCCTCCCACGCTGCCGGCCTGGCGCCACGCCGCCCGCCACGCCACGCTCCAGATTCGCATCAGCGGCGACGCCCCGGATCCCGAGGGTCTGGCGGCCGGTCGAACTGCGGCGGGGGGCCCGACCATTCTCGTCGCCGACGACCAGTTCGCCCTGGCGGCCACGGGAAGCGGACCGACCATGACCGCCGTATGGAGCGGCCACCCGCTCGTGGTACTGCTGGCTCGGTCGAGCCTGGGGGTGCCCTTCTGAGTCGGCGATCACTCGTCCTCAGCCTCGCGCTGCTGGCCGGATGTCGTGCGGCTCCCATTTCGGAAGCGCAACGCTATCCGGCGGGTACGCCGCTCATGCCGAAATACGTGACGGTGGACGGGAGCCGGCTGCGCATTCTGGACGTCGGCCGAGGACCGGCGGTCGTTTTGATCCACGGCCTCGCCGCCTCGATGTACTCGTGGCGCTACACGATCGACCCCCTCACCGAGGCCGGGTACCGCGTGATCGTCTACGACAACCGCGGATTCGGTTTCTCCGACATGCCGGCTCACGGATACTCGAACGCCGATTACGTGCACCTGCTGTTCGGCGTCCTCGATTCGCTGCGTGTGTCGGATGCCGTCCTCGTGGGCCACTCCATGGGGGGAGCGATCGCCGCCGACGCCGCGTTGGCAAGGCCCGACCGCGTGCGCGGCTTAGTGCTCGTCGATGCAGCCGGGTTGGGGGTGCGCTGGCCGTTCATGTTGCGCGTCGCCCGGTGGCCCATCATCGGACCGATATTCGATCACCTGAGGGGTCGCGGGGCCACCGGAAGGATCCTGCGCGCCATCTACGCCGACGGTTCCCGCGTGACCGAGCAGGATATCGATCAGTATTATGCTCCCATCGCCCGTCCCGATTTCGGCAGCAGCCTTCGCGGTGTCCTCCGGGAGTTCAGCTTCGAGGACCTGCGAGCTCGGCTGGGCACCATCATGACTCCGACCCTGGTCATGTGGGGAATCCAGGACCGCCTCATCCCGTCCTCAATCGGGGAGGCGATGGCTGCGCAGCTGCCCCACTCCGCCCTGGCGCGCTTTCAGACGGCCGGACACGCACTCCCCGAGGAGAGTCACGAAGCGTTCAACCGGGTGCTGATCGGCTTTCTGAAGTCCGGCATTCCGGCTGCGCCTCCGAATCTGGCGGTTCGCCATCGATAGTACGATATTTTCTCAACCACACGGTTGAGAAGATACCAGTGGCTCGCAAGCTGAGTAACGATAGGGCATTACGGATTGCCGCCGCGGCGAAGCACGAATTCGCCAGGCGCGGATTCGCCGGAGCCAGGATCGAGCGAATCGCTCGAGCCGCGGGAGTCAATAAGCAGTTGTTGTTCTACTACTACCACTCCAAGCGCGGTCTCTTTCAGGCCGCCGTTCGGAGCGCCATCGAAGAGCTCGAGGCCGCCTTGTCCACCGCCGCGCATCTCTCGGGACGGCCACTCGACCGGCTGCGCCAGCTCCTCACGGCACTGTACGAATTCCTCGAGCAACATCCGGACCTCGTGGCCTTGCTGGCGCATGCCGAGCGGCCCGATGGGGCGCCGTTGGCGCCGCCGATCCGGCGCATCGTCGTCGTGCTCGCCGAGGGGCAGGGGCTCGGTCTGGTCCGCGACGATATCGATCCGCACGTCGCCGCAGCGCAGGCGCTCATCCTGATGCTCGGATACCTGCGTCTCGAGCCGATCATCGCCGCGAGCGCACCACCGCTCGCCGCCGATGAGCCCGCGTTGCGTGATCGCTGGCGGCGTGCGGCGATCGACCTCGTGGTGAACGGAGTCCGTGCCGGCTAGTGAGTCTCCGGGGCGGTGAAGTGGTACTGGCCCGATCCGACCACCACGATCGCGTCATTCCCGCGCTGCTGCCCCTTCACGGGGCGACCGCCTTCCTGCACGAGATCGATCCGAGTGCTCCACAGCGTGACCTCGGCGGTGGTGTTCACCGGGACCGTTACATCGAGCGCGAACCGGCCCCCGGCAATGCTCCATGCGGTCGCCAAAGTGCCGTAGGGGGTTTCGAGGGACGCTCGCGCGCTCGTCAGACCGGCCCCCACCCGTGGAGCGATCCGCGCCTTCTTGTACGCGGGCGCCGCCGGATCCAGATCGATGCCGCCGATGTTCCGGTACATCCAATCCCCCACCGCGCCGAATGCGTAATGGTTGAACGAGTTCATCCCCGGGTCTTCGAACGAGCTGTCCGGCCGAATGCCGTCCCATCGCTCCCACATCGTCGTCGCACCTCGAGAGATCGGGTACAGCCACGACGGATAGGATCTCTGGGTCAGCAGGTCGAAGGCGAGACGAACATGGCCGTTGTCGCTGAGCGCGTGCAGGAGAACCGGCGTGCCGAGGAAGCCCGTCGTGAGATGGATTCCCCGCGCGCGGACATCCTGTGCGAGACGATCAGCGGCAATCGGTACGATCGAATCGGGTAGCAGGCTGAAGGCGAGTGCCAGGGCGTAACTGGTCTGCGTGTTTTCCCCGACACGACCGGCTGCAGAGACGAATTCCCTGTCGAATGCGTCGCGTATCGCGCGGAACAGCGCGCCATACCTAGCGGCGTCGTCCGCCTTCTTCAGGACCGCCGCCGCGTGGGCTACCAGATCGGCCGAATGAGCGAGGAACGCGGTCGCGATCAAGTCGGTGCCGGTCGTCGCGCCGGGATAGGATGGATCGTCGCTGTGCAACGCGAGCCAATCGCCGAACTGCCAGCCGGGTCGCCAGATGAGGTCCGCCCCCGCTCGGCGTCGCGCGTATTCGACCCATGCTCGCATGCTGAGGTACTGGCGTTGCAGCAGCCCGCGGTCGCCATAAGTGGCGTACATCGTCCACGGTATGATGACGGCGGCGTCGGACCAGCCCGCCGTTCCCCCGAAGTGCACCGAATCGCTGAAGAGATCGGGAATCACCCAGGGGACGCTGCCGCTCGAATCCTGATCGGCGGCGAGATCCGCGAGCCATTTCGCGAAGAACCCCGACACATTCAGGTTGAAGGCGGCGGTGCGCGAGAACACCTGGGCATCGCCGGTCCATCCCAGTCGCTCGTCGCGCTGGGGGCAGTCCGTCGGCACGTCGAGAAAATTGCTGCGCTCCCCCCACACAATGTTTCGCTGCAGCCGGTTGAGGAGGGTATCCGACGTCTCGAACAGCCCCGTCGGGGCGAGGTCGGAAGACACCGCGATACCCGTGATCGTGGTCGAGTCCGCGGGATGGGGCAACCCGGTCACCCCCACGTAGCGGAACCCGTGGAACGTGAAGTGCGGCTCGTAGCGCTCCTCACCACTACCGTTGAGAGTGTAGCGATCGGTCTGGCTGGCCCCACGCAGGTTGGCGGTGTAGAGATGGCCATCCTTGTCGAGCACTTCCGCGTAGCGCAGCGTGACCGTCGTGCCGGAGGCCCCGCGGACGACGAGACGCGTCCAACCGGTGAAGTTCTGACCGAGGTCGAACACCGTCTCGCCGGACGTCGCCTGCTGGATCGACACGGGACGCAGCTCGCGCACGCGCCGCACGGGCGGGGACACGGAGGCAACGAGCGTCGTTGCCGGCGGGTCCACGAGGGCGACCGGTGTCCAGTCGTGGTCGTCATACGCCGGGGCGGCCCAGCCGGTGCGCTCGCGGCGCGCATCGTATGTCTCGCCGCGATAGATGTCCGACATGAGGATCGGGCCGGTGGCGTCCTTCCAATCCGCATCAGAGACGACCCTCTCGGTCCGCCCATCCTGGTAGCGGATCTCGAGCTGCAGGAGGAACGCGAGCCGGCGGCCATAGAGGTTGCGTTGCCCGAGGAAGCCCAGATACCCGCGATACCACCCGTCCCCCAGTATCGCGCCGATCACATTGTTGCCGGGACGGAGGAGCGCGGTGACGTCGTACGTCTGGTACTGGAGACGTCGACGGTAGGAAGTCCAGCCCGGCGTAAACAGCTGATCGCCCACGCGTGAACCGTTGAGGTGGAGCTCGTACAAGCCCAGGCTGGTGACGTACGCGCGCGCCGAGCGTATCGGACCATTCACGTGAAACGCGTGACGGAACAAGGGTGATGGTGAAGGCAGGCTGTCGGCCGGGTTCGCGGCAGGGCCGATCCAGCGCGCCGTCCAATCTCCAGACCCGGTGAGTCCGGTCTCCCAGAAGGCGACGGGACTCCACGCGGAGACGCGGCCGTTCGAATCCCAGACCCGGACTCGCCAGAAGTAGCGGGTCCGAGACGCCAGCGCTGGACCGTCGTACTCCACGAACACGGAGGCGTCGGATACGATGCGTCCCGTATCCCACAGCAACGCACTTCCGCGGGCGACGCCCGAAGCGGTCAGCCCGACCTGCAGTTGATAGGCCGCCTGCATGGTATTGCGCACATCGCTCGCAATGCGCCAGCTGAGTCGGGGGTGTGGCACGTCGATCCCTAGCGGGTCGGACAGGTACTCCACGCGCAGCCCGCTCACGTCGAGCCGTCGCTCCGCCGTGGGCGGCGCAGCAGAGAGGCCCATCGCGCACACGAGCAGAAACATTGCGAACACGAAGCCAAGGTGGACCCGGAACAGCAAAACCGCCAGCCATCGGACCTCGATGACTGGCGGTTATCCGCACAGGAGGAGCTGCGGTTACTTCTTCAACACCATCTTCGGCTCGACCGGCGCCGGCCCGTCGAAGACGAGATGCCCGGCCTCGAACTTCGCGCCTCGGAGTGCGAGCGTGAGCACCTCTCCCAGGTCCTCGACGAGGTGTACCTCGAGCGACTTGTGTACGTCTTCCGGCAAATCGTGGAGATCGGCCTCGTTCTCGTTCGGCAGCACAATGGTACGGATGCCGGCTCGCACGGCACCCAGCACCTTCTCCTTGACGCCACCGATCGGGAGGACGCGGCCCCGCAACGTGATCTCGCCGGTCATGGCGACGTCGTGCCGAGCGGGACGGCCGGACAACGCCGACACCAGGGCGGTCGCCATCGTCACTCCCGCCGAGGGTCCATCCTTGGGAATGGCGCCGGCCGGAACGTGGACGTGAATGTCGGTCTGCTCGAGCGCGTCGCTGGAAATGCCCAACCGGTCGGCGTGTGACTTGGCATAGGTCAGGGCGGCGCGCGCAGATTCCTTCATCACGTCACCGAGCTGGCCGGTGAGCACCAGCTCACCCTTGCCTTTCATGAGACTCGCTTCGACGAACATGATGTCGCCGCCCACCGGGGTGTAGTACATCCCGGTAGCCACGCCGACCTGATCCTCCCGCGCCATATGCTCGGGATGGACCTTGGGACGGCCCAGCAAGTCGTCGATCTCGGGCCGGTCGACCACGATCGTCTGAGTCTCGCCGGCCGCGACACGGCGCGCGACCTTGCGGCCCAGCTTGCCGATCTCGCGCTCCAGTTGGCGGACCCCGGCTTCCCGGGTATAGCTCGAGATGATCTCCTCGAGGCCGCCATCCCGGATCTCGAGCTGCGGCGGCGTGAGGCCGTTCTCCACCAGCTGACGCGGCACGAGATAGCGCTTGGCAATCTCGAGCTTCTCGCGCTCGGTGTACCCAGCGAAGTTCACGGTCTCCAAGCGGTCGAGCAGCGGCGTCGGAATGCTCTGCAGGAAGTTGGCGGTCGCGATGAACAGCACTTCCGAGAGATCGAACGGCACGCCGAGATAGTGATCGGTGAACGAGTCGTTCTGCGCCGGATCGAGCACTTCGAGCAGCGCCGCCGCCGGGTCGCCCTGGAACGAGACGCCCAGCTTATCGACTTCATCGAGCAGGAACACAGGATTCTTCGCCCCCGCCTGCTTCATTCCCTGGATGATCCGGCCAGGCATCGCGCCGACGTATGTACGGCGATGGCCGCGAATGTCGGCTTCGTCCCGGGCACCTCCCAACGAAATGCGCACGTACGGCCGCCCCATGGCGCGGGCAATCGACTTGGCGATCGAGGTCTTACCGACGCCCGGCGGGCCGACGAACAACAGCACCGAGCCCTTCGACTCTGGATCGACCGACTTGTTCCCAGTGTCCGCCTGCTGCCGCTGGCGCAGCTGCCGCACCGCGAGGAACTCGAGCACCTGGTCCTTCACGTCGGGGAGCCCGTAGTGATCCTCCTCGAGGATCGCGGCCGCGCGTTTCAGGTCGAGGGACTCCTCGGCCCGCTTGTTCCAGGGCAGCTCGGCGACCGTTTCGAGGTAGGTGCGAATGACCTGCGCCTCCATCGACTCCCGGCTGGTCCGCTCGAGGCGCGCTAGCTCGCGGTCGACTTCCTTCCTGGCCGCCTCCGGCAGGTCGAGAGCCTCAAGGCGCTTGCGGAGATCGTCGGCCTCCTGCGCCTCATCCTCCTCACCCAGCTCTTTCCGGATCGCCTTCATCTGCTCGCGCAGGAACATCTCGCGCTGGCGCTCGCCCAACTCCTCCTGCACCTGCGACTTGATGTCTTCCTGGGCGTCGAGCACGCCGATCTGGCGCTGGGTCGTCACCAGTACGCGGCGGAGCCGCTCCTCGACGGACAGCGTCTCCAGCAGCGCCTGCCGCTCGGATGGCTTCATCTCGACGTGGCCCGCCACCAGGTCGGCGAGCCGCCCGGCATCCGTCACGCCGTCCAGCACTTGCTTCACGATTTCGTCGGGCAGCCCTGTCTTCTGCCCGAGCTCGGCGGCGCGCTCCCGCACCTCTCGGTACAGGGCGATGAACGCCGCATCCTGGTCGTTCAATGGAGGCAGGTCCGGAGCGTCACGGACCACGGCATTCAGATGGCCGTCGGACTCGGAGTAGTGCACCGCAGTGCCGCGGCGCTCGCCGTGCAGCAGAATTTGGACGCCGTTCAAGCCGCGCTGCACCTGACCGACGCGGGCCACGGTCCCCATCGTGTACAGCACTGCGGGGGTGACCTGGTCGACATTGTCCCGTTGTGAGACCGCGAAAATCAGGCGGCCCTCGGACTTCGTCGCGGCCTCGATGGCTCGCAGCGTAGCGGGTCGTCCGGCCCCGATCACCGTGGTGACACCCGGGAAGAGAACGACTTCCCGCAACGGGAGCACCGGCAAGGTTAACCGTTCTGACATGTTGTCTTCACTCCAAGACGGAAAAAGTTGACATCGCCCGAACGTTGCAACGCATCGGCCATGCCATCCTTCAAACACGATGCTGTGCGGGATCGTTCCGTGTCGAGGCCGCCAATTGGGCATGGACTGACAAAACCGCCGGTACAACGACATCCATTCCGTCAGGTTGGCACGTGACAGCTAAGTCTCTGGCTTTCGACTGGTTGCATGGGTTTCCCAAGGCGGCTAATCTAGGGCCGACATGCGATTCGATCTGAGATGACCGGGCCCGATCGATCTCTCGCCGGCCGGCTTGGCGAAGCCTTGGGGCGCTCCTACACGCTCGAAGGTGAAATCGGGCGTGGCGGGATGGGTGTCGTTTTTCAGGCGAAGGACGAGCGCCTCAAGCGACAGGTCGCGATCAAGGTTCTGCCGCCGGAGTTGGCGTTTCGTGAAGAGGTGCGGCTGCGCTTCTTGCGTGAGGCCGAGACAGCGGCGCGGTTGACCCACCCGCATATCGTCCCGATCCACAGCGTCGGCGAGGGCCCCGAGGGGCTCGTGTATTTCGTCATGGCCTTCATCGACGGCGAGCCGTTGTCGGCTCGGTTGAAGCGCCGGGTCCGGCTTCCGGCCGAAGAGGCGCGCCGCATCATGATGGAGACGGCCGACGCGCTGGGCGCCGCCCATGCCCTCGGGATCATCCATCGCGACGTCAAACCCGACAACATCATGCTCGAGGGCAGCCGGGGTCGGGTGATGGTCACGGATTTCGGGATCGCCAAGGCGCTTTCCTCTTCCACGGGCAGTGGGCTCACGGGGACGGGAGTCGCCATCGGCACGCCGCACTACATGAGCCCGGAGCAGGCGGCTGGCGACCGCGAGATCGACGGGCGGTCCGACCTCTACAGCCTGGGCGTCGTGAGCTATCAGATGCTCTCCGGCGAGCTGCCGTTCCAGGCGCCCACGGTCCCGGGCATCCTGATCAAGCAGATCACCGAAGCCGCGCCGTACATCGGCGACCGAGTCTCGGGCGTCCCCGACGATCTCGGCGGGTCGGTGATGCGCTGCCTCGAGAAGGAACCCGATAACCGCTGGCCGACCGCCGACGCGCTGCGACGTGCGCTCGAATCCCGCACCGCGCCTGCATACCGGCCGCGCCGCTCGACGCCGGCGTCCCGGCGCAGCATCAGCGCGCCGCCACCGCTCCCCGTCCCGCGCAGCCCCACGATCCCGCGGCGTGGTCGCCCACCGAAGCCCGGCACCAAGCCCGCGCCCGTGGCGGGTGAATCGGCGCTGGTCACGGACGTGCGCCAGCGGGTCGTGAACTGGGCGGGGATCGGCAGCGGGCTGATCCTGCTCGATCTGGTGGCCGGGCACGGCTTTGGGTTCTTGACGGTGATCGCGGTCGGGGTGGGGGCGGTCAGGATCCTTCCTGCTTACATGAAGATGTGGCACGCCGGCTATTCCTGGCGGGACGTCCTCTACCGTCCCGTCGCGTCGGATGCCGCTGAGGTCCGACTCGGTCTCGCCAGCCCCGGCAAGCCGGGAGCGCTCCCCCCGCCGACGTCAGGGGAATTCGGCCGCCAGGCGGACAAGGTCCAGCAGGTCGCCGGCGATTATCAGGCGATCATGCGCGTGGTCGAGCGGCTGCCCAAGTCGGAGCAGAAGCTGTTGCCCGACGTCCAGGCAACCGCGAATGCGTTGCTCAAGCGCGCCCAGGAGCTCGCCCGGACGCTGCACTCGTTGAGCGCGGGGGTGGAGGAGGGAGCGATCGACCGGCTCGACGCACGACTCGCGACGCTCGGTGAGCTGCCGGAATCCCCGGAGCGAGAACGCCAGCTCGGGTTACTGCAGCGCCAGCGTCAGGCGCTCAGCGATCTGCTGCAACGCCGCCAGGTGATCGAGGATCAGCTCGAGTCGTGCGTGCTGGCGATGCAGACGATGAGATTCGATTTGCTGCGACTGAAGTCAGCCGGGGTGGCCGCCGTCCTCGGTGACCTGACGATGGCCACGCAGCAAGCACGAGCCTTGTCCCGCGACGTGGATCACGCGATCGAGGCGGCGAGCGAGATCCGGCAGGCGCTGGGCGGCAGCCCGCCACCCTTTCCGACCTAGCTCCCGCCCCGCCGGCAGCGTTCCACCAGTTCCGGGCCGTCCTCCCGCTCCAATCCGAAGTCCTCGAGCATCAGGAACTGGCGCGCGGCGGCGTCGCACTTTGCCGCACGCAACAGCGCCACGGCCCGGAGCTCGTACGGCTTTGGCCAACCAGGCCGGACCACCTGGACGGCGGCGAGAACGCTATCGGCCACGGCGGGTGGCGACCTCAGCGCGATCCCCTCGAGCGCGGGCGCGAGCAAGTCACGCGGCAAGGGCGCACGAAACGTGTTCCGCGTGGCCGCCAAGACGCCCCACACCTCCTTGATCGCCGCGGGCCAGAGCGAGTCGGCGGCGTCGAGCCGCGCCAGTGCGGCGCGAGCCCGTGCGGTATCGGCTCCGGCCGCCAGGGCGCGCACGAGCAGCGGACGGGCGCGTGCAGGCTGGTCGCGGGCCGTCGCAATGAGGCCGGAGAGCAGCATGGCGCGGGGATCGTCTGTGCGCGCCATCGCGAGCAGGGAATCGGCCCGAGCGGTGTCGCCCGACGCAAGCGCCAGACCCGCGAGGGGTACCAGCCAGCGCGCATCGCTCGGCGCGGCGTGGTGCGCTTCTTCGACGAAGCCCGTTGCGGCGACATCGCCGAGTCGCGCGGAGAGTGCCCGCGCGAGACGGTCCGGGGGCAGATGATCCTCCGCCTCGACCGGACGCTCGATCGCCGCGAGCGAGTCGAGGATGTCACCCATCTCGCGGCTGTCGAGAAAGCGCCGCGCGGCGACGTATTCGAGCTGCGGTCGGTCGTCGGTATGGGTCAATGTGGAGCGCTGCACCAAGCGCGCGACGCCCGCTTCTCCCAACACCTGGCGATCGAAGTACTGCTCAGGGGCGTCGAGCATGAGAAACTCGTGCCCCGGGGCTGAGAGGGCACCGCCGCGACCGAGCAGCGTCGTGACCCAGGCGCTGTCCGCGACCAGCGGCTGTGCCGAGCCGAGCACCATGAGGTCGTAGCTCCCCGCCGACCACACCGCGACATGTGGAAAGATCGCCTGCACGTTGCGCACGATGCCGGCCACGACCGCGAGCGGAAGCTGATAGAGCTGCACCCATTGGCAAAACACACCGTCGTCCGTCAACCGGCTGCGGACGATGCGATAGAAATCAGGCGTGTACAGTGTCGCCACGCCCGCGACCCAGGGGTTCGAGGGCTCGGACACGATCACATCGAATCGCTCACGGGTCAGCTGCAGGGCACTGCGGGCATCATCCGCGATCGCCCGGACGGTGGGACGCGTGAGGACGTTCAGATTCACGCTCTGGAAATAGGGCGCCAGCTCGAGCACGGCGGGCTCGAGCTCCACGACGCGGACTCTTTCCATTCCCGGTACCGCGGCGAGCACCGCGGCGGTGACGCCGCTACCGAAGCCGATCGCGAGCGCCGCATGCGGATGCGGGTGGGCGGCGACCGGTGCAAGCCCGAGCATGAGCTGCGTGTCCATGTCGCCGTAGTCCGACGCATCGACCTTCCCGTTCACTTTCAACGCCCGGCCGACGGGCGACTCCCAGACAGAGACCGTCGAGTTCCGTCCCTCGATGAATCGCAGCGGGCGGGCGCCCGGGTGATTGAGGAAACTGCGGCGCTCGGCAGCGGTCATCGGACCTCGCCCGTAAATCGTCGGACCGAGATCGATCGCGCGCAGACCCCGGCCGGGCGTGGCGATGACGGCGACGAACCCGGCCGTCGCGAGGATGCCACCACCGAGGACGCGCACCTGGAGTCGCCGCTGCTGGGCCGAGCCCTCCGCCACTCCACGGGAAACCGCGACGGCGAGGGCGAGCGCAGCCAGGGCGTTGACGGCGACGCCGAGCCGCACTGTCGTATCGCTGCCGAGGAGCGTCACGAGGACGAAGCCGGTGAGCACGGCGCCCAGAATGGAGCCCGCGGTGTTGAGCAGATAGGCCCGGCCCACGTCCGCCCCACGTGCTTCGGTCGTAGCGGCGATCAGATCGGTGAGCAGCGGGAACGTCATCCCCATTCCTACCGCGGGGACGAGAACGACGGCCGCGACGGCACCGCCGAGTAGTCCGAGCCGCGGTCCGGCATCGAGGCCGTGGATCTGAAAAACGAGGAGGACGTAGGCTGGGAGCGCGGAAAAGAAGGCGATCGTCAACGCCGCACCAGCCGCGGTGACTCCCTGTGCCAACGCCGCCGATGCCGCTGCGTCCGTCGGCGTGGGAGAGCGACGGGCCACCAGGGCGCTCCCGATGCCTATGCCGAACAGGAAGCACAGCAAGACGAGCGTAAAGGCGTACGTCGAGCCGCCAACCACCATGACGAGCACACGGGTCCAGGCGATCTCGTCGAGCAGCGAGACGAATGCCGTCGCGCCGAGGAGCACGAGAGCGAGTCTCCGGAGTAGGACCGGCACGGATCCTGGTGAAACCTCGGGCTCCGGGATTCCAGTATCCCCGGCCTTGCGCGCCGGGTCAGGAAGCCCGCCGGGGTCGGGGAGCCGGAGCGCGATCAAGCCAATCGCGATGTTGATCAGTGCTGCTGCGATGAGACTCAGACCGATCCCGACGTGCTCGATGAGGAAGAACCCCGCGAGCGCGGTGCCCAGAACGGCGCCGAGCGTGTTGATGCCGTACAGGCGCCCCAGCGAGGCTCGCAATCGGCCGCGGTCCGAGGCGGTGAAGGCGCGGGTGAGAACCGGAAGCGTTCCTCCCATCAGCGTCGTCGGGACCAAGAGGACGAGACCGGCGAGGCCGAAGCGCAACGCGACGCTCCAGCCCGAGCCCTCGGTGAGCCCGCGCGCCAGCGCGATATATGCCCTCTGCGTCAGGCTCAGCACGAGCGGAGACGCGAAGCCAAACAGACCGATCAGCATCTCGAGTCGCCCGTATAGCGCCGCAGGCCGGGGGTGGCGGTCGGCTTTCCGGCCGAGGAGATACGCTCCGAGTCCCAGCCCACCCATGTAAGCGGCCACGACGGTGGTGACGGATTCGATGGTAGAGCCGAACGACTGATACAGCAGGCGGACCCACAGCAGCTCATACACGAGCCCCGTGGCTCCAGACAGGAAAAACAGCAGACTGTAGCCCGTGACGGGCCTAGAACGCATGCAGGTCGCGCATCGCCTGCGAGAGATCCTCGGCTTGCGGGAGAATGTGGTCCTCGAGCACCGGTGAGTAGGCCACGAAAGTGTCGCTCGAAGCAACGCGCTTCACCGGTGCATCGAGCCAGTGGAAGCATTCGTCGGCGATGCGGGCGGCCAGCTCCGCGCCGTAGCCCCAGGAGAGCACGTCCTCGTAGGCGAGGATGACCTTGTTTGTCTTCCGAACCGAGGCGGCGATCGCCGTCCAGTCGATCGGCGACAGGCTGCGCAGGTCGATCACCTCGACGCTGATTCCGTTCTGTTCCTCCACCTCTTTCGCGGCGACGATCGCGCGCTGCACCACCGCCCCATAGGTGATCACCGTCAGATGCGTTCCCGGCTTCACGACCTTTGCCTTACCCAGCGGGATCATGAAGTTGGGCCCGGGGTTCGGCGCCTTGTTGTAGGTCTGGCGATAGAGGTGCTTGTGCTCGAGGAACAGCACCGGATCGTCGCAACGAATCGCGGTCCGGAGCAGCCCGTTGGCGTCGAGCGCCGTCGCTGGACAGACGACGCGCAGCCCGGGGACCGACGTGAAGACCACCGCGCCGGTCTGCGAGTGGTACACGGCGCCACCCTTCAGGTAGCCGCCGTACGTCACGCGCACCACGGCGGGGCAGCTGAACGCGTTGTTGGAGCGCCACCGCATCGTGGCCAGCTCGTTGCGCAGCTGGTGATAGGCCGGCCAGATGTAGTCGAAGAACTGGATCTCGACGACCGGCTTCATCCCGCGCGTGGCAAGGCCGATCGCGCGGCCGACGATGTTCGCCTCCGCGAGCGGCGAGTTGTAGACCCGGTGGCCCCCGAACTGGCGCTGCAATCCACGGGTAACGGTGAACACGCCACCCTTGCCCTTCACCTTGTCGAGGGCCTCCTCCCGGCTCGCGTCGGCGACGTCCTCACCGAAAACGAGAATGCGCGGATCGCGCGCCATCTCGTCCTTCATGCAGGCATTCAACAGGTCGACGACCGTGGTTGGCTCACCGGTGAAGTGCGGATCGTCCTCGGTGTCGAACTGCTCCGAGGTCGGGTCGACGTCGGGCGAATAGACGTATCGAAGGGCCGTCTCGGGCCCGGGCTGCGGCGCCGCGAGCGCCACGTCGGTCGCGACCTGGACCTCCTCGTCCACCTGCGCTCGGATCTCGTCGAGCTCCGCCTGGCTCGCCACCCCCTCGGCGATGAGCCGCGCGGGGAAGGTCACGAGGCAATCGCGCTTCGCTTCGCCATCCCGCTCGGCGGGCGGGCGATACGAGACCTCGTCGTCCGACTGCGAATGCGAATACGGGCGCGTGACCTTGGCGTGCACGAGCGCCGGCCCGCGCCGGGCGCGACAATGGGCCGCCGCGCGGCTGATCGCCTCGTAGGAAGCGACCGGATCACACCCGTCGACGCGCTCGATCAGGAGGTCCGGGAAGTTGGCGACGAGATCGGAAACGGAGCCGCCGGCCGTCTGGACCTCGACAGGCACCGAGATCGCGTAACCGTTATCCTCGATCAGGAACAGTACCGGCAGCTTCAGGTTGCTCGCCGTGTTCAACGCCTCCCAGAACTCTCCTTCGCTCGTCGTGCCCTCGCCGGCGGAGCAGTAGACGACCTCGTCATCGTGAATCGGCTTGTCGGCAATCGCGTCCACCTGGCTGTAGCGCAGCCACGCCTCGGCGCACCCCGTGGCCTGAAGGAACTGCGTCCCTGTCGGACTCGACTGGCTCACGATGTTCAGCGCCTTGTGTCCCCAGTGCGAGGGCATTTGCCGTCCGCCGGAATTGGGGTCCTCGGCAGCGGCCACGGACGACAAGAGCATTTCCGTCGGCGTCATGCCGAGGGCGAGGCAGAGACCACGATCGCGATAATAGGGATAGAACCAGTCGGACCCGGGCCGCAGCACCTTGCCGGCCGCCACCAGCACCGCTTCATGGCCGGCGCCCGAAATCTGGAAGAAGATCTTGCCCTGGCGCTTCAGCTGGAGCTCTTTGTCGTCCAGCCGGCGCGACAGGTACATCAGCCGATACATGTCGAGCAGCTCAGGCTTGGAGAGCGGCTGCCGCGCCGACCGCGCTTCGGACCGGGCGCGCGTCTTGGGAGTGGTCATACCGCAAAATAGCTCACCGGCGTTCCGTCTTCACGCCCGTGGCCGGGTTGGCGTTCCCCCACGCACATGTCAATATTCGCCTGCATGGACCACGCCGCGACGCAGTCGATCCTCGCACGGTTCCCCTACGGTCTCTACGTCGTCACCGTCACGCAGGACGGGGAGGAGCACGGCATGACGGCCAATTGGGTCACTCAGGCGTCGTTCGACCCGCCGATGCTCGTCGTCGCCATCGAGAACAGGTCGAGGACGAACGGCCTCATCCGGGACGCTCATCACTTTGCTGTCAGTCTCCTGACCACAGAGCAGCGGGAACTCGCGGGAAAACTGGGACGATCCTCGGAGCAGGCCCCACAAAAGCTCAAGGGCGTCAAGACCAAACCGGCACCGGCCGCGCACACGCCGGTCCTGAGCGAAGCGGTCGGGTGGGTGGAATGTCGAGCCGTGGCGTCGCTGCCGGCAGGAGATCACACCGTGTTTCTGGGGGAAATTCTGGCGGCAGGGGTAGAGAACGGCGACGCAACGCCGCTGACAATGAAAGAGGCGGGTTTGAAGTACAGCTGACGGTTGTCAGCCGTCAACTCTTCCGGTAAACGAGCTTGCCTCCGACAATGGTGACCGCGACACGCGCGGTGGCGAGCGATTCGGGCACCATCGTGAACAAGTTGTGATCAAGGACGACAACGTCGGCGTCGTAACCGGAGGTGAGGGTGCCCCATTGGTGCTCGGCGAACACCGCCCAGGCATTGCCGGCGGTGTACGCCCGCAGCGCCTCGGCGAGGGTGATCTTCTGCTCCGGCACCCACCCCCCCGGATTCTTCCCGTCCGACGTTCGCCGCGTCACGGCGGCATAGACCCCCCACAGCGGATCGATCGTGGCTACGGGCCAATCCGAGCCGTACGCCAGCGGGGCGCCGCTCGCCAGCAGGTCGTGCCACGCGTGCGTCTGCTTGATTCGCGCGGGCCCGATGCGCTGCTCGATCCAGCGGCCGTCGTCGACGAGATGATACGGCTGCATCGACGGGACGATGTGCTCCTCGCCGAACTTGGGAATGTCCTCGGGGCGGAGATGCTGGGCATGTTCGTCTCGAAAGCGGCGATCGCGAGCTCCGTGTGCCCGCGCCACACTGTCGTAGATCGCCAGCAGGATGGCGTTGGCGCGGTCGCCGATGGCGTGCACCGCAATCTGTAACCCGGCCGAATCGGCGTTCCCGATCCACGACCGCATATCGCTCTCGGGATGCCGCAGCAGCCCGTGATAGCCCGCTGAGTCGTCGTACGCGTCGAAGAAGTAGGCGGTGCGCGAGCCCGCCGAGCCGTCCATGAATCCCTTCACTCCCGCGATCCGCACCCACGCGTCGCCCGCGCCGCTCGCGCGCAGCGTCTCCGCCACCGCCCGCCAGTTTTCGATGGGGAGATACAGATAGACGCGGAGCGTGAGGCGCCCCGCCTTCTCCAACCGTCGATAACTGGCGAGACCCTCCCACGAGGCGGACATGTTGGCCGTGGCGGTGACGCCGAGGGAGGCCGCGTACGCGAGGGCGCGCGCGACCGCGGAGTCGTTCTGCTCCGCCGTCGACGTGGGCACCGCGCGGTAGATCAAGTTGAGCGCCTGATCCTTGAAGATGCCGGTGACCTCGCCCGTCCGCGCGTCATGCAGGATCTCGCCTCCCGGCGGGGTCGGCGTGGACTTCGTGATCCCCGCGGCCTCGAGCGCCGCGGTGTTGGCGAGCGCCTCGTGACCGTCGAGTCGCTCGATGAACACCGGCGTCTTGCCGGTCACCGAATCGATCCACTCGCGCCGCGGCAGCGGCTGGCCCGGCCACAGCGTGTGATCCCAATCGCCGCCCAACACCCATTGGCCGGGAGGGCGCGAGCGGGCGAACGCCCCGACCCTCTCGATGAATTCGCGCGGGGTCGTGATGCTCCGCAGGTCGAGCGATGCGAGCTGAAAACCGCCGTCCACGAAGTGCGTGTGCCCATCGGCGAAGCCGGGCATGACGAGTCCGCCGTGCGCATCGATCACCTGCGTGCCCGATCCTACGTACTTGCGGATAGCGCTGGAATCGTCGACGGCGAGGATCTTGCCGCCGCGGATGGCCACGGCGCCGGGGCGCGCGGCACCCGACGAGAGCCCGGTCCACACCATGCCGTTGGTGACGACGAGATCCGCATTCGGACTGCAGGCGGCCAGGAGGGCCAGGAGAACCGCCACGTGGGAGCGCATCATGTGAGGCTCCGGATCAACGCAACTTGGCGACGCGGCGGATCGTGTCGATGGCGGCGATCGGATCGACGCCGGGGGCCTCGGGACGTGGCGCGGACGTCAGCGCGTCCCGGATGTCGAGCAGCACCTCGAGCAGCAGCTGCTCGCGCTGGAACGCCGCGTCGAGATCGAGCATGCGCCGCTCGTCTCCCGCGGCCTTGGCTCGATCGTACGCCTCCCGGTAGACGGACTCGAGATTGGCGAGGATGCGTTCGCGCGGGCGTCCCGGCATGCCGAAACAATATACCGCGCGTTACGCGTCCACCTGCCGCAGCACGAGTCCGCTCGGAACCTTGGGGATGAAAAAGGTCGACTTGGGGGGCATGACGTCGCCCGCGTCGGCGACAGCCAGCACCTGCTCGACCCTGGTCGGATTGAGCAGCACGGTCGCGAGTGCCTTGCCGAGGTGGGCCACTTCGAGCGCCGCGATGGCGTTCGGGGTGTAGGTGAGTGTCGGGGTCGATTTGCCCGAAGCGAGGATCTCCTGCACCACGAGGCGCTCCACGATGGCGACGTCGAGCGAGCGCACCGCCGGCGTGCGGCCCAGCTCGACCAGGGAGGCGAGCGGCGCGTCGTGCCGCAGCACGAGCAGCAGGTCCTTGCGTCCCTCGGTGGCGACGACGCAGGCGGTTCGCTCACGTCCCGACGCCGCGAGCAGCAGGACGGGGTCGGCGTCCGGCGGTACCGGCTGGATGTCGAAGTAGGTCCGCCAGCCCGACTCGAGGCCGTGGAGGTCGCGGTCGCCCGCGTATATGACGCGGTGGGTCGGGAGCACGACGAGGCCCGGATCGCGGGTCGACACGACGAAGGCGAGGAGGCGTCGTGCGGCGGGGTTCTCGGCGGCATAGGCGACCGCCGTCTCGAAGCGATGGTGGCCGTCGGCGATGTAGAGCGGCGGGGCGGCGGCCCCGGCCAGCCGGTCGGCGTCCGCTCCCGACACCATCCACAGCCGGATCGCGACGCCGTCGAGCTCCGCGGTCGCGTCCGGCGCCCGCGGACCCTGGACCACCGCGCGCAACCCCGCGGCGAGCCCGCCGTCGGCATCGGGGGCGAGGAGAAAGATCGATTCGAGGTTGGTGTGGGTAGCGCGCAATAGCTCGAGGCGGTCGACCTTGGGACCGCGGTGCGTCTTCTCGTGCGGCCGGATGCGGCGCGTGTCGTACGGCTCGGTGGCGGCCGCGGCGAACATGCCGATGCGCGTATGCCGCTGACCCGCCGGTGTCTGGAACTCCTGCGCCACGACGTACACCGACGGCGCGGGGTCGCGCACGAACACGCCGTCGGCGCGCCATTTGGCGAGGAGCGCGGCGGCGGCGCGATAGCGGTTCACGTCGCCTGCGGCTTCCGGGAGGATGAGGTGGACGATATTGTGCGGGTCGGCGGCGGCGTAGCGGCGGCGTTGCTCATTCGAAATCACGTCATAGGGGGGCGCGACAAGGCGCGAGAGCGCGGCCGCATCGGCGTAGCGCTCCCCTACGAACGGTGAGACGAGCAGCGAATCGACACCCATCTAGCGACGGAGACTCCCGTGGCGTTCCGCGAAGCTCAGGTGACGGTCGACGAGTGGATCCGACAATATAAGGAAGGCTACTTCCCTCCGCTCACGATCCTCGCCCGGCTCACGGAGGAAGTGGGAGAGCTGGCCCGCGAGCTCAATCACCGCTTCGGCGAGAAGCAGAAGAAGCCGACCGAGGCTGACGGGGACCTTGCGCTCGAGCTGGCCGACATTCTGTTCGTGGTGATTTGTCTCGCGAACGCTCAGGGGATCGATCTCGATCAGGCGTTCGAGGCGGCGATGACGAAGATCAGGACTCGCGACGCGAACCGGTGGACCAGGAAGGAACGCTGATCTCCTCGAGAATCCGCTCGTAGGACACGAGCCGGTCGGGATCGACGCGACCCGCGGCGGCCGCCGCACGCACTCCGCATCCGGGCTCGGCCTTGTGGCGGCAATTGTCGAACCGGCACTGATCGAGCAGCGGACGGAATTCCGGGAAGCAGGCGCCCAGCTCGTCGGGCGCGATCCCCCACGCGCCCACCTCCCGCATCCCCGGCGTATCCACCACGTAGCCGCCGACCGCCAGCGGCACGAGCTCGGCGGCGCGTGTCGTGTGGGAGCCGGTGCGCCACTTCTCGCTGATCGCGCCGATGCGGAGCTTCAGCCCCGGCTCGAGCGCGTTCAAGAGACTCGACTTGCCGACCCCGGATGCCCCGGTGAATACCGTCTTACGTCCCCGCAACAGGTCACGCAGCGCCGGAAGTCCTTCAGGGAGCCTGCTCGAAGTTGCGAGCACCTGATAGCCCGCCGGCCCGAAGCGCCGACCGAGCGCGCCCACCACGCTGCGATCGAGCTCGGTCTTGTTGACGACGATTGCCGCCGGGAGTCCGTTCGCTTCCGCGATGACGAGAAAGCGGTCGAGCATCCTGGGGTTTGGCTCCGGATCGCGAGCCGACGTGACGACGACGACCTGGTCGACGTTGGCCGCGATCGGCTGGGCGCGCCGCACGCCGCGCCCGCCGCTCGAGCGACGGCGAGCCAGAACGCTCCGCCGCGTGTGCACCCGCTCGACCGTCGCCGGACCCTCGCGGTGCAGCGCCAGCTCCACGACGTCACCCGCCACGAGCCGGTCGTCATCACCCTTCTTGACCTTGCCGCGCAGCACCGCGGTCACTTCGCCCTCCGGCGTGTGCACGCGGAACGTCGCGCCGGTGCGGGTCAAGACGACGCCCGTCGTCATGCGCTGCCTCGCGCCACGCACGCGTCGAGATGCGCTTTCACGTCCGCCAGGGTGAGCCTCAGGACGGGCGCCAGCGCCGCATCGGGTGTCGGGCCGAACGCGAGGTAGTCGGTCTCGAGGTGGCCGACCGCCTTGTCGCCGGCAACGGACCAGCGCACGAACAGCAGCGCGGCGCCGAAGCGCCCGGCGGGATCGGGATCGTCGTCGACAAGCGTGGAAACGGTGTACGCTGCGCCATCACTGCCGCCGAACGCCGGGGGGCGCTGGTGAACCCGCAGATACCCACCCAGCGTCCCATCGTCCTCACTCAGCGACGCCGTAACGACTCCCGCACGACGTTCCCGAGGATGAACCCGATATTCGCGGGGCGTTCGGCGAGACGCCGCATCAGGTACGGGTACCAGTGACTGCCGAACGGCACGTACACGCGCATCCCATAGCCCGCGTTGCGCAGCTCCTGCTGCAGGTCGCGTCGCACGCCGTAGAGCATCTGGAACTCGTAGCGCGACGGGTCGATGCGCCGCCCCTTCGCGAACGCACGTGCGTGCGTGATGATCCGTTCGTCGTGCGTGGCGATGCCCGGATAGTTGCCGTGCTCGAGCAGGCGCTCGAGGCATGAGACGTAGCTCGCGTCGACGTCGCGTTTGTCGAGAAACGCGATGTCGCCGGGCTCCTTATACGCCCCCTTGCACAACCGCACCCGTGCGCCGAGCGCGATCATCGCATCGACGTCTGCGGCGGTGCGCCGCAGGTAGGATTGCAGCACGACACCCACCGTGTTCCCGAACTCCGGATAGACGGCGTGAGTGAAGAAATCGAGGGTGCGCTGCGTGTACGCCGAGCCTTCCATGTCGATGCGCACGAACGATCCGTACTGCCGGGCGCGGGCCAGGATGGCGCGCATGTTTTCGAGGCAGAGCGACTCGTCGATGTCGAGCCCCATCTGCGTCAACTTGACGGAGACATTGGCTTCGGCGCCGGCGGCATGAATGCGGTCGAGCAGCTGCACATAGACGTCCCGGGCGGCGCGCGCCTCTTCGGCGCGAGTGACCGACTCGCCGAGGAGATCGAGTGTGGCCGAGATGCGGGACGCGCTGAGATCGCGCAGCGCGACCATCGCGGTGTCGATCGTCTCCCCCGCCACGAAACGCGATGCGAGCCGCCCGGCGAGGCGGCTCTTGCGAACGAAACGAAATACGCTGGGCTGCTCGCTGAGCCAGAGCAGGCTGGCGCGCAGCATCAGGGATAGAACCGTGCGCGCGACCGCGCGTGATCGACGACCGCCTCACTCGGCGTGAAGCGCGGCCCCAGGCGCTCGCTGAGCCGCTGCAGCTCGGCGAAGACGCGATCGGCCCCGAGGTCGTCGAGGTAGCGCAGCGGACCACCGCGAAACGGGGGGAAGCCGAATCCATAGATGGCCCCGATGTCACCATCGCGGGGGGACCGGACGACCCCTTCCGCCAGCGCCCGGGCCGCCTCATTCAACATCGCGTAAGTCAGGCGCTGCACGATCTCGGCGCTCGGAATGCCGCCATTCGGTTGCACCCCGAGCAGCGGGTAGATCGCCGAATCGACGCTGCCCTTCCTGCCTCCCGAGTAGGTGTAGAATCCCTTGCCCGCCTTGCGTCCGAGTCGACCGTCCTTGACGAGTGCCGCGAGCGCGGCGGGCGGGGTCAGACGCTCACCGAAAGCCGCCTGCAACACCTCACACGCGTGTTGCGCCACGTCGATCCCCACCTCGTCGAGCAGCGTGATCGGCCCGACCGGAAATCCGAACTGCACCATCGCCCGGTCGATCTCGTCCGCGCGCACGCCGGACAGCAGGAGTTGCGCGGCCTCGTTCATGTAGGGAGCGAGGATGCGGTTCACCCAGAACCCCGGCGCATCCCTCACGACGATCACCGTCTTCCCGAGGCGGCGCCCGAAGCCGACGGCGGTGCTCACCGTCTGTGGCGCGGTGGCGGCGGCTGGGATCACCTCGAGTAGCGGCATACGCGCCACAGGCGAGAAGAAATGCATCCCGATCACCTGCTCGGCCCGCCGCGCAGCTTCGGCGATCCGCGCGATCGGAATCGTCGACGTATTCGAGGCGAACACCGCACTGGCAGGAAGCACGGCCTCGCACTCACGCAGCACCTGCTGCTTGACGGCGAGCTCCTCGAACACCGCCTCGATGACCAGCTCCGCCTTGCCGAATCCGGTGTACTGATCGCTGCCCGACAGGAGGGCGACGAGCCGGGCATGCTCGAACTTCGTGATCCGGCGCCGCGTGAGCCGCTCGTTCACGATGTCGCGCGCGGCAGCAAGCCCCTTGGCGACCCGCGCCAGGTCGGCGTCCTTGAGGCGCACGTCGATCCCCGCCTGCACGACCGTCGTCCCGGCAATCCCGGCTCCCATGAAGCCCGATCCGACGACGGCGAGGCGCTGCACTTCCGCGGGGGGCGGCGCGCCGGGGACGCCGAGATCCTTCTTCAGCTCGCGAGTCGCGAAGAAGATCTGCACGAGCTTGCGCGACACGTCGCTCAAGGCGAGGTGTCCAAACAACTGCGCCTCCCGCCGCAACCCTTCCCGCATTCCGTGGCTCAATCCATGGCGTACCGCCTCGAGTGCCGCGAGGGGTGCCGGATAGTTGCCTTTCGTCTGCGCGAGCACCTGCCTGCGAGCGAGGCGGAACACCAGGAGCCGGCCGAGCGGGTTGCCGTCGAGCAGCAACCCGAGGAACCCGCCGCGGCGGCGCCGGCGGAAGACACCCTGCGCCAGCCGCCGCGCGGCCGCGATCGCGATGTCCTGGAGGATGGATGGCGGCACCAGCTCGTCGACGATCCCCAGGCGGAATGCCTTCGCCGCCCGCTCGCTTTTGCCCGCGAGAATCATGTCGAGTGCCGCCCGCGCTCCGATGAGACGAGGTAACCGCTGGCAGCCGCCGGCGGCCGGCAGGATGCCGAGCTGGATCTCGGGAAGGCCGAGCTGCGTCTTGGGGTGATCGCTAGCGACGCGATAGCCGCAGGCGAGCGCGAACTCCAACCCGCCGCCGAGGCAGGCGCCGTGGATCCCGGCGACGATCGGCTTGGTGAACGTCGCCACCCGATCGAGCAGCGCCTGCCCGTCGCGCGCCAGCTGCTCTGCGTCGGCGGTGCTCTTCAGTCGAACGAACTCCTCGATGTCGGCGCCCGCGATGAAGTTGTCGGGCTTCCCCGAGAAGAACGCGACCGCCTTCACGCTGGCGTCGCGCTCGAGCACGGCGAGCAGCTCGTACATCTCCTCCGTTACCGCGCGCGAGATGACGTTGACGGGAGCGCCCGGAGTATCCAGCGTCACGACGGCGACGCCGTCCTTCGCTTCCCAGCTGAAGATCGCCATCAGCCGCGCTCCAGCACGACCGCCGAGGCCATCCCGCCCTGGGCGCACACGGAGATCAATCCGAACTGCACGTCGCGCCGCTTCATTTCGTTCGCAAGGGTCGTCACGAGTCGACCGCCGGTGGCGCCGAACGGGTGCCCGATCGCGATCGAGCCACCCATGACGTTGATGATGTCCTCGTTGATCTCCCAGCCTTTCGCGGCGAAGCCCTGCAGGTTCGACAGCACCTGAGATGCGAACGCCTCGTGGATCTCGATCAGGCCGAGGTCTTTCCATTGAATGCCCGCGCGCTCGAGCGCGGTCGGCACGGCCCAGACCGGCCCCTGCAGGAGCTGCCACCCGGGGTCGACGGCGGCTACCGCATAGGAACGGAGATAGGCGAGCGGCTCGTAACCCAGCGCCCGGGCGACCTCTTCCGCCATGAGCAGGACGGCCGACGCGCCGTCTGTGAGCGGCGATGAGTTGGCGGCCGTCACCGAGCCGTACCGCCGGTCGAACACGGGACGCAGCATGGCCATCTGCTCGAGCGACGTGTCACTGCGGATGCCGTTGTCGGCGGTCACGACCGCCCCGCCGGCTCGATCGGGAAACCAGGGCGCGATTTCGGCCGTCAACCGGCCGTCCGCGGTGGCCTTGGCGGCGAGCTGATGGCTGCGCAGCGCCCAGCGATCCTGCGCCTCGCGCGTGATGTGGTTCTCCTTCGCCATCTTCTCCGCCGACTGGCCCATCGACTCGCCGGTGGAGGGTTCGGCGATGGCGGGAGCGACGGGGACGAGGTCGCGCGGCCGGATTCGAGCGAACGTGGCGAGTCGGGCACCGAGTGTCCGCGCCTTGCTTGCGGTCACGAGGATATCGGAGAGGCGGCGAGACGCGAGAATAGGAATGTCGGAGAGCGATTCGACGCCACCGGCGAGGATGATGTCAGCGTGTCCAACGGCGATCTGGTCGTGCGCGGCGGTCACGGACTGGTTGGACGAAGCGCACGCGCGGTTCACCGTGTACGCCGGGATCTCCCTGGGAAATTGCGGCAGCAGACTGACTTCGCGCGCTACGTTAGGCACGAGCGGCGAGGCGACGACCTGTCCGAAGATGACCTCGTTGACCGCGCGGGGGTTGAGGTTGGTGCGCTCGATCAACTCGCGCGCCGCATGGCGTGCCAAGTCCACGGCGCGGACGTACTTCAAGTCCGTGCCCGCCTTGCAGAACGGTGTCCGGCACCCCGCGACGATCGCGACGCGCCGGCCGGTGGGGCTCAGCATGCTCTCCCTGGCCTCCTGATTTCCCGCGCGGGAAACCTACAACCTCCCGGCGTGGCTGGGGAATCGGCGCGGTGTCGGCAGGTTCCGATTACATTTTTGGCCCACCCCTCGTGGTGGCGGTCCCGAGCGACCGTGACCGGAGACACACGCCGACGGGTCGTCCCCGGTCGAGGATCGGCTCCCGCAACGCTGTCCGGGAGGGGAGTTGGCGGGCGAAGCCCCGTTTTCAAATCGATCGCGCGTCGCATCGCTGGAATCGATGCAGGCGCAGCCGGTGGACCTCCTGGTCATCGGCGGCGGCATCACGGGCGCCGGTATCGCGCGCGACGCCGCGTTGCGCGGCCTGCGCATCGCGCTCGTAGACGCCTACGATTTCGGCTCGGGCACCAGCTCGCGCAGCTCCCGGCTGATCCACGGCGGGCTGCGCTATCTCGAACACTTCGAGCTGGGCCTCGTCTTCGAGGCGTGCCGCGAGCGTCGCGTCCTGCTCCAGACGGCCCCCCATCTCGTGCGCGCCATGCGGTTTCTCTTCCCGATCTACCGGGGCGGCCGGTTGTCGGCATCGAAGCTGCGGGCGGGGATGTGGCTCTACGATGTGCTCGCGGCGTTCCGCAATACGCACATGCATCGCTGGCTTTCGCCGAAACGCGCCCTCGACGCCGAACCAGGGCTGCGGGACCGCGACCTGCGGGGCGCCGGACTGTACTGGGATGCGCAGACCGACGATGCGCGGCTGGTGCTCGCCACGTTGCGGGGCGCCGCGCTCGCCGGCGCGCTGGTCGCCAATTACGCCGCCGTGACGAGCTTCGTGCGAGCGGAAGGGCGAACGGTCGGCGCCGTCATTCGAGATGCCCTGTCCGGGGAAGAGCGGATCGTGCGTGCGCTGACGGTCGTGAATGCCACCGGCCCGTGGGTCGACCGCCTTCGCCACCTCGACGCGCCGAACGTCCCGCCCCTCATCCGCCCCTCCAAGGGCGCGCACGCCATCGTGCGCCGGGACCGGCTCGGCCTGCACGACGCCATCGCGTTCATCTCTCCTATTGACGGGCGCCTGATGTTCGCGCTGCCCTGGAACGACCTCGCCTACATCGGCACGACCGAAACCGAGGAGAACGTCGAGCCGGAGAACGTGCGGGCGACGGGCGACGACGTCATCTACCTGCTGCGGTCGGCGAACGCGATTTTTCCGCGCGCCCGTCTCGCTCCCAGCGACGTGATCGCCACGTGGGCGTCGCTGCGGCCGCTCCTGGCCGCCGATCCCGATGTGCCGGCGGGTAACGTGTCACGCGAGCATCGCATCGTCGAAAGCCCGAGCGGGCTGATCACGATCGCGGGGGGCAAGCTCACGACCTATCGCGTGATGGGGCGGGACGTGGTCGACCTCGTGGTGCAGCGCCTCCGCCAGCTCGACGGCCGCCAGCAACCGCCACGGCCCGCCACCGATGCGCACCCGCTCCCCGGCGGCGAGATCGCGGCACTCGACGTCATGATGCAGTCGGTTCGCATGAAGGAGCTCTCCCCTCTCACCGCCCGCCACCTGGTCGACAGTTACGGCACGGAATCGGCCGCGATCCTGAACCTCGTGACCAAGAACAAGGTCCTGGGTGGACCGCTGGTGGCCGGGCGGGCGGAGATTCGAGCTGAGGTGGTGTACGCCGTCGAGCGGGAGATGGCGGTCAAGCTCGCCGACGTCCTGATCCGGCGGCTGCACCTGTTCTACGAGGATCCCCAGCACGGGGCAGGCATCGCGGCGAACGTCGCCCGGAAAATGGCCGAGCTCCTGGGATGGGATTCGAACCGGGAGGACGATGAGATCGGCGAGTACCTGGAGGAGGTGCGCAAGTCGCGTGAGTTCCTGCGCGAGGTCGGGCGTGCCAGCCAGGCGGTCGGCTAACGGACGAAGATTCGCTCCATCCGGCTGACCATCGCCGGCTTGCCGCAGATGATCCCGTACAGGGTGGGCTCCTTCGTGCGAGACTGGTACGCCAGGATGTAACGACCACCCGCCTCCTCGATCAGCACCTGCGTCGCCGCGATGTCCCAGAGCTTCACCCCATAGTCGACCACCGCGCCCACCAGTCCCTCGGCGGCGAAGGCGTGAGCGATACAGTCGACGTACCCGCGAACGGTGGGATGCTCACGCATCAGCCGGTCGAACGCCGCACCGGCGCGACACTGCACGAACCGGTCACGATCGCCCGCCGACACAACCTCCTTGTCGATCGCGCCCCGCGCAGCGTCGCGGACCCGCAGACGCCGCCCATTACACCACGCGCCGAGCCCCACCGCCGCGCTGTAGCGCCGGTCCAGTCCCGGGAGATCGATCACGCCCACGAGCGGAGTCCCCGCGTGATGCAGGGCGATAATCGTACCGTAGAACGGGATGCCGTGTGTCAGACTCGTCGTCCCGTCGATCGGATCGAGGATCCACTGGAAGGGGGCGCCGGAGCGCGTGGGCGGAAATTCCTCGCCCAGGATACCGTGATCCGGAAACGCCCGGCCGATCGCCCGGCGCAGCACGCGCTCCGCCGCCAGGTCGACGTCGGTCACGAAGCTCGCGTCGGACTTGAGACGAGCCCGGAAGCCTCCAGCGACACGCCGCGTGACGACGCCGCGCGCCAGACGGGAGAAGCGCAGCGCCGCCCGGTAGTAACGGCGGCGATCGGCAAGCGGGATTACGGCAGGTACTCCTTCGGGATCGGATTGTCGGGACGCTCGTCATCCCACTGCGCCCCCGCAATCCACCAGCGCCACCCGTCCCAGAACAGCTCGATGCTGTTGACGCCGCGTCCGATGACCGGCCCGTCCGCCCGCTCGCGCATTTCGTAGGTGCTGAACACGTGCACCATGTTGCCGAAACGTGCGGTCGTACGATGAATCTCGGTCTCGAAAAAGCCGCGGCGGACGAGGCCGGCATCGGATCGGTCCACGAACATTTGATGATCCACGACGTCGGCGCGCACGTGCCCGGTGCTGTCGGTCGAGAGCGAGACGAAGTGCACGCCGGGGATGTAGAGCGTCCGGTCCCGCGCCCATTGCCGCGGCCGCCCGGCAGGCCCGGAGATCACGTCGTAAAACGCGCGCAGAATGCCGTCGACTGTGGCCACATCCTCGGGGCGCGGCGCGATCGCCGCGACCTCGACGTGAGGCGCCGGCGGACGCTGCGCGCGGGTTACCGCGGAGCCACCGGTCAAGAGGACGAGTACGAGCATATGGACGCGACCCATCAGGCCTTCCGACATAGGTGCAGAGAAAGTGTGACCGACCCGCGGAACTGCACAAGACCGCCGAGATCCGGCTGTCGCGTGTGATGTGAGACACACTACGAGCACGGCGCCCGAGGGAATCGGAACCCGGGGCGATGGACCGGTGTCATCCGGGTGGGTGCGAGACACCCTGAATCAACAAGAGGAGGAGATCATGAGCCTGCGACACGCGCTCTTTCTGACGGGCCTCCTGCTCGCGTGCATCACCGTTCGAGCGCACGCGCAGCGGGCGCATATCGGCCCGCATGTCGGATACAATTTCGATATGGACCGGGCCCTGATCGGCGGGCACATGCTGCTGCCGCTCAGTGCATACGTCGAGTTCTATCCGTCGTTCGACTATTACCTGGTCGATACGGGGAGCCGCTTTGGACTGAGCGGTGACCTGAAGTTCCGCATGCCGACGGGGTATGGGTCGGCGTTCTACCTCGGCGGCGGTCTGGACTTCCAGAATGCGTCAGCCGGCGGCGTGTCGAACAATGATACGGGGTGGGATCTGTTGTTCGGTCTCGAGTCCCGCCGCGGCGCCGCGCATCCGTACGTCGAGGGCCGAGTCCTGGGACACACCAACACGTCGTTCCAGATCGCCGCGGGACTGAATTTCACGATCTTCTAGTAGGTTGCCGAGGATGGTGGGGGGTCGTCGGGTTCACCTCCACCATCCTTTACCAACCTCGACCACCTTCACGACGGCGTGTCACCGCCACCCGCGCAGGGACCGCACGTAGTCGTGCACCACCAGGAACTTCTCGAACACCACTACGCCTTTGCGCTTGCGCCCGAATTCCCCGAACAGCTCCCGCAGGCGGCCGCGGCGGGCCACGTAGAACCGGAATGTCTCGGCGAAATCCTCCTGAGGATGCGTCCCCGCGTAGCGGCTGACGTAGTCCACCAGCGTGGTCGCGACGCGCCGGCGCTCGAAATCGACCCAGTGCTCATCGGCCACGCGGTACGCCCGTCGGACCTCGCCGAAGGCGCGCCGGAACCGCCCGGTCCGCGTCCAGGTCCAGTTGTGATACAGGAACGAGTGTCCCAGCTCGTGGAGGATCAAGCCGGTGAGCGTATTCCACGAGATCTCGTCGCGCCGCCGCTTGCTCGTGACGTAACGGCGATCGATCTCGATCACCTTGGGCGCGTACGGTGACACACCGGACACTCCGGGACGCAGCAGCACCCGATAATCCCAGTCCTTGATGCGCGACACGATGAGGAGGCGGCGCACGCGGCGCAGCGCGCGCTCGATCAGGTCCCGGCCGGTGGCGTCCTCCCCGCACCACGGGCATGTGTCCATCCAGTCGTCTACGCCCCGGTCGCAGTGAGGACAATCGTTCTGGAATCGTTCGTACTTCCACCGCTGCACCTTGCCGCACCACGGACACCACTGCATCGGATACTGCAGGCCGCCGTGGCAGCGGCGGCAGCGCCGCTCATACTTGAACCCCTTGGGCCGCTTCAGCGGCTCGGGGCTGGAGTCCCGGTCGGCGATCTCGCGCCCGCACCAGGGACACCACGAGAAGCTGTCGGACACGATCCAGCGGCAGTAGCGGCATTCGGCACCCGTCTCGCGCTGCACGTCGCCCCAGACGAGCTGTTTGCTGCAATTGGGACAGAAGAACCAGAACCGCTGCAGCTCGGCGCGGCAGCGCGGGCAACGCAGCTCCGGTCGCGGGATCTCGCGGCGCCGACGGGTGATCAGGTTGCGGACGGCCGACCAGGGGCCGCTCATCGCCGCAGCGCCTCGTCCACCAGACGCTGGATGAATTTCTGGTAGCTCATGCCCGCCTTTTCCGCCGCGTTCGCGAATTCGTGGCCATAGGCGATGAACGGATTGGGGTTCGCCTCCAGCACGTAGACCTCGTGGTCGTGGGTCACCCGCAGATCGATGCGCCCGTAGTCCTGCAGCCACAATGCGTGAAAGGCCTTCTCGCAGGCGTCCCGGATCTTGCCGCGCAGCGCTTCCGACAATCGCGCGAAACCCGACCGGATGTGATGGCGATCGCGGTATTCCTCGTCCCACTTCGCCTTGTACGTCGCAATGCGCCGCTCGGCCTTCGACAGCTTCCCGAAGTGCAGCTCGACCACGGGCAGGAATTCGAGCTCGTCGTTGCCGATCAACCCCGCGTACAGCTCACGACCTTCGATCAGCTCCTCGGCGATCGCGGCCTGCTGGTACTTCTCGTGGATGAACCCCACCCGCTCGGCGAGACTCTGATCGTCGCTCACCACCGACGACTGGGCGATCCCCACCGAGGCGTCCTCGAGGAGCGGCTTCACGATGAGCGGAAACCGCAGCGTGGAGGGCCGCAGAAATGGATCGCCGGGGTGGAAGGTCGCGAATTCCGGGACGCGGATGCCGTGGTGCTTGAGAATCTTCTTGCTCATCGACTTGTTGCGCGCGACGAGGAGCCCCGTCGGGGTGCACCCGGTGTGACGCCACCCGTGCATCTCGAGCACCGCTGCTACGGCGTACTCGTACTGCGAGCTGCCGCGGAACCCCTCGCAGCAGTTGAACACGAGCGCCGGCTCGAACTCGTTGAGCTGGTTGATCAGTGGGCGCACGTCGTCCACGATCCCGATAAAACGGACCTCGTGATCGTTCTGGATCAGCGCGCGCGCGACGTCGTACTCCGCCTCCTCGACCTTTCCTTCCGACATCTCGCGGCGGTAGTCCTCGTCGCCCCAATCGGGGTGCGGCGTGTCGAACACGACGGCGATCTTCACGCGCCCCCCCGCTTCACACGTGCCATGTCCCGCCCCACCGTCCGCAGCGCGAACAGGATGACGATTCCCCCGACCATGCCCACCGCCGGCAACAGGAGCATCGCGCGCCGCAACGCGTCGTCGGCCGGCAGGTGCCAGGTGGCCTGCAATCGGTCGGAGATGAATCCGATGAGCGGCGGCGCGACCGCGTCTCCGGCGAGGTGGGAGAACAGCAGGAACGCTCCCATCACCGACGAGCGCACGGCAGCCGGCACAACATCGAAGATCACCGCCGACAATGGCCCATTGTACCACGTATAAAAGAAGTACGTACCGAACACGCAGGACTCGAAGAACCGGAGGCCCGGCGAAAGGATCAGAATCACCACGATCGGCGCGCCGAGGATGAAGCCCGCTCCCGCCACGGCAACCCGCGCCCCTTTCCACCGGGGCGCGAGCCAGGAGGCGAGACCGCCGCCGGCCAACGCCCCGAGCGCCCCCCCGGTGAGCCCGTAGAACCCGAAGAGTCGGCCGACGTCGCTCACCGGCAAGCCGTGAACGCGTTGCATGAAACTGGCCGCCCAGGCAATGAGGCCGTTCACCGCGAATGTGACGAGGGCACCGCCAACGAACACCCAGACGAGAGTCGGAATTCGCAGTACGACGGCCGCCGCTTCGAGGAATTCCTCGAAGGCGGTGGCGGCGACCTCGGATGCCTGACTGCCCTGCTCCAGCGCCAGCGGCACGAGCCGCGCGACCGTCCAGGCGACGCCAATGCCGAAGAACATTCCGAACACCGCCACCACCATCTCGTTCGGGATGACGCGAATCAGGGCGAGTACGCCGCTCGCGACCGCCCCGATCATCGTAAGACCGATGAGGGGATAGGCATACCGCAGTGCCCGACTCAGGCCGGTCGTGGTGAGCCGTCGCACTGTCACGGCGAACGGGGGCGGGGGGCGACGTTCCGGCTCGCGCAGGCGCGAAGCGAGAACCGCGAGGAGAAAGCCGGGGATCCCGAGCCACAGGAACGCGTGCCGCCAGCCATACCTTTCGGCCAGGAGCCCGCCAAGCCAGACGCCCGCCACCCCGCCTAGCGCCATGCCGACGGAGTAGACGCCGAGGGCGAAGGGGCGCTGGCGTTCCTTGTAGTACTCGGCGATCAGCGCCTGCGAGACGGAGCCGTAGCCCGCCTCGCCGACGCCCACCATCGCTCGACAGAAGAACAGCTGCCAGAACCCGCGTACCGCTCCGCCGAGCGACGTGAAGAGGCTCCACACGCCGACGCCCCAGGCAATGACGCCGCGCCGCGTGCGGAGATCACCGAGGACGCCGAGCGGCAGGGCGGCGAGGGAGAGGACGATGATGTAGGCGGAGCCGATCCATCCGAGCTGCTGATCCGACAGACGGAGATCGTGCTTGATCGGCTCGAAGACCGCGAAGACGACGTTGCGATCCGCGTAGTTGAAGAAGTTGATTAGCGTCAGCAGCCCAAGGACGTAGAGCGCGTAGACCCGGGACCCGCCGACCGGGCGCCCCACCTCAGCGCTCGCGGCCGCCGGTCGCGCGCTCGGCGCGCTGGTCGCGCTCCGCCTTGGATGCTCTGTACGCCTGCTCCAGCTGCGCCATCATCGCCGCACGACGGTCGTACAATCGCTTCAACGGGCGCGGGCGCCGGCGGGCGAGGGCGTACGCGGCGAGGATCGGAAACGCCACCGTGTTGTCGAGGTAGCACACCACGGTCCCCGGGAGCTGGTCGGGATCGACCTTCCCCCAACTCACCGCTTCGGACGGCGTCGCGCCCGAGAGGCCGCCGGTGTCGGGACGCGCGTCGGTCATCTGCAGGTAGTAGTCGTGCCCCTTTTCGCTGATCCCCAGCACTTCCTGGATCTGCGGCTCCGTCTGCAACACGAAATTCTTGGGGCTGCCGCCGCCGATCAGCAGCACGCCGCTCTTGCCGTCGTTGGACTTGGCGCCGAACACGATCGCCGACGTCTCGTTCACGTCGGCCGAGACGTCGAAGCGCAGCTTCGAGCCGGCGAGCGCCTGCTCGGCGACATTCATCCCAATCGAGGAATCCCCCGGGGAAGATGTGTAGATCGGCACGGCGCATTCGTGGGCCACCGCGAGCACCGACCGCCGCGTCAACCCGAGCGCCTTCTCGCGCTCGCGCACGAACCCGCCCAGGAGATAGTGGTACTCCGCCGTGCTCATCGAGCGCTGAAACTCGGGGCGCGCCGAGACCTCCCGGATGTACGCATCGGTCGACAGCAGCACGTCATAGTGGAAAAAGATGTCGTAAATGCGCACGACCCCTTCCTCCCGCAGCTCGACGTCGTCCGCGAACGGCGTCCCGCGGTGCATCGAGAGCCCGAGCCCGAAATGGGCGTCGTGGTACAGGTTCGCCCCGGTCGAAACGATCCAATCGATGAACCCCGCCTCCATGAGGGGGATGATCGTGCTCATGCCGAGCCCCGCTGGTGTCATGGCACCCGTCAAGCTCATCCCGACGGTGGCGTCGTCGGCGAGCATCCGATCGGCGTAGAGACGGCACGCTTCGCGCAGCCGCCCGGCGTTGTAGGCGAGAAAGGAGTTGTCGACCAGCTCGGCGATGGTTTCCCGGCCCGAGATGGCTTGGGGATCGATTCGCGGACCGCGCAGAAACCCGGATGTGGTCACCGCTTCACCTCGGGGCGGCTCGTGTGTGATGTCTTGCGCTCGCGGGCCTGTACGACGAAATGCACCGCTTCCGCCGGGTCATCGGTGACGTGAAGGAGGTTCATGTCCTTGGTATCGATCTTCCCCTCGCCGGCGACCCGGTCGGCCAGCCACTCGCACAAGCCCTTCCAGTACTCACGCCCGAACAGAATCACGGGGAAGTGCTTCACCTTGCCGGTCTGGATCAGCGTCAGGGCTTCGAACAGCTCGTCCATCGTCCCGAAGCCGCCCGGGTAGACGATGAAGGCGGTGGAGTACTTCACGAACATCGTCTTGCGGACGAAGAAATACCGGAAATTGATGGAGCGCTCGACGAAGGGATTCGTTCCTTGCTCGAACGGCAGCTCGATGTTGCAGCCAATCGAGAGTCCGTTCCCCTCCTGCGCGCCGCGGTTCGCGGCCTCCATGATGCCCGGGCCGCCCCCGGTGATGATGGGGAACCCGTGCTTGGCGAGCAGCCGAGCCGTCTCGACCGCCTTGTCATAGTACGGATCGTCCGGCCGGGTGCGCGCCGAGCCGAAGATCGTGACCGCGTACCGCACGTCGGAGAGCGTGTCGAACCCCTCGACGAACTCGCCCATGATCCTGAGGACACGCCACGGATCGGTGTGCACGAAGGCACGCCGCTCCGTCGACGGGACCGTCGTGAGCAGTCGTTCGTCTTCAGTGACTGCGGTATGCTGCGAGTCGGGCGAGTGCTGCGACATGGTCGTCCTGCACGTTGTAGAAGAAAGGAGAGAGGCGAACGTGCCCGGGACGGGCGTCCGCCACGATTGCGGCGGCGGCGAGATGCCGCACTGCCGCCGCCGGATCGTCGGCCGGCAGCATCACGATCGCCGACCGTTGCAGTGGCGTCTCAGCGACCTTCGGCCGGAACCCCTGCTCGCGCGCACGGGCCACGAGGTCCTCGACCAGCCCGGCGGTGGCGCGCCGAATGGCGGGTACCCCGATCTCCTCGATGTATTCGAGTCCGCCGAGCTGGGTGTAGACCGCCGCCAGGGCGGGCGTGCCCAGCTCGAAGCGACGCGCATCGTCGTGGAGCTCGAGCGAGCGGGAATCGAAAGCGAACTGGTCCTTGTGTCCGAACCACCCGGCGATGGTTGGCACCAGCCGCTGATCCGGGTTATCGCGCACGTAGCAGAACACGATCCCCGTTCCGCCGAGCAGCCATTTCAGTCCGCCGGCGATGAGGAAGTCCACTCCGGTCGCGGGGGCGTCGACCGGCACCTGCCCCACCGACTGGTAGGCGTCGATGAGACAGAGCGCCCCCTTGCGATGCGCCACATCCGCGATGGCCGCGATGTCCTGGATGGCGCCGCTCGTGAAATACACGTGGGACGTGGCGACCAGCGCGGTGCGCTCGTCGACCGCACGGGCGATCGCTTCGACGGGCACCGTCACCTGATCCGGACTCTCGACGACGACGAGCTCGACGCCCTGAGGACACTTGGCGAGCCACTGATAGACGACGGTAGGGAAGTCGAGCGAGGTGACGACCACGCGCGGCCGCCGACGGTAGTCCAGCGCGCTGGCGACCGTCGCCACCGCCACCGATACGCTCGGCGCGAGCGCGATGGTGTCCGCCGGCGCGCCGATGACGTTGCCGTAGCGCTCGCGGAGCTCGGCCAGGGCCTCCCACCAGACGTCGTACCAGGCCGCCGCGCCGCGCGCCTGCCAGACGTCGAGAAAGCCGGCTACTTTCCGCCGGGCCCGCTCCCCGAGCGGGCCCAGGGAGCAGGTATTGAGATAAATCCGGTCCCGGAAGATGGGGAATTCGCTCCGGTAGCCGGCCAGGGGCTGCTCGATCGAGCCGGCCGCGACGCCGCTTGCAAGCGTCATAGGCGCTGAATATACAGAAGCCATGCAGACTCCGGCGAGTTGGAGCTCGCTTGTCGCCCGTCTGGCGTTGCGCGCAGTCGTGAGACCACGCCTGGCCGTGGATCTGCTGCGCCTCACCTGGAGTTTTCGCTCGCGTGACTGGTACCGCCACGCGCCGTTCTTGCCGCTGCCGCCGCGCGAATACCTCCGCTGGCGCATGTTCACGGCGTATGGCGACGAAGACGCCGTCCCACCGGTCGATGATGTCGTCAGGTTTGCACGATGGCGCCGCGAGACCATGCGACTCTGACAGGGATAGACGTCGAGCAAGAACGTCGAGGGAGAACGCCCCGAAGCAACGTATGCAGAGTGTGAGTATCGAGCTGAAGCGACGCGCGCTGGCGCTGGGGTTCGATGCGGTCGGGATCGCGCCGCTCGAAGCGAACCCGCGCACCGAGGGGCTCGATCGCTGGCTCGAGGCGGGATACGCCGGCACCATGACCTACCTCCACCGGCAGGCAGCGCAGCGAAAAGACCCGCGCCTGATCATGCCCGGGGCGCGCTCGGCGGTGGTGACGCTGACGAACTACCGGCATTCCCCGGCCCATGGGCCCGGGGACAGTCTGTCCAAGCGCGACTTGACGCGCGTCGCCCAATACGCCTGGTCCACCGACTACCACCGAATCATCGGGCCGAGGCTCGAGCAGCTGGCCGCCACGATAGGAGAGCTCGTCCCCGGCGCGCGCAACAGGTCCTATGTCGACGCCGGGCCCGTGCCGGAGCGGGACCTGGCTCAGCGGGCCGGCCTCGGATGGATCGGGAAGAACACGATGCTCATCAATCCAACGATGGGATCGTTCACGTTCATCGGAACCGTGCTCACCGATGCCGATCTGGAGCCCGATCCGCCGTTCGATGCGGATCGCTGCGGCACCTGTCGCGCCTGTCTCGATGCCTGCCCGACCGGTGCCTTCCCCGCTCCACATACGCTCGACGCGCGCCGCTGCATCTCGTATCTCACGATCGAGCATCGCGGTGCGTTCACGCCGGAAGAGCGCGACCTGGTCGGCGAATGGCTCTTCGGCTGTGACATCTGCCAGGACGTATGTCCCTGGAACATGCGCTTCGCACGCGCGACGTCCGACCCCGCATTGGTGCCACGCCCCGAGACCGCTCATGCGGATCCGAAGGTGCTGCTGGGTCTCGAGGCAGCCGAGTTCGAGGCACGCTACATCGACACCGCCTTCGAGCGGCCTGGGCAGGAAGGGATGCGTCGCAACGCGCGGGCGGTGCTCGACAACCGAAAAGGCGCGCGATCGTGACCGCGAGCCGCATCGACGATATTCAGCGCCAGCTGGCCCAGGGACTCGCTCGCATCGACCCCCACCACCGGCTGCTCGGTCGTCCCACGAGTTATCGCGTAATCGACGGACGCGCGCTCGAGATCACGTTCCGGGATGTGGCGGGAATTGCCGAAGCGGAAGCGCAGGGCGTGAAGCGCGTGTTGGGGGCAGACAGCACGTACAGCGTGTCGCCGCAGACCGCGGAGCAGGTGACGGTGCGGTTCGTGGTGCCGCTTTGACGGGGCGATGTTACGAGCGAACTAACCGCAACACCGGCAATTCCGGGGGATTTCCCCACCGGAGCGGCATCGCAGAGGATCCCACGCCCGCCGACACGTAGATCCAGCGCTCGCCGACGCGCCGCAGCCCCTGCATGTATCGCCTTCCGAACTGCGACGGCACGGTGAGCGGTCCGATGATCGGCCAGTGGACCTGGCCGTTGTGCGTGTGACCCGAGAGGACCAGA
This sequence comes from Gemmatimonadales bacterium, assembly GCA_033853695.1. Taxonomy (GTDB): domain Bacteria; phylum Gemmatimonadota; class Gemmatimonadetes; order Gemmatimonadales; family GWC2-71-9; genus DASTHG01. The sequence continues at coordinate 39,699 of JAWOLH010000029.1, read as the reverse complement.
TCGACGCGCAGTTCCGCCGGCAGGTACTCGACGAGGTCGGGATTATGGGAGATGAGGATGCGCGGCACGTGATCCGCTACGTCGTGCAGCGCATCGCGCGGCCGCACGGCGCCGTGGGTGAAGTCGTCCACGCCGGCGATCGCGAGCACCGCGGCGCCTCGCTGGATCAGCCGGTGCCGGTTGTGCAGCAGTTCGAGACCGGCGCTGCAAACCACGTCCGCGACGAGCTCCGCTCCCACCCAGTGATCGTGATTGCCGAGCACGGCATACACTCCGTCGGGCGCCGCGAAGCGAGTCAGGACCGGACCCAATCCCTCGAGATCGCTCTTGGCGTGGCTGACGAAGTCGCCGCCCAGCACCACGAGATCCGGCGCGAGGGTGGCCACGCGCGCGGCTACGCGCTCGAGCCACCACAACGGCACGACGGGCCCGTGATGCAGATCGGTCACCAGGGCGATGCGGTACCCCTGGAATTCGGCTGGCAGGCCGCGGATCGTGACAGCGATCTCCGGTGTCAGGAGCTCGGCGCGCTCCCAGTGGGCCAGCCACGCCGCCAGACGCTCGAGCACCCACCCGATCGGAACTTTGGTGGCCAACTCGTAACGCGGCGGACGCGGCTCTTCACTCGGGGCTCGCCGCCGTGGATGAAAGAGGGGGCCGATCACGCGGAGGCGCCGTTCTCGAGCGTTCGCGTCTCTCCGAACGCCAGCTGCCAATAGCGGTCGTCGGGCAGCCCCGCCGCGCGCCACGCTGCCCGGGCGCGCTCGGGCGGCTCCCCGAGCGGCTCGTCGGTGAGCTGGAAGGTCCCCCAATGCATCGGGACGAAGCGCGGCAAGCCCAGGTCGCGTACCGCCTGCACCGCTTCCTCGGGATCCATATGCACCGAGCGCATGAACCAGCGGGGATCGTAGGCGCCGATCGGCAGCAGCGCGACATCGAACGGTCCGAAGCACTCGGCAATCTTCGCGAAATCGGGATGGTAGCCGGTATCGCCGGCAAAGAGCACACGCCATCCGGATGCGGCGATGCTCCATCCGCACCACAGCGTCCGGTTGCGTCCCCACGGTGTGCGTCCACTGAAATGTTGCGCGGGGGTGCAGCCAAGCGTCACCTCGTCGATCGAGATATCCTGCCACCACTCGAGCTCGGTGACTTCGAGGATGCCGCGGTGTTTGAGGAACGGCTTGAGACCCCGCGGGACAACCCAGCGCGCGCCGGGATTCTCCGCCTCGAGGCGGCATACCGTCCGGTCGTCGAGGTGATCGTAGTGGTCGTGCGACTGCAGCACGACGTCGATCGGCGGGAGATCCTGGAAACGGACGGCCGGTTCAACCAGCCGCTCCGGTCCCACGCCGGGAACCGGTGAGGCGTGCCGGCTCCACATCGGGTCGGTGAGGATATTGAGCCCACCGATCTGAATCAGGAAGGTCGAGTGTCCAACCCAGGTGAGGGTGAGGACGTCGGCGGTGGCGCGGGGGACGGCGTAGCACGGCGTGGCGTGAGGCAGCGATGCCGGTTCCGAAACGGGCGGCTGCGGCTTGCGCCAGCGCTCCATTCGCCAGCGCAGAAAGTCTTTGAAGCGCACATCGAGTGCGCCGCCAGGCCACGGATTGGTGTACCGCACGCGCAATGCCCTCCGAGGCGGGGAAAACTACCTCGGAGGGCGTCGTTCAGGTGGTCACGGCACGGTGATCGTCGCGTCCTTGAACTTGCTCTGGCTCGCGGCCCGGATGTGCGTCGTGCCCGAGATATTCGCGTGAATCCAGGCTGTGTTGCCCGAGGCCCAGATGATGGTGGCGACGCCCGAGGAGTCGGTGAGGAACCAGGACGTCTGTGGGCCCGTCAACACGTTTCCAGCGGAATCGAACAGTGTCGCCGTAAAGTAGTTGCTGTCGCCCTGTGCCAGGGTCATACTCGCCGGGTTGAGCGTAATGTTGTACACCGGATTCGTAGGCGGCGAGTTCACCACTTGAACCTGAATCGAATCCGCGAGCGTTCCGCTAGTCGCCACGATCCAGGTGGTTCCCACCCCGTAGCCGAGCACGAGCGTCTTGGACAACGAGTCCGCGACAAAGCTCGAGTCCTGAAGCACGAGGGCGATCGATGGGTCGCGGCTCGACCAGGTGACCTGGGGATTGGCCTCGGGAATGCCGTTGGAGTCACCCACCGCAGCCATGAGCATGATCGTTCCGCCGAACCCCACGGAGGACGGTCCGGTGATATTGATGAAAGTCCCAACGGCCGCGCGCGCGAGCTGGACGTCGAGCGTCGTCGTGTTGCCGGCCGAGACCAGCACGCTCGGGATGATGGAGGCCGCCAGCCCGGGCAGCTTCGGCTGCTCGACGTGCACAATCCAGCCGCCGGCATCGAGGAAGCTCACCTGATAGTGCCCCAACGCGTCCGTATGGCCCGTCGCCACCAGGAGCCAGGTCGACGCGTCTCGGGTCGCGTCGCCGCTGAAAACGGACACGTCGGCGTTCTGGTTGGGGACGGGATTCCCTTCAACGTCCGGCACGGTGACGGTGCCCCTAATCGCCCCGGTTGCGGCGCTGTTGACCGCCCGCAGGTAGGGCAACATCTGAAACTCGTTGTGACCCGTAAAGACGTTGTACTGGAAACTCCGACCGACGTCGAAGTCGATCACAATCTCGCCGCCCGTCGCCGGGACGTTCATCGGCTGGCCGTCCACCAGCGCGTATATCGGGATCTCTCCCGCATAAGGGTACGGCCACCTCACAACCGCGCTCGATCCGTCATCGAAGATGATCGAAGAGGAATCGGCATTGATGATCATCCGGAACGCGGCGTACTTTCCGGCATCGATCGTCTGCTGACCAACGAACGCCGTCACGCCCTGCTGGAGCGTCAGGAGGTCGAATCGCTTGTGTGGCGCGACGATCGTCGTCCACTGGACGGTCGGGGCCGCCCCCGGGAGTCCGCTGGTCGTATCGGCCACTGTCGCCGCAGCGATTTCCTTCACGTAGATATTGACGCTGCGAACGGTGTCGAACGGAAATGGCCCGTCGGTGAGGAATACCTTGGTCGGCGCGATCATCGACGGGTGGAGTGTATCGTCTTGATAGCAGGCGACGCCGGCGATTCCGGCCAACACGAACACGGTGGCGAGCAGGCGCTTCATGAGAGGCTCCAGTAGTTCGCAGGGTCCGAAGCCCGATACCTCGACTCACGGGCCCCGAGTCACAACAGGACGAAATGTGACCCCGCCGGGAGCCGGCTGGGTATATCCAGCAGTGAGTGGTGACGCCGAGTTCGTGCGACGAGTGCGCGCCGGCGACCAGGCCGCGTACACGGTGCTGGTGGCGCGTTACCGCACGCGTCTCGGCCGCTACGCCGTACACATGCTCGGCGACCGCGACGACGCCGAGGAAGCCCTCCAGGACGCATTCGTTCGCGCTTACCGCTCGATCGCACGCTGCCGCGATGACGCGCGGTTCGGCGCCTGGCTCTTCGGGATCCTGGTCAATCGCTGCCGCACCGCGGGTCGCCGGACAGCGCGCCGGCAGCGGATGTTCGTGCGAGACGACGCCTCGCTGGCGCGCGCGGCGGCCGCCGAGCAGCCCGAACGTGCGGACTGGGACGTCACGATCCGTCGGGCACTCGATCAACTCGCGCCGGCGCTGCGAGAAGCGTTCCTCCTGAAGCACGTCGAGGAGCTGGAGTACGATGAGATGGCGGAACTCACCGGGGCCAAGGTATCGGCCCTCAAAATGCGTGTGTCGCGCGCCCGGGAGCAGCTCCGCTCCCTGCTGAGCGAGGTCGAACGTGTCTGAGCACGACGCCCTGAACCGCATGATCGACCGGCTGCGCGAGCCGGTCGAGATGGATCCGCGCCTCGACGCCCGAGTGATGGGTCGTATCGCGTCTCCGGGATTCACGGCGCGCGCCTGGGAATGGCTGCGCCGCCCACGCCCGGTCGCCATCTCCCCGATTGCCGGTCTTGGCCTCGCGGCGGCCATCGCGGTGCTGGTCTGGGTGCTGCCGTCTCGTACCCCGCGGCAAAGCGAGCCGCTGCCCCCCGATGTGACCCCGGTGCAGTTCGTGGTCGTGGCGCCCGGCGCCGAGTCGGTGTCCCTGGTCGGAGACTTCAACGACTGGGACGCGCGACTGACTCCGATGCGCGCCGCCCGTGATGGACGGCTCTGGACCGTCACCCTCCCGCTCACCTCGGGCCGGCACCGCTACGCCTTTCTCGTCGACGGGACCCGCTGGCTCGCCGATCCGTCGGCACCACGGGCACAGGATGATTTCGGGGCGCCGAGCAGCGTCGTCACAGTCGGGGGATAGCGCGCGCATGACGCCGATTCGCCGGGTATCGGGGCTTGTCCTCGTCGCCGCGCTCGCGCTGGCGCGCCCGGCGCATGCCCAGGATCCCCGCCTCGAGCGTCGCCTCGACAGCACCACGCTCGCAGCCGTCGGCGCGCTGATGGACTCGGCGCGCGTCGCCGGACTGCCGGTCGAGCCGCTGGTCCAGCGTGCGCTCGAGGGCTCCGCGAAGCACGCCGATTCCGACCGGATCATCGCCGCCGTCCGGCGGCTGGCGGGAGAGGTCGGCGTCGCCCGCGCCGCACTCGGGCGCGAGTCCTCTCCGGCGGAGCTCGATGCGGGCGCCAGTGCCCTGCGCGCCGGCGTCCGTCCGGAGGACCTGACGCTCTTGCGCCAGCGCCGGACACAGTCGCTCACCGTCGCGCTGGCCGCTCTCACCGATCTCGTGACGAGCGGCGTCCCACCCGACTCGGCGGCTGCCGCAGTGCTGGCGCTCGCCACTCAGGCGCGCGACGATCAGATTGCGGATTTCCGCCGCGCCGTCGAGCGCGACATCGCGCTGGGTGCGTCGCCGGCGGCAGCCGCCGCCGTACGCGTCGACGCCACTCTGCGTGACGTCGGCGCGAACCCCTCGCGCAAACCATGACCGTCTGATGCCCCGCCCGTGAAAACCGGGCGCCCCGCGTGGGCGGTCACGGCCGTCGTGGCCTGCTCCTCCGCCGCCACACCGAGGCTCGTCGCCCAAGTCAAAGCGGCCGTCGATCTCGGCGTCTCGAACGTGCATTACGACGGCTTTCTCCCCAGTACCGCCGCCGCCGTTTCGCCCTCGTTCCGCTGGGCCGCGCCGCGCACCCTGGTGGTCGCCAACGGGTCCTATCTCCGCTTCGCGAGCGGGAACCGCAGCATGCAGGCGAACATGGCGGGATCGATCTTCAGCGCGCGTTTCGGGCTTTGGACGGGAGAGCTGACCGGTCTCGCCGGGGCGAGCCAGTACCGCGACTTCAACGGCTTTTCCCACGCCTTGCTGACCGCACGACTGCACGCCGATGGGGCCCGAATCGGCGCGTGGATCGGCGGTACCAGCGGGACGACGTCGTTCGTTCAGGCGCAGCGTCCCGTCGGAGCGATCCTGGGGGGCGTGTGGACGCGACAATTGAGCGCCACGTGGCTGGCCACTGCGACGTACACGCGCGTGGGCGATAGTGCCTATACCGACGTGGAAGGCGCCACGCACGCCATCCACGGCCGCTGCACCTTCGACGGATCGCTCGGCGTGCGCGTCTGGAGTCGAGGGGGTGGGCACGGCGTGTACGGGGAGGCAAGCGGCGGTTTCGCGGTGGGGCCGTGGATCGCCCTCGTATTAGCGGGTGGCCGCTACCCCACCGATCCCACGAGAGGCAGTGTCGCGGGGAAGTACCTGACCCTGTCGCTGCGCTTCTCCACCGTGCCGGGCCATTCCCGCCCGTCGCTCTCAGACATACCGCGACCGGCGATCCATCACTCGGCGCCGAGTCTCGATGATCCGCCCGCGGCCAGCGCCGAGCTGCAGAGCAACGGCGGGTTCGTGATCTACGCCGCGGGGGCGCACTCAATCGAGATCGAAGGAGATTTCACCGATTGGCAGCCGCTGGCACTGACCGCGGGAGCGAAGTCCGTGTGGACACTCCCGGCGCCGCTCGCGCCGGGGACCTATCGTTTCAGCATCCGGATCGATGGTGGAGAGTGGTTCGTGCCGGCCGGCGTCACCAGAGTCCCGGATGAATTCGGGCCCGGCGACGTGGGGTTGCTGACGGTCCCATAGCGATCGTTCTTTTTACCCTCCTCAGCGATGCCCTCCGGCCAGCCGCGTCGCCTCCGGCCGCCGGCGCAGTGCCTGCATCGCCATCACGCCGAGGATCGGACCCGGAGCCAGCGCTGTCATGCTCCAGCGCCAGCCCACGGCGGATGCCAGGAGCGGCAACAGGGAAATCGTCACGGTTGTGAGCAAGAAGCCGAGACTGGTCTGCAGCGTGAGGGCGGTCCCGACGTACTCCCGCGGCGCCAGCTCGCTCACTGCTGTCGAGAACTGTGCCGAATCGGCGACGACCGATACGCCCCACACGATGAGCAGCGGGACGAGGGTGGCGAGTGGTTTCCCGAAGAGCCACCCCGCGCCGAGACAACAGAGTGCCGACACCGCCATCGCCACGCTCGTGATGGCAGTGCGCCCGAAGCGATCGGCGTACTTCCCGCCCAGCCAGCACCCCACCGCTCCGCTGCCGACCACGCTGAACGTGACGAGGGCCGCGCGCGTCCGGACGTCGGGACTGCTCTGGGTCCCCGCGCGTGCCGTCTCGCTCGCCGTCACGAACGCCGCCATCCATGTCCACATCGCGTACAACTCCCACATGTGTCCGAGGTATCCGAGATTCGCGAGCAGCACCGCGCGATCGCGCAGGATGCGCGGCGTCGCCGACCAGGAGAACGGTGGGGACGGCACGGCGTAGGGGCCGTCGTTCGGGACGAGTCGCACGAGCACGGCCCCGAGCAGCGCCGACGCAGCGGCCACCAGGAGGACGGCACGCCAGTGACCGGCGGGGACGAGCCAGCGCACGAGGTGTGGTACCGCCGATCCGAGGGTCAGCGCACCGACCAGCACGCCGATCGCCCAGCCACGCGCTTCCCGAAACCAGCCGGCGGCGATCTTCATCCCGGGAGGATAGACGCAGGCCAGTGCCGCGCCGGTAATGAATCGGAACGTGACTCCGATCGCCGCGCTGGATGACAACGCCACACCGACGGTGGCGAGAGCCGCCGCGACCGCGGATGCCGAAACGAGCCGTCGCGCCGACCACATGTCGGACAACGTGAGGATCGCCGACACCAGCGCCCCAACGACAAACCCGAGCTGGACCGACACCGTGAGCCCGGCTGTGCCCGCCGGGCTCAACTCCCACTGGGCGGCGAGCGCTGGAGCAACAGCCGAGGCGCTGAACCAGGGCGCCATGGCGAGCAACTCCGCCATGGCGAGCACCGCGAGCACGCGGCGGGCCGTCAGAGCCCGGTGGGATGGTCGAGAAAGACCCAGGGGAGCTCGAATTTCGCGCTCAGGTGCTCGGCCAAGGCCTGGACGCCAAAAGTCTCCGTCGCATAATGACCGCCGTAAAAGACGTTCAGATGGAGCTCTTCGGCATCGAAATAGGTGTGGTGATTCCCTTCGCCGGTGATGTAGGTGTCGAGGCCCGCCGCGGCGGCCTGTTGCATCAAGGATGCCGCCGCCCCGGTTACGATGCCGATGCGCTTGGCCCGCGTAGGCCCGAATGGCATCAGCTTCGGCCGCGAGCCGAGCACCGTGGCGAGCCGATTCGCCAACTCGTCGCGCTCGACGAGGAGGTCTCCGAGCACGCCGATCGGCTGGCCGTGCCAGACTCCGAATGGCTCTTGGATGGAGAGGCCCAAACGCCTGCCCAGCACGGCCGCGTTGCCGAGCTCGGGATGGCAATCGAGCGGGAGGTGCACGCTGTACAGCGCGATGCCATGCCGAACGAGCTCAGAGAACCGCTCCAGGTACGAGTCCCCCTTACCGGAGCGGCTCCAGGAGAGCCCGTGATGAACGACCAGAAGATCGACCGCCTCTCTCGCGGCGTGGCGAACGGTCGCGGCCGTGAGATCGACGGCCGCAGCGATGCGGGAAACGGATCCGGCGTTGGCGACCTGGAGGCCGTTCTGTGCCTCGGGCGCATCGTGGATCGCCCGCACGTTCAGGAGATCGTCGCTGTAGCGGACGATGTCGCCGAGCAACATGGAGTTAGGTCGTGGGCGCGGCGGGTCGAGGTTGGACAGTATTAAGACAATATCAAGACATCATAGGTACAGTGAATGTAGGCACTAGACGTGTAACTGTGTGCCATCTGTATATTCAGCAATGGCTTAGTAAATCCACATTGCACGTAGACAAGCTGTGGACAAACACTGCTATCAACGCGCTACGCCTGCCTCAGCGCCCGCCCCTGCCCCCTCGACCGCCCCATCGCCCATGCGCAGCACACCGTTGATTTCGCCCCCTTCTTGCACGAGCAGGCGCCGCGTGGCGATGTCTCCGTGCACGAGGCTCGTCGTCTGCAGCTCGACACGCTCGGATGCCTGAATGCTGCCACGCACCTCGCCGCCGACGATCGCTTCGCGTGTTACCACATCGCCTTCGACCAGCCCCCCCTTGGCCACGAGCACCTGCCGCCCCGCCTGCACCGTCCCGACGACGGTGCCTTCGATCTTGACGACCCCTTCGGCTGAGATATCGCCCACCACCCGCATGCCCGACCCGATGATCGACAACCCCGCCTCGGCGGCGGAGAGACCGGATTTCTCGGTGAACATCGCCATCTTCAATTCCCCTGTTTGACGAGCGTGAGCGGGTCGAGCGACTGTCCCTGACGCCGCACCTCGAAATGCAGGTGCGGCGCGGTGGATCGACCCGAGTTGCCGGTCAGCCCGATAACGACGCCCGCGCTGACCGTATCCCCCTCGCGCACCAGGACGCGCGAGGCGTGGCCGTACATGGTTTCATATCCGTCTGGATGGCGCAAGAGGACGAACATGCCATACGCCGGGTCGGCTCCCGTGGCCTCCACCGTGCCGCCGCCCGACGCACGGATCGGCGTCCCAATAGGGGCGGCGATATCGATCCCCTCGTGGGCCTCGCCGTCCTGGGCGTCCCCCTCCCCCACTCTGCCGCGCGTTACGAATCCCTGCAGATCACCGAGGGGCCAATGGCTGGGCAGGGAAGGGCCGGACTCGTAGCGACGGGCGCCGGCCGGGGCGGCGCGGACCGGAACGGCGCGCATCAGGACCACTACCGTCGAGATGGCCCCCGGACTGGTGTCACGCGGGACGCGTCCACCCAGCATCTGGTGCAGCGCCTGGTAGTTCGCCTCGGCGCGATTGAGCGCGGCGGCGAGCTGCTGCACGCGGCCATTCTCCTCTCGTAACCGGGCGACTTCGCGGTCGAGCCCGGGGGTCCGCGCGTAGCCCCGGAAGATCGGACCCGCGAACGCGAAGAACAGCACGACCATCAACGCGATCGCGAGCGCGCCCCACTTCGCCGCCGCGAATGCCCACATCGGCAGGCGATACTGCTTCGATCCAAGGTCGCCGTCGGCGTGGATGACGATCGTGACGCCGCGTGGCTTGGGCTTCATCCGTCGAACGGGCTCCCCAGGATCAGCTCGAGAATCCGCGCCAAGTCGTCGTTCGAATAAAACGCGACGTGCAGCTGCCCTTTCCCCTTCGCGCGCAGCGAAACGCGGACATCGGTACCGAGCCGGCGACGCAGGGCATCCTCCACGCGGCGCACTTCGGGCGCCGGAGCGAGCCCACGCTTGAGCCGCGGGCGGCGCTCGGGTGCCCGGCCGCCACGCACACGGTCCTCGACGTCGCGCACGGACAGCCCCTGCGCCGTCGCTTCCCGCGCCAACGCGGTGACGGTGCGCGGATCGTCCAGCGCGAGCAGCGCCCGCGCATGCCCGACGCTCAAGTGACCATCGTGCAGCATCTGGAGCACGGCGTCGGGGAGCTTCAGGAGGCGGAGCGCGTTCGCGACGGTCGAGCGATCCCGGCCCACTGCGATGGCGACGTCCTGCTGGGTCAGCTCGAACTCGGCGATGAGCCGCTCGTAGCCGCGGGCCTCGTCGACCGGCGAGAGATCATCGCGCTGCAGGTTCTCGATCAGCGCGAGCGTCAACATCGTGCGGTCGTCCACGTCGCGTTTCACGGCTGGGATCTTCTCCCAGCCGAGTGCCTGACAGGCACGCAGCCGGCGCTCGCCCGCGATCAGCTCGAATCCTGATCCGCCGGGCGACGGCCGCACGACGACCGGCTGCAGCAACCCCGCTTGTTGAATCGACGACTTCAACTCTTCGAGCGCCCCGGGATCCACCTCGCGCCGCGGCTGCAGCGGGTTCATGCGGATGTCCTTCATCGGCAGCTCGACGAGGCTGCCCTCGCGCTCGGCTTCCTCGCGCGTCGGGCCGAGCAGGGCTTCGAGCCCCCGACCGAGACGGCGACGACCTGCGGCGATCTCCGTCATGCGACCTCCGGTTGTGCGGTCGGTTCAGGCGTCGCGGCGGGCGCTCCGCGCTCGACGCGCCGGATCAGCTCCTGGGCGATGGCGAGGTAGCTCTTGGCTCCGACCGATTGCACATCGTAGAGGAGAATCGGCTTTCCGAAGCTCGGCGCTTCCGCCAGCCTCACGTTGCGCGGGATCGTGACGGCGAACATCCCGGCGCCGAAGTACTCCTTCGCCTCCTCGGCGACCTGTCGCGAGAGGTTGAGGCGGGCGTCGTACATGGTGAGCAGCACGCCGTCGATGGCGAGCGACGGGTTGAAATTGCGCTGCACGAGCTTGATCGTGTTCAGAAGCTGGGACAGCCCCTCCAGCGCGTAGTACTCGCACTGGATCGGGATCAGGACGCCGTCTGCAGCGGTGAGCACGTTGAGGGTGAGCAGGCCAAGCGACGGCGGGCAATCGATGACGACATACTGATACTCATTTTTGAGGTCGGCCAGGGCGCGCCGGAGCACCGTCTCGCGACCCGATCGGTTGACCAGCTCCAGCTCGGCGCCGACCAAGTCCTGAGTCGCGGGGACGACGTCGAGGTAGGGAAAGTGCACCGCGGTGACTCTGGTGGTGGCGAGCGGCTGCCCGTCGAGCAGAGCGTCATACAGCGAGCTCTTGAGCGCGGCGCGGTCGATTCCTACGCCACTCGTCGCGTTGCCCTGAGGATCGGCATCGATGAGCAGCGTCTTGCGTTCGGCTGTGGCGAGCGACGCGGCGAGGTTCACCGCCGTCGTCGTCTTGCCGACACCGCCCTTCTGATTGGCGACCGCAATGACGCGTGGTAGCATGTAAATTATTTTGGCACAATAAGTTACATCGTTAATCGCGTAAAGTATTGTGGGCTAATCTAATGGGAAATGGCAAACACGCAAGAAAAAGACGTAGTTTCACGTGAAACGGCTGCGGGAACTATGGTTTCACGTGAAACTACCCCAGCCCTACACGAGCTGGCGCCTCCAGCGGATCGCTTCCATCACGAGGTTGTGGAGGTCAGAGGGAGAGACGCCGGGAACGCGCGCCGCCTGGGCGAGTGAGGTAGGACGAATACGGTCGAGTTTCTGCCGCGACTCCGTCGACAAACTGGCGAACGTCAGGTAGGGCAGATCGACCGGAAGCGTGAACGCGGCCAGCTCCTCGAGCCGACTCGCGGCGTCACGCTCGCGAGCCAGGTACCCGTCGTATTTCAGCTCGATTTCCGCGGCCGTGATCCATTCCGTGTCCGCTCCATCCGTCCCGCCGACTGACTCGAGAAGCACCCGCAGGGAGACGTGCGGTCGTCGCGCGACCGTCGCGATGCGCTCAGGCGCGGACAGCGTGGCCCCGGTGGCGGCCAGCGCCGGGGCTGCCTGCTCCGGCGTGATCGTCGTATCGCGCGCGCGCGCCAAGACTCTTTCCTCTTCGCCGAGACGCCGCGTCGCCGCGCGCCGCTCTTCGTCGGAGAGCAGACCGAGCCGCTCGGCGAGCGGGAAAAGCCGCCTCAGCGCATTGTCCTGCCGCAGCAGCAGCCGGAACTCCGCGCGCGAAGTGAAGAGCCGGTACGGCTCGTCCACACCGCGTGTGACGAGATCGTCGACCAGGACGCCGATGTAGGCGTCGTCGCGGCCCAATACTACCGGCTCGAGGCCCCGAGTGCGACGTACGGCGTTGATCCCTGCGACGACGCCCTGACCGGCCGCCTCCTCGTATCCGGTCGTGCCATTGATCTGCCCCGCGAAGAAGAGCCGCTCCACCGCCTTCGTCTCCAGCCAGGGCGTGAGCTGGTCGGGCGGATAGTAGTCGTACTCGATCGCGTAACCCGGGCGCGTCATGCTTGCCTGCTCAAGACCGGGGACCGCGCGCAGAAACTCCAGCTGGACGTGGACGGGGAGGGAGGTGGACAACCCGTTCACGTACAGCTCGTGCGTGTCGAGCCCCTCGGGCTCGAGGAAGATCTGGTGTCGAGCCGCCTCGGGGAACTTGACGACCTTGTCTTCCACTGACGGGCAGTACCGGGGTCCGCGTCCGGAGATGGCTCCGCCGTACAGCGCCGATTCGGAGAGGTGCGCCTTGATGATGTCCTTCACCGCCTCTCCTGCCCACGTGATCCAGCACGGCAGTTGCTGCGGCAGCTCGGCGCGCTCGTAGAAGGAGAAGCGATAGCCGTCATCCTCCCCGTCCTGGCGCTCCACTTTGCTCCAGTCGACCGAGCGACCGTCCACACGCGGCGGGGTTCCTGTCTTGAAGCGCGATACTGCAAACCCAATACTGGCAATAGATTGCGCTATTTCTGTCGCTGGTTGATCGCCCGCACGACCAGCCGGGATTTGCGTGTCGGTGCCGAGATGAATGCGACCGCGCAGAAACGTCCCGGCGGTGATGACGACGGCGCTCCCCAGGAAGCGACGACCATCGGTCGTTTCCACGCCGTGGACGCGGGAATGCTCGACGAGGAGCCGCGCGGCCATCCCCTGGGCCAGCTCGAGCGCCGGCAACCGCTCGAGCAGCGCGCGAACGGCGCGGCGATACAACGACCGGTCCGCCTGCGCGCGCGGCGCCCAGACCGCGGGGCCCTTGGATCGGTTCAGCATGCGGAATTGAATCGTCGCGCGGTCGGCGGCGCGACCCATGATCCCGCCGAGCGCGTCCACCTCGCGCACGACGGTGCCCTTCGCGATCCCGCCGATGGCAGGATTGCAGCTCATCTGGCCGATGGTGTCGAGATTCCCGGTGAGCAGCAACGTGCGCGCGCCGAGGCGAGCCGCGGCGGAAGCAGCCTCGGTGCCGGCGTGGCCGCCGCCCACGATGATGACGTCGTACTGCAGACCCATTACTACAAGATAGACGGCGAGGCGAGAGTGCGTGGGAACGGCACTGACCGCGCGAATCCGGTTACCGTGCCTTCCGAATCATCCCATACGTTGGGCGCCATGGCACACTACAAGACACTCAAGGCGTGGCAACACGCACAGCGACTAGCCATCGAGTGCTCGCGAGCAGCGCTCCGGTTCCCAGATTACGAGCAAGAAGCGCTTGCCGACCAACTGCGGCGATCCTGTTACTGCGTTCCATTGAACATTGCCGAGGGCAACACTCGCCACGGATCACGAGAGTGCCGGCGGTTCCTGAACACAGCTCGCAGTGCGCTCGCGGAAGTTGAAACCATCATCGATATGGCGAAGGAACTCGGGTATATCAGCCCGACCGATTTTGGTCGTCTGGAGGCACTCTCGAACGAAACCGGCAAGACGCTTTACGGGCTATTGCGAAAAGTAAGCGACGCTTCTGCACGCGCGCCTCGCTCTTAATCCCGCGGCGTCCACTCAGCGGCTCGGCGGCTTGGCGTCTCCCTCGGCGGCTAAGCGGCAGAGCGTCTCGTCAAGCGGTCCGCACCCAGCGCACCAGCTCCTTGATGCTCGGTCGCTTTCCAGTCATGAGGATCCCGACCCGATAGATCCTGGACGCAATCCATGTGACGCCGATGATCGACACGAACAGGATCGCCAGCGACAGCGCCACCTCACTCATCGGCAGATTCCCCGCCGCCCAGCGCACCGGCATCGCGATTGGGGACGAAAAGGGGATCAAGGACAGGGTAACCGAGAGCGTGGAGCCCGGGTCGTTGATCATCGCGAACATGCTGAGGTACGATGCGACGAGCAGGTACATCACCGGCTGCTGTGTCTGGCGGGCCTCCTGCTCGTTGGACGACATCGCCCCGACGGCCGCGAACATTGCGGAATACAGGAGGAACCCCCCGATGAAATAAGCGACGAACACGAGCGCCGTCTCGGCCGTGATGTGGGGGACCGTGAAGATCCCGTTGTCCTCTGCGGTAGGGGAGGCACCCATCAATCGCTGGCGTTGAGCGAACAGGAGGCGGCCCGACAGCCCCCAGATGAGAAACTGGAATATCGAGACCGCGCCGACGCCGAGCACCTTCCCCAGCATCAGCTGGAACGGCCGCAACGAGCTCACCAGTACCTCGACGACTCTGCTGGTTTTCTCCTCGAGGACGGAGCTCATCACGTTGATCCCGTATACGAGAATGGCGAAATACAGAATGAAGGCCATGAAGTACGCCAACGAGAAGGATTGGGCCGCGCTCGCACCGCTGGCCGCCCCTCCAACCTTGTGCGTGGCAAGGCTGATCTGCACGCGAGCGCGCTTCACGACTTCCGGATCCACTCCTGCACGCTCCAACCGCGCTGCGTTCACGAGCTCGGTCAACGCGTTGTCCAGTGCGCCGTTGGTGGCGAACGACGACACGTTGTCGGCGCGGTACTCCGCTTTCCCCGAGTCCACGGTGGCATCCGAGATGATCAGGAAGCCGTCCAGCCGCTTGATCTCGACCTCGTGCGTGAGTGAGTCCTCCAGTGGCGGAGCGGCCGGCAGGCGCACGGCCACGAAGCTCGTCCGGCCCTGCGGATCCGGTCGGTTGAGCCGCGCGGTGATCTGCACACCGAAATCGGTCGTCGTGCCGTCGATGACGACGATGTGTTTCACGCCCCCGCCCCGGCCGAGCAGGGTGGGGAGGTAGAAGATCGCGCCAAAGAACACGGGCCCGAGCAGCGCCATGACCCAGAACCAGCGCTGCCGCACCCGCTCCACGAATTCGCGCCGGATGACCGCCAGGACCTTACGCACGGGGCACGTCCGGACGGGCGGCGGCGGTCGCCGCCTCGGGACCGACGAGATCGATGAAGATCTTGTTGAGGGACGGTTCCGCGAGCTCGAAGCGCGACAGCCGCGCCCCCGACGCCACCAGCGCCTTGAGGATGTCCTGCGGATCGGCGTTCGCCGCCAGCTCGAGCTCGGCCTGCTGTGCCGAGTTGTCGCACTTGGCGACGAGGCGCCGGTCGGCGAAGATGCTGGCGGCGTCGCCGTTCGCCCCGTCGAACCCGACGACGACGTGCTGCCCGCCGTGCGTGCGCTTCACCTCCGCGAGCGGGCCGTCAACCAGCTTCTTCCCCCACGCGATGATGCACACGCGCTCGCACAGCTTCTCCGCCTGTTCCATGATGTGCGTCGAGAGCAGGATCGTCTTGCCGCGCGCGCGGAGGTCGAAGAGCGTGTCTTTGAGCACCTGAGCATTGACGGGGTCGAGTCCCGAGAACGGCTCGTCCATCACCACCAAGTCGGGATCGTGAATGATCGTGGAGATGAATTGCACCTTCTGCTGCATCCCCTTCGATAGCTCGTTCACCTTGCGCAGCGTCCAGTCCTTCAACCCCAGGCGCTCGAGCCAGTCCAGCGCCCGGGTCCGCGCCTGACGGCGGTCGAGTCCCCGCATCTCGGCGAGAAACAGGATCACGTCGATCACTTTCATCTTCGGGTACAGCCCCCGCTCCTCCGGGAGGTAGCCGACCCGCGCCGACACATCCTTTCCGCTCGCGCCCACCGAGTCGCCGAACAGACGGACCGACCCCGAGTCGGGTTCGTAGATCCCCATGATCATGCGAATGGTGGTGCTCTTCCCCGCGCCGTTGGGGCCGAGCAGGCCGTACACCACGCCGGGTGGTATGTCGAGGGACAGGCCGTCCACGGCGGTGTGGCCGGAGAACCGCTTCGTGACGCGGTCGACGACGAGTATGGATGTGGTCATAGACCCCGCTCGAGAGAACGGATCGGACGGCTCCAGGTTTCGGCGGGGAAAACTACTCCGTCGTGACGGCCTTTGCTTTGGATTCGAGCGCGGCGCGCAGCGTGTGCCACGGCAGGCTGGCGCACTTCACGCGGACCGGGAACTGCCGGACACCGGCGAGCGCCGCAAGCTTCCCGAGCCCGGCCGTATCCACCGGCGCGCCGGGAGCGGAGGTCAACATCGCGTGGACCGCCCGGAACAGCGCCTGGGCCTCGTCCGCCGTCTTGCCATGCACGGCGCCGGTGAGCAACGATGCCGAGGCCTGGGAGATCGCACACCCCGAGCCCTGAAATCCGATGTCCGTAATCCGGTCACCGTCCAGCTCGACCTCGAGCCTGATCTGGTCGCCGCACAGGGGATTGGCACCCTCCGCGCCCCGCGTCGGGTGGGCCAGCTTCTTGAAGTTGCGGGGAGAGCGGTTGTGCTCGACGATGATCTGCTGGTAGAGGTCGGAGAGGTCGGCCATCAGGAGAACACCTTCGCCGCCTTCTGGACGGCGCTCGCCAGGATATCGACGTCGGCGCGCGTATTGTAGAAGGCGAACGATGCCCGCGCCGTCGCGGGGACGCCGAAGAAATCCATCACCGGTTGGGTACAGTGATGCCCGGTGCGGATCGCCACTCCCTCCTGATCGACGATCGTTCCGACATCGTGGGCGTGGACGCCCCTGATGGTGAACGACACGACACTCGCCTTGTGCGCTGCGGTTCCGAAGAGCTCCACGCCGGGGATCGCAGAAAGGCGATCCGTGGCGTACGCGAGCAGGTCCTCCTCGTGGGCCCGCACGGCCGGCCAGTCGAGTCCGCAGAGATAATCGATCGCCGCGCCGAGACCCACGGCGCCCGCGATGTTCGGGGTGCCCGCTTCGAACCGCGCTGGCGGATCGGCGTAGGTGGTCCTGGCGAACGTGACCGTCTTGATCATGTCGCCGCCGCCCTGATACGGCGGCAGCGCCTCGAGCCGCTCGGCCGTACCGTAGAGCAACCCGATGCCCGTGGGTCCGAACATCTTGTGTCCTGAGACGGTGTAGAAGTCGACGCCCAGCCCTCGCACGTCGATCGGCTGGTGCGGCGCCGCCTGCGCGCCGTCTACCAGCACCGGCACCCCTCGCGCGTGCGCCTGCCGCACGATGTCCGCGATCGGGTTGATCGTACCGAGCGAGTTGGAGACGTGGGCGACAGCCGCGAGCTTCGTCCTTGGCCCCAGCAAACCAGCGAACTCGTCCATGAGGAGCTCGCCCCGTCTGGACATCGGGACGACGCGCAGCGTAGCGCCGCGCTCCGCGCAGATCAGCTGCCAGGGAACGATGTTCGAATGGTGCTCCATGGCCGTGATGAGCACCTCGTCGCCCGGCTCCAGCTCCTTTCTGCCGAAGCTCGACGCCACCAGATTGATCGCCTCGGTCGTACCGCGCACGAACACGATCTCGCTCGCTCTGCCCGCATTGAGAAACGCGCGTGCCTTCTCGCGGGCGTCCTCATAGGCCGCCGTCGCCCGTTCGCTCAGCTCGTACACGCCGCGATGCACGTTCGCGTTCTCCGTCGTGTAGTACTGCTCGGTCCGCGCGATCACGACGCGGGGCTTCTGGCTCGTGGCGGCGTTGTCCAGATAGATGAGCGGCTTGCCGTGTACCGTCGTCTGGAGCAGCGGGAAATCGCGGCGCACCCGCTCGGCGTCGAACGCAGGGCGGGGCACAGCGGGCGGGACGTGGCGGATCGTCGTCAGTGGCTGATCCCCGACTCGCTCATGCCGCGCTGCGCGCCATCTCGGGGACGCCGAGCCGCGCCCGGATCTCACCGTCCAGCCGCTCGCGCGCTCCGGGAACCGCGATGCGGTCCAGGACCTCGGCTCCGAATCCGTAGGTCAGCAAGCCCCGCGCCTCCTCGGCTCCGAGGCCGCGGCTCCTCAGATAGAAAAGCGCCGCCGGATCGAGCGGCCCGACCGTCGAGCCATGAGTGCACTTGACGTCGTCGGCGTAGATCTCGAGCTGCGGCTGGCTGTCGGCACGCGCCGACCGGGAAAGCAGCAGGTTGTTGTTCGTCTGCTTGGAGTCGGTCCGCTGCGCGCCGGGTCGCACGATGATGCGGCCGTTGAACACGCCGTGCGATTCGCCGTCGAACACGCCGTTGAAGTACTCGTGGCTCTCGCAGTGGGGTTTTGCATGGTCGATCGTCGTGTGATGATCGACGTGTTGCTGCCCGCGCAGCATCGAAAGTCCGTTCAGGATCAGATGCGCCCCCGAGCCGTCGAGCACGGCGTGAATGTCGTGCCGCACCAGTCCCGCGCCCAGCGCCACCGTCGTGAAGACGAGACGGGAGTCTCCATCCTGATGGAAGTGCGACGCGGCGACGTGATTGCTCCGTGCACCTTCGCGCTGTTCCCTGCAGAGATCGAGCTGCGCACCTGCTTCGAGGACCACCTCGGTCACCGAGTTGGTGAGCGAGATGCCGGGGGCATCGCCTTCGTACGCCTCGACGATCTTCGCCTGTGCCCCCCGCTCCACGACGATCAGCAATCGCGGGTGCGTCATCGGGCGGGAGGCGTGGGGGATCCGGCAACCCACCCGGATCGGCTCCGTCACGACCGCACCGGCGGCGACGCGAATCACGATCCCGTCGGCGAGAAACGCCGTGGCCAGCGCGGTAAACGGGCTCGTCTCGACGGCGGCATACCGGCCCAAGTGGGCCCGTAAGAAATCCGGCGCCGTCACGACGGCCGAGCCGAGCGTCGACACCGTCACCCCCGCGGGGAACCGATCGAGCTGCCAGTTCACCCGCTGCAGCTCGAACGGTGTCTCGCTGATCGGCTGTACGTTGGTGAAGCGCCATTGCTCGAGACGGGTCGTCGGAAACCCCACTTCGGCGAAGCGCGCGATGGCACGTTCGCGGATCTCCTTCAACCAGGGAGGGGCACCAGACGCTCCGTTCGCCGCGAAGGCCTTGTACGCGGCGACGAAGTGCGCCGTCACGCCCCGACCCCCGTTCCGGCGTAGCCCTTTTCCTCCAGCGTCAGCGCCAGCTCCTTCCCGCCGGAGCGCACGATACGCCCTTCCGCCAGCACGTGGACGAAGTCCGGCACGATATAGTTGAGCAGGCGCTGGTAGTGCGTCACGACGATGAACGCCCGGTCCTTGGACCGGAGCGCGTTTACCGCCTCGGCCACCGTCTTCAGCGCATCGATGTCGAGTCCCGAATCCGTCTCGTCGAGGACCGCGAGGCGCGGCTCGAGCACGGCGAGCTGCAGGATCTCGTTGCGCTTCTTTTCGCCTCCCGAGAACCCCTCGTTCACGGCGCGATTCATGAAGCTGTCGTCCCACCCGATCGCCTTGAGCTTGTCCTCGAGGACCTGGAGGAAGTCGAGGGGGTCGAGCTCGGGGAGACCACGGTGCTTGCGGATGGCGTTGACCGCCGAGCGCAGGAAGTAGCTGTTCGTGATACCGCGAATGGCGACCGGGTATTGGAATGCGAGGAACAGCCCCTCGCGGGCCCGCTCCTCGGGGTCGAGGTCGAACAGGTCCTTGCCGTCGAACCGCACCGAGCCCGACGTCACGGTGTAGGCGGGGTGACCCGCCAGCAGCTGAGCGAGCGTGCTTTTCCCCGAGCCGTTCGGCCCCATGATGGCGTGGACCTCTCCGGCGCGAACGGTGAGATCGACGCCTTTGAGGATCTCGTTGCCTTCGACGGAGGCGTGAAGGTCCTTGATCTCGAGCAGCGGCGGCGTCATCCGACGCTCCCCTCGAGACTGATACCCAGGAGATTCTGAGCTTCAACTGCAAACTCCATTGGCAGCTCCTTAAAGACTTCCTTGCAGAACCCGTTGACGATCATCGACACGGCATCCTCGGCCGAGAGGCCCCGCTGTTTACAGTAGAAGATCTGGTCTTCCCCGATCTTGGAGGTCGACGCCTCGTGCTCCATGATCGCGGAGCTGTTGCGCACGTCGATGTAGGGGAAGGTGTGCGCGCCGCACTGATCGCCGATCAGCATCGAGTCGCACTGCGAGTAGTTCCGCGCGCCCTCGGCACCCTTCAGGATCTTCACCAGACCGCGATACGTGTTCTGCCCGTGCCCCGCCGAGATTCCCTTCGAGACGATCGTGCTCCTCGTGTTCTTCCCCATGTGAATCATCTTCGTCCCGGTGTCGGCCTGCTGGCGGTTGTTGGTCACGGCCACCGAGTAGAACTCGCCGATCGAGCCGTCGCCCTGCAGAATGCAGCCTGGGTACTTCCAGGTGATCGCGGAGCCCGTCTCCACCTGGGTCCACGAGATCTTCGCGTTTCTGCCGCGGCAGGCGCCGCGCTTCGTGACGAAGTTGTAAATCCCGCCTTTGCCCTCTTCGTCGCTCGGATACCAGTTCTGGATCGTCGAGTACTTGATCTGGGCATTATCCAGGGCGACGAGCTCGACCACGGCGGCGTGCAGCTGGTTCTCGTCGCGCGACGGCGCCGAGCACCCCTCAAGGTAGGAGACGTAGCTCCCCTCCTCGGCCACGATGAGGGTTCGCTCGAATTGCCCCGTCGCCTGCGCATTGATCCGGAAGTAGGTCGACAGCTCGAGAGGGCAGCGCACGCCCTTCGGGATGTAGGCGAACGAGCCATCGGTGAACACGGCGGAGTTCAGGGCCGCGAAGAAGTTGTCGTTCGTCGGTACGACCGAGCCGAGGTATTCGCGCACCAGATCGGGGTGCGCGCGGATCGCTTCCGAGATCGGGCAGAAGATTACCCCGTGCTTGGCAAGCTCCTCCTGGAACGTGGTCGCGACGGATACCGAGTCGAACACTGCGTCGACGGCGACGCCGGCGAGCCGCTTTTGCTCGGCGATCGGGATGCCGAGCTTGTCGAACGTTTCGAGCAGTTTGGGATCGACCTGGTCGAGACTCTCGACCTTCGGCCGCTGCTTCGGCGCGGCGTAGTAGCTGATCGCCTGGTAGTCGATCGGCCCGTAGGTGACGTTCGCCCACTTCGGCTCGGTCATCCTCGTCCAATGGCGGTACGCCTTGAGCCGCCAGTCGAGCATCCAGTCGGGCTCCCCCTTCTTCCGGGAGATGAGGCGAATCACGTCCTCGGAAAGACCGGGAGGAACGACCTCCGCCTCGATGTCGGTGACGAAGCCGTACTTGTAGGGCTGGAGAACCTGCGATTCGATCGAAGTCATACTTCTGTCCGAAACGTGATGGCGTACTCGCAAGCGTTGCAGCCGTCAACGATGTGAGCCGTGCGCTCGACGCTCGCGGCGAGGACGGTCTGGAGGAACTTCGCTTCCGCGGCGCACACCTCCGGGAATCGCTCCGCCACTGACTTGATGGCGCAGTTGTGCTCTGACAGCCGGAATTCACCCCCGGCCGCACCCGACTCGGCCATGTATCCGGCCTCACTCAGCACGCGCGCGACGGTCGCCAGGCGCGCCTCGGGTGCGACCCCTTCGAGCTCGGCCTGGAGCCGTCGCGTGAGGTCGGTGTAGAGATCCTCGAGCATCGCGGCCGTCGCGGCGCGGCCCTGCCGCTCGGCCACGCGATTGAGCAGCTCGGTCAGCGTCTGCTCGTAGCGTTTTGGAAAGAGCGCGTCGCCCCGGGGCGAGAGCCGATACGCGAACGTCGGCGCTCCAATACCGCGCTGCTCGCGCCCGTACGTCACAAGCGACTCCGCCTCGAGCTCCTTCAGATGGTGGCGGATCGCGTTGGCGGACACGCCGAGCTTCGTGCCGAGCGCCTTGGCGGTCAGCGGCTGCGCCCGCTTCAGCTCACGCAGGACTTGACCCCGCAGGCCTTTGTGGGCCGTGAGGCCGGGATTGGATGTCTCCATGGGGGGAATCGTACCGGTGGTGAGGCGGGTTGTCAAATTAAATCCAAGACAATTTGGACGAATACCTAACGCATTGTACCACATATTATTATGATGGACAACCGACTCGTTGAAGGTGAGCCCTGATGACCGGTATGCGGTTTCCTTGGCGCGCCATGGTTGCTCTCGTGCCTGCAGTCCTCAGTGCCTGCGGAGCAGGTCAGGTGTCGAGCGTCGACCCGACATCGCCGCGCGTGCAGGCGTTTCTCGACACCCTCGAGCAACGGACCTTCGCCTTCTTCTGGGAGCGCACCGACCCCCAGACCGGCCTGACTCCGGATCGCTGGCCCACCCCGTCGTTCTCGAGCATCGCTGCAGTCGGCTTCGCCCTGACGGCCTATCCCGTCGGCGTGGAGCGCGGTTACATCGCGCGTGCCGACGGCGCCGCGCGAACGCTCGCCACGTTACGGTGGTTCTGGCAGGCACCGCAGGGACCCGGAGCCACAGGCGTGACCGGCTACAAGGGCTTCTTCTATCACTTCCTCGCAATGCCGGGTGGCGCGCGCTATCAACAGGTCGAGCTCTCCACGATCGACACCGCCCTGCTCCTGGGCGGCGTGCTTTTCTGCCGGGAGTACTTCAACGGCGCGGACACGACCGAGACCGCGATTCGTGCCACCGCCGATTCACTCTACGATCGCGTCGACTGGCGGTGGGCGGTCCACAACGCGCCGCTCGTGAGCATGGGATGGACGCCGGAAAACGGGTGGATCCCCGCCGACTGGCACGGCTTCAACGAGGCGATGCTCATTTACGTCCTGGCGCTCGGCTCGCCGACCCACCCCATCGACTCGACCGCCTGGGCGGCGTGGGCCGCGACGTACCAGTGGGGCACCTATTACGGACAGCCGCAGATCGGCTTCGCGCCGCTCTTCGGTCACCAGTACTCGCACCTCTGGATCGACTTCCGCGGGATCCAGGACGATTTCACGCGCGCCCATGGGCTCGACTACTTCGAGAACTCGCGGCGCGCGACGCTGGCACAGCGCTCGTATGCGATTGCGAACCCGGCACGCTGGACAGGATACGACGGCGACGTCTGGGGGCTTACGGCATGCGACGGACCCGTCGACGCCACGCTCACCGTGAACGGCACGCCCCGGCAGTTCTTCACCTATGCGGCGCGCGGCGCGTCGTTCAACGAGGTCCGTGACGACGGCACCATCGCCCCCACGGCGGCGGGGGGCTCCATCCCCTTCGCGCCAGAGATCGCCATCCCCGCGCTTGTCACCATGCGGGAGCGATACGGCGACGCACTCTTTGGTCAGTACGGCTTTCTCGACGCCTTCAACCCGGCGTTTCAGCTCGCCGGCAAGGCGACGCAGGGGCAGGTCGTTCCCGGCAAAGGCTGGTTCGACACCGACTATCTCGGCATCGATGAGGGCCCGATCCTGGGCATGCTGGCCAACTATCGCAGCGATCTCGTATGGAGCTACATGCGCAAGAGCCCTTATGTCATACGCGGGCTGCGCCGAGCCGGCTTCCGCGGAGCATGGCTCGACCAGGCACCCTGATGGATCACTCGTCGCGCCGCACCCAGCCAAACATCGTGAGCCGGTAGGGACCGCGCAGCAGCGTCAGCACCCCCGTAATCCAGTAGTAGACCACCCCGGCGGCCAGCGCGCGATGCGGCTCTTCGCACCAGGTCACGACCTTCCGCGCCTTGAGCACGTCATCGGGAATCAAGAGCTCCGGGGCGTGGCACCACCCGGGGTACTCGGCGATGCGAAACTCCGTTGCCGCCGCGCCGAGCACGGGAATGACGAGCCACACACTCACGAGACCGGCGGCCGCGTACGTCACCATCTCTCGCAAGGGGATCCGCAACCTGCGCGCCCCCTCCTCACCCATCCGGGCAAGCCGGACGCGGTTCCACAGCAGCAGGGCATACGTAGGAATCGGCCACCAGACGTGCCAGCGCAGTGCAAAGAAGATCGGCGGGAGCGCGCAGAAGAGTCCGAGGCCGACGACATCCTTGGCGCGCTCCGTCCACTCCGTGTCCTTGGCCAGGCCGTACGCGAGCGCCGCGGACATGAAGGTCACAACGATAATCCACCCCTCGATCTCCACGAGGAGCATGAGCCCGACGCCGTCACGGGCGCCGAGGTTGAACAGGTTGAGCCACGCCGCGCCGAAGAGCAGACCCAACAGCAGATCCGGGAGGCTGCGGATGGCACGCGCTGAGAGCTGAGAGCTGACAGGTGACGGTTGCTTGTCAGTAGGCATCGCGATTGATCTCGCGAATCAAACGCTCGTAGTCGGCGGGCGTGTTGATGTAGTCCGTCACGGCCGGATCGTCGACGGGAACCTCCTCGACTTCCGCCGCGTGCGCGTGCAGCACCGCGCGGGCTCCTTCCCGCGCGGCGGTCGCGCTCGTACGCAGCTCGGGGAACAGCGACTGATCCCAGATCACCGGGTGACCGCGGCGCCCGGCGAACGTCGGCACGGTGATCGCGGCATGCCCCCGCCGATACGCCTCCACGAGGCGCTCCGCGGTGGCGACGTGGACATGGGGGAGATCGACCGGCCAGACGAGGACCGCGGTCGGATGGATCGCCTCGAGCGAATCGAGTGCGTGCCGCAGCGACCCGATCGGACCCGAGTCGGGGTCGGGATTCTCCACGACCAGACAGGGGTGCGCGACGATCGCCTCCCGCGTGCGTTCGGCGCCCGGCCCTACAACGACGACCCGCGTCTTGAGATCGAGCGCTTCGAAGGCTTCGAGCAGTCGTACGACGAACGGCTCGCCACGGAAATCCAGCAGGGCCTTCGGGATGCCCATCCGGGTGGAGCGGCCACCCGCGAGAATCACACCGGCGAGAGGCATGGGGCGACTAGCCTATACCCCGAGCGTCGGGGCGGCAAACCGTGGCGCGGCTCGGGGGTACATGAAGAAGGCTATTTCGTGATTCGACAGGTGGTTACGGCCCAGGCGCCCGTTTCCCTGTTGCGCCTCGCGCGGAAATCACCAGAATTAGGGCCCCCTATGGCTGTCCGCCGCATTCGCCTGCTTGGCGACCCGATCCTGCGTGAGCGCTGCCAACGCGTGGAAAGACCTTCTTCCGCGGCGGTGCGGCTCGTGGCGGACGATCTGCGCGATACGCTGAAAGCGGCGAAGCAGAAACACGGTATGGGCCGAGCGCTGTCGGCGCCCCAGATCGGCGCGCCGGTGCGCCTCGTCGTGGTCGACGTCGACGGTATGAAGCAGCGCCTCGTCCTGGTCAATCCCGAAATCACCGACGTCGGTCCCAAGGACTTCCTCGTGTGGGACGACTGCTTCTCGTTCCCGGACCTCCTGGTGCGCGTCACGCGCGCGATGCAGGTGACCGTCGCCTATCAGGATCTCAAGGGACGCTCCCACACCATGCAATGTGAAGGACCGATGGCCGAGCTGATGCAGCATGAGATCGATCACCTCGACGGCATTCTGGCCGTCGATCGGGCCGTGGGTCTCGACCCGTTTGCCTTTCGAAGCGAGTGGGAGAAGTACCACCTCCCCGCCGAGCGGTACGGCGTCCCGTATCCGCGTGAGGCACCTGACGAAGCCATAGCCAGCCGCATTTGAGCTGGAGGATCGGTCTGCTCGCCACGTGCGCGTTGTCGGCGCTGGGGTGCGGTGCGCGGCCCTATCGTCCGCGCACGCGCACGTACTTCGTCCGCGCGGAGCCGGTGCGCTGGGACTTCATGCCGGAAGGTTACGACTCCGTCATGGGCCAGCGGCCGCCGCGGCCGTGGGGCGATTCACTCGTCTACCCGATGCTGCACTACGTCGGCTATACCGACTCGACGTTCTCCACACCCGTCGCCTCGCCTCCGTGGCTCGGCATTCTCGGTCCGATGCTGCGCGCGCTCACCGGCGATACGATTCGCGTGGTGTTCCGCAACGCGACACACCAGCCGCTCTCGATGCACCCGCACGGCGTGCGCTATAACGCGGAAAACGAGGGCGCGCTCTACAATCCCCCGCGCGGTGGCGGCGACAGCGTGACACCGGGTGGGACGTACACCTACAACTGGCTGGCGGGGCGCGAAAGCGGCCCCGCGGTCAACGAGCCGTCCAGCAAGGTCTGGCTGTACCATTCGCACGTACATCCCGAGGCAGAGATCAACGCCGGGCTTGTGGGGGCGATCATCGTGGCGGATCCGGCACGCGCCAATCCCGTCACGGCGGTGCCGACCGACGTCGATCGAGAGTTTCTCACCTTCTGGATGGTGTTCAACGAGAACAGCCCTACCTCTCCCGCGCGTGACGAAGAGATGAATCTGAAGCATTCGATCAACGGTCTCTTTTTCGGAAACCTGCGGGGACTGACGATGACGAAGGGGGACCGGGTGCGCTGGTACGTCACGGCCCTGGGAAGTGAAAGCGACCTGCATACACCGCACTGGCACGGCGCGAAGCTCCAGCTCGACGATCCCAAGGGGAGCTACGCCGACGTGGTCGAGCTGCTCCCCGGCAGCATGAAGGTGGCCGACATGGTTGCCCGCAACCCCGGCGTGTGGATGGTGCATTGTCACGTCAACGACCACATGACCGCTGGGATGTACGCGACCTACACCATCACGGACGGCGGACGCTGAAGCGGCTGCGCGCGAGGAAGATCTGCGTGTAGTACCAGGTCCCGTTGCCCGAGCGGGCGACCCCTACACCCGTGCGGTCGAAACTCCCCTCGATATTTTCGCGGTGGTGCGGGCTGCCGAGCCAGCCCTGGATGGCGACGGCGACCGTGCGACCCCGGGCGTAGTCGTTTAGCGCGACGTTCTCAGCAATCTCGGAGAAATCGAAGAGACGCTCCGCCTCTTTCGCCCGGTCGGAGAACCCGTCGTGCCCGAAGGATACATGCCGCTCGGCCATGTCGCGGCTGTGTTCGCGCGCGATACGGGCGAGCGCGGAGTCGGTCACGAGCGAGCGCAGGTGTCGCTCGGCGCGGTGCGCATTGACGAGGCGGACGACCGCCGCCTCGAGGTCGCGGTAATCCGTCGTGACGGGCGCCGGGGACCCGGCACCGCGACCCCCGCAGGCCAGCACGAGCACGGCACAAAGGATTGGGCGCATGTGACACTGGAAAACTAAGGTTAGATTCCGCGATGACGGGGGTGCCCGCGCGTGTGACGCGAACGGGCTGAGATCAGACCCTTAGGACCTGATCCGGATAATGCCGGCGAAGGGAGTTCATCATGAGCAGTGTCACGCAGATGCTCTTTGCCCGCCAGGGCACCGTCACACCCGCCATGCGGCGCGTGGCGGAGCGGGAAGCCCTCGAGCCCGAGCTGATCCGTGACGAAGTCGCCCGCGGTCGCCTGATCATCCCGGCCAATATTCACCATCTCGCGAAGCGCCTCGATCCGATGGCGATCGGTAAGGTGGCGCGCGTCAAGATCAACGCCAACATCGGCAATTCGGCCGTCACATCGGATGTGGACGGAGAGCTCGAGAAGCTGCATCACGCGGTCCACTACGGGGCCGATACTGTAATGGATCTGTCGACGGGCGGCGACATCAATGCGATCCGGCAGGCGATCATCGACGCCTCACCCGTCCCGATCGGCACGGTGCCGATCTACCAGGCGGTGACGCAAGCCGGCAAGGTCGAAGACCTGACCGCCGACGACCTGCTCGACATGGTGGAGCACCAGGCGCGCCAGGGCGTGGACTACATGACGATCCATGCGGGTGTGCTGCGCGAGCACGTCGCGCTGGCGTTGGGCCGGGTGACGGGGATCGTGTCGCGCGGCGGGTCGCTACACGCCTACTGGATGTCGGCCCACCAGGCGCAGAATCCTTTCTACACGCATTTCGATCGGGTGCTCGAGATCGCGCGCCGCCACGACGTTACGCTGTCGCTGGGCGACGGGCTACGCCCCGGATCGGTCGCCGACGCGAACGATCGGGCCCAGTTCGCGGAGCTCGAGGTGCTGGGAGAATTGACACGCAAGGCGTGGGCGCAGGACGTGCAGGTCATGATCGAAGGACCGGGACACATTCCGATGCACCTGATCGAAGTGAACGTCCGCAAGGAGAAGGAGATTTGCCAAGAGGCGCCGTTCTACACGCTCGGCCCCCTGGTGACGGACATCGCCCCCGGATACGACCACATCACGTCGGCGATCGGCGCGGCGATGATCGGGTGGTACGGCGCCGACATGCTCTGCTACGTGACGCGCAAGGAGCACCTCGGCTTGCCGAACGCCGAGGAAGTGCGCGAAGGGGTGATCGCCTACAAGATCGCGGCCCACGCGGCGGACATTGCGCGCGGTCGCGCCGGCGCGCGCGACCGTGACGATGCGCTTTCCCGGGCGCGCTACGCCTTCGACTGGAGCGAGCAGTTCCGCCTGAGCCTCGACCCGGATCGGGCGCGGGAGCTGCACGACGAAGCGCTGCCCGCCGAGTACTTCAAGTCGGCCGAGTTCTGCGCGATGTGCGGGCCGAAGTTCTGCTCGATGCACATCACGCGGGAGATCGAGCGGCGCTACGCGCCGGAGGCCCTCCCAGAGAAGGAAGCTACGCCGGCGACCTAATGGGACCGCATCAAAGCGCCGGGGCGACGAAGCACTCGGACATCGCCGTGGCGGCGGCACCGCCTCCGGGATTGTACTGGAATACCCGCACCTCGTAGTTCCCCGAGGCAGGCACCCGGAAGGCGCCAGGCGAAACAAAGTACGCTGCGCATGTCAGCCGCCGTCCTACACGTGCGGCCGCCTTGACAGCGACTCGGAGCGGCGGTCTTTTTGTTCCACGTTATGAAACCTAGTTTCACATCGTGATTAGCGCCCGGACCTATCCCGGCACGCAGGCCGTCGCCCGCGCCGTCAGCCTCCTCAAGGCCTTCTCCGACGCGCGCCGCGGCTGGCGGCTCACCGACCTCGCCCGCGCCGCCCACCTCCACAAAGCGACCGCCCACCGCCTGCTCGCCGCGCTCGAGCGCGAAGGCATGGTGACCCGCGACCCCGCGGGCGACCACTACCGCCTCGGCCCCGAAGCGATCGCCCTCGGCGCCCGCGCGGCACGCGCCAGCGACCTGCGCGCCATCGTCGTCCCCGAGCTCGAAACCCTGGCGGCCGGCTCCGGCGAAACCGCCACCCTCGAGGTCCCCGTCGGCGGTGCGATGCTCATCCTGCACGAAGTCCCGGGCCGCGCCCTCCTCGGCGCCGTCCCCGAGGTCGGCACGCGCTGGCCGCTCCACGCCACCTCCACCGGCAAGGCGTTGCTCACCCTCTTCCCCACCGCGCAACGCCGCGAGATCACCGGCTCACGCCTCAGCCGGCACACCCCGCGCACCATTGTTTCGACTGCGGCCCTCGACCGTGACCTCGCCCGTGCCCGGCACCGTGGCTACGCCGTCGCCGCCGAGGAGCTGGAGCGTGGCTACGTCGCCGTCGGCGCGGCCGTGCAGGATTCCAACGGACGCCCGGTCGCTGCGATCAGCCTCGGGGGCCCGCGCGTCCGCTTCCCCGCGACGCGCATCGCGCTCCTCGGCCGACAGGTCCGCGCCGCCGCCGCCCGCATCTCCAAGGCGCTCGGCTTCCAGGGGATGCCGTGCTGAAAGAGACGCCGTTCCACCCGCGCACCAGCGCGCTCATGGAAGGCTTCGCCTGGCGCCGCTGGGCCGGGTACGCCATGGCCAGCGTCTACGAATTGACCCACGAGCGGGAATACCACGCCGTCCGCAGCTCGGCGGCGCTGTTCGACGTCACGCCCCTCTACAAGTACCTGATTCGCGGCCGTGACGCCGCGCGCCTGCTCGACCGGGTGGTGACGCGCAACGTCGCCACGTGCCGCGTCGGACAGGTGCTGTACACGCCGTGGTGCGACGGGCGGGGGAAGGTGATCGACGATGGGACCATCTCGCGCCTCGACGAGACGACGTTCCGGATGACCTCGGCCGATCCGAACATCCGCTGGCTGCACCTCAACGCCTCGGGCCTCGAGTGCACGATCGAAGACATCTCCGATCACACCGCCGCGCTGTCGCTGCAGGGCCCGCTGTCGCGCGTCATCCTCGCGCATGCCTGCGAGCAGGATCTCGCCTCGCTCAAGTTCTTCCGGCTCACGACCGCCAAGATCCGTGGCGTTCCGGTCACGATCTCGCGCACGGGATATACCGGCGACCTGGGCTACGAAGTCTGGGTCGACGCGGTCCGCGCCCTTCCGGTGTGGGACGCGCTCATCGAGATGGGCCGCGACTACGGCATCACCCCCGCCGGCCTCGTGGCACTCGATCTCGTGCGCAACGAGGCGGGCCTTCTGCTGATCGACGTCGATTACGTCTCCGCCCATCACGCGCTTCTCGAATCCCAGACCTCGACACCGTACGAACTGTCGCTCGGCTGGACGGTGGCGCTCGACAAGGATCGCTTCAACGGCCGCGACATCCTCGTCGCCGAACACGCACGCGGCCCGGCGTGGCGCTTCATGGGGGTGGAAGTCGACTGGGACGCGCTCGAACGGCTGTACGCCGAGGTCGGCCTGCCGCCCAAGCTTCCCACCACCGCCTGGCGGGCCAGTGTGCCGCTCTATGTCGGCGGCATTCAGGTCGGCTATGCGACCAGCGGCTGCTGGTCCCCGCTCCTG
This sequence comes from Gemmatimonadales bacterium, assembly GCA_033853695.1. Taxonomy (GTDB): domain Bacteria; phylum Gemmatimonadota; class Gemmatimonadetes; order Gemmatimonadales; family GWC2-71-9; genus DASTHG01. The sequence goes on along the minus strand of JAWOLH010000029.1, from coordinate 9,290 downwards.
AAGCGCTACATCGCGCTGGCGCACCTCGAAGGTCCGTACGGGGAGCCCGACACCGTCGTCGAGATGGAGATCACCGTCGAACATCGCCGTAAGCGGGCCGGCGCAACGGTGCGCGCGCTGCCCTTCTTCAACCCTCCGCGCAAGCGAGCATGAGTACTCCCTCGACCTGGGACGTCATCGTGATCGGCGGCGGGCACAACGGTCTCGTCACCGCAGCGTATCTCGCGCGCGCCGGGAAGCGAGTGCTCGTTCTCGAGCGGCGTCACCTGGTGGGCGGCGCGGCGGTCACGGAAGAAATCTTCCCGGGCTTCAAGTTCTCGGTGTTCTCATACGTCGTGAGCCTCCTGCGGCCGGAGATCATCCGCGACCTCGATCTGCCACGGCACGGGCTCGAGATCCTCCCGCTCGAGAGCACCGTCACGCCGCTCGACAACGGCGACTATCTCGCCGCCTGGGGTGACCCCGACAAGACACGCCGCGAAATCGCCCGTCACTCCCTGCGGGACGCGGAGGCCATGACGGAGTTCGGACGCCTGATGCACCACATGGCCCAGGCGGTGAAGCCGATCCTCGGCATGATGCCCCCCGATCCAACGTCGCTCTCCCCCCGCGAACTGACGGGCCTGCTGCGCTTCGGCCGTCACTTCAGGGACCTGGGCGCCGAGCGGTTTCAGGCGCTGTACAAGCTCATGACGATGAGCTCCGCCGACTATCTCGACGAGTGGTTCGAGACCGATGCCCTGAAGGCGACCAAGTCCGCGAGCGGCATCATCGGCACGTTCCTCGGGCCGCGCTCCCCCGGCACCGCGTACGTACTGCTCCATCATTACATGGGAGAAATCGACGGCTCGTTCCGCGCGTGGGGTTTCGCCAAGGGAGGCACCGGCGCGATCAGCGAGTCGATCGCGGGTGCGGCCCGACGCTTCGGCGCCGAAATCCGCACCGATGCCGGCGTGAGCAAGGTTATCGTCCGCCGCGGCGGGGCCTCGGGCGTCGTGCTCGACAACGGGGATGAGCTGCGTGCCCGGGTCGTCGTGTCGAGCCTCGACCCGCGTCGCACCTTCCTGCAGCTCGTCGGCGACGATCAACTCCCCGACGAGTTCGTCGCCGACATCCGCCGTTTCAAATTTCGCGGCTCGTCAGGAAAGGTGAACCTCGCGCTCGGCCAGCTGCCGAACTTCACCTGCCTCCCCGGCCTGGGACCGCATCTGCGGGGGGCGATCTCGATCTCCCCGAGCGTCGACTATCTGGAGCGCGCCTACGACGACGCCAAGTACGGTGAGTTCTCGCGGTCGCCGTACATGGACATCATTATCCCCTCGATGATCGATCCCGGCATGGCGCCGCCGGGGAGACATGTGATGTCGGTCTTCGTCCAGTACGCCCCGTATCAGGTGAACGGCGGGTGGACCGACGCGAAGCGCGAAGCGTTCGGCGACGCCGTGGTCGACACCATCACGCGCTACGCGCCGAACCTGAAACAGGCGATTCTCCACCGCCAGGTGGTCACCCCGGCCGACATCGAGCGCACCACGGGACTCACCGAGGGGAACATCTTCCAGGGCGAGCTGTCGCTGCACCAGCTCTTCTTCCTCCGGCCGGCACCGCGCTGGGCGCAATACCGCACACCGATCCGCCGACTGTACCAGTGCGGCGCCGGGACGCATCCGGGCGGCGGCATCATGGGCGCATCGGGCCGCCTCGCCGCGCTTCGCATTCTGAGCGACGGACGCTGATTCCATGACGCGAGAGCTGATCCTCATCGGTGGCGGCATCAACGGACTGGTCGCGGCGGCATATCTCGCCAAGGCCGGCGTGAAGGTGCTGTTGCTCGAAGCGCGCGACGCGCTCGGCGGACTCGCTGGCGCCAGTGATCCGATCCCGGGGTTCCGCTGCGACCTGGGTGGCTCCGATGCCGGGTGGCTCCTGCCGGACATCGCCGAGGATCTCCAGCTCGGCGCGGCCGGCCTCGAGCTCGTGAGTCCGCAGGCATGCGTGTGCAGCCCCCAGGAGGGGGGGCGCGCACTCACACTCTGGGCGGATCCCGCGCGCACCGCCGAGGAGATCAGCCGGTTCTCGCCCGAGGACGCGCATCGCTGGCCCGAATTCGTGGCGCAGATCGCCCGTTTCGCCGGCCTCCTCGAGGCGGTCTACGCCGTCGCTCCTCCGCAGGTCCCCGACCCCGACGGGCGCGACATCGGCACGCTGCTGCGACTCGGCATGCGGCTGCGTCGGCTCGGGAAACGCGAGATGGTTGAGTTTCTACGCGTCGCTCCGATGTCGGTGGCGGAGTGGCTCGACGACTGGTTCAAAAGCGACGCGCTCAAGGGAGCGCTGGGCGCGGGTGGCATCACCCGAATCTTCCAGGGCCCCCGCGGCGCGGGGACGGCGTTCGTCTTCCTACACCACCAGGTGGGACGACCCGCGGGCGCGGTGCGTGGCGCACATTACGTGCGCGGCGGACCGGGAGCGCTCGCTGAGATCCTCGTCAACGTAGCGAAGGGATTCGGAGCGGAGATCCGCACCACGGCACCGGTTCGCGAAGTCGTCGTGCGTGATGGAAAAGCGATCGGCGTCGCGCTTGAGACGGGTGAGCACCTCGCCGCCCGGCAGGTTGTCTCGAGCGTCGACCCGCGCCGCACCTTCGGCCGGATGCTGGACGCCGGGCAGCTCGATCCGGAGTTCCTGCGGGCGGCCCAGAACATTAAGTGTCGCGGTGCTGTCGCCACGGTGCATCTCGCTTTGAGCGAGCTGCCGCGCTTCTCCGGCACGACGGAAGAGGCGCTGGGTGGGACCGTTACGATCGCCCCGAGCCTCGACTACCTGGAGCACGCCTACGACGACGCCAAGTACGGTTCCGTGTCACGCCGACCCCACCTCGAGGTACGGATTCCGACACTGCTCGAACCATCTCTCGCGCCGGCGGGGAAGCATCTCGTGACGACGCAGCTGCAATACGCTCCCTACCGCCTGCGACCCGATGGATGGGACGACCGGGCCCGCGAACAGGTGGCGGATCTCGCGATCGAGACGCTGACGGCATACGCCCCCAACGTGCGCCGCAACGTGATCGGCCGGCACGTGGTGACGCCGAAGGACCTGGAAGATGGCTATGGGCTGACGGAGGGGCACGCCTACCACGGTGAGCTCACCCTGGATCAGATTCTCTTCATGCGACCTGTTGCAGGCTGGGCCCGTTACCGCACGCCGATCGAAGGACTGTACTTGTGCGGCGCCGGGACACACCCCGGCGGCGGGCTGGCGGGCGCCGCCGGCCGCAACGCGGCGCGCGAGATACTGAAGGAGCGACGCGCATGAACACCTTCCTCAGGACGATCGAGGCCTATCGGCAAGGCGCCAAGCCATTGCCCGGACGGTACTACACGTCGGCCGACGTGTTGCGAGAGGAACAGGAGAAGATCTTCCGGCGACACTGGATCTCTATCGGGCGGACGGCTGAACTGCCGTCGCCGGGGGATTATCGCACGGTCGATGTCGGGGGCGAATCGCTGATCGTGCTGCGGGACCAGCAGGGGAAGCTGCGGGCGCTCTTCAACGTTTGCCGTCACCGCGGCACCCGTCTGTGCACGAGCGAGCGGGGTCGAGTCTCGGAAACGATTCAGTGCTCCTATCACGCCTGGACCTACGCCCTGGATGGTCGCCTCATCGGCGCGCCGCATATGCACGAGGTCGCCGGTTTTCAGAAAGCGCACTATCCGCTGTACCAGGCGGCTGTGGCAGAGTGGGAAGGGTTCATCTTCGTGAACGTCGGCCGTGAACCGCCACCGTTCGACGAGGTGTTCGCGCCGCTCGGAGACAGGTTCGCCAGGTTCAATCTGCCGGCGCTCGTGACAGTACGTCGCATCGTCTACGACGTGCGGGCGAACTGGAAGCTCATCGCCCAGAATTACTCCGAATGCCTGCACTGCCCCACCATCCACCCAGAGCTGTCCGCCAAACTGCCATACACGAGTGGCGCGAACGATCTGGTCGACGGCCGCTTCCTGGGGGGCTATATGGACATCAAGGCACCGAACGAGAGCGCCACGATGACGGGACGGGCCTGCGGCCTCCCGCTCGGCGACCTGTCGGCGGACGACCGGGCACGCGCGTACTTCTATACGCTGTTCCCGGGCATGCTCCTGAGCCTGCACCCTGACTACGCTGTGTACTACACGGTCTGGCCACGCTCGCCGGGGGAAAGTCGCGTGCACTGCGAGTGGATGGTACATCCCGATTCGCCGCGCACCCCGGGATACAACATCGCGGACGCGGAAGAGTTCTGGGATCGCACCAACCGGCAGGACTGGGAGGTGTGCGAGCGCAGCCAGCTCGGGGTGACGTCGTCCCGCTATGAGCCCGGCCCCTACTCACCGCGCGAGAGCATGGCCGCGGCATGGGATCGGGAGTACCTGCGACAGATGGAGGGTTAGACGCGCTCGGCAGGGTCCTGCCGGTAGAAGCCCTTGAGCTCCCTGTAGAGGTCGGGATAGCGCGCACGCATCTCCACCGGCCGCTGGAAGAACAATTCCGTCGCCACCGCGAAGAATTCGGCACGATTGGTCGCGCCGTACTCGCTCAGGAGATCGGGCTCTCCGTCGAGCGCCTTGCGTCGCAGCTCCTCGTACCGCTCGCGCAGCACGCGCGCCCAGACGCGCGTCGACGACGGCGCCTCCAAGAGTGGGATCCCGTCAACGTACCCGTCCTCTTGATCAAGCTGATGAGCGAACTCGTGCAACACGACGTTGTGGCCATCCTCCGGGTGCGCCAAGTTCTGCTCGACACTGTCCCACGACAACACGATCACCCCGCGCAGCGACTCACCCAGCGTCGGCACGGGCTCGGTCTCCGGTTCGAGCAGCACGTGACCGTCGAGTCTCGAGCTCTTCGGCACGAACGTGCCGGGATAGAGAATGATGCTGCGCACACCGGGATAGGGCCCCATATCGAGCGCCAGGAGCAGAAGGCACGCCTGAGCGGCGACGATCACCTTCATCTCCTCAGTGACGGCCAGCCCATCGATGCCTTCGAAGCTCTTCTTCCGCACGAACCCGCTCACGAGGCCGAGCAGCCGGGCCCACTCTTCGTCAGTGAGTTTAAGGGCGATGGGAACACGCGCTTCAATGAGCGGGCGCCAGGTGCCGGGCACATTTGCCGGGATGCGCGGCGCACGGGACGGCCGCCAGTTCCGAACCAGCCCCCAACCAACAAGAAGTCCGACGAGCAGGATGGCGGCGGCCGCCGCCGGGACAACGAGCGATTCCATTACGTGCGGATGGGCTGATCGATCTTGAGCCAACGGTGGTCGAACAGCTCGGACCATCCGGTGAGGGCGAAGTAGAGAAAGCCGAAGGCGATCACGCGGTACGGCTCGCCGATCCAGAGTCCCTCGCCGGGGAGGTGCAGGCTCGCGACCACCGCGGGGGTAATGCCGAGCGCTGGAACCGGGAGGAGGACGGTGACAAAGCAACAGCCTAGGTACAGGAGTATCGAGACGACCCATCCCCTCTTCAGGAAGTCTTTCGCATCACCGTCGGGCTGACCCGTGACGACGCCGAGCAGCCGGTTCCCCGTCTGCAGCCAGAACGCCCCGAGCGGCCACCAGGTCCTGAACCCAAGGGAGAAGGCACCGGCAAAGATCGAATAGAAGAAGCCGAGGACAAAGATGCCGACGCTGCGCGGGACCTTTGCGGCGGGCGATAGCATCACGTTCCCCATGAAGACGGCAGAATGAATGATGATGAACTCGAGCAGCATCACGAGCATCAACCGTGTCACGGCTTGATCGGCGAGCGCCCGGGGTGCGAACCAGGTCAGCAGGAAAGCACCGGCGAAGAAGAAGTCGGGCAAGGCGTTCAACACGCTTGCGGGTCTCAGGCCGGCACCCCGCCGGCTGCGGGGAAGAGCCGCGCGAGTGCTCGCAGCAGCTGCCCTTCGGCGGACCCGCCATCGGGGGCCTCGGCGAGCACCACCGCCAGTCGCCGCCGCAGCAACGGATCGCGACACGCCTGGGCGGCGAATTGAATGGTGAGCGGGATGAACCAGGACGCCTGCCGCGCGCCCGCCCCGGCGCGGGCAACCGCAGCGTATTGCTCGAACAGGCCGAGCAGGAACGCACCCTTCGAGGGGAACTGGCGGTAGATCGCGCCCTTGGTGTAACCTGCGGCATGGGCGACGTCGTCCAAAGTGGCGAGGTCAAAACCGCGATCGGCGAAGACGCGGAGGCCGGCCTCGAGCAGGAGGCTGCGCGTCTCAGCTTTCCGACGAGAGTGTGTAGAACTCACACGTATCTAAGATACTGAGTAGTTCTGGAACGACAATGTTAGCGGCGCCGCGGAGTCGGTACAGATACCAATGAGACTCTTAGATTCTTGTTGGTATCGATTAAATTGACCTTGACCGGGGCGAACGACTCTCTAGGTTCCCCCCCTTCTCGGGAGATGTGCGCGATGCCGTATATCATCGCCGAACCCTGCATCAATGTGAAAGACCGCTCCTGCGTGGATGTCTGTCCGGTGGACTGCATCTATGAAGGAGAGGACCAGCTCTACATTCACCCCGACGAGTGCATCGACTGCGGCGCCTGTGAGCCCGAGTGCCCAGTGACCGCGATCTTTCCCGAGGAAGACGTCCCGCCTCAATGGAAGTCGTTCATCGCCAAGAATCGCGACGTGTTCCAGAGCGCGAACCCGCCGGGCAAGCCGTCACCGGAACGAGGCATGAAGTAGGAATTCCCGAATCGCCCCGGTGACGATCTCGGGGCGTTCGAGCGGCGCCAGGTGACCCGCCTCGGCCACTTCCACGTACGTCGCCCCCCGAATTCCCTGCGCCATCGCCCGCATTCCCGGGGCCGGGGTGATCTCGTCTTCGCTCCCGCCCAGCACGAGCGTGGGAACGCGAATTTGCTCCAGCAGCGGCACTGAATCAGTCCGGTCGCGCATCGCCTGCAACGCCCCGACCAGCCCTGCGACCTGCAGCCGCGACGCCATCCGACGGACCGTCTCCACCACGTCCGGCCGCTCGGCCCGGGTCGCGGGCCCCAGGAGCCTGGGCAGCAGCCGTTCCACGATCGCCGCCGGTCCCTCGCGCAGGGCGAGTCGCACGAGCTCCTCACGGCCCGCCTTCCCCTCGGGCGTGTCCGGCTCAGCCTTCGTATCGCACAGAATCAAGCCGAGGACGCGTTGCGGGTGACGCCGTAACAACTCGAACAGCACGTATCCGCCCATCGACAACCCGCAGCAGATCGCGCGCTCGATTCCCGTAATCTCGAGGGTGCGGACCAGATCATCGGCATACCCTCCCATCGAGAAGCCGCCGGCGGGCGGTTCGCCGCCATGGACCCCACGCAGATCGGGCGCGATACACCGCCACTCCCTGAGCCCCTCGACCTGGGACCGCCACTGCTCGTGATCGAGCGGAAAGCCGTGCACGAAGAGGATCGGTGGGTATGTTTCGGCCATCTCAACCTCGCGAAGGTGAGCGATGCGAGTCCCTACCGATTATATCCGCCATGCCGCCCGGGCCGCGCGCAAGTGCGCGGGCGATCCGCTGGGCGGCGCGCCGCAGCCACCCGATCCCGAGTTCTATAAAGTGCTGGCGAAAGCCCTGGAGGAGATCGCGTCCGGCCTCGAGCTGGTCGGCAAGCCGCACGAGTGAGCGAGTATCGCTACGTCGAAACGCCGGCGGCGCTGGCGGAAGTGATCGCCGCGGCGCGCGCGGAGCCGCTCGTCGCCGCCGATACCGAAGCGGCCAGTTTCCACCGCTACCGGGACCGGGTGTACCTCGTCCAGTTGTCCACTCGACGCGCGACTGCCGTCATCGACCCGCTCGCCATCGCGGATTTCACCCCCTTCGGAACTCTGCTCGCCGACGCGAACGTCGAAAAGATCTTTCACGACGCCGACTACGACCTGCGCACCCTCGATCGCGACTACGGGTTCCGGGCGCGGCACCTCTTCGACACCCGCATCGCGGCACAGCTGGCGGGAGAGCCGGCCATCGGCCTGGCTGCGCTGCTCGAGAAGTACCTCGGTGTCCGGCTCGCCAAGGCGCACCAGCGGGCCGACTGGTCGCAACGCCCCCTCACCCCCGCGATGCTCGCCTACGCGGCCGACGACACGCGCCATCTGCCCCGGCTGCGAGACGCGATGCGCGACCGCTTGATCGCGTTGGGGCGACTCCCCTGGGCCGAGGAAGAGTTTCACCATCTCGAGGATCTGCGCTGGACGGGCCCTCCCGACGATGGCCGGGCCTACCAGCGTATCAAGGGAGCGAAAGCGCTCACCCCTCGATCGCTCGCCGCGCTGCGCGAGCTCGTAGCGTGGCGGGATGGAGTCGCCGCCGAGCGCGACACGGCGCTGTTCCGCATCATCGACAACGAATCGCTCCTCGCCCTCAGCCGGGCCTTACCCCGCTCGACCAGCGACCTGGGCGCGATCCGCGAGCTGCCGGCGACCCTGGCGCGGCGACACGGCCCCGCGCTCGTTGCCGCGGTCGGGCTGGCCCTCGCGCTCCCGGAGCGCGACCTGCCGACTCGTGATCGCGTCCCCCGCGCGCCCCGCGATCCGGATCTCGATACGCGCGTCGAGCGGCTCAAGACGGCGCGCAACACCGTAGCGCAGCAGTTGGCGATCGATCCCGGTGTCTTGTGCGGCAAATCGACGCTCGAGGCGATCGCCCGGCAGCGCCCGGCGGATCTCGCGGCGCTCGCCCGGTTGGACGACGTACGGCAGTGGCAGGTGGAAGTCTTGGGTGCCGCGCTGCTCGCGGCGCTGTGAACGGCTAGAACCCGAGCATCGCCCGGATCTTCGGCTCGATCTTCTCCGGGGTCCAGTACGGTTCCCAGACGATCTCGATGTCCACGTCCTTGACGCCGTCCATCGGCCGCAGCGTCTTGTGGATGTCGTTCATGATCTGAGGCCCGGCCGGACATCCCGGTGAAGTCAGCGTCATGCGAATATGGACGTTGCCGTCCTCTATCTCCACATCGTAGACCAAGCCGAGGTCGATGATGTTGAGGTTCAGCTCCGGATCTTTGACTTGCCGCAGCGCCGTCCAGACCGCGTCCGACAGAGTTTCCGTCGTCACTCCCCCTCCTCCAAGGGCCAACCTACGGCCCCCGGCGCGTGGCCGGGAGCCCCCGCACCGCGCAGTGGCGTCGCTCGGCGATCCGCCGATAGACGCGTCGCGCGACGCGCCGCACTCCCGGGAGTGCGACTCCCCAGGCCCACCAGCGGTGCCCCGGCAGCAATTTGCCAAGCTCCGGCACCGCGTCGGCGCCCGCATAGACG
>JAWOLH010000028.1:0-84734 GCA_033853695.1 Gemmatimonadales bacterium | reverse complement strand
GGCTGACCGGCGCGACGAGCGCGGCGTTCGATATTACTTCAGGATCCGCGACGCAGCTCGTGGTGAGCGTGCAGCCGAGCAATACGACCGCCGGCGGGACGATCACCCCGGCGGTACAAGTGACGGCATTGGATGCGGGCGGCAACCTCGTGTCGAGCTTCATCGGCAACGTGACCGTTGCGATCACGGCCGGCACCGGGAAAACAGGAGCGACACTCAATGGCACAAGAACCGTTGCGGCGAGCGCCGGAGTCGCATCGTTCTCCACGTTGAGTATCGATTCGGCTGGGAGTGGGTATACGCTCACCGCCACCTCGAGCGGATTGACGTCCGCCGTGAGCGCCTCGTTCAACATCACGCCGGGTGCAGCAGCGGTGCTCGTGTTCACCGTGCAGCCCAGTAGCACGACCGCGGGCGCCACCATCACGCCCGCCGTGCAGGTGACCGCGCGCGACGCCTTCGGCAACACGGCGACCGGCTTTACCGGCAGCGTAACGGTGGCGATCGGCACGAATCCCTCGGGCGGCGCGCTGGGCGGTACGCTTTCCGTATCGGCGGTGGCTGGGGTGGCAAGTTTCTCGAACCTCAGCATCAGTCTCGCGGGCACCGGGTATACGCTCACGGCAAGCGCGACTGGTGTGACCGGGGCGACGAGCGCTTCATTCAACATCTTGTAACGGGTGGGGGGGATATTGATGAGGGCGACGTGGCTGCGCTACGGTCGAGCGGTGATCGTGTGTACGAGCATCGGGGTAGCCCCTGCCCTCGCCCAGCGCCCGCACGCGGGCGGGGTTCCTCCTGAGGTGCGGCAGGGGTTCTACCTCTCCGTGTTGGCCGGCGGTGTCTCCACGTTCCAGAATCTGAACATTGCCGGGACGGAGTACCTGAGCGGGGGACCGTATGTGGGTGGCGCCCTCACCTGGCAACCGCGCACGGATCAGGACCTGGCGGTGCGCGCGGCGTTCGGGTGGACTCGCCACACTTTAAACACGCCGCGCGTGGGAAACGGGACAACGGTCAACTACTACTCGTTGGGTCCCGAGGTCGACTACATATTCGTCAACTCGGAGCACTTCACCGGTGGGATCTTCGGTGGGGGGGGTGGCATGTACATCCGTGAGAGCGCCACTGGAGCTTCGAAGCTGCACCCCTACGCGCGCCTCGGGCTCGACGGCACCTATCTCCTCTCTCCCCGCTTTCGGCTAGTAGCCGAGATCAGCGGCGACATCTACGAGATCAGCAACTTTCCCACCACGAGCCCGCTCGGGCCCTATCACCATCGGCAGGGCGACGGTCTGGCGGCAGTCGGTATCGCGATGAAGTTGTAGTTCCACCTCGAGCTGTTCGCCGCTATCTTGGCATCACGGAGTCACTCCCTCCGGTTTGCATCAGTCATGCGTTGAGATTCTAGCGGGTGGTTAGCTCAGCTGGTTAGAGCGCCGGTCTCACATACCGGAGGTCACAGGTTCGAGTCCTGTACCGCCCATGCACCGCGTCCTGATCGCCTCGCACGTCTACGTCGAACCCACCGCCCGCGGCAAGCTGCGCGCGCTCGCGAGCCGCGGTCTCGAGCTGACGGTGGCCGTCCCGCAGCGCTGGCATGATCCCGTCCTCGACCGCACCCGCGAAACATCCTGGGAGCGCACCCAGGCGCTCGAGATCTTTCCGATCCCGGTGACCCATTCGGGCGAGCCCGCCGAGATGCGCTTCGGCAGCCGCGCCCTCGCCGCGCTGGTGCGCGACAAACGGCCCGAGCTCGTCCAGATAGAAGCGGAGCCGGAATCGGCGCTGGCACGCCAGCTGGTGCGCGTCGCCGCTCGACTGGAGGTGCCGACCGTAATCGTCACCGCAGCGAACGTCGATGGCGCGCGGTCGTGGGTGGAGCGCTGGCGGCGGCGGCGCGTGCTGCGCCGCCTCGGCGGCGCCCTGGCGGCGAGTGAGGGCGCGGCGCGCCTCGTGCGACGCGACGCGCCCGATCTTCCAGTCGGCGTCGTTCCGCCCCAAGGAGCGCCGGTACCGCCCACCCCGCTGCACACGCCGCACGAGCACGTCGTGCTCGGGTTCGTGGGACGGTTGGTGCCGCAGCGCGGCCTCGATACTTTGCTCCAGGCGTTGGCCCAGCATCGCGACGCCCCCTGGCGCCTCATCGTGGCGGGGGACGGTCCGGAGCGTGAGCGGCTCGAGCGACTGGCCAGTGAGCTGCGGCTCCCCGCCCGCGTACGCTGGGTGGGCGCGCTCCCCCCGGAGCGGATCGCCGGGCTGTGGCCCGAGCTCGATATCCTGGTCGTGCCGTCGCGTCCCAGCGAGACGTGGAACGAGCCCACAGGGGTCACGTTGCTCGAGGCGATGGCGAACGAGGTGGCGGTGATCGGGTCGCGCGCCGGGGTGCTGCCCGAGCTGATCGGCACGGCGGGACTCGTCACGCCGCCGAACGACGCCGAGGCATTGGCCGCCGCGATTGGGCAGATGCTCGATCCCGAAGTGCGCACACCGCTCGCCCGCGCGGCACGGGCGCGTGCCCTGGAGCTGTATTCGGACGACGCGGTCGCCGAGCAGACGGTGGCCTTCTGGCAGCGCGTCAGCAGGAGCCGCTCGACCGAACGTCCCGTGGAGTAACCGCGTGCCCCGTGTACTACTCGTCCCCGACCTGCCGCTCGACCGCGCCGCCGCGATGGACAAGTACGCCCACCGGCTGCACGACTGGCTGGAGAGCGGCGATCCGGGCTTCGAGGTGCGACTCGCGGCCCACATCGGAGAGCTGACGCGCGACGCCGGCCCCGCCGGTCGCACTTCCGGCAGCTACCGGCGCTGGTGGAACCAGCCGATCGATCCCGAGCGGGTAGTGCTTCCCGGTCCGCTGCGCGGGCCGCAGGGATTCGCGGCGCGCTATTTCTTCTATCCTGCCCGCCTCGCCCGCGAGGCGAAGCGCGCTAACCTGGTCCACATCCTCGATCATACCTACGCGCATCTCCTGGCGCAGGCGCGGCGCCGGCCGGTCGTCATCACCGTCCACGATCTCATGCCGGTAACGGTGCTGCGCTCCCCCACGGGCGGCGTCGCCGAGTCGTTCCGCAATCGCCTGCTGCTGCGCGCGCTCAAGGCGCTGCGCCAGGCCGACGCCTTTCTCGTCGGTACGGAATGGCTGCGGCGCGAGCTCGCGACGTGGCTGGGCGACGATCGCAAGATTCACGTCGTCCCGTTCGGCGTGGACCGTTCATTCTTCCGCGAAGCCCCGGGCGGACGCGAGCGCGGGCGGCGTGACTGGCGGCTGCCCCCCGACGCCTTCGTCGTGCTGCACGTGGGCAGCACGGTCGAGCGCAAGAACGTGCCGCTCGTCATCCAGACGGTGGCCCGGCTCCGTATGGAGGTCGGGGTCGACGTCCATCTTCTGCAGGTGGGGGGCCGCCTGACGGCGGATCAGGAGCAGCAGATCGATCGCCTGGGGCTGCGACGCGTGCTGCGCAGCGTCCCCGGCGCCGACGAAACCACCCTGCGACGCGCCTACAGCGCCGCCGATGTGCTGCTCTTCCCGTCGCTCTACGAGACGATCGCCTTTCCGGTGCTCGAGGCATTCGCGTCGGGTCTCCCGGTGGTATGCTCGGATGCCGGCGGGTTGCAGGAGGTGGCGGGGGACGCCGCGGTGATCGTGGCGGGCCGGGATCCGGCGGCGTACGTGCAGGCGCTGGTAGAGCTGTCGGAGGATCAGGACCGGCGCGAGGCGTTGATCGCGGTTGGGATGCATCGCGCCGAGGGGTTCACCTGGCGCCGCACCGCGGAGAAGACGGCGGAGGTGTATCGCGCGTTCCTTTGACGGCGGCTAAGGTCTGGTGAGTATCGCTACCAGACGGCGATAGAGTGCAGCCAAGTAGGAGTCCTGACTCTTCGCAATTTGGTCCATTGCTCCAGCGCCGTCATAAACAGCAATGTTTCGAACCTCACGGCCGGCGCCCCGTTCCAGGGCGGCGAGATACGGTTCAAGACGTCTTCGAAATACCGTGTCTGTCAGCAAGCGCTTGTCGAATTCAATCTCCAATCCCATGCTAACTGCGATTGCCCGGTTGACCGCCGAATCGAGTCGAATCGCCTGAACGGCCGGAGAGAAGAAATAATTGGGCTGTAGACACGCTTCATCGAAACCGAGTCGTCTCCAGTCCAGCTCCGAACCGCCGAGGAAGGTGGGGATCCACAGAGCCTTCAATCCCTGCCAGTGCACTAGAGCCGTGAAACGCTGAACGATCACGGTATCTCCGCCTGACACCGCCTCGGGAAGCCAGTAGAAGCCCCACAACCGCAGCGCATGATACCCACGACCAACGAAAAGCGAGTCCGCCCGCGCCAGGTAGTCACCAAGGAAGGTGATGCGCGAATCGGCTGGAGGAGAACGCCGGACCTTCCCGAGTGGATAAGGCACCATGACGGCTAGCAGCAGTGTGTCCGCGTGGGCTCGTGCAATCGAATCTGCTATGGCCAGCGGACTGCCCGACGCGAACAGCGAATCGAGATACGCCGAGTAGTCCGCTGGAGATGGGGGGCCCTTGGCCCAGGACGTAAAGCTGTGACCCGCAGGTGACGCGAGGTCCAAGGTTACAATGCCGTCGACGATCGCGTGATTCGCGCCTGCCGGGTACAGCATGTGTTGAAACTGTTCCGCGCCATACGGGCGCCCTCGTCCCGCATAGACAAGCATCCAGCGCTGGCCTTGAGCAGTGGAGACACCAAAGGCGACGACCATCAGCGTCACGGCGATGCTCTTGCGCAGGGCGAGAACGCGGAAAGGCGTGTTACAGATGTCGGGCATCGACAAACGCCTGCAGAATGTTCTTCAACAGTTGTTGCAGCGCCGGCCGAGCGACCCAATTCCGATAGGTCTCCACGCCCCACGCGAAACCTGGCTCGCCACTGGCATACACAAGCGCGCCCGACGGCTGCCACTTGTAGACCGTGGACTGCATCACCCCGGGCGTGGCCGAATCGACTCCAGAAATGTATGGGCTCTCAAACAGCACGCGGATCCCCGGAGGAGTAAGCCCGTTATCCACGGTGCGATCGGCTTCCCATCCCGCTACGCGAGGAATGTGTTCCCCCGTAGTCAACCCGGTGCCGGCCATGAGGGGATCAGAGGCGTCGGCAACGATGAGATCGATCGGAGAACCCTTCACCAGCGTTGGGGGCGAACTCATGACGCCTATCAGTGCGTTTTCCGGAGTGTTGTTGGGGGGGGATCGGAACAGCACCGTGGACAGCTCTGCCGTGGCGCCCAGGGGATCACGATTCGCATCCCGATAACAGACCAGTACCGGTGCATCGAGGTCATTGACCCGAACGGTCTCGAAACGTGACAGCCAATAGATATCGTTGCCACCCAGAAACCCCAGACTGATCCCCTGATCGCGGCCGGCGTTTGCCCGCAGCCACATCGGCCAGGTCCAGTACTCGGAGTGACCGGTGAAGAGCCAGCCGCGTGCCTCCTGATCGACGCCGACCCCCAGGTGAAAGTCGTAGTCGGTGATGTAATTCACGTCATACGCATTCTCCTCGAGCCAGCGCACCAGCATGTAATCGACCCCGAGAAATGGACCTTGCACGATCACATTGCTGAAAGGACGAGCGAAGGAAACCTTGACCGCACGATTGGCATAAGACTCCTGGCGAGTCGCCCCGGGCCCGCCATACAGGCTCGATCCACCCCATTGGTTATAAGCCTGATACGTCGCAAATGGCAGGACGACCGTGAACGCGGCGGACGTACTGGAGCGAACCACGAACGGGAAGAGGCGCGCTCTGCCGAGTACATCCGCGAACTTTGCGATGTACACGCCGGGCAACCAGCCGTCGATGACGAAACGGTCGGTCTCCGACCAGTTGCAGACCGACGGTCCTGGGAGAGGAGCAGTGCACGAGCCCTGGTCCGCCGCGGTCAGGCCGGAATGCAGCTCCACTTGCCGTCCTCCCGAACCGCCGTACCAGCCAAGCCGGTAGATCGTGATCGACACAGGACCGCGTCGCGCGCTCACGAAGAGGTGAAGCGTATCGCCACCTTGCAGGCTGAACGGGAGACCGTAGCCGCTGATGTTGGAGTCGGCCCCGATTGGCCCCCGATCCCATGCGGTTGTCCCCGGCCGCAGGTTCTCACTCCAAACGGCCGTTGACTTTCCGGGCGCGCGGGGGTCGGGAGCGCCGAAGGAATCCAGGCATGCGGAGACAATGGCGGTTGCTACGCCCAGGGGAAACAAGGCCAGGACCCTGTTGCTCACGAGCACCCTACAACCTAACACCTTGACGGGCATCTAGTTAGGGCGCATCTTATCGACCCCGACCCTCACACGCCCTTGGTGGAGGTCCCGCTCTTGAGATTCCGCGGCTGGGGAGTGGTCCCCCTGCTGACGATGTCGTTGGCAGTCATGGTGACGGATTTGGCATCCAGCCAGAATCCGCCAATCGCGCTTCCTCCACCTTCCCAGGCGCAGGCGGCACTCGAGCAGGCGCTGCAGCAGAACCCTGCATTGGCGAGTCAGATTCGCAATCGCCTGTTGCAGTCCGGGATGACCCCTGACCAAGTGCGGGCCAGGCTGCAGGCCTCGGGATATCCCCCCAACCTGCTCGATGCGTACATGGGCGGTGATACGCTCGCAGCCGGGGCGATTCATATCTCCGTGGATCAAGTCGCTGCAATCCAGGCCATCGGGCTGCCACCGATATCGGTGAGTCTCACGAGCCTTCCAGTGGACACGGGATTCGTGCGGGCGCTGCGTGCAGGGACGCGACCGGAGTCAACCAGTTTGGTGTTCGGCGTAGACGCCTTTCGCCGCACAACCACGCAGTTCCTGCCCCTCCTGTCCGGTCCGGTACCGCCCGATTACCGGATCGGGCCCGGGGATCAGCTAGTCCTCATTCTCACCGGTGACGTCGAGCTCACGTACACGCTGGCCGTGACGCGCGAGGGGTTTGTGTTGATTCCTCAGGTGGGTCAAGTGTTCGTCTCGAACCTCACGCTCGAACAGCTGCGGAGCGTCTTGCTCACGCGCCTGGGCCGTGTGTATTCCGGGGTGCGGCGTACGAATCCCACCACGCATTTCGACGTCTCGGTCGCCAATGTGCGGGCCAACCAGGTGTACGTCACGGGCGAGGTCACCCAGCCTGGGGCGTATCAGATCAGCTCGCTCGGCACCGTGTTGACGGCGTTGTACGCCGCCGGCGGGGTCACGGACCGCTCCGACATGCGTCAAGTTCTGGTGCGCCGAAGCGGGGTGCCGGTCGATACCCTCGATCTATATGACTATCTCCTCAGAGGTGATACGCGCCGCGATGTGCGACTCGAAACGGGCGACGTGGTGTTCGTCCCGGCGCACGGTCTGCGCGCGCAGGTAACGGGCGCGGTCAGCCGGCCGGCCATCTACGCCCTCAAGACGGGAGAAACGCTCGCCGATCTCCTGCGGGCGGCCGGTGGATTCCGGCCCGATGCGTCCTTGAAACGGGTTACGATCTTTCGCTACCTCTCGGCTGCCGAGCGCAGCCAGCCCTTGATGGCCCGTGGGACGGTCGACGTGGCGCTGGCAGCTGCCGTCGCCGGGGATTCGAGCGTCGGAGACATCGCGGTACCACCGGTGGCGATCGCAGACGGAGACTCGGTGGTGGTCGACTCGCTCCCCCCTCTCACGGGACAATACACCGTCGCAATCGCGGGGATGGTCAACCGACCCGGTCGCTTCCCATGGCACGAGGGAATGACGCTGCGCGACCTCATCCTGCTCGGACGCGGACCGCGCGTCGGGGCCTCTCTTCAAGAAGCGGAGATCGCGCGTCTCCCCACTGACCGCTCGGCGGGGCAGCTCGCCACCACGATTCGTGTCCCACTGGATTCGACCTACCTGAGCGATCGAGACTCACTTGGACGCTTCATCGGGCCGCCCGGCCTCCCCTTCGCTGCAAGTGGCGCACCCGAAGTGATGCTCCAACCCTTCGACAACGTTCTCATCCTGCGGCAACCGGACTTTGATTTTCAGCGAACCGTCGCCGTGACCGGGGAGGTCCGCTACCCCGGAGTCTATTCGCTGCGCAACAAGAGAGACCGTCTTTCGGATGTGATCGCGCGGGCCGGTGGGCTCACCACGCAGGCGTACCCGGAAGGGATTCGATTCGTACGCTCGCAGAACAACGTTGGCCGCATCAATGTGGACCTGGGACGAGCCCTTCAGGATACGGCTAGCGCAGCCGATCTGGTCCTGCAACCCGGCGACTCCATCAACATCCCCGTATACCAGCCGAGCGTGAAGGTGAGCGGGGCGGTGAATTCGCCCGGAAGCGTGCTGTGGCGCCGCGGAGCCGACCTCAACTACTACCTCAGCGCCGCAGGCGGCTTTGCCCAACGCGCGGACAAGGGAGCGGTGAGTGTGCGGTTCGCCAACGGGGAGGTCCGCACCAAGGGCCATGGGCTGTTTCACGGAGACCCGAAACCGGGCCCCGGCTCCGAGGTGTTTGTTCCCGCCGAGGATCCGACAGCGCACAAGACGGACTACGTGGCACTCTTCGGCGCGATCGCGCAGATTCTGGCGAGCGCCGTCACGATCGCGGTAGTCGCCACCAAACTGTGATCCGCGTGAAGCGAGCGCCGGTCACATGAGCGCGGCGGCGCCTGTTCCACCGTTCACCTGGCGGTCCCTAGCCCTCGCCATCGCCGCACACCATCGTCGGGCCCTCGCAATTCTTTTTTCGAGTGCCGCCGTCGGCGTCGTCGTATCCCTGCTCCTGCCGGTTCGGTATGAAGCACAAACTACGCTCTCACCCGCGCCGTCGACCAATGAACGGCTGTCCCTCGGCAGCACGCTCGCGACGCTCGGGGGGCAGCTCGGCATCGACCTCGGTGCAACCGAAGGTCGGACGCAACTGCGATTCTACCCAACCCTGTTGCAGTCCAATTGGCTTTTGACACGACTAGCCACAACCACGCAAGTTGGAGATACGACGCTGGCGGCGCTCCTGATCGGAA
Organism: Gemmatimonadales bacterium; assembly: GCA_033853695.1. Classification (GTDB taxonomy): domain Bacteria; phylum Gemmatimonadota; class Gemmatimonadetes; order Gemmatimonadales; family GWC2-71-9; genus DASTHG01. The sequence continues at coordinate 75,748 of JAWOLH010000028.1, read as the reverse complement.
AGCCTGCGACACACGACTCACTTACGCAGCTTCAGATCGACCGCCTGCTCGCTGAGCTGCGCCGGTCCCTGCGGGTGGAAGTCGATGAGCGCGCCAACGTCTTCACGGTCTGGATCCGTCTCCCGAGCCGAGCCATGGCCCTCGCCGCTGCGGAGCGCATCATCGCGTTGGTCACGGAGTTCGACACGCGTGTGCGCCGTACCCGGGCGTCGGAGAACCGCCGCTTCTTGGAGAGCCGCACGGATTCTGCCCGGATCGCCCTGGCCGAAGCGGAGGACAATCTTGCTCGATTCGAGCAACGCAACCGGGCGTACGCTCAATCTCCGGACCTCAACCTCGACCACCAGCGTCTGCTGCGGCAGGTGACGCTGCTTCAGGACGTATTCTTGGCGCTCGCGAGGAATCTCGAGCAGGCCCGAATCGACGAAGTCAAGGAGACGCCGGTGCTGACGGTGGTAGACCCCCCGACCGCCCGGTGGCGGAAAGCAGAGCCTCGCCGAATCCAGATCGTCGCAGGTGCCATCGCGCTCGGCGCCCTCATCGTCCTGGGGCTTGGATTTCTCCCCTCCGATTGGCGCGCCCTGATCCGGAGCCCGCAGGGTTGAATCGCGGAGCAGGAAGCGCGCTGCTCGGCTCGTGGACGCAAGTGAAGGCGCTGCTGCTGCACATCTCCGACCGCCAACTCACGGTCGCCGCCGGGATCGGAGTCGCCCGAATCGCCGGCTTCCTCACCGGCGCCGTCGTTGGGCGGGCACTCGGGCCCGACCGGTTTGCCGCCTACTCTGTTGCGTTCACGATCTTCTCGTCGCTCGTGCCGCTCAGCAGCTTCGCCGACACGTGGCTGGTCAGCCGTTGGGACGACTACGATCGCGCGGCGATCGGCCGGACCGTATGGGTGATCAAGATCGGCGTCGGCGCCGTTCTGCTTGGCATAGCGCTCGCGATCAGCTGGCTGGTGCCGGAATGGCCTGCCCGACTAGGCATCGATGTACCGTTGCTCGTGACGGCCGTACTGGCCGCCGGGGCCGGAGCGCTCACGACGGCGGTCGCAAGCTGGTATCAGGCGAATCAGCAGTTTCGGGGGTACGCCGCCCTTACCGCACTTCCCTCGATCCTCGCGCTCGGGGCGGCTGTGGGACTGCGGTTCCTCCGGGTGGACGACCCTCTTGCCTACGCGGTCACCCTGGCCGCCGCGTACGTCCCGCCAGCGGTTCTGGCCTACACGTTCCTGCGACGCGGGTCCGGCCGCTCCGCGGATGACCGACAACTCGCGCGCGAAGCGCTTTCCTTCGGCGGTTGGGTCACGGTCGGTTCCCTTGCGTACGTCGTGTTCCAGCGCGTGGACCTGTTTCTGCTCGCGAGCAGCGCGTCGCCCCAGGAGGTCGGACTGTATGGCGCGGCCGTGCGACTATCGATGATCGGCGCGCTCTTCGGCAGCACCTTGACGACGGTGTTAATGCCGGTGGGGAGTCGTCCCACTACGTGGCGTCAGCCCGAGGCCCGCGACGCGTATGTCCGCGAAAGCATTCTCACGGTGACCATCGTCGGGCTCGTGTTGGGAGTCGTCATCATCGCGGCGAATGTCGTAGTTTCGGTTGTGTTCGGCAATCCATTCGCTCCCGCCAGCCCCCTGTCGCGAATCCTGCTCCTCGCTCAGATCATTCTCATTGCGCAAATGCCGTTCTATTTCGCCATGTACGCCTTGAACGGCGGACGCTGGATCGCCGGCCTGGGAATCGTTCAGGCGGTCGCGGCGATCGTCGCCGGTTATTGGCTGATTCAGCGCTATCACAGCGCAGGCGCCGCCTGGAGCAATGTCCTGACGTACGCGATTGGGGCCATCGGTGTGCTCCTGTTCCATCTCAGCGCGAGAAACGCAGAGGCATGAAGCGCCGCCACACCGTCCTCGTCCTGTCGTATTACGGACCGGAGGAAGCCGCCTCGGGAATCCGGTCCGGTCGACTCGCGCGTGCGGCGGCGCGCGCTGGCGAGCGGGTCATCTTCGTTCACGGAGCCGAACGACCAGGACGTGACATGTGGGACGAGGGAATCGAACTGGTGTCGTTTCGACGACCATATTCACACGGCGTTCAGCCTCCGCAGCCCGATCTGCGCCCCAGAGGAACTGCGAGACGCGTTGCGGCAGCCATCAGCCGCTGCCTGACTCAGCCCGATCGATTCGTGCTCGCGCGAAGGACGTTCTTCGCCACGGCGAAAGCTGAAATTGTCCGGGCACGGGAATCGAGCGAGCGCGTGACCGCGATCGCCTCTTCGCCCCCCTGGTCTACGGCGCTCATTGCCACGCAACTGTCCGACGACACCGAGCTTCGAGTCGTCGCAGACCTTCAAGACCTGTGGGCGTCCAACCCGGAGGCGCGCTGGCCACCGTTCGGACGTCGGCTCGCGCTCCGCTGGCAGCGACGACTGTTCGCCGAGGTCCATGGCTTCTTGTTCGTCAACGAGCGAATCAGGTTTCGCTACGAGGAACTGTCCCCGCTCGTCCGCACGAAGCCACGGGCGGTCGCGCCGATCGGGTTCGAGCGACAGTTGGCCACTTGTCTCCAGGTATCCGCGAACGAACCACTGCAACTCGGCTACTTCGGCTCAATCTACGGTGGGCGGTCCTTCGACAAGTTACTCGAGTCCTTCGCGGCGCTTCCGGAGTCGCTGCCCAAACCCACCCTGCACTGGTATGGCGATGTGCTCGGCGACCATCCGCTGCGAAGCCGTTATGACGAGTTCGCCAGGCAAGGCCTCCTCGTCCATCACGCGCCGGTTCCCTACGCAGAGGCGCGGGCCCTCATGTCGTCGTATCACCTCCTCCTGGTGGTCCCGTCGCCGCAATACCCGGAGGAGTTGACGACAAAGTTCTACGATTACCTCGAAGCGGGAAGGCCAATTCTTGCGCTCGCCCCGGAAGGCAGCCTGTTGCACACTCTGGTAGAGGAGGCGCGGGTGGGTCTTGCCATCTCTCCCGCTCAGCCAACCGTCATACAAGAAGCAATCCGAACGGTGGTCACTGGGGGACTGACCCTATCCCCTGAGCGGGCTGTGCTCGAGTCGCACCGCCTGCCGGCGCTCTCCCAGGCGCTGCAAGGTGTTCTCGAGGACGTTCAAGGCCGCGCGCGATGAGCGACCACGAGGAGGGACCCTCGCCTGTCGTCGGTTGGTGGATCTCGCTCCTCCTGGCCAGCTACCTCGTCATGTTCATCGGAGGATCCCTCGGCTTCATGACCTTCGCCGCGCTCGGCATCGGATTGGCGAGCATGGTCGTGGCCAAACGGGGACGGATATTTTCGCTCGAGGGATATCTGTGCGCCCTCGCTATCTACTACTGGCTCGGCATCGGAAACCCGTTCCGGGCAAACGTGCACGGGATCGATCTCTCGACGTCGACCGTTCGCGAGATGATCGCCCTCGTCCTGGTGGGCTCGCTGCTGCTGTGGATCGGAGGACAACGCGGGCGCGCGGCCGCGACGCGCCCTCGCACGAGTCCCGTCGAATCAGGGCTCGCTGGCGACGCGATCCGCCTCGACCGCGTCTATCGAGCCGCGCTGACATTACTCGGCGCCGGGTGTTTCGTCGCACTGCTCTGCTATGCTCGATTGGGCGTGCCCGCTCTCGCGAGCGATCAAGACCTCGCTCGCACGGCCTTCGTCGACTCGCTGAGCCCGTACACCTACTACCAGTGGCTGCTCGTCGAGGTTGGCATCGGTCTGGCCGCGCTCTACTTCGCCAACGAGCGCGGCATGCTGTCACCCCTCCGCCGCTGGCTTCTCTTCTCCGTGAGCTGCACGGCCCTGGTCATCCTCGCCGGGGTATCGTCGCGCGTTACACTCGCAACCCCCGTCGTCCTCGGCGCAATCGTATGGTGGTCACAGGGGCGCCGCATCCCGTGGTATGCTCTCGCCGCGGGGGCGATCGGCGCGATACTCGTTGTCGGCCTCATCTGGATCGTCCGCATCCGCGCAATCGGGAGCATCGAGGTCTACGGAGTTGAGTTCGACTTTGGGGGTGGACCTCTCCAAACCGCCCGAACGATCGTGGCAGCACTGTCGATTTTTGCGAGGACGTCGATCGAAGTGTTTGCGCTGTTCATTCGGGGTGATCTGCCGAAGCTGCACGGTGAGATCGCTTTCATGAGCGTCATCGCCTTGTTGCCGGGCAAGCAGGCGAACCTGGGTCTCTTCCGTATCAGCGGGTTGCTCGGGTATGAGACTTATCAGGGAACGACGGTCAGCTTGTTGGGCGGCATGTATGCGGATTTCGGCGTGCTCGGCATCATCATCCTATCGCCGTTACTGGGGTTCGTTCTTGGCTTCGGAGAGCGGCGGGCGGTGACCCGGGATGGTGTGGCAGGCCTGCCCTATGCAGTCCTGTTGTCTTACTACTTGAACATGATTTACGGTGGGCAGATGCTGGACATGACGTTGCTCTGGAAGCTGTGGATCTGCCTGATCGTGATTCGCTACGTTCGCACGGGTTACCCGGCGCGCACGCGGATCGGCCTCGCGCAGGCGCTGATCACGCTTGGCCTATATGCTTATGGACTCGCCCGCCTAGCGATGGCTTGACGCGTGACGCCGCCCTCGGTGAGCAGCGGCGTGTACACGGCGTCCCGAAGGCGCGCAGCGGCCCGCGGCAATGTAAGCTCTTCCGGCAACAGCGAGCGCCGACCGTCGGGTTCCTGACGCAGGATTTCCCGCATGCGGTCCGCGAGTGCGACCGGGTTGTCCTCCACAGGCCCCCCAACGGGTGACCCAGTCAACACCTCGAGGTCGCCGACCCTGACGGAAACAACAGGTAAACCGCATGCCAGCGCCTCTTTCACACAGCTCGGCCCGCCCTCGAGCGTGGACGTGACGATCAGGATGTCGGCGGCAGCATAGTACCAGGGCATCTCGTCTGGTGGCACGCCATTCACGACCCATAGTTCTGCCTCAGGGACGGTCGTCCGGAGCTCGTCGACCGCTGCGCGCGCAAGCCACAGGCGCTTCGTGGGCTGCGTGACATCATGCGGAAAGAGCACCAGGCGCCTCTTGAGGTCGAGGGCCAATCGCTGTCTGGCCTCGCTCCGTGATCTGGGGCGGAACAGGCTGGGATCCACAGCATCGGGAATCACCATCGCACGCCGACGAGCCCCGCTCGACCACAAGCGGGCTTTCAAGCCTTCCGACACGACGATGATGCCGTCACTACGCGCGGCAGTGAGCTGGGAGACCAGGATGCCGAAGCGGCTCTTCCAAGTCAGGCCACCGCCAGCCCGGAACGTTCCATTCAAGTCGTCTCCGTTAAATGTGGTGACGATCGGCCCTTCCCACCGCGGCACTGCCAGTCCGCTATACCCGAAATGGATGTGGATAACGTCCGGCTGAAAGGTACGTACGTGAGCTCGCACCCTGCGACGCGCCAGCCAGTACCGCAACGGCCCACGCCCGCTCGGCTCACCGATCGGGCATATCTCCACCGTCAATCCCAGGGTGCGCAGCGCATCGACTAGACGCCGGACGATGATCCCCTGAATCGGCCGCTGCCGCGTCGCATGGAGACTCGTAACGAACAGGATTCTCACGAATGGCTACGCGAGGGCATCGACCCAACGAGAGAGAGCATACAGCGTCAGCAGCTCGCGCTGCCACCCCGTCGAAGGTCTGGTGCCATTGGTCAGCGTATCGACGGCCGCCTGATCGACCAATCCGCGCTCGACGAGAGGCCTCGTCCATCCGCGGACGTCACCCAGCGGCCCGTCGTGAAGCGAGAACCAGTAGTCCGCCGGCGTTGTGAATCCGGCTTTCCGACCGAGCCGTGCCGTCAGCCCGCACAGGCGGCGCGCGAGCACGCGCGGCAGGTATGTGGCCGCAGCTTGCCGGTAGAGCCACTTCCGCTCGCCCAGACGCGAGACCTTGTATCGGCTGGGCATTCGCTCGGCGAGTTCAAGGAATTCGAGATCCAGAAACGGAACCCGCAGCTCGACTGAAGCTCGCATGGAAAAATGGTCCGCGACGATGAGCAGGTCGTCCGCCAGCGAGAGCCGAGCGTCCACCATCAGGAGATCATTGAGATCATCTCCCGAAGGCTCCTGCATCCAGGGCCCGATCGCATCACGGCCCAGCTCGCGCGCGGTCCGGCCACCGGGTAGCAGCACGTCTACCGCTTCCGGCGCCATGACGGACAGAACCTCGAGATACCTATCAATGCGATCACGTGTCCGGAGGACACGAGCGAGCCGACGTCCCGCCTCGTCACCGAAGGTGCGCTTGGCAACCCAGGTGCTGAATGCGGGGGCGAGCGCCCCGACTGACCGCAGGCGCTCGGCCATGTGCCGCGGATAGCCACCTAGCGGCTCGTCCGCCCCCTGCCCCGACAACACCACCTTGTGAGTGCGAGACACTAACCGGCACAAGAGGTAAACGAGCAACCCACCGGAATTGGCGATTGGCTCCCCGACCTCTGCGAACGCGCTCGGCCACTCCGCCAGATAGTCGCTATCGTCCACCCATACCGGCTCATACGGGACACCGAGTGCCGTGGCGCTGTGGGTTCCAGCGACGATCTCACTCGCGCTACCATGCGAACGAAAGCCGATGCCAAAGCATTGAGGATGATACGGGAGGTGGCGATCCATCATCGCGGTGACGAGCGAGGAATCCACGCCGCCCGAAAGCAGGGACCCAACTGGTACGTCACTCATGAGCTGCCGGGTCACGGCACCCTCGAGGGTCTCGACGAGGGCCTCGCGCCACTCGTCAGGGCCCTGCGGCGTTGCCGCAGAACGGATACCGGTGTGATACGCCCGAAACACGGGATCACAGCCTGCATCTTCCAATCGCAGCAGCAGGTAGTGACTGGGAGGGATTTTCCAGGTCCGCTCGTAGATCGCCATGGGCGAGGGAATGAACCGGAACAGGAGATAGAGTTTCAGAACCTCACGCGAAATTCCCTCTCCCGTCAGACCCGACGCTCGAGCCGATCCCAGCTCCGATGTCCACCAGGTGAGACCGTGTGCCACGCCGACGTAGAGCGGTTTGACACCGACCGGGTCTCGGGCCAACACCGTGACGCCCTGGCGGCGATCCGTGAGCGCGAACGCGAAGATTCCATTGAGACGGGGGAGCATCAGCTCTCCCCATTCTTCCCACCCGTGGACCAGCACTTCGGTATCAGCGTGAGTGGTAAATCGGTGACCACGAGTCATGAGCTCGCGACGCAGCTCCGGGTGATTATAGATCTCTCCATTGAGAGTGACCCACACGGAGCCATCTTCGTTGCTCATCGGTTGATCGCCCGTCACCAAGTCGACGATGCTGAGCCGACGGTGTCCGAGAACGAGCGCTGCGGTGGCTGGCAGCGCATCTGCGGCGCATCGGCCCGACCCAACGGACGCGTCGCTCCAGAATGCTTCTCCATCGGGCCCGCGGTGACGGAGAGCCGTGGTCAAGTGGCGCGTTACCCTCGGGGCTTCGGCCTGAGGGAAGGCGGTCAGCGCGCCAGCGATGCCGCACATGACCGTTGTCCTGACAATTCGTTCGGAAGCGTCGACACACGCTGATATTACCCGTTCGCCTCAATCGTCTCCAGCGTCCATTACCTTCATTCCCATGTCTGCGCCGCCACCAGAGATCGTCCACCTGGCGTACACCTTCTTCCCGGAAGACGTCCGCGTGAAGCGTGAAGCCCTCGCCGCAACGGCAACCGGCCGGGCCGTGACCGTCGTGGCGCTGCAACGGCCAGGGGAACCGCCCGAGGAACAGATCGGGCCGCTTCACGTCGTCCGGGTACCAGGGGCGAAATCGCGACGCGGCCCAGGCCGCTACCTCGTCGAGTACCTGTCATTCGTCTGGCACTGTCGAAGCCTCCTTGCGTCGGATAGGCGCTTCCAACGCGTGCGCGTCGTTCACGTCCACACCCTCCCTGACTTCCTCGTGTGGGCGGCCATGCCGGCCCGGCGACGCGGGGCGCGGATCATCCTCGATCTGCACGAGATCTTTCCTGAGTTCGCGGTCGCGAAGTATCCGGGACTTCTGGGGCGTGCGGCTTTCTCCATCGCACGGCGCATCGAACATCTGGCCCGACGCCGCGCAGACGTGACGATCACCGTCAACCGACCGATCGCCGAGCTGCTCGCGACCCGAGCACCGGCCCGGCCCGGCGGGGAGCGTATCGTCCTCGTGCACAATTCGCCGGATCCCGACGAACTCGGTCCCCTCCGCACTCCGGAAGGTCGCAACCCAACCGGATCCCTCGCACTCATCTATCACGGCACGCTCACCCACCTCTATGGCCTGGATGTGGCGATCCGCGGTGTGGCACAGGCCGTCCAGAACGGAGTGCAGGCACGCCTCACCATTCTGGGCGACGGCCCCGAACGGAACGCGCTGCTTCGGCTGGCAGAGGATCTCGGTGCGAGGGACGCCGTGACTTTCGAGGATCCGATTCCCGCGCATGCGCTACGCGAGCGACTCATCAAAGCGGATGCCGGTATCGTCCCGACCCGTCTGGACGTCATGACGCGGTACTCACTGTCCAACAAGTTGCTTGAATACGTGCACCTCGGTGTGCCGGTCTTGGCGGCGAGCCTACCGAGCTATGCGGCCTATCTGCGGAGCGATGCGGCGTGGTTCTGGTCTCCCGGCGACCCGGCAAACCTCGCACAGGCGATTGGGACATTTGCCGAAACGCCACCCGAAGAGCGCCGCGCACGCGCGGCGCGGGCACAAGCGGATGTCAGGGACATCGCGTGGGACCAGGAACGGGACCGGCTCATCGCGACGTATGAACGGCTGCTCGCTGAAGACTAGGCGACCGCCAGTCGCGCGGCGATACGACGCGCCGCGTTGCCGTCACCGTACGCGTGTCGATCCCATGTCGTCGGCTGGGTCCGCGCCGCAGTAATCTCGTCGCCAAGACGAAACGCCGACTCCGGCGCCACGAGGCGATTCGCGCCTCGCTCCAGTGTCTCGACCCATTCTGTCTCGTTTCGCACCGTAATACACGGCCGCCCGAGCCAATACGCCTCGCGCTGCAGCCCACCGGAGTCGGTGACCACAACGGCGGCCCGCTGAACCAGCGAGAGACTCTCGAGGTAGCCGATCGGCTCTGACCGATAGATCCGTCTCCCCAAGCGGATGCCACCCCGATCCAGGGCCGCGGCCGTCCTCGGATGGGCGACGAGCAGAACAGGAAGCGGAGAGCGCGAGAGGCCATCCATCACCCACTGCAGTCGCGTGGGCGAATCGACGAGCTCGGCTCTGTGCAGCGTGCAATACACGAAATCCCCGCCCCAGGCCGGCTGGTACCCGGGAACGGAGTCGACCGCCGGAGCGGCCGGGAGCGCCCGCCAGAGTACGTCGTAGGCCACGTCACCGCTGTCGGCTACGTCCGCACCAGGATGCTCGCGACGCAGCTCGTCCGCGACGCGCGGGCAGGGAGCGAACAGCCACTGCGCCACGGCATCCACCACACGTCGATTAACCTCCTCCGCCATGAGCCGATCCGCCGACCGCAGCCCGGCCTCAACATGCGCGACCGGCACGCGATGCTTGGCTGCGGCCAGCGTGCACGCCATTGTCGTGTTGGTATCGCCGATGACGACGGCGAGCCGCACCGAGTGTTCGGCGAGCCACGTTTCGCAGGCCGTCAGGAGGGCTGCGGTCTGCGCGGCGTGCGAGCCGGCACGGACGTCGAGAAACGCATCCGGTGAGCGCACGCCGAGCTGATCGTAGTGCACCTGGTGCATCGCGTAGTCGTAGTGCTGTCCCGAATCGACCGCCAGCACGGGACCCACGCCCGCGAGCGCATCACGCAGGATGCTGGCCTTGATGATTTGTGGACGCGTGCCAAAGAACAGCGCCACCGGCGCCGTCATGATCGGTAGAAATCGCGGATGGTGTCGGCGACGATGCCGATCTGATCGGCGGTGAGCTCGGGGTACATCGGGAGCGACAGAATCTCCCTGGCGGCGGCCTCCGTGACGGGGAACGACCCCACCCCCAGACCGAGTCCCACGTATGCGGTCTGGAGGTGAAGCGGTACCGGGTAATGCAGCCCGGTCCCGATTCCGCGGGACGTGAGGAACTGTTGCAGAGCGTCGCGCCGCTCGGCGCGGATGACGAACAGATGATACACGTGGATCGCATCGGGGCGTTCAACTGGAAGCCGGATCTGCTGCACATCCGCGAGCGCTTCACGATACAGCGCGGCCGCCCGGCGGCGGGCGGCATTCCATTCCGGCAGATGGGGCAGCTTGATGCGGAGGAACGCCGCTTGAATGGCGTCCATCCGGCCGTTGTATCCTTCGGTCTCATGTACGTACTTGCGGGATTGGCCATGCTCCCGCAGGCGGCGGATCGTGTCGAGGTGCGTGGTGGAACGCCCGGTTACCGCGCCGCCCTCGCCACAGGCGCCGAGATTCTTGCCAGGATAGAAGCTGAACGCGCTGAGAGCGCCGAGTGTCCCCGCGCGTCGCCCTCGATCACTTGCGCCATGTGCCTGGGCAGCGTCCTCGACGACCCAGAGTCCGTGCCGAGCGGCCAAATCGAGGACGGGATCCATGTCGGCCATCTGACCGTAAAGGTGTACTGGAACGATCCCGACGGTGCGCGGACCCACCGCCGCTGCCACTGCCCCGGGATCGATCGTCAGCGTGTCGTCCCGTACATCGACGAACCGGATCGCGGCACCTGCCTGCGTCAGCGCCTCGGTCGTGGCAATGAACGTGTTGGGCACGGTAATCACGTTGTCGCCCGGGCGGACCCCGAGCGCTTGATACGCGAATCGCAGCGCATCGGTGCCGCTGTTCACGGCCACACACCCTGGTGTCCCAACGAACGCGGCGAACTCTCGCTCGAATGCACCGACCTCACTCCCGCCTACGAACGCGGCGGCCTCGAGCGCCCGGAGAAAGGCAGCTTGCAGTTCTTCGCGGAGCTTACGGTGCTGTGCGGCGAGGTCGAGAAATGGGATGGCTTGGATCGGCTGAGCGACGGCCTCACCCGCCTGTTTGCCCGAAAGCATCCCTCGCGCCCCCGCAAGTGTGGTTAGTAGGAATCCCGGCCGATCTCGCACCCTCAGACGCGGGACAAGCTAGGGCATTTGCACGACCGCGGTGGCCAGGTGGTTGATGCCATCCGGACCTCGCCGTATGAAGTAGATGTGATCTCGTGCCAAGGTCGAGTACATCACGTTCCCCCCAGCAACGCTCACCAGTACCCCTTCGATCTGCCAGTGTTGGAAATCGGTACTCACCGCACTCCAAATGCTACTCTGCCCGCCGCTGAACGCCCCTCCGGAAAAGTTGTCCGCCGTGAACGCCATGCGCCATAGCGACGGCCCGATCTGCCGCACAGTCGGGGCGTAGACCACTCGGATTCCGGAGAGTGGCACGTCAGGAGCAGAAACCAGTGAGCCGACAAACGACCAAGACACTTGATCCGTGGAATGCCACTCAGTGATGGAAAACGTATTGGTCGTGCTCGGAGACGGCTCGTAGGCACCCATGAGAAGTCGCCAGGTTCCGTCCGACAGGCGATCCACGACCAGTCCTTCTCCGGCGGGCCGAGTCGTAGCGGGATAGCCGTTGCCGATCACTTGGCCGTTCTTTACCCAGGAACGCCGATCCACGGAAGTTGCCCCATACACCGACCACCCACTGGCCTCATTACCACCTGCGTACAGCATCTGCCAACCACTCCCGCCTGCGGCAGGAAAGACGACCGCATTTTCAATCCCTCGGCCGTCATCCTGGTCGATGTCGGCCCCATGCGGTAACATCAGCGTGTCGTGCTGAAAATGCAGGCCATCACTGGACACCAAGCGCTCCAGATTGGCGCGGTTGCTCTCCGTCGTGCTGTCGTAGACGTAATTGCCGAAGTACAGCTCTATGCCACCGACCGGCGCGGTATCCGCCGACGGTGCCCATGGATCGCCCATCCATGTGGTGTCTCCTTCAACAATCACATCTTCGACCGGCGTGACTTGCGGCTGCAGCGCGATGGCGACGGGCACACTCGTGTGCACCGCCCCCAGCTGCACCTGGAGTGTATCGACCCCGGATCGCTGTGCCCGGAGGGCACCGCACGCGGTCCCCGTCCACAATCCGTTTGCAGCACTCTCTACACTCGGAGCATCTGGCAAGGGGAAGCCGTTGGCATCTACGGCCTGGCAGCTGACCGGTAGGAGTGAATCCGGCGAGACACTCATGATGCCGGACGGCACCTGGACATTGAGAGACTGTGCGACTTGCGCGACCTCGATGGGGAGCTGCACAAGCTGTCCGGCAATCGAAATAGTGGCGATGGCGGTACCGTCTCCAACGGAGCGAACCGTAATCGAGTCTACCCGCCGTGCAACTGTGGTGTCGGACAGAGCCACAACTGTTCCTGATACGGAAAGCGGCGATCCCAGTGAGTCCGTCGCCGATGCGGACATCACCCGATCGACCCCCAACGCATCAAAGCGGGCTGTATCGGTCCCCAGCTTCACCTGCATCGCCCGCTGGGTGACGCGCACGATCGTACTGCTCGATTCGGCGCTCGCGATAGCCCAGACCCGGGTCGAGCCGTTGGCGCGGGCCCGGACAAGGCCGGAGGCGTCGACGGAAGCAATCGTGCTATCCGCGCTGCCGTAGCGGAAGTCGGCGTTCGCGATGATCGAGCCAAGCGGGTCTCGGGCCACAGCACTGAGAGGGACCATTGCATTGAGGGCGTCCAGTCGGATGGTGTCGCCCGGCAAGCTGACGTGGGCCACCGCTTGTGTCACGCTGACTACGGAACCCCCGACCGCCCCGTGAGGGGATTCCACAAAGAGGCGAACCGTTCCGACACGATGCGATGTCACCAGCCCAGTGTTGTCGACAGTTGCCACCGTGGTGTCGCTGGTTCGGAATCGCGAAAAAGGGGCAGCGACGTATCGGCCGTCCTGATATACGAGAACGCGAGGTCGAATCGTGTCCCGGAGGGCGAGGAATCGGATTGGGTCGGGGCGCACCTCAAGCCGGTAGACGGCGGGTGCCGCAGGATCATTCAGGCAGCCCGTCACCACAACGGCGGTTGCCAAGCCAGTCAGTCGTCGCCAGACCGCCATCAAGCGTTTTCTCAGACGAGGGGCCCCGGCACCTTCTGATCCGGGCCGACTCGACGGGTCCTCGAGATGATCGTGGTGGGAGGCACGCCCCCCGCAGTACGGCACGCGCCGCGGGATGGCCTCTCGGCAAGAAGCGAGCCTTTTGCCTACGAGTTCAGGCTTTTATTCTTAAGTTATTATACAGCAATATGTTACATTGAAAAAACGCTTTCGTGAGCCGCGCCACAATCACCTAAAACACAAGAAAAGCGCAATAATCGAAGACAAACTGCTAGGATCCGAACGTGCCCTTCCGCTCGAGAACCTTGGCGGGATTGCCCACGACTGTCACGCCATCCGGAACGTCTGCGGTCACCACGGCCCCTGCACCGACCATTGCTCCCGCGCCGATGACGAGCCCCGGTAGCAGGATCGCCCCTGTCCCGATGGCGGCCCGCCGTTTCACCAGCGTGCGCTCCAGCTCCCAATCGGACTCGCCCTTGCGTCGTCCCTCGCTGGTCGTTGCCGCGGGATAGCGGTCATTGAGAAAATTGACGTTGTGGCCGATGAACACTTCGTCCTCGATCGTCACACCTTCGCAGATGAACGTGTGGCTCTGGATCTTGCAGCGGGCGCCGATTTTCACCCCCTTCTGGATCTCCACGAAGGTCCCGATCGACGTCTCATCACCGATCTCGCAGCCGTAGAGATTCACGAACGGGTGAATCCGCACATCCCGGCCCAGCTTGACGTCGGGGGCGATCCTAGCGAAGCGCTCCAAATCCGCCGGTCCCCCACTCATGGGTCGGTCGCCGGAGCCTGCCGGGATTCTATACGGGTGGCCGCTCCCCCCTGGACGATCGACCGCTGCGCGGCCTCCAGAATCCGCACCACCCGCCATCCGGCACGCCCGTCGGCCATCAGCGGCTCCTTACCGTCCAGCGCACGCACCACGTTGTCGACTTCGATCGACAACGCTTCGCGCGTCTCGAGCTGCGGCGCATGCATATCCCCGCTGCGATAATTGATCATCAGCTGGTACTCGCTCTCTGGCGACGACGAAACGGTAAACCCCTTGTCGTACACCTTCAGCTTGTCGCTCGCTTCCATATCGTCGTAAATCAGCATGCGCTTCGACCCGCCCACAATCGTCCGGCGCACCTTGGCCGGTGCCAGCCAGTTCACGTGGATGTGACCGAGCAGCGACCCGCGGTACCGCACCGTGACGTAGGCGATGTTCTCCGTAGGACTGCCGCCGTGCGATGCGCCGGCCGCCGAGACGGCAACCGGATCCTGGCCGATCAGATGATCCATGATCGACACATCGTGCGGGGCGAGATCCCAGATGACGTTGACGTCGGTTTGGAACAACCCGAGGTTGATCCGCACCGAGTCGAAATAATAGAGATCCCCGATTTCCCCTCGGTCCAGCAGCTCACGCATTTTGCGCACGGCCGGGGTGAAGATGAACGTATGATCGACCGCGACGAGCACTCCCTGCCGCTCGGCCAGGGCGCAGAGCTCTTCGGCCTGATCGGCCCGCGTGGTGAGGGGCTTCATCACCAGCACGTGCTTCCCCGCCGCGATTGCCGAGCGCGCCAGCTCGAAGTGCGTAAAGGAAGGCGTCGCGATCACCACGAGATCGATGTCCGGGCCACGGATGATCTCGTCGACGCGGTCGGTCACTGTGGGAACCCGAAACTCCGCCCCCACCCGCGTCGCCCGCTCGTAGCGCGCATCACAGACCGCCTGGACTTCGCTGTGCGGATGGCGGGCGAAATTCCGAACGAGATTGGGGCCCCAGTAACCGCACCCGATGACCCCGACGCGCCACGCCCGCGTCATGCGGCTCGGCCGGAATTGAAGAGCACGACGGGGACCGTTTTGAGCAGGATCTTCAGGTCGAGCCACAGCGACCAGCGCTGCACGTAGCTGATGTCGAGCTCGCACATTTGCCGGTAGGTCAGCAGGTTGCGGCCGGACACCTGCCAGAGCCCGGTGATCCCGGGCCGGACCTGGAGCCGGTCGTACTGCCAGAAGGCGTACGCCTCGATTTCGTAGGGCAGCGGTGGGCGCGGACCGACGAGGCTCATCTGACCAAGGAGCACGTTGAAGAGCTGGGGCAGCTCGTCAAGCGAGGTCCGGCGCAGCAGGCGGCCGACCCGGGTGACGCGATCGTCGCGCAGCAGCTTGTAGACCCGCAACCCACCGGCTCCGTCCTCCGCCGTCGATGCTTCATCGCCGGCGAGCATTCGCTTCACCAGGTCCCGGTGCACGGCGTCGGAGGCGCCATCAACCATCGTCCTGAACTTGAACACCCGAAAGCGATGGCCCCCGGTCCCGATCCGCTCCTGCCGGAAGAAGATCGATCCCCGCGAGTCGAGCCTGATGGCGATCGCGATGACGAGCATCAGCGGCGCGGTGAGGACGGTGAGGACTGCCGCTCCGGCGATGTCCACGGCACGCTTCAACACCAGCTCCCAGCCTTGCAGCGTGGGCGCCGTCAGCGTGATGAGCGGCCGCCCGCGACGCCACACGATGGCGGGCACAACGCCGGGGATGTTCACCCCACGGGGCAACGTCAGCAGTTGACACCCGCAGGACAATGCGGCCCGCGCCACTTCCTCGAGCTGCACGTCACTCAGCTGCCCGCACGTCACCACTGCCTCGGCGCGTGAATCGTGCAGCACCCGCACCAACTCGACCAGATGCCCGCAGGAATCGACCGACGGCGGCACTTCGGTGTCGACGAAGCCAACTGACACGAACTCACGCGGATCTCCGAACGCGGGACTGCCGATTACCTCCTGGCAGTGCTGTGCGGAACCAACGAACAGTGTGCGCGCACCGCGCTCGGTCGGCCGTACCTGGTCGATCAGCCAGTCCACTGTGAGCCGATCCCCCACGAGCCCGGCCCAGACGAGGAGCGTCGTGACCCCGTATTCCAGCAGCACGACACCGGGACCACGAATCCAGATTCGCATCCACAGCGGCAGCGCCGTCGCCAGCGCGGCGGCCAGGAACAAGCGCCGCGGGTCCCGGCGCCGGTCTCCAGTCCCGTAACACCCCAGCAGCACGAGGCTCACGAACAATGCGCATGCGTACTGCCAACCATTGAGGATGCCCGCGGGCGTGGTGGACCCCGCGATGCCCGCAGCCCACGGACCCACCAGGTCCGCGTCGCGGATAACACGGATCAATGCCCGCATCACCGCAAATGAGCCGAGATCCGCGAGGGCCAGCACGACGAACCGGTTCGCCCCCCGCAGCACATGGCGGTGCAGGTTGTACCGCGCGCGCCGCTGCAGATCGAGCCGCAGGCGCACGGGGGACCCGACGGGGGGAGTGATCCACCGCCGTCCGTGCGAGGCCGGAGCCGGAGCCGGGATGGTGTCACCCACTGGCTCGATGGGTGTTGGCTCTGGGCGAACCGACGATTCCACAGCCGCGGCTCCTCTTTGTGGAAAAACCGTGAAGGACCGGGGACGCCCAATTTACAGGCGGCGCAACGGCTTGCCTAGATGTCCACATCGAGTCCGATGTGAACAAACAAATACCCCGGCAGGTCATGTCGGGGTCAAGTCGATTCTTCAACCGAACGTTGTGTTTGTGACGTGGGAAGCTAAAGGGCGGGTCACCCCGCCCTTTCGCGCAAATCCCCTGACTGTGCTTACTTCTTGAAGAGCTGCGTCAGCGCATAAATCGTGATCGGAATGCTCAACAGAATCGATATCGTGCGGACGGTCTCGAACGTATTGCTGATACCCTGCGCCGGGACGACGAACTTGTCGCCAGGGCGGATGTCGGCATCATCGAGCGTTCGTCCCGCGGCAATAGTCTGCTCCAGGTCCTGACCTTCCAGAATACGATCGCCGTTTCGCTCCACCCACATCTTCTCCACAATCGCACTCTGACTGGGACCCCCGGCCGCCGTCAGCACGTCAGCGACGACCGACGTCGGAGGAAGGAGGTAGTATCCCGGCTTATTGACCTCGCCGACCACGGAGACTCGAATCAGCGGCCACGCCAGCACCACCGGCTCGCGCAGAAACCGCTTCAGCTCCCGGGTCATGTCCGCCTGCAATTCAGAGCGCAGCACACCGTGCAGCGACACCACGCCCACGACGGGCAGCACGACCTCCTGACTCGGGCCCACAGGGAACGTATCGGTGAGCTGCGGCTCGCTATCCACCTGAAGCCGGATGCGATCGCCCGCCTGGAAGTCTCCCCGGCTCAGCCGACCGCGGATCTGGCGCTCGAGCGCCCGCATCCGGTCATCACCCTTGGTGCTATCAGGTCCATTGGCAGAATCGATGCGCTGCAGGATCGCCTGCAACGTATCCCGGGTGACGGTGAGACGCGCCGCCATCGCGCTGTCACTCTGTGGCGTTGTCTGTTGCTGCGCCGCAACACTGGAGGTTAGACACAGGGCCGCGCCTATGGCGGCAAGGCTAGTGCGAGTCATGGGTCCTGTATAAGGGGTACGGGAAGACTACTCGACGGTTACGCTCTTGGCCAGGTTCCGCGGACGATCGACGTCGCAGCCCCGCAGGACCGCGATGTGATACGCCAACAGTTGCAGCGGAATCGCCGTCACGACCGGGGAGAGCAGTGGCGTGCACGGCGGCACATGCAGCTCCAGCTCCGCCAGGGCTCCCAGGTCGCCTTTGCCTTCGGTCGTCACCGCGAGGATGCGCCCTCCTCGCGCTTTGACTTCCTGCATGTTCGCCAAGACCTTCTGATAGACCGGATCCTGCGGTGCGACGAACACCACGGGCATGTTCTCGTCGATCAGCGCAATCGGGCCATGCTTCATTTCCGCCGCCGGATACCCCTCGGCGTGGATATAACTGATCTCCTTCAGCTTCAATGCGCCCTCGAGCGCGACGGGAAAATTCACGCCGCGACCGAGATACAACGCGTTGCGTGTCTCGCCATAGCTCTTGGCGATCTCGACTACCCCGGCCGACAAGTCCAGCGTGCGCTTCACCAGCTCGGGAAGGTTGGACAGGTCGGAGGCGAACTCGCGTCCCTGCGCTTCCGAGAGAACACCCCGTTGCCTCCCGAGGTAGAGTCCCAGGAGGAGCAGGGCCGTGATTTGCGACGTAAACGCCTTGGTCGAGGCCACCCCGATCTCGGGACCTGCGTGCAGGTAGATGCCGCCGTCGGACTCGCGGGCGATCGTGCTCCCCACGACATTGACGATCCCCACTACGCGGCAGCCGGCGGCCCGGGCGGCGCGCATCGCCTCCAGCGTATCGGCGGTCTCGCCCGACTGGGAAATCGCGATGGCGAGCGTTCCCGGCTGGTGCAGGTGCGGCCGGTAGCGGTACTCGGACGCGTACTCGACGTCGACCGGAATCCGGGCCAGCTCCTCCAGCGCGTAGCGACCCACGAGCCCCGAATGCCAGGACGTACCGCACGCCACGATAAGGATCCGCTGAATCGCAACACAGTCTTCCAGCGTGAGGTTCAGTCCGTTCAGCCGCGCCGTACCTTCGTCGAATAGCAGCCGGCCCCGCAACGTCGCTGTCACCGTTTCGGGCTGCTCGTAGATCTCCTTGAGCATGAAGTGGGGGTAGCCGCCCAACTCGATGGCGGCGAGGTCCCACTCGATGTCGGAGACCGCGCGCTCCTGCGCACGCTGCTCGAGATCGAGCACACGGTAGCCCTCGGGCGTCACGACCGCGACGTCGCCGTCGTCCAGGTAGACGACCTGGCGCGTGTGCTCGAGGATGGCGGAGGCGTCGGAGGCGACGAAGTACTCCTTGTCGCCGATTCCCAACAGGACGGGCGAACCCTTGCGGGCGACGACGATCTTGCCTGGCTCGGCAGAGGAGATGACGGCAAGGCCATAGGTCCCCTCGACATGGGCCAGCGCTGCGATGACGCGATCCTCCAGCGCATCGCCGGGCGCTTCCTCGATCAGATGCGCCAGCGTCTCGGTGTCGGTTTCGGTTCCAAACTCATGCCCCGCCTCCTGCAGCTTGGTGCGCAGGGCGTCGGCGTTCTCGATGATACCGTTGTGCACCAGCGCGATTGCGCCGCTGCAGTCGGTGTGGGGATGGGCGTTGGTCCGGGTCGGGGCACCATGGGTGGCCCAGCGGGTGTGAGCGATACCGCTCTGGCCGCACACCGGCTCGGCGTCGAGCAGCTGGTGCAGTCGCGTCACCCGCCCGGCGAGCTTACGCAGGACGACACCGTTACCGTTCTGCACCGCGACGCCCGCGGAATCGTAGCCCCGGTATTCCAACCGGTGCAGCCCTTCGATCAGGATCGGCGCCGCTTCACGCGTGCCGCTGTAACCGACGATGCCACACATCGCGTCTAATACCCCCGAAACCCGTCGCCGCCGGACCCAACGTCCCGTGCCAACGAAATTCCCGATACTTCAAGATTGGGGCCACGACCGGCGGCAGCCCCCCGGAGCCTCAACCGGGACGGACGAGCTTCTTTTCAGCATCTTCCTCGCCGACCTCGTAGCCAGCGAGGTAGTAAGCGTAGTAGCGGTACGCGCCTCCGGCTTCGACGTCGTTCAAGACGGCACCGAGCACGCGCACCGGGAGGCGATCGAGCAGGTCGATCTTCGCCTGGGCCAGCTCGCGATCGGTGACGCCCGTACGCATCACCAGCAACAGATTGCCCGTGAGGGTCCCCAACACGTACGGATCGACGCCGGCGGCCATCGGAGCGGAGTCCACCAGAATCACGTCGAAACGGGAACGCAGCGACGTGATGAGCTGCGCCATGGCGGGAGAGCTGAGCAACTCCGGTCCATTGGGGGTCCGCTGGCCGCAGCCGATAAAGCTCAGCTGCGGGAAATCGGTTTTCTGAATGATCTCTTCGCGTCCCGCATTGCCGCTCAGGTGATCGATCAGGCCGGGCTTGCGCTTGGCGTTCAGCACGCGGTGCAACAGCCCCCGGCGGATGTCACCATCGATGACGATGGTCCGCAGCCCGGCGTCCGCGAATGCCAGGCCGAGGTTCGACGTAATGAAGGACTTGCCGTCGCTCGACCCCGGGCTCGTGATCGTCAGGACCATCGGACCGGTACCGTAAGCGTTCTGGACGCCCAACCGAATGGAGCGTAGCGCCTCGATCACCTGCGGCGCGTTCCGGCCGTTGCCGTTCTCGCGACTCACCCGGGGCACGACGCCCAGGATGGTCAGGCCCATGTCGGTCGAGACCTGTTCGGGGTAGCGGAACCGCGTATCGGTCTTGTCCAGCAACACGGCGCCGACGACGCCCGCGCCGAGGCTACCGAGGAACGCGAGGGCGATCAGGACCGGCGCGAGGCTCGCGACAGGGCGCTTCGGCTCGACTGCCGGATCGAGAATCTTCACGTCCGGCAACGCGCTGACGTCGGCGAGATTCACCTGGTCGTAGCTCTGCTGCAGCAGCTGGAGCGATTGCGTCGCCGACTGGACTTCGAGGTTCAGCCGCGCATCCTGGATCGCGAGGGCCGGGATGCCCTGCAATGTGTTGGATCCGGTGTTCACACGCCGCTGCAGATCGTTGATCTGCACGGCCAACTGCGCGTTGAGGGCGTTGGCCAGGGAGGGAATCGTGTGCTTCTTGAGATCGTCGATCTCCCCGATCAACCGCTTGACCGAGGGCTGCTCGTCCGTATAGCGATAGCGCAAGGTGCGCAGATCCGCTTCGCGCGACGTCAGCTCGCGCAGCGCCGCAATGAGCTCGGTGGACCGCTGGACCGAGGGGACGTTCTCGAGCGCCTCGGCGTCGATCCCCGAATCGGACTGTTGCAGTGCGCGCTGGATGACCTTCTGGTCATCCTGTAGCTGCTCCAGGTTGACCTGCTGATTGAAGAACACGCTGGTCGAGGGGTCGTGTGCGTCCGGCACGCCATTCGACCCCTGCAGCGCGAGCTGCGTGGCGGAGCGCGTGCGGAACTGGGCCAACGCCTGTTCCGCCCCGGTGAGCTTGGCGCGCGCGCGGTTGACCTGATCGTTCAAAATCGACTTCAGCTGCTGGACCTTATCCTTCTTCATGTCCGAGGCCACAGCCACGAATCGATCGATAATGGCGTTCAGCGTCGTGGCAGCGTACTGCGCATCCGGATCCTGCAGATCGAGCCGCATGAAATTGCCGTCCTCGTCCGTGCGAACGGTCAGCGCGGCCGCAAGCAGCAATCCCGTCTCGTGTGGCGGAGCGACATTGAAATTGATGACGTGGCCCTTCGGCAGCGACTCCTTGCTCGGTCGCCACAGCCACCCTTGCGACCTCCCCACCGAGTCGCCTACGACGCCGGTTTCGGCCTTGTTCCCATCAGCGTCAAGCAGCGTGTAATTGTGGCCGAGGCTGTCGACTTTCAGGGTGTAGGCGCCGACGCGGAATCGCTCCTGCAGATCGAATTTGTTGAACGCCGTGGAATCTCCAGGCGTCTCCCAGGCGAGGTACAGGTGGTGCTCCTTCGCCACCCAGTCCATGACGATGTCTGAGGTGAGGAGATCGGTCCACCCCGTGGAAATCGGCAACTGGCTCGGGTCGTTGAACCCCCCCGTCGGGTGCGCGCCGGGCTGTACGATGTCGACCCAGACCGTGGCGCGGGCGTCGTACTTGGGCTTGAAAAGGAACCGACTCAGGAGCCAACCCGCGGCCGTCCCCGCCACCACCAATGCGAGCACCATCCACTTGAACCGCATGACGGCAGTGAGAATTCGCCGGATGTCCAGCCCGCCACCCGAAGGCGGCCCCTCCGCGTAGAGCATGGGAGCAGGAAGTCCGGAGCTCGACTGCAGCGTGGGGGCAGGCTGAACCGGTGCGGGGACCGGCAAGTCGTTCGGCATCGGGTCGAAACCTCAAACGGAAAGGCCGGGCACTCGCAGAGCCCCGAGCCAACAGGAAAACAGCGAAATTCGTGAATCCGTTATACGCTAAACCAGGGCTGACCCGTTGCAAGGTCCAGACCGTCCCGTTACATCGGACGCTCCCAAGTTAGCCCTCATGACCAGGAGCCTTGCGGAACGCGACAAGTCGTTGCAAATGTGCTACAATATGATGCTATCATACAACGTTTTTGTAGCACTGTAGCAACTATATAGAAGCGCTACAAGGGTCTACAGCACACGATGTTGCGGGCCCGATCCCTGCATTGCGGCCACCTGACATACGCGACGCAGCGGCGTCGCGACGATGGACTCCTGCGACGAAGGAAAAGACGCCGTGTCCGTAAACACCACAGACCCGACGATCGCCCGTGACGTTTCCAAGCTGGTCCAGGTAGACCCCCGGGCCCGCGCCAGCCTCAGCATCCTCGTAGTCGACGACGAGCGTGTCATGCGGGAGAGCTGCGCGTCCTACCTCGAGGCCGAGGGCTACAACGTCACGATCTGCTCGCGCGGCGATAAAGCGCTCGAGACCATCAAGCGCCGGGCGTTCGACATCGTGCTCGTCGATCTCTACATGAGCCAGGTCCCGGGCATGGAGCTGCTGCGCGCCGCGCTGGCGACCCACCCCGAAACGATCGTGATCGTCATGACGGGCAATCCGAGCGTCGACTCGAGCCTCGAGGCGCTGCGCACGGGGGCCTGGGATTATCTTCCTAAACCATTCTCAGCAACACACTTACAGATTTTGATCGGACGCGCAGCACACGCCGTCATGGTCGCGCGCGAGTCCCAAAAGATGCACGCGCAGCTCGAGAAGACCGAGGGCGAGACCGACAAGTTCAACGTCCTCGGCAGCGCCCCGGCCTTCCGCAAAATCATCGCCCTGGCACGCAAGGTCGCCGCGACTGATGCTTCGGTGTTCATCACCGGAGAGAGCGGCTCGGGGAAGGAGCTCATTGCCCAGTTCATTCACCACTACAGCCGCCGCTCGAGCCGCCCGCTCGTCGCGATCAACTGCGCCGCCCTGCCCGAGGCTCTGCTCGAATCGGAGATGTTCGGTCACGTCAAAGGGGCCTTCACCGGCGCCGTGCGCGACAAACCCGGCCTGCTCGAGACCGCCAACGGCGGGACCATGTTCCTGGATGAGCTCATCGAGATGCCGAAGCCGATCCAGGCGAAGCTGCTCCGGGTGATTCAGGATGGCGTGGTCCGCCGCGTGGGCAGCGAAACGACCGATGCCGTCGTGAACGTACGGTTCATCGCGGCGACCAACATCGACCCCGACGAGGCCGTCGCCTCCGGCGCATTGCGCGAGGATCTCTACTACCGGCTGCGCGTAGTGCCGATCCACATGCCGCCGCTGCGCTCGCGACCGGAAGACATTCCGCTCCTCGCCAACCATTTCCTGTCGTACTACTGGAAGCGTCACCGGGATGCCAGTCAGCCGCTCCCCACGTGGACGCCGGCAGCGATCCGGGCCCTCGCGACCCACTCCTGGCCCGGCAACGTGCGCGAGCTGCAAAACGTCGTGGAACACGCCGTCGTCTTGCTGGAGCCGGGCGCCGACATTCAGCCGGAAGACATTCCCTTCATCGGCGAGCAGAAGGGGGCGACGGCCGAGCCGATGAGCACCGAGCCCGCGAACGGTCTGGACATCGAAGGACCGCCGGGGGAGAGCTATCATGCCGCCCGCGAGCGGCTGCTCTCGGCCTTCGAGCGCCGCTACCTGACCCGGCTCGTGCAGCAGGCGGGTGGCAACATGTCGAAGGCCGCGCGCATCGCTGGCGTAGATCGGACGACCTTGTACCGCCTGATGGAGCGCCACGGACTCGAGCGGAATCTTCTGGCGACGGCACCGGAGTAATTCCAATCGATCGGCCAGGGCAAAGGGGGGGGAGCACAGGTGCTCCCCCCTTTGCTCTTAAGGACTTAGCCCCCTGCGTGAAGAACTCTTGTAGCGACCTCCCCACAACTAACGGAGCGGCGCTGCAGAGCCGACCCATCACCGATCGGCGACGCCGTTGTCACGATTTCGTAACTCCAACGGCAATCACTACTTCCGTCTTGGGTCCCTGGTGGAACGGCCGCGCACGACCTTTGCTTGTGGGCGCTGCGGGGGGCCGATAGGCCCCGTTAGCTCGCACGACCCACACGAACCGGGACAGCCGCCCGATGACCGCTTCGAACCTCGCCGAGACGTTCACTGTCCGTCCGCCGATCGCGTTGGTCCGCGGGCTCGGTCCGTCCGTGCCGCGCACCGAGGGTGCTCGGCGGGCGCTGAACGTGTTCGTGGCGATGATCGGAATCGTGGTCGCGGCGCCCGTGATGATCGTGATCGCCGCGTTGATCAAGCTGACGTCGCGCGGCCCGGTGGTGTTCGTGCAAACTCGCGTTGGTCTCGACCGCCGCGACCCGGCCAAGGGCGCAGGGAACGGTCGACGGCAGCTCGATCTGGGCGGGAAGCCCTTCCGGATTTACAAGTTCCGGACCATGCACGTGCAGCCCAAGACGGAGCAGGTCTGGGCGCGTCCCAACGACCCCCGGGTGACGTCGGTGGGGCGCGTGCTGCGGAAGTATCGCCTGGACGAGCTGCCCCAGCTGTTCAACGTGTTGCTGGGCGACATGAACATCGTCGGCCCACGACCCGAGCAGCCCAGCATCGTCACCAACTTGCAGCAGCAGATCACGAACTATCCGTTGCGCCACAAGGTGCGGCCGGGGATCACGGGGTGGGCGCAGATCAACCACCACTACGATGCCTCGATCGAGGACGTCAAGCGCAAAGTGAGCCTGGATCTCGAGTACATCGGGAAGCAATCGTTTACCGAGGATCTCAAGATCATGCTCCGGACGGTCCCGGTGGTCGTGCTGCGCAAGGGCGGCTGGTAAGCGATTGACGGGCTGACCAGCGGCCGTGGGGGGCGCTTCGGCGCCCCTCAACATTTCCCCCAACGAACTCCATCATGTACCTTGGCTCGCCGACGCTACCGGCTTCGCAGGATCGGAACGACCCGTCGCAGGGAGCCGCTTCGCGCATGAATTCGCCCCGCCCCGTGACCGTGGTCGCAGTGACCCAGGACGATCCGTTTTTCACGGGCCGCTTCTTCGAAACGTTTCTCGCTACGACCAGCGGGGAACGCGTACGGTTACTCGAAATCGTGTTGCTCCGGAACTTCAACGAGTCGCGTCTCGCGCTGCTCAAACGGTTCCACCGCCTCTACGGCACCGCTGATCTGACCCGCCTCCTGGCCCGCTACGGCCTTGCCCGCTTGAGCGACCTCGTGGGCCGGCCCCGCAGCGTGGAAGCCATCGCAGCCAAGGCCGGCATCCCCGTCCGCTCCCTCCCCTCGATCAACGACGAGGCCTATCTGAGGACCCTCGGCGAGCGGAGCGTCGACGTGCTGCTCTCGGTCTCAGCGCCGGAGATCTTTCGCGCCGGGGCTCTGCACGCGACACCCCACGCGATTAACATCCACAACGGCAAGCTGCCGTTCTACCGTGGGATGATGCCGACATTCTGGGCGCTGCTGCATGACGAGCCGGAGGTGACGATCACGGTGCACACGATGGTCGAGAAGCTCGACGCCGGGATGGTCCTCGCCGAGTACCGGGTCCCGATCGGGCCCGAGGATTCGCAGTTCGACCTGTCCGCCCGTGCTAAAGAGGTCGCAGGACGCGAAGTCGCGCGGCTGCTCGAGCGGCTGGACACACCGGAATGGCCCGTGCCCAAGAGCGTCGACATGTCCCAGAAGCGCTACTACAAGTTCCCCACCCCCGCCGATGTGGCGCAGCTGCGCGCGAAAGGGAAGCGCATGCTATGAGGGGTCCCGTCTTCCTCGCCTCGTTCGACGTCGAGGAGTGGTTCCACGCCGAAAACCTCAAGGCCGCGCTCCCTACCACCGATTGGACTCGCCTCGAGTCCCGCGTCGAGGCCAATACCCACGAGCTGCTCGATGCGCTGGCCGGCGCCGGCGCCAAGGCGACGTGCTTCGTGCTCGGATGGGTGGCGCGGCGCCACCCCGCGCTGGTACGCCGCATGGTGGCAGAGGGACACGAGATCGCGAGCCATTCGGATACGCACCAGCGCCTGTACAGCCTGTCGCGCACCGCTCTGGCGGAGGACCTCGGCCGGGCACGCGACACCCTGGAGCAGCTGTCCGGCGCGCGGGTGTGGGGGATCCGCGCGCCAATGTTCTCCATCAGCGATGCGGTGCTCGACTATTTGGCCGAGGCCGGATACTGGTACGATTCGAGCTTTTACGACTTCAAGGCGCACGATCGTTACGGCCAGCTCGCGACCGCGATCGATCCCGAGCAGCCGGTCGTCCAGGTCCGGCCCGGGTTGCTCGAGCTGCCGATGTCGCGGGTGGCAATCGGGCCGGCGGCGGTCCCGTGGTCAGGTGGCGGCTATTTCCGCCTCATCCCGCCGCGTCTCTACCGGTGGGGCGTGAGGCGACGTCTCGCGCAGCGGTCATGGTTCATGTTCTACTTCCACCCCTGGGAGCTGGACACCGGAGAAACCCCGCCCCCCAATCTGTCGCGCAGCTTACGATTTCGAGCGTACGTGGGACGGGGGCGCATGCGGCGAGACCTCGGCATCCTGCTTCGCTCGTTCGGCTCTTCCCGCATCGACCAGACGCTGCGCCGGATGGGGTACCTTCCACCAGGAGAGACCGCCTCATCCGGTTCCGCCACGCCCGCGGCGGCACAACCGTTGCACTAGCGCCTCACGCTGCACGCGGGCAGGAAGCGCCCGCCTGTGGGCTGCGTCACACTTCTCTCACGCACTCGAGAACCGACCGATGCGCGTCCTGATTCGCGCCACCACCTGATGGCCGGCAAGAAACCGAGTCTCACCCATCACACCGTCGCCGGAATCTTCTGGCTGTCGTACGGCAAGGCGGCGTTCTTCCTGTTGCAGCTCGTGGTCGTCGGCGTGCTCGCGCGGCTCGTCACGCCGACCGCGTTCGGCGTGGTCAACGCCGCCCTGATCGTGACGGGGTTTTCGGCGATCGTGTCGCAGCTTGGCCTGGGACCCGCCCTGGTGCAGCGGCCGACGCTCGAGCGACGGCATATCGACACCGCATACACGTTTTCCTTCTGGTTCGGGCTGTCGCTGGGGGCGATCCTCTGGTTCGGGGCACCGCTTGCCGCGACGTTTCTGCGCATGCCGGACGTGATCCCGGTGATGCGCGCGCTGTCCTGGGTCTTCCCCCTGAACGGGCTGCAGACCGTCGGCCAGTCGCTGCTCAGCCGCGACCTGCACTTCTCCTGGCTCGCGAACCTCGACGTCATCAGCTACGGCGTGGGCTTCGGCGTCATCGGAATCGTGACGGCGCTCATGGGGTGGGGCGTCTGGTCCCTGGTGGCCGCCCAAATCGGACAGTCGCTGGGGCGCACGGTAGTGCTTCTCTGGAAGCATCCGCCACGGTTGCGGTTCATCTTCGACGGCCCGGCGTTCCGCGACCTCGCGTACTTCGGCGGTGGGTTCACGGTGGCCCGCGTCGCCAATTACATCGCCGTCAACGGCGACAACTTCATCGTGGGGCGCTTCCTCGGCGCGGCCCCGCTCGGGTATTACGGCCGGGCCTACTCACTCATGTCGGCGCCGGCCTACGCGTTCGGGACCGTGCTCGACCAGGTGCTGTTCCCTGCGATGGCCAAGGTGCAGGACGACCTGAAGCGCCTGGGGGCCGCCTACCGCCGCGGCGTCGCCCTGATTGCACTCATGGTGCTCCCGGCCAACGCCGCGATCATCTGGCTCGCCCCCGAGGCAATCCGCATCGCGCTCGGACCGAAGTGGGGACCGGCGGTGATGCCGTTCCGGGTGCTCGGACTGGGCATGCTGTTCC
Organism: Gemmatimonadales bacterium; assembly: GCA_033853695.1. GTDB lineage: Bacteria > Gemmatimonadota > Gemmatimonadetes > Gemmatimonadales > GWC2-71-9 > DASTHG01. The sequence continues at coordinate 47,988 of JAWOLH010000028.1, read as the reverse complement.
GCACCAGCTACAAGATGAGCGATTCCATCTCGCGCTCCACCGGCGCGGTGTACAAGCGCGCGTGGCGCCAGGTCATCTACGCGGGGCTCGTGGTGTTGGGCGCCTGGATGGGCACACGCTGGGGGATCGTCGGCGTGTCGTGGGGCGCGCTCTCGGCCCTCACCGTGAACTTCTTCCTCATGGCCGCCCTCGGACAGCAGGTGTCCGGCCTGCGCTGGAGCGAGTTCTGGGCGGCACACCAGCCCGCGGTGCTGCTCACCGTCGTGTCGTTCCCGCTCGTCTGGGCGGCCACGGCGGCCTTGCGCCACGTCAACGCACCGGCCCTGGTCACACTCGGCGCCGGAGGCCTCATTCTCGTCGCCGCGTGCGCCCTGCTCATCTGGCGGCTTCCCCGTGTATTTCTCGGATCCGACGGCCAATGGATGGCGGAGACGATGCGCGGCTTCGTCCGCCGCCTTTCGAAGCGCGAAGGGCGCCCTAAACTCGGAGGGGCCTTCGAGCCCACCGCCGCGAACGACGCGTGACCCAACCGCTCCCCCGCCTCGACGTCCTGCGCCGTCTGTTCGACCGGCTGCACGCGGAAGACATCCGGTACTGCCACTGGAAGAGCAACGAGCACCTGTCGCAGTCGTTCACCGGACAGACCGACGTGGACGTGCTCTTCGACCGCCGGGCGATCGTCCCGCTCACTCGCCTGCTGGGTGAGGTAGGGTTCAAGCGCTTCGTCGTGCAGCCCGGACGGGGCTATCCCGGTATCGAAGACTACGTCGGATTCGATGCATCAACCGGAGCGCTGACGCATCTGCACGTCCACTACCAGCTCACGCTCGGCGAAAAGTTCCTCAAAGGCCATCGCCTCCCCTGGGAGGAGCGCTACCTCTCGTCCCGCGTGTGGGACTCCGAGTTCGAGATCTACGTCGCGGACCCCCATCTCGAGGTGATCGCCTTGCTCGTACGCGCGGTCATGAAGCTGCGCCTGCGAGATTCGGTCAAGGAAACCCTCGGGTCCCCCTACATCACCGGTGGAATGCGACGCGAGCTGTCGTGGCTCGCGGCACGCGTCTCCGGCGACCGGCTGCTCGAAGTCGCCAGGGACCTGGTCGGCGAGCCTGCCGCCCGCCTGCTCCCCGAACTTGTCGCCGGTGATCGTCCCTCGGTTCGACGACTGCGCGCGTTCGGCCGTCGGATTGCACCCTCGCTCGACGAGTATCGCCTGCACCGGACCAATGCAGCCGCTCTGCAAATGATGCGGCGTGAGCTGGGCGTGGTCTGGTGGAAGGTCCGTAATTGGTATCTGGATGCCCCGACGAGGAGCACCCGAACCGCCCCGCAAGGAGGGCTGACGGTGGCGTTCCTGGGTGCCGATGGCGCCGGGAAGTCCACGGTGACGGGAGCGATCGCCGACTGGCTGTCACGGGAAATGGCCGTCGTAACGACCTACGGCGGCAGTGGAAAGGGATCGGCGTCCCTGCCGCGGCGCGCGATGCAGGAAGTGGCCGCGGTGTTGCGCCGGCTGCTCAAGGCTCGCCGCGTCGCCCCCACAAGCCGGTCGCCGCGGACCGAAGCAGCCGGAGATCCCCGCACCAGCCGTCCGACTCTCCCTCGCCTGGCGTGGATCCTCTCGTTGTCCCGTGAGCGGCTTCGTCGAGCACGCGCCGCGCGACGTGCAAAGGGACTCGGCATGATCGTGCTCTCCGACCGCTTTCCCCAGGATCAGTTTCCCGGCTGGAACGACGGTCCGAGGCTCAGCCGGTGGATCGACAAGGGACCGTGGCCGGTGCGGCGGGCCGCGCGGCGCGAGCGCGCGGCGTTTGCCGCCGTGAGCCTGTCCCCACCGGACCTCGTGGTCAAACTGCACGTCTCCCCCGCTGTCGCCGCCGCGCGTAAGCCGGAGACGCCGGCCGATCAGGTGCAGCGGGGGGTCGAGCTGCTGCGCCTGCTGCGGTTCCCGGCGACAACACGCGTGGTCGACCTGAATGCGGAGGCACCATTGCAGGATGTCGTGCTCAGGGCCAAGCAGGCGGTCTGGGATGCGATTTGAAGAAGCTGGAGCAGTGTAATTACTTGTAGCTATTGAAGATCCGTCCGTGCAAGCCGGGTGCGTACGGCACGGCCGTTGCATATATGCCGCAGACGGCGGCAGCGCCCGCCAGTTGAACGCTCTAATATCGAGCACCAATATCGAGCACCACTCCTGTGCTAGGAGATCATTGTTGCTGCCACGCAACATAATGCGCCACACTTGTGACCTGGCGTGGGCATGAAACGCAGTCTGACCCATCAAACCGTCGCCGGGATGGCGTGGATGATCTACGGCAAGGTGGCATTCGCCATCCTGCAGCTCGTCATCCTGGGCCTGCTGGCGCGGCTGCTCTCCCCTGCGGATTTCGGCATCATCGCCGCCGCCGAGGTGGTGATCGGATTCTCCGCCATCGTCTCTCAGCTCGGACTGGGACCCGCTCTGGTGCAGCGCCCCGAGCTCGAGGAACGCCACGTCGAGACCGCGTTTACTGCTTCGGTGCTGCTCGGCATCACTCTCGGAGCGATCATCTGGTTCGGCGCGTCGCTCGCCGCCCAGTTCCTCCACATGCCGGCGATGGTGCCGGTGCTGCACGTCCTGGCGTGGGTGTTCCCGCTCCAGGGACTGCAGACCGTTGCGGCGTCGCTGATGAGCCGCGAGCTGCGCTTCCGCTGGCTCGCCAATCTCGACGTCGTCACGTACGCGATCGGATATGGCGCCATCGGAGTCACCACCGCGCTGCTGCACTGGGGGGTGTGGGCACTCGTCGCTGCTCAGATGGCGCAGACGATCCTCAAGACGATCGTGCTCCTGTCACAGCATCCCCCGCGGTTCCGCAACTTCGCCGACCGGGCCGCGTTCAGCGACCTGATGTACTTCGGTGGCGGGTTCACGATGGCGCGGATCGCCAACTACGTCGCCCTGAACGGCGACGACATGACGGTGGGCCGCTTCCTCGGCCCCAGCGCCCTGGGCTACTACGGCCGGGCCTACGCGCTGATGTCCGCCCCGGCCTATGGGTTCGGCACCGTCCTCGACGCGGTGTTGTTCCCGGCGATGGCCAAGGTGCAGGACAGTGCGAAACGGCTCGCGGCCGCGTATCGCCGTGGCGTGGCGTTGATCGCCCTGCTGGTGCTCATGCCGAGCATGGTGATCGTGTTGCTCGCCCCCGAGCTGATCGAAGTGGTGCTCGGTCCCAAGTGGCTGCCCGTCGTGGCTCCGTTGCGCATTCTCGGTATCGGCATGCTGTTTCGCACGAGCTACAAGATGAGCGATTCGATCACCCGCTCGACCGGCGCGGTGTACCGTCGCGCCTGGCGGCAGTTCGCATACGCCGGATTGGTCCTCGTCGGCGCGTGGATCGGACAGCATTGGGGGATCGCCGGCGTCGCCTGGGGCACACTGGCGGCGTTGACCGTCAACTTTGTCCTGATGGCCGAGCTCGGCCTCGACGTAGGACACGTGACCTGGCGCGAATTTTGGCTCGCGCATCGCCCCGCGGTGCTGCTCACGGCCGCGACGTTTCCACCGATCTTCGCCGCCACGGCCGTCCTGCGCCACTTCGCGCCTCCACCCGTCGTGACCGTGATCGGGGTCGCCGCGCTCGCCCTGGTGGTCGGGCTCTCGCTGATGCTCGCGGCTCCCGAGACGTTCCTCGGTGAGGATGGCCAGTGGATGGTGGAAACGCTGCGCGCGTTCATCCGCAAGCTCCGTCCGGCGCCGATCGAGCCCGCTGCGGCGGTGACGGTCGAATGAGTACCCGCCCGGCAGAGCTCGCACCGCGCCAGGCACGGCCCGCTTCCACGACGCCGCGCCTCGTGGTCCTCGAGGAGCTGTTACGGCGGCTCGACACCGAGCAGATCCGGTACGCCCACTGGAAGAGCAACGAGCACCTGGGCGCGACGATGACGGGAGCCACCGACGTGGACGTACTCATCGATCGGCGCAAGGCACAGCGACTGGCCCACGTCCTCACGGAAAATCTGCAGTTCAAACGCTTCGTGGTGAAGGCGGGCCGCGGCTACCCGGGGATCGAGGACTACGTCGGGTTCGATGCCCCGACGGGAATGCTTACGCACCTCCATCTGCATTATCAGCTCACCCTCGGCGAGAAGTTCCTCAAGGGCCATCGTCTCCCCTGGGAAGAGGCGGTGCTCGCGACGCGGGTTCGCGATCCGGAGTATGGGGTCTGGATCACGGATCCCCACCTCGAGCTGTTGATACTCGTCACCCGCCACGTCATGAAGCTGCGGTGGCGGGATTCGCTGCTGGCAGCCGCCGGACAGCACTACTTCCGCGGTGGGATGCTGCGCGAGCTGCGCTGGCTGATCGCCCGCGTGCACCCCGATCGACTGGTCGAAATCGCGACGCCGCTCGTCGGCGCCCCTGCCGCCGCGTTACTCGCGAAGATGGTAGCCGATCCTCGGGGCCACGGCCCCACGATCGGCCAGCTGGGCGCTTTTCGCCGCCTGGCGGACCCGCGCCTCTCGTCCTACCGGATGTACTCCGCCTGGGGGGCGACGCGCCGCATGTGGACCCGGGAGTGGACCTGGATCTGGTGGCGCGTCAAGAACTGGTTCTTTCGGGCGCCGACCAAATCGACCCGTACGCCTCCTCAGGGTGGGCTCACCGTCGCCTTCGTCGGCCCGGACGGTTCAGGCAAGTCGACGCTCACCACCGCAGTGGCAGAGTGGCTCTCACGCGAGATCGCCGTCATCACCACCTACGGTGGCAGCGGCAAGGGATCGGCGTCGATGCGGCGCCGCCTCTTACACCAGATGGGGGACGTGACACGACAAAAGCAGACCACGGCTGAGCCGCGCCCGCCGAGCGGGATCCGGCTGCTCGGAAAGATGCTGTGGGTCCTCTCGTTGGTGCGTGAGCGGCGCCGCTGGGCGTTTCACGTGCGGAGCGCACGCAGTCTCGGCCTCGTGGTACTCTCGGATCGCCTTCCGCAGACGCAGTTCGCCGGCCTGAACGACGGCCCGCGGTACGCCGAGTGGCTCAACGCCTCGTCCTGGCTGCGGCGCTTCGTCGCACGACGGGAGCAAACCTCGTTTCGCGAAGCCGAGCTCGTACCGCCGGATGTGGTGATCCGGTTGAACGTCCCGGTCGAGGTTGCGGCGCGTCGCAAGCCGGACACGCCGCTCGACCAGCTGCGGCGCAAGGTGGAAATCGTATCGCAGCTCAAGTTCCCGGCGGTGACGCGCGTGATCGACGTCGATGGAGCCGGGCCGCTGGAGCGGGTGATGCGTGATGTCCAAACAGCGCTTTGGGGGTGTCTGTGAATTCGCTGGTGTTCGAATTGGTCGGGCCGGCTGGGGTCGGCAAGACGGCCGTCTTGCACGCGATTTCTCGGTTGGCGCCCGCCGTGCGCACCGGCCTGCGAATCGACCGAATCCGTCAACTGCCGGTAATCGCCTGGAGTATGGTTGCGCTGACCCCGGCGATGGCCGAAATGATGATCGTTGATTCTCGCCAGCTCTGGCCCGGAGTGCGACATCTGGGACGGTTGCGGTCCCTCTCGACGGAATTGGCGCGCGCGCGTACTCATGCACCAGACGAGCCGATCCTGCTCGATGAGGGTCCGGTATTCAGTCTGGGCCGCCTGAGCGTGTTCCAGCACGCCGCGGAGGGAACGGGGCTGCTCGGGCGCCAATGGCGCAGCGAAGTCGCGCGTTGGAGTCGGCTCCTGGACGGAATCATCGTCCTCGACGCGCGTAATGAGATTCTCGCGGAGCGGATTCGGCAACGGCCCAAGCCCCACGAGGTGAAGGCGAGCAGTGATCGCGAGGTGTTCGCGTTTCTCGACCGCTACCGCGACGCGTATCGAGACCTCGTGGCCCGCTTGACCGCGAGCGGTCAGGTGCAGACTGTAGAATTCGACACCGGCACCACGCCGGTCGAGGCAATCGCCGCCGGCGTTCTGACCGCCCTCGATGGGTGGGGCGTCCGGTCTGGCGTCGTCGCGGCAAACCGAGGGACCTGATGCGATCGAGACCGATGCGGCGCAGCGCATACTCCGCTGCGGCCACCACCGTCCCACTGGCGCAGCCCATGCCCTACCCCGGCACGGCTCCGGGGCCACGGCCCAGTCTCTTCCTGCTGTTGGCCTTGTACGGCTTCGTCTTTTCGCTGCCGTTCGATGCGCCGAACAGACTGCCGATCGAGCTGACGACCATGACCGGAGCGATGTTCCTGGCCGTCTGTCTGACGCAACCGGGGCTCTGTTTCGGCATACGGCCTAAGGGAACCTGGTGGTTCTTTGGCTATCAGTATGTCTACTGGGCGGCGTTCGTCGTCGGCGGCGCGCAATTCCTTCCCGATGCCGCCAAGGCATCGCTGTTCTATATCCAGGGGCTCCTCATCTTCATCGCCTGCTTCAACTTGATGCGCGACCCCAAGATCAGCCGCAACGTCATGATCGTCCTGGCCATCGCGGCACTCGTGCTCGCCCTCATGACGATTCTCGGCATCGGCAAGGCGACGGACTCCACAACCGAGCGGGCGACCGTCTTCGGCCAGAACGCAAACCGTGCTTGCCGGGTGTTGCTGGCGGGAGCGCTTGCCCTGGTCGGCCTCGTGGTAGGCCGGGCCAAGCCAGCGTTCCGCCCCACGGTCATCGTCTGGCCCGCCGTCGGACTGATCATCGTTGCCATGATCATGGGTGCGTCTCGCGGCGGTCTGATCGCCTTCGCGGCCGGCCTCTGGATGTTCTCGATGACGGGAAAATCCATCGGGATCCGCATTCGGAACATCGCCGTAACACTGGTGGTCCTCGCTGGAGCGGCCGTCGCCGCCTTTGAATCGCCGCTGATGCAAGCGCGGATGCAAGCGGCGGCGAGCGGGAACCTCGCCAAGCGCGAGGTCATCTTTCCCACCGCCTTCAAGATGTTCAAAGACCGACCCCTGATCGGATGGGGCGCCGCCAATCAGTACGTGCTCGCGGTCCGGCTAGGCCTTCCCCCGAAGCTCCATGAGACCCGCGACACGCACAACCTCTTTCTCGAGATCCTCACGGCGACCGGGGTCCTGGGTGCGATACCGTTCGGCATGGGGCTGTGGATCTGCTGCTGGTCAGCCTGGAAGGCTCGAGTTGGGATAGAGGGAATCCTCCCCGCCGCGCAAATGGCGTCCACGATGGTGGGCAACCTGAGCGGGAATTACATCTCGCTGAAGCTCCAATGGGTGCTATTCGCCTACGCGATGGCAGCCTGGCTCTGGCACACGCCGCGACGACAGACCATGGCGCAGGCACCTGCCACCACGCGTCGGTCTCGTCTTGGCTAAGGCAGGGGTGGGCGGCGCGTGCTGATCACGTTTTCCGGGTTGGATGGAGCCGGCAAGTCGACGCTGATCGCGTTCGTGAGCGCCACACTCGCAGGCGAACGTCGCCCGGTGCGCGTGCTCCACCTGAACGACGAGGTCGGGATCTACGCATTCGTGCGCTCGCTGCGGGACCGGCTCCACGGCCGGCGGGCGGTCGAGCTTGTACCCGGCGCACCCGACCCCCGCTCGCAGAAGCTGCAGCGCGCAGCCCCGACGGGTTGGCGCGGCGTGGCGAGCCGCTGGCGCACGGCGATCATCTGGAACAAGCCGGTCCGTCGTCTGCTGTACCTCGTCGACCTGGCGATCTTCCAGTGCTATCGCCTCTGGCTCGAGACGATCAGGGGCCGGGTCCTGATCATGGATCGGTACTTCTACGACACGCTCGTGGACGTGACCAACGGCCGCCCCCGCCTCTGGACCCGCCTGCTGGAGCGGTTGACGCCCGAACCGACGGTCCCCGTCTTTCTCGACATCACTCCCGAGGAGTCGTTCCGGCGCAAACGGGAGTTTTCGATCGACTACCTGCGCCATCGAGCGGACGTCTACCACAACGTCTTCGCGCGTGTCCCAGGCGCGGTGCGACTCGTCAACACCGATCTGGAGCGTACCAAGGCTGCGCTGCTCGACGTGCTGCACGCGAGGGGAGGGAATGCGTGAACGGCCGCGAGGGCGTCCTGGTACTCGACGGCCAGACGAACCAGGCCCTCGCCTGCGTGCGCTCACTGGGGCGCGCCGGATACGACGTGCTCGTCGCCGCCACCCGCCGCCGCCCCCTCGCCTCGTGGTCGCGCTTCTCGCGCGACCGCTTCCTCCTCCGGGGAGAGACGATCGCGGCATTCGCCGAGCTCCGAAGCTGGGCCCGGGCGCGCAACGTCAACGTTGTGCTGCCCCTGACCGAACGAGCGTGCATTCTGTGCAACCACGAGCGCGAGCAGTGGGAAGCGGCCGGGATCACCGTCGGGAGCGCGCCGGACGAGCTCCTGCGCCTCGCCTTCGACAAGGCCACCACGGTGGAAATCGCGCGCCGCGCCGGGGTCGTCGTTCCGCCGACGCGTGTGCCGGGATCGCTGCTCGAGGCGCGCGCGGTCGCTCACGACATCGGCTTCCCCTGCGTGGTCAAGTCCCGCTACAGCAACGCCTGGGATGGAACACGGTTTCTCGCCGATCCGGGCACGACGTATGTGCGCGAGCCCGGGGAGCTCGATGCCGCGATTCAGCAGCACCGCCAGGGCGACCACTGGCCCTTGATCCAGGGTTTCGTCCCCGGACAGGGAAAGGGCGTGTTCGCCCTGTTCGACGGGGGGCGCGCGGTGGCATGGTTCGCCCACGAACGGCTGCGCGACGTGCGGCCCTCGGGCTCCGGCAGCAGCCTGCGACGCTCCGCCCCGCTCGATCCGCGCCTCCTGGGACCCGCCGAACGGCTGCTGTCGGCCATGAGCTGGCACGGTCCGGCGATGGTCGAATTTCGTGACGACGGCGTTCACGATCCCGTCCTCATGGAAGTGAACGGCCGGTTTTGGGGCTCGTTGCAGCTCACCGTTTCGGCCGGTGCGGATTTTCCGCAGTGGTGGGTGGCCATCCTGCGCGGCCGCTCGGTGGATCGCCGCGCCGGATACGCGACCGGCCTCACCGTGCGGTGGGTATGGGGGGACGTCAAACGCTTTCTCTACATCCTCGCCGGTGCGCCGCCGGGCTACCCGGGGCAGTACCCGACGATCGCCCAGGGGCTGCGGGAGCTGTTGGGCCGCCAGCCCCCCGGCACGCGATCGGAGACCTGGCAGCCCGACGATCGCTGGCCGGCGCTGGGTGAGTGGGTGCAGGGCCTCACCGAGCTGCTCGGCGGCCGGCGCGCCGCGCCCCGCCGCCCCGCCGCGATCCGCACGGGATCCGCGCCGGTGACCGAGCCCGCGGCTACCAAACCATAGCGATGGACCGACCGATCCGCGTTCTCATGATCACCGCCGGCTGGCCGCAACCAGGGCAGCCGCAGACCACGCACTTCGTCAAACGCCAGGCCGAGTTCCTGCAGCGAGCCGGTGTCCAGGTCGACGTTTTTCAGTTCCGGGGCGCGAAACGGCTCTGGAACTATATCCGTGCGTGGCGGGATGTACGCCCCAAGCTCAATCCCGCCACGGTCGACGTCGTGCACGCCCAATTCGGCCAAAGCGGGATTCTCGCCCTTCCGAAGCGATTGCCGCTCGTGGTGACGCTGCGCGGGAGTGACATTCTGGGGATCGTCGGCGTCGACGGCGGCTACACGTTTGCCGGACGCGTGTCGCAAGCGGTCGCGCGCTTCGCGCTGCGGCGCGCCGACGCGGTCGTCGTCGTCTCGGAGCATATGAAGGCGTATTTCAAAACCGACGCTCCCGTCAGCGTGCTCCCCTCCGGCCTCGACTTCGACCTGTTCCGCACGATGCCGCGAGACGAAGCCCGCGACCGGCTGGGGTGGCCGCGCGACAAGCGCCTCGTGCTGTTCGCCGGGAACCCCGATCAGCCGCGCAAGCGCTATCCCCTGGCGCGCGCCGCGGTCGACCTGCTGAATCGCTCGCTGCCGACCGAGCTGGTGGTCGCGTGGGGCGTCCGGCACACCGATATCCCGCTGTACATGAACGCGTGCGACGCGTTCGTCTTCACCTCGATGCAGGAAGGGTCCCCCAACGTCGTGAAAGAGGCCCTGGCGTGCGATCTCCCCGTCGTTTCGGTGCCGATCGGCGACACGACGGAGCGGCTGCGCGGCATCGAAGGGTGCGAGCTCGTCGCCGACGAGCGGCCCGAAGCGATCGCGCAGGGGTTGGAGCGGGTGCTGCGGCGCGGCGGGCGCGTGGCCGGACGAGCGGCCGTGGCGCACCTCGCCGAGGAGGCGATCACAGCTCGCCTGATCGACGTGTATCGTGGCGCCATAGCGCGCTTTGCCGGGCGACCGGCGCCCGCCCCCGGCGCCGGGGCGATGGCCCCGGCCGGCACTTCGGAGACGTGAGGCCATGCCCATCCAGCCGTCGGTCAGCATCGTCGTCCCGTGCCGCAACGAGGAGCGCTACATCGTCGAGTGCCTCGACTCGATCCTCGCTTGCGATTATCCCCACGATCGGCTCGAGGTCCTCATCGTCGACGGCATGAGCGACGACGGCACGCGCGCGATCCTGTCGGATTACGCGACGCGACACCCGGAAGTGCGCATGCTCGACAACCCTCGCCGCATCACCCCCGTCGCCCTGAACATCGCGATCCGTGCCGCCCGCGGCGAGGTGATCGTGCGCATGGACGCCCATGTCGTCTATCCCCAGAACTACGTGGCCCGTCTCGTGGCCGCGCTGGACGAGTTCGGAGCCGACAACGCCGGAGCGGTCCTGCGCACCCTGCCCGCGAATGAGACGCCGATGGGACGCGCGATCGCGATCGGGATGTCGCACCCCTTCGGGGTGGGGACGTCGTATTTCCGCATCGGCACCGCCGAGCCGCGTTGGGTGGATACCATCGCGTTCTTCTGCATTCGCAAGAGCACCTTCGATCGCGTCGGGCTGTTCGACGAAGAGTTGATTCGGCACCAGGATGGGGAGTTCAACGCGAGACTGATCAAGGCCGGGGGCCGCATCCTCCTGATCCCGGACGTAGTCTCGTACTACTACGCGCGATCGACGCTCCACCAGGTCGGCCGGATGTTCTACCAGTATGGCTACTTCAAGCCGCTGGTCGCGAAAAAACTGGGTCGCTTCATGACGATCCGACAGCTCATCCCGCCGGGCTTCGTGCTGGGACTCGTGGCGACCGGGATCGCGGCGCTCTTCTGGACGCCGGCACTCTACCTCTTCGGCCTCGTCGCGGTGAGCTACGCCGGCATCGTGCTCGGCTCCGCGGCGCAGACGGCCGTGAGAGAAGACCCGGCGACCGGGCTCGCGTTCGTCACCGTCCTTCCGGTGATCCACGTCAGCTACGGCATCGGGTTCTGGCGCCGCGTCCTCGAGCTGCTGCTCCCGGCTCGCACGAAGAGCCCCGAGCGCGCCGCCGAGCTGCCGCTGTCGCGCTGAGCGTGCCCGCCATGGCCTCCCGGCCCGAAATCGCCAGCCTGATGTATCACGAGGTCACCGACGACGGCCGGTCGACGGGGTTCCAGCGTCCGGGGGCGCTCCCGTACAAGCACTCCACCGCCGCGTTCATCGAGCACCTGCGACGCATCGCAGCGGCGGCGATCACACCTCCCGGACGCGTCGTGGACATCGACTTCAACCGGCCGGGGCGTCATCTGCTCCTCACCTTCGACGACGGCGGCCGTAGCGCCCTGTTCGCCGCGGAAGCGCTCGCCAAGCACGGCTGGATCGGGCACTTCTTCATCGTCACGAGCCTCATCGGCAGCCGGACGTTTCTCGACGCGCAGGGCGTGCGAGCTTTGCGCGCGGGGGGGCACGTCGTCGGCAGCCATTCGCACACCCACCCGATGATCTTCCGCGCCCAGGCCCCGGCGAAGATGGCCGAGGAGTGGCGCACCAGTTGCGACATCCTGGGACAGATCCTGGGCGAGCCGTGCGTCTCCGCCGCGGTGCCGGGCGGCGACATCTCGGGGGAGGTGCTGGAGTCGGCGAGCGGAGCCGGACTGCACTACCTGTTCACGTCGGAGCCCTGGCTGGTGCCGCGCCGTGTGGGGGACTGCTGGATTCTCGGCCGCTTCAGCGTGAAGGTGACGACGCTACCATCGCGCGTCGAAGCACTGGTCCGGTTTCGCAGCTGGACCAGCGCGCTGTGGCGCCGGCGCCTGAAAGTCCTCGCCACCCGCGCGGCGCCACCACTCTACCGCCTCTACATCAAAGCCCGCTCCAGCTAGTTAGTGACAGCTGTTCGTGCCGCTGTCGGTGAAGGTCGAGCCGGGCACGCCGATGAACTGCCACGAGTAGCTGCCGGTAGACAGGGTGAGCTTGAGGATCCCGTACGTATTGCCGTTCCGGACCTCGCTCGTCGGGAAGATATTCGTGAGATCCCCGCCGCTCTCCCCCCCCATGCCGGCTATGAGCGTACGGATCCCCTTCACAGTATCCACGGTCCCGTCCGGCGCCATAGGCGCGAGTCGCTCGTAAACATGGCGGTGTCCGTTCAGCACGAGCTCCGCGCCGGCGGCATAGAGATCGTCCCAGAAGGGCCGCGCGCTCGAGATCACGGCGCCGGTCGTCCCCGTCGACCCGCCCACCGAGGAGTAGAGTGGATGGTGCCAATAGGCGAGCGTGCAGAGGTTCGGATGCGCCGCCAGATCGTTCTTCAACCAAACCTCCTGTGGCGTGCCGGGATCTGTCGGGATGTTGCTGTTGAGCACGATGATGTGCCACGAGCCCAGGTCGAAGCTGTAGTAACCGAGCCCAGCCGGCCCGGCGGCAGAGCCGAAGTACGAGAAGTAAGGGGCTGCCGTCGACGACACGTCGTATTCGTGATTTCCGGCCGAGGGATGGGTCCGTGACTTGAACGCTCCCCAGGTCGGGTTGTAGCAGTTCTGGTAGTCCGAGGTCGACCCGCTCGGATATGCGTTGTCCCCAAGCGTAAACACCGGAACACTGGGAATGGCCGTAACCAGCGCCGCGGTCGCCGCGTCGTTGTTGTTGCCGCAGTCCGCGATGTCACCCGCCCCGATGAAGACGACTGACGTTCCTGCGGCCGCGACCGTCACGGTCGCGGTCTGGGTCAGCGCCACGCCGCCGGCCGTTGCCGAGACCGTCACCGTCCCCGTGCTCGAGGCCTTCAGTAAGCCGCTGGCGACGCCGGTCGCGTCGGTCGGGGCGGAGGGCTGGGTCAACGTCACCCCTGTCCCGGAAGCCGACAGGCTCACCGATGCTCCGCTTACGGGATTCCCATATTGATCCCGGGCGGTCACCTGGATGGTGGACGAACCCGTGGACACCGTGATCGTGGTCGGGATCGCCACGACGCTCGATTGCGACGCCGAAATCGGTCCCGCGCTGACCGTGATGGTCGGTTTCTGATTGAGGACCACGCCGCTGGCGGTCGCCGTGACGGTTTTCACTCCCGACGAGGTCGAGCTGAGTGAGCCGGACGTGACCCCGCTGGCGTTGGTCAGGGCAGACGGCTGCACGATCGTGTTGGTGCCCGTTGCAGAGAGGGTGACGGTGACCCCCGGCAACGGGATTCCGTTCCCGTCCTTGACGGCAACGGTAATCGTCGAGCTGGCGCCCCCGGCCGCGATCGACGCCGGCGAAACGCTGACCGTCGACGTCGACGCCGACACCACGCCCGCCGACACATTGAAGGTCCCCGAAACCGTTCCTGTGAGGCCGGTGGACGATGCGGCCAAAGTATACCCTGTCGCCGCGGTGTTGACCGTGAGACTCGGGAACGAAACCACTCCATTCACCGGGCTGCCGGGCCCATTTCCCGTGAGGCTGCTCGGATTCACGTTGAGCGCCAGCGTCACGGGGTTGGTGGCGCTGGTGACGGTGTTGGCGAACGCATCACGGATCTGTACCTGCACCGCCGGGGACATCGCGATCCCGACGATCGCGTTCGACGGCTGCACGGCGAACGCGAGCGACGCGGGCGCGGCCGGGTTGACCCCAATCGTATCGGTCTGATCGATCCCGGTGCCATCGATCGTTGCTGAAACGATCTTCGTCTCCGCGACGGTCGAGCGCATGGTCCCCTTCGCGACACCGTTGGCATCGGTCAGGGGCGGCTGCGCGATCACGTTCGACGAACCGGTCGAGGTCAGGAGAGCCGGTACCCCAGGAATCACGTTCCCCTGGTCGTCCTTGGCGGTGATGGTAAACGTGTCGACGCTCGCCCCGGTGCTCGCCGTGATCGCGGCCGCCGAGGCCAGGATCGACGACCGCGACGTCGAAACCTCCCCCGGCACGATGGTGACCGTCGTGGTCGCGCTTACCGGCGAGCCATTGACGGTCGCAGACACGGTCTTCGTCCCGACCGTCGTCGAGCTCAGCGTCCCGGTCGTCACGCCGCTCGCGTTCGTGGGTGTGACCGGCTGGACGACGGTATTCCCCGCTCCCGTGGCGGCGAGGCTGACCGTGACGCCGCTCACCACGTTGCCGAAGGCATCCTTCGCCGTGACGGTGATCGTCGACGTGACACCGCCGCCGCTGGCCGCGATGCTCGCCGGCGCGGCGCCGATCGTCGTCTGGGCGCCGGACACCGCAGCCGCGGTCACCGTGACCGTCGCCTGCTGGGTGATCGCGACACCATTGACAGTGGCGGAGATCGTCTTGTCGCCCGACACCGTAGAGCTGAGCGTCCCACTGGCGGTACCCGCGGCGCTGGTGCCGGCGGCCGGCTGAACGAGCGTATTGCCGTTCCCGGTCGCCGCGAGCTGAACCGTCGCCCCGGCGATCGGATTGCCGCCGGCGTCCCGCGCCGTCACCGAGATGGTCGAGGCGCTCGTGCCGTTGCTGGCCGTGATCGGAGAGGGGGACGCCGTCACCGTCGTCTGGGCGGCGGAGACGGGACCCGGGTTGATTGTGAAGGCCGCGGACTTCCCCGCGGTCATCCCAACCGCCGTAGCGCCGAGGGTGTAGCCGGCTCCTGCCTTGTCAATCTGCAAGTCGCTGAACGTCGCGACACCGGCCACGGCGGCCTTGCTCAGTGTCCCGCCCAGCGTCCCACCGCTCGGATTGTCGGCGATCGCGAGCGTCACGGTGCCCGTGAACCCCGTGCTCACATTTCCGAATTGGTCCTTCGCGGTCACGGCGATCGCCGGCGTGATCGTCGACCCCGCCGCGGTTGCGCTCGGCTGACCGGTGAAGAACAGCGCGCCGCCAGTCGCCGGCATGACGGTCACGGTATCGGTCTGGGTGAGCGCCACTCCCCCCGCCGTTGCCGAAACGACCTTCGTCTCGGACACGGTCGAGCTCAACGAACCCTGAGCTACTCCAGCTCCATTGGTCGGCCCGGAGGGCAGTGTCAGCGTATTCCCGTTCCCGGTCGCGGCTAGCGCCACCGTGACGCCCGGCACGGGGTTCCCGAAGGGGTCGTGCACCGTGACGGTGATCGTCGCACTGCTGGAGCCGGTACTCGACGTGATCGTTGCGGGCGACGCGGTCACCGTGGAATTGCTCGCGGAAGGCGTCGCCGGGACCACCGTGAACGCTGCCGATGTTCCGGACGCCAGCGCCGTCCCCGTGGCGGTCAGTGTGTATCCGACGCCCGACCGATTGATGCTCAGGGTACCGAAGGTCGCGATCCCGTTCACCGCGAGCAGCTTCGTCGTGCCCGATAGCGTGCCGCCCCCGGGGTTCGCGCCGATCGCGACACCGATGGAGTCGGCGAACGACGCCACCGTGTTGCCGAACTGGTCGGTGGCGGCGACCTGTATCGCGGGTTTCAGAAAGCTCCCCGCCGTATCCGTGGACGGCGACGGCTGGCCAGCGAAGACCAGCTTCGTCGCCTGCGCTGGCGAAATCGTGACCGGTGAGCTCGTGGCGGCGCTGAGCGTCCCTGACGTTGCCAGCAGCGTGTACCCGGACCCGCTCTTGTCGATGTGCAGGTCCGCGAAGGTGGCGACCCCCCCAACCGCGGCCATCGTCGTCGTGCCCAGCAACGTGCCGCCGCCTGAATTCGCGCCAATCGAGAGGGTCACATCTCCCGTGAAGCCGGTCGCAACGTTTCCGCCGACGTCGAGCGCCGTCACCACAACGGGCGGCGTGATCGTCACGCCGGCGACGAGTGCGCTGGGCTGCGCCGTGAAACTGAGCTGCGCCGCCGCCCCGGGGGTCACCGTGACCGACGCAGCGCCGGCGACGCCCTCGACCTTGGCGGTGAGCGTGGCGGAGCCGAGGGTGACACCGCTCGCGACACCGCTCTGGCTCACCCTGGCGATGGTGGAGTCAGAGCTCAACCAGGTCATCGTGCGACCGCTCAGAGCGTTCCCCTGCGCATCCCTGGGGGTGGCTGTGAGCTGCAGCGTCGTCCCGACGGGAAGCGGAGCGGCGGGTGGGGTGACGTCGACCGAGACCACGGGTTTCGGAGGACCGGCGCCATCTGCCGTGCAGGCAGCCAACAGGGACGCGATCACCATTACCCGACGGGGATAGCCGGGCCGGAGATACCGCGCGAACATGACTGCCACCTTACCCTCGGTCGATGGCTGTGGTATCGCTGCAACGTCTACATGGAATTCCGCTGATTAAGGAAGCAAATTTTGGGCCCTAGTGGCAGCTCGCCGAGCCTGAATCGGAGTACCAGGTCGGGCCCGCCGTCGCGAGGAAATCCCAGCGATAGGAGTTCGGATAGAGGGTCAGGCGCAACACCCCACGCGAAAAATTCGCAGCGTCGCTGGCTTCGACGTTCGGCGGGTTGTTCACGTAATTGCTGTGCGTTTCTCCGCCACCGGTTCCAACGACGAACTCTCGAATCCCCGCGCTCGTGGCGTTGCCCAGGGAGTCCTGGGGGGCAAAACGCTCGTACAGGTGGTCATGGCCGTTGATGATGATCTCCGCCCCCGCGTTCTCGAGCGCCTGCCAGAGGCGGCGCACCCGGACGCCCGCCCCCCCCGATGATCCGGACGTGAACAACGGCCGGTGCCAGAGCGCGAGGACGCACTGGTTCGTCCTGCCCACGAGGTCGTTCTGCAGCCAGGCCAGCTGGTTGGAGCTGGCGCTCGTAACGCCGGAGTCGCTGTTGAGCACGACGATGTGCCATGCCCCCACGTCGTAGCTGTAATAGCCGAACCCGTTCCCCAGCGGATCCGCGGCCGCAGCGCCGAAGTAGGCGAAGTAGGGCGCCGCCGTCCCCGAGCTGTCGTACTCATGGTTCCCCACGACGGGCCGTGTGCGCGCCTTGTGCCGGCCCCACGTCGGATCGTAACAGTTCGTGAAGTTCGAGGCTGTTCCGTTCGGGTATGCGTTGTCCCCATCGGCGAACACGACTCCGGGAATGGTATCCAGCTGGCTCGCCGTCGAATCATCACGGATCGAGTTGCAGTCGGCGATGTCGCCCGCCCCCACCAGCACCGGCATCACCGCCACGGCAGCGGTCTGCGTGATGCCGATGCCGCCGGCGGTCGCCGAAAGGGTCTTGGTTTCGACCACCGCCGCGTTGTAGCTGGTGGTGAACTGCCCGTTCGCGTCGGTCGTGCCGGAGCCCGAGGGAGAGAAAACGTTGCCAGTCCCGTTCGCGGAGACGACGACGGGCGATCCCGTAACCAGATTGCCGAATTGATCCCTCACCGTCACGTTCACCGTCGACGTCTGGAACGTGGAGCTGCACGACACGCTGCACTGCCCCACCGTGTCCGCGGTGCTGGCCAGCGTCGACAGCGCCGCGCTCACGCCGTCCGCGCTCACCGTGAACCCGCTGCTGGTCGCCGGCGCGAGTCCCGTGGACGTCGCCGCCAGGGTGTAACCGATCCCGCTCTTGTTGATGCTCAGGTTTGAGAACGTCGCCACGCCGCTCGTCGCCGCACGCGACGTCGTCCCCGAGAGGGTGCCTCCACCCGCGTTCGTTGCGATCGCGACCGCGACGGAATTGGAGGCGGTGGTGACCCGATTTCCGCCGGCGTCGCGGATCTCCACCTTGACGGCCGGCGTGATCGATGTGCCGGCGGTGACGTTACTGGGCTGTACCGAGAAACCCACCTGCGTCGCGGGCCCCACGGTGATGTTGAACGCCGGGGAAGTCGCGTCGCTGAGTCCACCCGACGTCGCCCCGAGCCGGTATCCCGTTCCGGCACTGTCGATGCTCAGGTTGCTGAACGTCGCGACACCACTCACGGCGGCCTGCGACGTCGTCCCCGACAGCGTACCCGCGTTGGGATTGGTGGAGATCGACAGGGCCACGCTGTTGGACGCGCTCGTGACCCGATTGCCGCCCGCGTCCTGCACCTCGACCTGAACCGCCGGGGCGATCGCCACTCCCCCCGTCGCATTGGATGGAGGCACGTGGAATCCCAACTTCGCCGCCGGTCCCACCGTCACGTTGAACGCACTCGAATTGGCGCCCGCCAGACCCGAAGCGCTGGCGTTGAGCGTATAGCCGGTCCCGGCGCTGTCGATACTCAGCCCGTTGAACGTCGCAATGCCGTCCACGGCCGCGACCGTCTTCGTTCCCGACAACGTGGCGAAGCCGGTCGGGTTCGTGGCGATCCCGAGGGTGACGCTGTTCGTGGCGCCACCCACGCGGTTCCCCCCCACATCCTCGATCTCGACTTGCACCGCGGGGCTGATGGCGGCCCCGCCGGTCGTCGAGGTGGGTTGGACGAGGAACCCGAGCTTCGTCGCCGTCCCGACCGAGATGTCGAACGGCGGGGAGGTCGCGGACGTCAGGCCGGTCGAAGACGCAATGAGCGTGTAGCCGCTACCCGCGTTGTTGATACTGAGCCCGGAGAAGGTGGCCAGCCCACTCACCGCAGCCTGCGACGTCGTTCCGGACAGGGTGCCGTTCGAGGGATTATTCCCGATCGCGAGCGCGACCGACGCCCCGGAAGACGTCACTCGATTCCCACCCAGATCCCTGACTTCGACCTGGATGGCGGGAGTGATCGGCTGCCCGGGCACGGTATTGGAAGGCGGCACCAGGAATCCGAGTTTCACCGCCGGTCCCACCATGATATTGAATGGAGGGGAGGTTACGCCGGTCAGCCCTGAGCTGCTCGCCGCCAGTGTGTACCCGGTTCCGGCGCTGTCGATACTCAAATCGTTGAACGCCGCCACCCCGTTCACGGCGGTCCGCGTCGTCGTCCCGGAAAGCGTCCCCGCGTTCGCGTTCGTCCCGAATGCCATGGCGATCGAGTTACTCGCGGACGTCACACGGTTGCCCCCAGCGTCCTGCACCTCGACCTGGACCGTGGCCAGCGTCGCGCCCCCCGTCGTCCCGGCCGGCTGGGTGAAGAACGCCAGTCTCGTCGGCGTGCCCACAATGACGTTGAACGGACTCGAGGTTGCCGCAGTGAGGCCTGCTGCCGCTGCGCCCAGGGTGTAGCCGGTACCGACCTTGTCGATCTGCAGGTCGGAAAACGTCGCGACACCGGCCACGGCGGATACGCTCAGTGTTCCCGATAGTGTTCCGCCACCCGCGTTGTTCGCGATCGCCATCGTGACCGACCCGGTGAAACCGGTGGCGATGTTGCCTTGAACATCGATGGCCGTGACCTTGACCGCCGGCGCAATCGCCGCTGTCGCCACCGCCTGGGACGGTTGCACGGAGAACGCCAGGGTCGTGGCCGGACCCGGTGCGACGTTGAACGCGAGACTCGTATCCGGCGTCAGTACGCCGGCGTTCGCCTTGAGTCTGTAGCCCGTTCCGACCTTGTTGATGCTGAGGTCGCTGAAAGTCGCCAGACCCGCCACCGCGGGCTCGGTCAAAGTGCCGGACAACGTGCCGGAGCCGGGATTCGCCGCGAACGCAACCGTCACCGAGTTCGTGGCCGTCGGCACGCGATTCCCGAACGCATCGAGGACTTGGACCTCGACGTCCGGCGTGATCACCGAGCCCGCGATCGTGCTGGACGGCTCGACGAAAAACGAGACTCGGGTCGCGGTCCCGGGCGTGATGTTGAAATCGTTGGACGCGGCCGACGTCATCCCGGCGGCCGACGCGCTGAGGGAGTACCCGGTTCCGCTCTTGTTGATGTTCAGCGTCGAGAAGGTCGCCACACCTGAGAGTGCCGACACCGCGATCGTCCCAGACAGCGCACCGCCGTTCGGGTTGTCGAGAATCGCGATCGTCACACTCGCCGTCGAACTCGTGACGCGATTGCCGATTGCGTCTTCGACCTCGACCTGCACCGCCGGCGCGATCGCCGTACCCGCCACGGCATCCGAGGGCTGCACGAAGAACGCGAGATGGTCCGCCGTACCCGATGTGATGTTGAATGCGTTCGAGACCGCAGCCATGAGGCCGGTCGAGGTTGCCTGAAGGGTGTAGGCCGTCCCGGTCTTGTCGATGCTCAGGTTGGTGAACTGAGCGACTCCGTTCACGGCCGATACAGCAGTCGTCCCCGACAACGTGCCACCGCCTGGGTTGGTGCCGATGGCCATCCCGATGCTGTTCGTGGCGGTCGTCACGAGATTGCCGCCGGCGTCCTGCACCGCGACCTGGACCGCAGGCATAATCGTCCCGGCGACTGCATTCGATGGCTGCACCGCGAACACGAGCTTCGCGGCGGCGCCCACAGAAATCGTGAAGGGCTGGCTGGTCGCCGGTGCAAGGGCGCCCGAGGTAGCGATCAAGGTGTAGCCCGGCGCGGCCTTGTCGATCCTCAGGTTCGCGAACGTAGCCACGCCACTGTCCGCGGCCACCGTCACGGTACCGGAGAGTACGCCGCCGCCCGGGTTTGCCCCGATGGCGATCGTCACGTTTCCGGTGAACCCCGTCACCCGGTTGCCGAACGGGTCGCTCGCAGTGACCTGCACGGCCGGCGTTATCGGACTCGTCGCGACCGTCGTGACCGGCTGCACGGTGAAGCCGAGCGATGAAGCAGCCGCGGCGGTGACGATGACCGTCGCCGTTTGGCTCAACGCAGTGCCGGAGACGGTCGCGCTCACCACCTTCGATTCGGCTACGGTTGAGCTCAGGTGCCCGCTCGCAACGCCATTGCTGTCGGTCGCGGAGGCTGGCTGGGTCAGCGTGTTCCCCGTTCCGGTGGCGGCGAGGACGACCAGCATGCCTGGAACCGGATTCCCGAGCTGATCCTTGACGGTAACGGTGATCGTGGCTGCGCTCCCACCTGCGCTCGCACTGATCGAGCCCGGCAACGCGACGACGGTGGACTGTGCGGGGTTGAAGCCGCCTGGCGAGACCGCAAAGCCCGAGGATGTGTCGGAGAGAAGGCCGGTTGCGCTTGCGATCAGTGTATAGCCGCTGCCTGACTTGCTGATGCTCAGGTCCGAAAACGCGGCGACCCCCGCGACGGCGCTGACAGGCGTCGTTCCGGATAGCGTTCCCCCAGCCGCGTTCGCCCCCAACGCAATAGCCACAGGGCCGGTGAAACCGGTTGCCGTATTTCCGAAGGTGTCGCGGGCAGTCACTTGAACCGCCGGCGCGATCGCCGCTCCGGCGACTACCGCAGAGGGCTGGACGGTAAACGCCAGCTGTTTGGCCGCCGCGGCCGCCACGTTGAAGGCAGCGCTCGTCGCAGCCGCGAGCACGCCGGAGGCGGCCTGGATGGTATACGCCGAGCCGCTCTTGTCGACGTGCAGGGCGGAGAACGTGGCGACGCCGGCCACCGCCGATACCGCCGTCGTCCCCGCCAAGACCGCGCCTCCGGCGTTGACCGTCAGGACGAGCGACACGGTGCCCGTGAAGCCCGGCGTGAGATTCCCGAGGGAGTCGCGCGCCTGTACCTGCACGGCGGGAGCGATGGCCGCCCCGGCGACGACATCAGTAGGCTGCACGACGTACGCGAGCTGCTGGGGTGGCGCGGCGGCTATCGTGAACGCGGCGCTGGTTGCGGCCGGCAGCGCGCCCGAGGCCGCTCGGAACGCGTATCCGGCGCCGGTCCGGTTCAGCCGCAAATCGGAGAACGTCGCCACGCCGCCGACGGCGCCCACAGTGAGTGTTCCCGACAACGTCGCGGATCCGGGGTTCGTCGCCAGCGCGATGGTGATCGTGCCACTGAACGACGTGACGACGCCACCGGCATCATCCAGCGCGGTGACCTGGACGGCGGGCGTGAGAACCACCCCGGCCGTCGCCGTACTCGGCTGGACGCTGAACACGAGCCGAGACGCGACCGGGCCCGTCCCCATATGATCCGATGAGCACGCGATCGTCCCGAGGGCGACCACGAGCATCGCTCTTCGCATGCGCTTCTTCATGTAAATGGCGTTATGCCAGCAAGTTCCGGACCTGCAGCATAGATTCCCAGCCGCCGGCGCGAAAGTGGCGGCGGTCACAACTCCTCCTTCATGGAGCAGCGGCTGAGCCGGACCACCCTCGCGCGCGTCGTTCTGGTCGCTTCCCTGGCCTGCATTCTCGGTGCCACCCTCGTTCCGCTGGGCACCGAGTTTCAACCCGTCTTCGTCAGCTGCATCCTCTGCGGATCGCGCGGCTGGGCCGACGCCGTCGCCAATCTGCTGTTGTTCATGCCGCTCGGCGCCGCCCTCGCCTGGAATGGGCGCGTGGGGCTGCGAGCGGTGAGTTATGCCTTCCTGCTCTCCGCCTCCATCGAACTCGCACAGCTCATTATCCCGGGACGCGATTCGAGTCTGGGAGACGTCACGTTCAACACACTGGGAGCGGCGACGGGGCAGATCGCGGCGCTGCTCGCGCGACGCTGGCTCGTCCCGGACGCTCCTATCGCGAGCCGTCTGTCACTCGCGGCGGCCGCTCTCGCCACCGCGATCCTGTCCCTCACCGGCGCGCTGCTCGCTCCAGCAATCCCGGCATCGACACTCAGCCTCTGGTACGCACCCAATTTGCCGGAGATGCCCTGGTATCACGCCCGCGTCCTCACGACCCGGCTCGGCGACACCATGGTTCGCCCCGGCGTGCTCCCGACGCGGTCGCGGCAGCTCCTCCTCGGTGGCGCCCCGTTTTCCACCACCGCGATCGCGGGCCCCCCGGTCCCCGCCCTCGGTGCCATGCTCGTGATCGAGAACGACAGTGGAGGTCAATTGTACCTCGTCGGCCCCGACCGTGACGACCTGGTGCTGCGCTATCAGACCCGCGCCGCTACCTGGGGGCTCGACCAACCCGACATCCGCCTGCGCGGTGCTTTTGCCGCGGTCGCTCGCGGTGACACGATCCGCATCGATCTGCGGCGACACGGCAACGCCTGGTGCCTCTCCCTGAATCTCGTGCAGCGCTGTGGACTGGGGTACACGGTCGGCGCTGCGTGGGCCATGGTGCTGTTCCCGCGGCACTGGGCCCCCTGGTCGTATACGCTACTGGGCGCGATGTGGGTCGGGGGGCTCGCGCTCCCCATTGGACTCTGGGCCCGGCCGCGAATCGAGAGTGCCGTCGCGGTGGCGCTATTCGCTGGCGCCGTTGCCGTGGTTCCCTCGCTGGTCGGCCTCGCGGCGACCCCCGCCAGCGAGTGGTGTGGAGCGGCACTGGGGTACGCGGCCGGCCTCGCGCTGCAGCCCGTGCTGCGGCGCAGCCTTGCCGCTACCGCGACGGGCTCGTAAGCAAAAAGACGTCGAACGCCGGCCCGGTCTTGGGCGGCGTGCGCATGACCCGTCCGATCGGCGCCGGCGGGGTCACACCGTTCATGGGGATGCGGATCGTTCCCCCCTGATAGACGCCGCTCACGACTGGGGCGTCGAATATCGCCTGGACGTTGCGCACCTCGTAGCGGTCTCCCGGCTTCAGGACGGCACTGACGTCCACCTCCGCGTCGGATCCTCCGCCCCAGTTGTACACGACGATATGCGCACGGCCCGGCTCGTAACGGTTCGGGCGAACGAATACCTTCGTTTCCTTGGGCGGCTCCGGGACGACGGAATCGCTCGAGCCGAGTCCGCTGGCTCCTTTCCAGTCGTCCCAGTCGTACGCCTGGTCTTCATCACGCCACGCCTTCGCTGCGGCGTCCCGCACCCAGGTGTTGTCACTCCATTGGTAGTGGCCGGCGAGACTCGCCCCGCCGACTTTCACGACGTCGCGGCTCCCGATGAAGACGTTTCCCGTGACGACCGCCTTGTTCCACGGCTCGATCATCTCGAGCCCGACCTTCCCGCCGGCGGCGTAATTGTCGCGCAGCACGATGTCGCGGTTGTTCTGCGGCGCATACTTCCCCACTCGGAGATTGACCCCTTCGTTGCCCGCGAAGTAGAGCATATTGCCGATGCCGACCATCCCCTCGGTCGGCACCGGCGCGTTGAAGATGAGATTTTCGCGCGCGCCGACGACGGTGGAAATGGTGCCGTTGTCGAATGAGACGTTGCCTTCGACCCTGATGTTCCGGAGCACGGGGTTCTTGGGACTGGCGTAAATCTGGATGCCCCGCGCCAGATTATTGAAGAACACGTTGTCGGTGATGAGTTTGGTGCCGTCCTCGTTGTGAACGTAGGTGCCGTGGTCGAAGTTGTCGTGCGTTCCGTTGTTATAGATGATGCAGCCGTACAGCTCGGCGTCGACCGCGGGTGTCCAGAAGCTCACGCCCTGAGTCCCGGCGTCGTGCACGATCAGGTTGATGAACCGCCCGTGGTCGGTGTTGGCCTGAATCCCGTACGTGTCGGGAGCCGACTGCATGACCTCGAAGCCCCAGAACGCCAGATACGAGCCATCGGCGCGCAACGTGCCGTCGATCGTGGCGCGCTCTCCGGGGTATTGCCGGAACACGATCCACCGTCCGTCGGCGCCATTCAGGTTGGTCCGAAACGCCCCGTGGTACGTCCCACCCCGCAGCCACACCGTATCCCCGGCCTGCACCCGCCCCCGTGCCCCGGATAAAGCGTACTGCAGATCCCAGGGTCGCTGCGCCGTCCCGTTGCCGGCCGGGTTGCCCGTGGGGGCGACGTAGAACCCCGCGCGGGACGGCACTGCCGCCTGCTGCCGAGCTGCCGGATGCGCGGGACCAATGCCCAGAAGAAGGAGCGCGATCGACGCAGTCAGGCACATATCAGGGCGAGCTCGTGATGAGGAAGACATCGAAATTAGGGCCGGTCCGGGGGGCCGAGCTCGGGGCGGTCCGCCCGATCGGCTTCGGCGGCGCCACGCCATTCATGGAGAGCGAGATCGCGCCACCATTATACGTACCCGAGGCGACCGGCGTTCCGAAGACATCCTGGACATTGCGCACCTCGTACTGCGCCCCCATCGGCACCAGCCCCGAGATGTCGACACTCACCGGATTCTGCAACGCGAAGTTGTAGATCACGACGAACCCGCGGCCGGCCTCGTACTTGTTCGGGCGGATGAACACCCAGTTGGCGCCGGGAGTCCCGGCCTGGGCGTTGTCCGATGCTCCCAACCCGGTCACGGTCTGCCAGCCGCTGAAATCGTAACTCGTCGTATCATGTTGCCAGGCAGTCGCCGCGGGATCCCGGTAATACACGTTCCCCGACCATTGGTACAGGTTGGGTGTGGGGCCGCCGGTGTGCACGACGCTCCCCGATGACCCGACGAGTGTGTTGTTGAGGACGGTCGCCTGTGCCCACTGGTACTGCATCTCCAACCCGGTGTTCCCACCGGCGGAATAGTTGCTTTCGACGTCGATACTCTGGTTGTACTTGGCGCTGTCGGTCGTGTCGTAATTGCCGAGGCGCAGCTGGACACCGCTGGTGCCGGGGGAAAAGTACAGCAGGTTGTTCTTCGCGATCATACCGCTGGTCACCGCCGGAGCACTGATCAGCAGGTTGATTTCGGTCGAGAGACCGCCGGCGATCGTGCCATTGTTGAACGACACGTTGCCCTCGACGTCGAAATTGCGGATCACCGAGTCACTGCCTTCGTAGATCTGGATGCCGCGCGCGAAGTTGTTGAAGAAGACGTTGTCGGTAATGTACTTGGTGCCGGCGGTGCTGTTGTGGGCGTAGATCCCGTGGTCGATGTTGTCCCGGAAGCCGTTGTTGTAGATGATGCAGCCGTACAGCTCGACACCGCTCCCCGATCCGGCCGCCATACTGACGCCGGAAAACCCGGCGTCGTGCAGCACCAGATTGATGAACCGGCCGTTCACCGTATTGGCATCGAGGACTCGATTGACGATGGCGAGGGGATTCGACTGCATGATCTCGAATCCCCAGAACGTGAGATCCGACCCTTGCGCCGCGAGCGAGCCGTTGATCGTCGCGCGCTCGCCGGGATAGCCACGAAATACGATCGGCGTGCCCGGTTGGCCGCTGAGGGTGGTCTGGAAACTGCCCGTGTACGTGCCTACGCGCAGCCACACCGTGTCACCAGGATGGATCGTATTGGCGTGGCCGCCGGCGAGCGCGGTCGCGAGATCCCAGGGGGCGGAATCGGTACCGTTGCCGGCGCTCGTGCCGTAGGGGGGCGCCTCGACGTAGTAGCCCACGCGCGTCCCCGGCGGCGGCTTCGGGGCGGGTGGCGGGCCCACAATCGAATCGCCGTGCGCGCAACCGATCGCCGTCGCGCAGCCGGCGGCGAGGAGCGTCCTGCGGCCAAGGCGCATGAACTTCCCTCCTGAGGTGCATCAGCGACGGTGACCCGATACGAGACGTCACACGAGAACGCAAAGCATACGACCGGCCCGTGCGGGCGATCTGTGATGGATCACCCATACGGGCCGGTTAAGGGCGCCCTCCGGCCGGCTTTCCTGGCAGCCCGTGCATGGTCGTGCCCCGCGCACCGAGCGCACCCGCTCCGCCCCACCCATGGGTGTAGGATGTGCGCTACACGTCCTGGCCGTCAGCTACTCGCGCAGAACACCAATGATTCTCACCGATCCCCCAACTCCACATCCACGCCTTCGCGACGCAGTCTACCGAGCATCCGCGCTTCGACCCGGGCCGTGACCTCCACCACGCCATCGACGTGCACCTCCCTCAGGACGTGGCTCTCCCGGTGCAGTTCCGCGAGGAGGCGCCCGTCGCCCAGCGGCACCCGTACACGGGCGACGGGACGCAACGCCTCGGCGGAGGTGCGGAGGACGGCGCGCAGCGCCTGTACGTCCGCCGGACCTCCCCCGCCCGGGGCACTCGTCAACACCGCATGCGGGAACCGCTCCCGCACCTGGGTCAGTAGCGCGGCCGGATCGCTCACCAGGTCGGCCTTGTTGAACACGTGGATGACCCGTTTGCGGTCGGGTGAGTGCCCCCCCTTCGGAGCACCGTACAGCCCCATCTCCTCGAGCACCGACTCGACGACCTCGACCTGCTCCTCCCAGGCGGGGTGCGCGGCGTCGATCACATGGAGCAGCAGGTCCGCTGCACGGGCCTCCTCGAGGGTGGCCCGGAACGACGCGACCAGGTGATGCGGCAGCTTGCGAATGAACCCGACCGTGTCGGTCACGCGGAACCGGTATCCGTCGCCCACGTCGACTTCGCGCGTGAGGGTGTCGAGGGTAGCGAACAGCCGGTCCTCCGCGAACACTTCCGTTCCCGACAGCGCGCGCAGCAGGCTGGACTTGCCGGCGTTCGTATAGCCGACGAGCGCGGCGGTCGGTTGCTCGCGCCGGCCCCGCCGTTGGTTGGCGCGATGCTCCGCGACGTCCTCGAGCCGGCGCCGCAAGACGGAGATCTTGCGGCGAATCACGCGACGGTCGGTTTCGAGCTGCGTTTCGCCCGGTCCCCGGAGCCCGATGCCGCCCCGGATGCGCGAGAGGTGCGTCCACATCCGTGTCAGGCGCGGCAACAGATACTCGAGCTGCGCCAACTCCACCTGCATCTTCGCCTCGGCGCTGCGGGCCCGCGTCGCAAAGATGTCGAGGATCACCTCCGAGCGATCCATGACCCGGACGCCCGTCGCCTTCTCGAGGTTGACGCCCTGTACCGGAGAGAGTGGCTCGTCGAACAGCAGCAACGTGGCACCGGCCTGGCGGAGCAGCCCCTGGAGCTCTTCCACCTTGCCCGGACCGAGGTAGAGGTTGGGCGTCGGGGCTTCGATCCGCTGAACCAGCTGGCCCACGACCTCGGCGCCGGCGGTATCGGCGAGGCGTGCCAACTCCGTCAGGTGCTCATCGACGCGCAACGAGTCCGCCGATCCCTTGCGCGGCGCGCCGATCAGGAACGCCCGCTCGATCGGGGGTTGGATGTCGATCAGTGCTCGGATGACCGGCCTCCCGCCCTACTGGAGCAACCGGCGCAGTGGTACGTCGCCGCTGCCCCGCACCTGGACACGCCGGTCGCCGAGCGGCGTGCCGAGGAACGCCGTCCCCGTCAACCCGAACTGGATCGCCTGATGCGTCAGCAGCCCCCGCGCGCCGGCGCCGAGGCCGGCCCACTCGAACCGCACCGGCAGCGTCACGAGGGTGTGTTGCTGAGAAGGAAGGTCGAGCGGCGTTTCCATGAGTGCGTCGCCGAAGTGCACATTCTCGAGATCGATGCCGAGCTCCAGACGGGTGGAGCGAAGCCGATAGTCGTTGGGGTTAAAGACATCGAGGGCGAGGTTGAGCGTCCCTCCCGACAACCCGATCCCCGTAACCTGAATCTCCTTGAGCTCGACCGTGGGGTCGGTGAAGTGCAGCGCGCTCCCCAGGGTCTGGCACCCCGCCAGTACGACCGCGGTGCAGACGACGAAGACCCGGTGCTTCATCGGCCGCCCGATTGCTGCGATGCGTCGCGCTTCAGGCGTTGCCACCACTCGACACGCTCCTTGATGGTCTTCTCGAATCCGGTATCCGTCGGGTCATACCAGTGGGCTCCGCGCAGTGGCTCCGGGAGATATTCCTGCTCCACGTAGGCGCCGCCATAATCATGCGCGTACTTGTATCCGTCCCCATAGCCCAGCTCCTTCATGAGTCCGGTGGGCGCATTGCGGATGTGCAGCGGCACCGCTTCGGCCGGATACTCGGTGGCCGCGGCAGTCGCTTCGCCGAAAGCGCGGTACACCCGGTTCGACTTGGGCGCCGTGGCGAGATAGACCGTGGCCTGAGCGAGCGCGAGCTCGCCCTCGGGGGAGCCGAGGAAGTGGTAGGCGTCCTTTGCTGCGAGAGTCAGCGAGAGGGCGCGGGGATCGGCGAGCCCTACGTCCTCACTGGCGATGCGCACAAGCCGCCGCGCGATATACAGCGGGTCCTCGCCGCCGGTGAGCATGCGCGCGAGCCAGTACAGCGATCCCTCGACGTCGCTGCCCCGCACGGCCTTGTGCAGCGCGGAGATGAGGTTGTAATGCTCTTCGCCGCCCTTGTCGTAGCGTGCGAACCGCTTCTGCAGGGCATCGGCGATGACCGCGGCCGTAATGCGCCTCGTCCCGGCAGGGGCGAGATACTCGACCGCCGCCTCCAGCGCCTGGAGTGCCCGGCGCGCGTCGCCGTCAGCCTCCCGGACAAGCAGCGCCAGGGCATCGTCGTCGATCTCGATCCCCAGACGACCGAGGCCGCGATCCGGATCCGTGAGCGCGCGGGCCACCAGCGCGGCGAGATGCGCGGGCGCGAGTGGCCGCAACACGAACACACGACAACGCGACAGCAGCGCACCGGTGAGCTCGAAGCTCGGGTTCTCCGTCGTCGCCCCGATGAGGGTAACGACGCCGTTCTCGACCCAGGGCAGAAACGCGTCCTGCTGCGCCCGGTTGAAGCGGTGGATCTCGTCGCAGAACAGAATCGTCCCCTGCCCCTGGTACTTCAACCGCTCTTCGGCGGCGTGGATGATCTCCCGTACCCGCGCGACTCCTTCGGTGACCGCGGAGAACGGCTCGAAGTGCCGGTCGGTGTAGTTGGCGATGATGCGCGCCAGGGTCGTCTTGCCCGATCCGGGCGGGCCCCAGAAGATGCAGGAGCCGACGTCGCCACGACGAATCAGCTCCCCCAGCGCTTTGCCCGGGCCAAGCAGCTCCTCCTGACCGAGGAACTCGTCGAGCGTACGGGGGCGCATCCGCGCCGCCAGCGGCTCCGACGAACCCTGGAACAGAGTCGGTTCTGTCACGGCGTGAGCAGGAAGAGGCGCGTCACGTAGAACGTCCCCGCGCCGGCGAAGAAGGCGGCGGGCAGTCGCCACCCGGGCTTGCCCTGGAACTCTGGGACGAGGTTCGACGCGGCGACGTACAACGTCACGCCACCGGAGAGCGCGAGCCCGTGGTTCACGAGAAACGATAGGTGGTCGGTGAGGAGCACGCCCCCCACCGTCGCGATGCCCAGGAGACCGGCCGCCTCGATCGCGGCCTGCGCCGGCCGCCCGCCGGCGCGGATCAGACTCGAGATGGTGACCCCCTCGGGAAGCTTGTGGAGAAAAATGGCCACAAAGACCAGCACGCCAAGCTCGCGGCCGACGAGAAAGGCGCTCGCGATCGCCACTCCATCAAAAAAAGTGTGCAGCAACAGCCCCACCAGCGCCGAGCTCCCCGCCACCGTGTTGACGTGGTGTGTTTCTTCACCGAAATGAAAATGCGGGGTCACGGTGTGTTGCGTCAGGTGTACCGCCAGGTACCCCGCGAGCACGAGCAGCGGCGCGGTCGCACCACCGCGCGCCAGCGCCTCCGGAACTACTTCCATGAGGCACACGGCGAGCATGTACCCGGCGCCGAAGGCCACGGAATGCTCGATCACACTCAGACTGCGGCGCGCGTGCCGCACCACCGCCAGGGCGCCCACCACGTTGGCGGACGCCGCGACGATCGCGTAGACGAGGGCGGTCATGCCGGCCGGCCGATGTCGCGCACGCGATCGAGAAGGTGGTCCCGCTGATTGCGCGTCGGATCTTCCAGCACCTCGCCTAACAGTCGCGCGAGCATCGCACCGATATCGGGGCCGGGTCGCACGCCCGCGGCGATGAGATCGTCCCCCCCGACGGCGAGATCCTTCAGCGTCAGCGGATCGTGCGCCGCGCGGATCGCCTGCACCACCGCGGGCAGCGGGGAACGGGGATCGGTGGCCGCGAGCAACGCGAGCAGATCGTCCGCGGCGGGCCCGACCTCCGACAGCCAGCGACGCACGTCGGAGAGGCGCTTGGGATCCGGGTAGCGCTCGCGCCATTCACGGATCGCACGACCCCGCTCGATGTCCTTGTTGGCGCACTTGAGACGGGTCAGCAGCGACGCAGGATCCGATGCGAGCAGGGCAGACACGAGGACCGGATCGCGCGGCAGCTTATCGACCGCGCTCCGCTCTGGCGGCCCCGCATTCCGGATTTCCGGCAGCCAGATGCGCGCGGCGCCCGAATCGCGCCACAGGCTCACGAGCTTGCTCACCTTGCGAGCCGTGAGGATTCCCTTGAACCACTCGTCCCGTACGCGCTCCGCCGACAGCTGCGCGAGCCCCTGGGCATTGGCCTGGGCCGCCTCCCAGGTCTGGCTGTGGATACGGAAGTCGAACCGCGCGCTGAAGCGGAGCGCCCGCAGAATCCGCAGGTAGTCCTCCTGAAACCGCCAGTTCGGATCGCCGACGGCGCGAATCACCTTGCGCTCGAGATCGTGGGAGCCGTTGAAGGGGTCGCGCCATTCGTGGCGCAGCGGGTGGTAGGCGATGGCGTTGATCGTGAAGTCCCGCCGCGCCAGATCGTCGGTGAGGGAGACACCGAACGCGACCACCGCGTGCCGCCCATCGGTCTGGACGTCCTTGCGAAACGTCGTGACCTCGTGCGGGCGCCGCTCAGCGTCGAGCACGGCCACGGTGCCGTGCTCGATGCCGACGGGGACGGTGCGACGAAACGTCTTCTGCACGACGTTCGGGGTCGCGGCCGTTGTGAGGTCGAAGTCATGATTCTCGAGGTGCAGCAGGTTGTCCCGCACCGCGCCGCCCACGCACCACGTCTCGTATCCCGCCTCCTCGAGACGTCGGGCGATGCGCAGCACCTCCGGCGGGATCGGCAGGGTGTCCGGGAACGCCGGGCTCACCCGCTCACCCGCACAACACGCTCCCACCGTTCACGTTGAGAATTTCTCCCGTGAGGAAGCGGGCCAGGTCGGAGCAGAGAAACACGACGGGACCGGCGATCTCTTCGGGCGTTGCGACGCGACCCATCGGGATGGTGCGTTCGATCGCCCGGCGTCCTGCGCCGCCCTCGGCCGCGTAGGGGACCGCCGCCATCTCCGTGTCGACCCACCCCGGTGCGACGCAATTCACGGTGATCCGCGGCGCCAGCTCCACCGCGAGCGACTTGGTGAAGGAGATGACGGCACCCTTCGTCGCCGCATAGTCGGCGTGGAACGCCTCGCCGCGTTGTCCCGCGGTGGATGCGACGAGCACGATGCGACCCCCATCCCGAAGATGCGGGATGGCCGCCCGGGTGACGTAGAAGACGCTATCGAGATTGGCGCGCCGGGTGCGCTCCCACTGGTCGACGCTCATCGCGGCGACCGACTGCGGAGTGGGCGGCCAGATGCCGTGGTTGACCACGAGGAGGTCGAGCCCGGTGCCGGCGACCTGCGCCACGACCCGTTCGGCCGCCGCGCGATCGCCGAGGTCCGCGCCCAACGCCTCTGCCTGGCCGCCGCCGGCCCGGATCGCCGCGACGGTGGCCTCGGCGTCCCCGCGCCGTGTCTCGTAGCCGATCGCCACGCTGGCGCCGGCGCGCGCGAGCAGCAGTGCCGTGGCCCGGCCGATGCCGCGGCTTCCCCCGGTCACGAAGGCCCGCCGGCCGGAGAGGTCGATCACCCCGCGAGACGCTCCTCGATCCAGGCGCAGATGATGTGCTCGATCGCAAGGTGCAGTTCCTGGATACGCGCGGTGTCGTCGCTCGGCACGACGAGGGCGATGTCTGCCAGCTCGCGCAGCTGGCCGCCCGACTTCCCGAGGAACGCAACGATCTCTACGCCGCGAGACCGGGCGGCCTGGGCGGCCCGCACGACGTTGGGACTCTCCCCACTCGTCGAGTGCAGCACCAGGAGATCACCGTGGCGGGCCAGTGCTTCCACTTGGCGGGCAAAGACCTCGTCGAACCCCATGTCATTCGCGGCGGCGGTCAAGAGCGACGTGTCGGTGGTCAGCGCTACGGCGCGGAGCGAGGGACGCTTGGACTCGTAGCGCACGACATACTCGGTGGCAATATGCTGGGCGTCGGCCGCGCTCCCCCCGTTGCCGGCGAAGAACAGGGTGCCCCCGCCCCGGAGTGTCGCTTCGTACCGCGTCGCGATGGCGGCGATTGTGCCGGCCTGCTCGGCAGCGACCCGGCGGGCGAGCTCGGCGAGGGCGCCCAATCCGTCGCGCAGGCGATCGGGCGTCACGATCGCGATGCTCCGACCGCGGCGACGAAACTCGGGAGTGCCCCCGCGGCATCCCGTTGCTCCCGCTCGAGCACGGTGCCGATCACTACGAAATCGGCGCCCGCACTCCGCGCGGCGGCCGCCTCCTCCGGCGTCCTGATCCCGCCGCCCACGAACAGCGGAACGGCCGGATCGGCGAGGCAGGCGCGGCACGCGGCGATCACGCCGGGCGGCACCGGCCGGTCCGCCCCGCTACCGGCGTCCAGGTACACCGCCTGCATCCCGATCAGCCGCGCCGCACGGGTGTGCGCGGCGGCCAGCTCCGGTTTGTCGGCGGGAAGCGGCCGCGTCTGGCTCACCGCTTCGACACTCGTGACTCGTCCCCCATCGATCAGAATGTACGCGGTCGACAGCGTCGCTACCCGGTGCCGCTGCAGGAACGGCACGGCGCGGACGTGCTCCTCGATCAGGTATTGCGGGTTGCGACCCGACACCAACGATAGAAAGAGGATCAGGTCGACCTGGTCGGTGAGCTGCATCGCGGAGCCTGGGAAGAGCACCACCGGCAGCTCGGGGACGGCGGCGCGCACGGCGCCCGCCACACGGTGCGTCTCGCCTCCACCGTCGAACGAGCCGCCGATGAGGATCCCGGCCGCGCCTGCGTCGCCGGCGCGCCGGGCCAGCGTACCGGCGTCGTCCGGAGTCGCGCGACCCGGATCGATGAGTACGAGGAGCCCCGGGCGCCGCGCGAGGAGGTCTCTCACGCGTGACCGCCGGCGATGCGCTCGGCCAGGTGCACCAGGCCCCCGGCGTCCTCCTCGGCCTGTGCCTCGAACGCATAGGTCACGAGCGCGTCCGCCGCGAGCAGATCGAGCGCCAGCTCCCTCCCGCCCTGCGGCCGGGCCAATACGCGTTCAAGCAAGGCGCGCCCGGCCTGGGCGAGGTGGTCGGGGAGACCCGCCGGCGAGTCTTCCAGCCAGCGCGTCATCGGCTCAACCAGCGTCGCCGGTGCGGCGGGGCGGCGCGCCGCCAGCCACGTGACGACCGCGTCGCGAGTCACACGCCCTGGAGGTGTCGCTTCACGATCGCCGGGATTTGAGCTCGCGTTGCAGGAAGACGGCTCACGTCATCAACGCCTCCGGACGCGAAGTGAGGCTTCCCGCCGCCCTTGCCTCCGGTGGACGCGGCAAGCTCTCGCGCGATGTCCCCAGCCTTCACCCCTTGTGCGACCAGGTCGTCGGTGACGGCGACGTGGATTCCGGGCCGCGCTCCGCCGCTGAAGAGCACACGGACCGCCCGGCGGTGCTTGTCCCGGAACGTGTCCATCGTCAGCGCGATCTGTGCGCGATCATCGAGATCGGAGTCGGCGATGTGCAGCTCGACGTCCCCAATGCGCTTGACGACGCCGCTGGTCTCTGTCCCGCCGCCGGAGCGCAACAGCTCCTCGACCCGCTTTTCGAGCTTGCGATTCTCCTCGAGCAGGCCCTCGATGCGGTGCAGCAGGTGCTCGGGGTGGGTCTTGAGCGCCGCCGACGCTTCGCCGAGGCGTCGCTCGAGATCGCGCGTCAGGCGGTAGGCTGCGGGCCCGGTGATCGCCTCGATGCGGCGCACGCCGGCCTGTGAGCCCGTCTCGTGGGTGAAGCGAAACAGGGCGATCTCGCCCGTCTTGTCGACGTGCGTCCCGCCGCAGAGCTCGAGCGAAACACCCGAGACGTCCACGACGCGAACCCGGTCGCCGTACTTCTCGGTGAAGAAGGCCATGGCACCTGCCGCGATCGCATCCTTGTAGGCCATCTCCCGCGTCGCCACCGGGAGGTTCTCCCAGATGTGCTCGTTCACGGTCTCTTCGATGCGGGCCAGCGTCACGTCGTCAACCGGGCCGTGATGCGTGAAATCGAAGCGCAGGCGGTCGGGGGCGACGACCGACCCTGCCTGGCGGACGTGGGTGCCCAGCGCCTGGCGGAGCGCCGCGTGCACCAGATGCGTGGCGGTATGGTTGCGCGCGATGTTCTGACGGCGTGCCTGGTTGACGCGCGCCAAGGCGGCCGTCGGCTCGAACGGTTCGGCGAAGTGCCCGACCACGGCGCTCGTACCGTCCGCCTTCTCGACGTCTTCGACGGTGAGCTCCCATCCCTCGCCGGTAACGACGCCGGTGTCGCTCACCTGCCCGCCCGATTCAGCGTAGAAGGGGTTCTCCTCGAGCACCAGCTCGAGCGCATCCCCGGTCTGGCGGAAGGCCAGTACGTCGGTTTCGCTGGTCGTTCGCTCGTAGCCGATCCAGTGCTGACGGCCCTTCGGTTTGACCCGGACCCATTCGCCCTCCCGGCTGGCGGTCCGAATCGCCGGGCCGCCGGTTCGGGCGGCCCGCGAGCGCTGGCGCTGCTCGGCGAGGGCGCGTTCGAATCCGGCGGCGTCGACCTGCTGATGGCGCTCGGCCGCGATCAGCTGCGTCAGGTCGAGCGGGAATCCGTAGGTGTCATACAGCCGGAACGCGTCCTCTCCGGAGATCACCGCGGAGCCGCTCAGCTCGTCCATCCGCCTGAGGCCGCCCTCGATCGTCTCAAGGAAGCGGTCTTCCTCCGCGCGGGTGACCCGCTCGATGTGCGCACGCTTCGCCTCGAGATCGGGATAGACACCGCGCATCTGCTCCACCACCTGCTCGGTCAGCTCGACGAGAGTCGGCTCGCGCCGGCCCAACAGCCAGGCGTGCCGGACACCGCGACGCAGGATGCGCCGCAGCACATAGCCCCGACCCTCACTCGAGGGGAAGACGCCGTCGGCGAGGAGAAACGCGACTGCGCGGGCGTGATCGGCGAGCACCCGATACGGGGCACCCGCCGGCCCGCCGTCGTACGGCACCCCCACGACTTCGACGGCGCGTTGAATGATCGGCGTGAAGAGATCGGTGTCGAAATTCGACGGCACACCCTGCATCACCGCCGAAATCCGCTCGAGCCCCGCGCCGGTATCCACGGAGGGCTTGGGCAGCCTGGGCCGCGATCCATCGGGCTGGAGGTCGTATTGCATGAAGACGAGGTTCCATATCTCCAGCATCTGCCCGGCTTCGTTCAGGCGGACGAACTCGTCGAGCCCGACGTCGCCCCGGGCGCGCTCGGTGCGCGAGCGGAGGTCGACGTTCAATTCGGTGTTCGGCCCCGCGGGGCCGGTATCGGCCATCTGCCAGAAGTTGTCCTTGTCGCCCAGGCCGTAGATCCGCGTATCGGGGATCCCCGTGATCTTGCGCCACAGCGCGCGGGCTTCGTCGTCCGAATGATGCACGGTGACGTACAGCAGATCGGGGTCGATCCCCAGCCAGTCCGAGCTCGTGACCCATTCCCAGGCGAACTCGATCGCTTCAGCCTTGAAATAGTCGCCGAAGGAGAAGTTGCCGAGCATCTCGAAGAACGTGTGGTGCCGGGCGGTGTGGCCGACCTGCTCCAGGTCGTTGTGCTTGCCGCCGGCGCGCACGCACTTCTGGCTCGAGACCGCGCGAGCATAGTCGCGCCGTTCCAGACCCTGAAACACGCGCTTGAACTGGACCATGCCAGCGTTGGTGAACAACAGGGTGGGATCGTCGGCAGGGACGAGGCTGGAGCTGGGCACCTCCCGGTGCCCGCGAGCCGTGAAGTATTGAATGAACTTGGCGCGGATGTCGGCCGACTTCATCCGGTGCAATATAGCCGGGGGAATCCGTGCCCCGGGCGGCTACGGACCCTCCTGTGGACCCCGATCAAGCGACTGCTCCACCAGCCGTCGTACTTCCGCTCCCCGGTAGCCGCGCCGCGCGAGGTAGGCGAGGAGCCGGCGCCGCTTGACGGGTCGCGGCAGGGCACCGAGCTGGTTGGCGCGGCGCTCCGCCACCCGGCGCAGCGCGCTCGCTTGATCGATCCCCTCTGCAGCGAGCGCCGCAGTCACCGCCTCCTGCGCGACCCGCTGGTCCACCCCCTGGCGCCGGAGGTCCTGCAGTAACCGGACCGCACCCCGACCCCGCGCGCCCCGGGTCGCTACGAAATGCTCTGCAAAGCGCCGGTCGTCGAGCAGGTCCAGAGCGACGAGCCGCTCGAGGGCGGCATCGACCGCCGCTCCCGGATGCTGCTTTCGCATGAGACGGCGCCGCAGCTCCTCGCGGGCATGGGGACGCCGTGTCTGGGCCCGCACCGCCGCCCGATACGCGGCTTCGATGTCGGCGAGTTGCTGCAGAGCGCTGAGGACCGGCGGGGCGAGCTCCGCGCCGCGGGAGATCCCGAGCGAATCGAGCGCGCGGGCGGGGAGCGACGCAAATCGCCCCCGATCCACTTCGACCACCTGATAGCCAGGGTGGCGCGGATCGGGGGCGAGGTCGGTCAGGACCGGCATGTCACTCCCCGCCGCTAGCCGATTCCTCCTCGGAGGACGCCGCCGGCTTCACGCCGAGGTGCTCCTTCACCTTGCCCTCGATCTCGAGCGCCAGATCGGCGTGGTCCTTGAGATAGAGTTTGGCGTTTTCGCGCCCCTGGCCGATCCGGTCTTTCCCGTAGGTATACCAGGCGCCGGACTTGTCGATGATGCCTGCTTCGGCGGCAATGTCGACGAGCAGCGACTCGCGGCTGATCCCTTCGTCGAACATGATGTCGAACTCCGCCTGCCGGAACGGCGGCGCCACCTTGTTCTTCACCACCTTCACCCGCACGTGATTGCCGATGACGGCCTCGCGCTCCTTGACGGGAGCGATGCGCCGCATGTCGAGTCGCACCGAGGAATAGAACTTCAGCGCCCGGCCGCCGGTGGTCGTTTCGGGGTTACCGAACATCACCCCGATCTTCTCACGCAGCTGATTGATGAAGATTACCGAGGTCCGGGAGCGGTTGATCGCCCCCGCCAGCTTGCGCAGCGCCTGGCTCATGAGCCGCGCCTGCAGGCCGACGTGGGAGTCGCCCATTTCGCCCTCGATCTCGGCCTTTGGCACGAGCGCGGCGACGGAATCGACGACCACGATGTCCACTGCCCCTGAGCGCACCAGGATTTCGGTGATCTCGAGACCCTGCTCACCCGTATCGGGCTGCGACACCAGCAGATTGTCGATATCGACCCCGAGCTTCTTCGCGTACTCGACATCGAGCGCGTGCTCGGCGTCGATGTAGGCCGCCGCGCCGCCAGCGCGCTGCGCGTTGGCGACGACCGACAGGGCCAGGGTGGTCTTGCCGCTCGATTCCGGACCGAAGATCTCGGTGACGCGGCCGCGCGGTATGCCGCCCACCCCGATCGCCGCGTCGAGATTGATCGCGCCCGTCGAAATCGCCTCCACCCGGACGCGGGGCGATTCGGATCCCATGCGCATGATCGAGCCCTTCCCGCAATTCTTCTCGATCTGGGCGATGGCCAGGTTCAGCGCCTTGCGGCGCTCGTCGGTGAGCTTCGCCGCGTCCCGTTCTTCAGCCGCCATCGGGGTCCTCGTCATCGGTTGGGAGCCTCGCGTTGGGGTGGTGTGCGAGACCCGAATATATACCGAAGCCGCCCCTAGCGCCACCCTGGGCGGAACGCGTCTTCCAGATGCTCCAGCACTCCACGCGTGATGCCGATGCAGTCGAAGCGGTAAATGTCCGACGCCTGCCCGAAACGGTCGATCCAGGCGCGGGCCGCCCGGACGATCTCGCGCCGCTTCGACCCGGTCACAGCCTCGAATGGGTGCCCGAACGAGTCGCCGCGCCGCGCCTTCACTTCGATGAAAGCGACGAGCACGCCCCGCCGCGCGATGATGTCGATCTCGATGCGTCCCACGCGCCAGCGATGCGCCAATACGAGCCAGCCGCGACTGGCGAGGAACCGCATCGCCTCTTCTTCAGCTACGACGCCCCGCTTGTGCCGCTGGTCGGTCCATTCCGCCGGGTCGCTGCGCAGGCCGCGGTGCACGTCGGCGAACCTAATGCGCGCCGCACGGGATGCGTCACCCGATACACGCGTACGGTGCCCGAAAAATGCCGCGGTCGGTCGTCAGCCGTCAGCGCCGATGGCTATCGCTGACCGCTATCCTGCCCCGCAAATCTCATCCAACTCCTCCAACCCCACCAACACATCCCGCGGTTTACTCCCATTCGCCGGTCCGAGAATGCCGGCCATCTCGAGCTGATCGATGATCCGGGCGGCTCGGCCATAGCCGATACTCATGCGGCGCTGTAACAGCGAGGTCGACCCGAGCTGATTCTGGATGCACACCTCGGCGGCCTGGCGGAAAAGCGTATCCCGCTCCCCCGAATCCTCTCCGCCCTCTCCCCCGCCCCGCTCCGCCGCCTCGGCGGCCTCGATCGCGGCGATCTGCTGCTCCATCGCCGCCCGGATCGGGGCCGTGCCCTCCGAGGCCTTGCGCGACCGATACCACTCCATGATGCGCTCGGTCTCTTCGGTGGAGATATAGGCGCCTTGCACGCGCACCGGCTCGCTCTTGCCCGGCGGCAGAAACAGCATGTCGCCGTTCCCGAGCAGCGTCTCCGCCCCGTTCTGGTCGAGAATCGTGCGGCTGTCCACCTTGGCCGAGACCCGGAAGGCGATGCGGCACGGGAAATTCGCCTTGATGAGTCCGGTGATCACATTCACCGACGGCCGCTGCGTGGCGAGAATCAGATGGATGCCGATGGCCCGCGCCTTCTGCGCCAGAGACGCGAGCGGCGTCTCGATCTCTCCCTGCACGGTAAGCATCAGGTCGGCGAGCTCGTCGACCACGAGGACGATGTACGGCAGGATCCCGTCCTTGTAGGCGCCGTCCTCGAACGGCAGCTCCTTCTGCACACCGGCCTGCGTCGCCAGGGTCTCGCGCGGCCCGCGCAGCGGCCGGCCGGTCTCGACCTTGCGGTTGAAGTCGGCCATGTTCCGCGCGCCGTTGGCGTGCAGCAGCCTGTAGCGCCGCTCCATCTCCGCCTGCGCCCATTTGAGCACCGTCGCCGCCTTGTGGTGGCTGGTGACGACCGGGAGACGCAGATGCGGCAGGTCCCCATACATCGACAGCTCGACCATCTTCGGATCCACCATCAGCATCTGCAACCGATCGGGCGGGTGCGAATAGATCAAGCTGGTGATAATGGTGTTGATACAGACCGATTTCCCCGAGCCCGTCGCCCCGGCGATCAACAGGTGCGGCATCTTGGCGAGGTCGTCGTAGACCTCCTGCCCCTCGAGGTCTCGGCCGAGCGCCACGGGGAGGATGCGGTTCGCCGTGTGGAAGCGGCCGTTGTCGATCAACTCGCGGATCGTCACCAACCGAGACCGCGGATTCGGGACCTCGATCCCGACACGTGCCTTCCCGGGGATCGGAGCGACAATGCGCAGGCTGCGCGCCTTCATCGCCAGCGCCAGGTCGTCGGCGAGGCCAGCGATGCGGCCGACCTTCACGCCGGGACCGGGCTCGAGCTCGTAGCGGGTGACGACGGGACCGACGGTCCGATCGGCGATCGTGCCCCCGACACGGAACGTCCCCAGCGTCTGGACGAGGCGCTGGCCCATCGCGTCGATCTCTTCCGTTCCGGGATCGAGCTCTTCGGTGGTCGGGGCCGTCAACAGCTCGGGGGGGGGAATCAGCGTGCCTTCGGGTAACCGTGCCGCGGGCTGCGGTGGGGCGGGCGCCTTCGGCTTCCTGGGCCGCTCGGGCACGGGGGCTTTGGCGGCGGCCGCTGTTCGCGCGTCGCGCTCCGGCACGATCACGCTCACGGGCGGTCGCGCCACGGGGACGGCGTCTTCCTCGAACGGCTCGACCGACTTTGTGGCTTTCGCCCGGCTCTTCGGCTCCGCAGCCCGCTCCGCCGTGTCGGCCCGGAGAATCGCCAGCGGGTGCCAGCCGATCGTGAACACGCTGAGTGCCGTGAGCGCGAAGACGCCGATCAGAATCCCGCCGGCGGACCCCACGGTGCGCACCGCCAAGCCCGCGACCCAGCCAGGGAGCATCCCGACCAGCTCCTGCGATACAGTCCAGTGCGCGTAATCAGCGGGAAACGCCAGGTTCACGCCACCGGCGACGCCGATCGCATAGGGCACGAGGAACACCAGTCCCGTCACGAACGCCGCGGTCCGCCCGGTTGAGAGCGCTCCGAGCCACCCGAACGCGGCGAGGGCCCAGCCGATACCCAGAATCGGAATCAGTACGGCCCCGGCGCCGAGACCCTGGCGGCAGAGAGCACCGAGCCGGTCCCCGCCACCTCCGGTCAGGTGCCCGGGCAAGAGCGTCAGGCCGACGAACAATCCGACGACCAACGCCCCCACACCGATCAACTCTCCGCGGACCTTTTTGTTCATGTGATGAGCCGGTCCGCGTAGGCGGGGACGAGATCGTAGCGGTCGACCGAGGCGCAGAACTGCACGTCCTTCTCCAGACCGAGCGCCTGGAGGGCACGGCCGGCTTCGGATGACGTGAAGGCGTCGAGCCAGCTGCGATAGCGCTGCGCCAACCCGAGGGCGACGTCGGCGCTGTCGTTCAGGACCACCTTGCGCAGTCCCTTACGCGCGGCCCGCGCCACGCGGCCGGCGGTATAGGCGTCCTCGAGGGCGATCTGTTTCTCACGGCCGGCGCAGATGATCACGAGGTCTCCGCGCTCCCGCAGCAGCGTGGCGGCCCGCTCGGCGGCCGCCGCGAAATTCACCGCCGCCCCCACGAGCACCGGGTCCGCCCCCTGAGCGGCGACCAGAGCGGGCGTTCCGTTCGTCGTCGAGAGGTACACCGTCTTCCCGCCGACCTGTTCCGGGGTCATCTCGCGGGGAGAGTTGCCCAGGGTGAATCCCGGAATGGGGAGGTATTTCCGCTCGCCGGCGAGCACGAACCCGTCGCGCTCCAGGTTCGCGGTCATGCGCACGGCCTCTTCGGAGGAGGCAGCGGGGACGACGGCACGCGCGCCGCTGGCCAGCGCCGCCACGATCGTCGTGGTCGCGCGCAGCACGTCGATGACGATCACCCCCCGGCCCGCCAGATCCCCTGCGGTGAGGCCGAGCGGCGTGAAGTAGACGTCCAGCTTCATGCCGATTCGGTCAGCAGCTGCGGCTCGCGCTCGAGGAACTTGGTGTCCACCTTGCCCGCGACGAAATCCGGGTGGCGCATCACGCGTCCCAGAAACGGAATCGTCGTCGTCACGCCTTCAATGATAAACGAGTCGAGAGCCTGACGCATGCGGGCAATGGCCTCGTCGCGATCGTTGCCGTGCACGATCACCTTGGCGAGCAGCGAGTCATAGTACGGCGGAACCGTGTAGCCGGCGTAGATGTGGGTGTCGACGCGTACTCCCGGACCGCCCGGCGGATGGAAGGTGGTGATGAGACCGGGCGATGGCTGGAAATTGCGCGCCGGGTCCTCGGCATTCACGCGGCATTCGATCGCGTGGCCCCGGAGCCGGTTGCCGTGCAGGACGAGGGACAGCGGCTCTCCCGCCGCTACGCGGATCTGCTCCTTCACGAGGTCGAAATTCGTACACATCTCCGTGACCGGATGTTCGACCTGGATCCGGGTGTTCATCTCCATGAAATGGAACGAGCCGTCCTCGTCGAGCAGAAACTCGATCGTCCCCGCGCCTACGTAGTTGATCGACTCGGCGAGACGCACCGCGGCGCCGCCGATCGCGTCGCGCAGCTCCTGATTCAAGGCGGGGCTCGGGGCCTCCTCGAGGAGCTTCTGGTGCCGGCGCTGGATTGAGCAATCGCGCTCGCACAGATGCATCACCCTGCCGTGCTGATCGCCCATGATCTGAATTTCGATGTGCCGGGGACGGGCCAGGTACTTCTCGAGGTAGACCTGATCGGAGCCGAACGCCGCCAGCGCCTCCTGCCGCGCCAGGTTAAACGCCTGCGTGAACGCGTCGGGGTCGGGGGCGACACGCATCCCCTTGCCGCCGCCCCCCGCGGCGGCCTTGATGATCACCGGAAAGCCGATCCGCTCGGCGATCGGCAGTGCCTCATCGAGGCTCTCGACCGGACCGGGGGACCCGGGGACGGTCGGCACCTTGAGCTCCTGGGCGCGCTTGCGCGCCGCCGCCTTGTCGCCCATCTCGCGGATCTGGTCCGGCGTCGGCCCGATGAAGGTGATCCCCGACGTCTTGACGATCTCGGCGAACTCGGCGTTCTCGGCGAGGAAGCCATAGCCGGGATGGATGGCATCGGCGCCGGTGATTTCGGCGGCGGCGATGATGCGGGGGATGTTGAGGTAGCTGTCGCGGGAGGGAGGGCGGCCGATGCACACGTCGTCGTCGGCGAACCGCACGTGCAGGCACTCGCGGTCCGCCTCGGAGAACACCGCGACGGTGGCGATGCCGAGCTCCTTGCAGGCGCGAATCACCCGCAGGGCGATTTCCCCGCGGTTCGCGATCAGCACCTTCTGGAACATCAGCTCGTGAGGCCGATCGATTCGACGCCTGCCGCGGCTCCCGGACCGCCCAGCTTGCTCCCCGATGCATCGACGCCCGACACCTTGAGGGCGAACTCGCTCGGGTTCGTCGCGTAGAAGATCGCGCTCTCGTAGCTGATCATGCCGTTCTGATACCAGGTGAACAACGACTGGTCGAAGCTCTGCATCCCGTACTGGATCGAGCCCTCGGCGATGAGATCGGGGATGTTGAGCTGCTTCGAGAGATCGCGGACGTTGTCGGCCACGGCCGCCGTGTTGATGAGCACCTCGCAGGCCGGCACGCGCCCCTTGGCGTCCTTGCGCGGCACGAGTCGCAGCGACACCACCGCCTGCAGCGCCGTCGACAACAGGTGGCGGACCTCGTCGTGCTGGTGCGGCGGGAAGAATGAGATGACGCGGTTGATCGTCTGCGTGGCGTCGGTCGTGTGGAGCGTCGAGAAGACGAGGTGGCCGGTGTCCGCCGCCTTGAGCGCCGTATCGAGCGTCTCCATGTCACGGATTTCGCCGATCAGGATCACGTCGGGATCCTGGCGCAGCACGTGCCGCAGCGCCGATCCGAACGAGAGGGTATCGTTACCGACCTCGCGCTGCGAGATGTTGGCCAGGTTGTCGCGGTGCAGGAACTCGATCGGGTCCTCGATCGTGATGATGTTCACGCGGCGGCTGGCGTTGATGTGGTTCAGCATCGCCGCGAGACACGTCGATTTGCCCGAGCCCGTCACGCCGGTGACGAGCACCAGCCCGCGCGGCCGCAACGCGATCTCCTCCATGACCGCCGGCAGGTTCAACTCCTGAATCGTCTTCACCTCGTAGGGGATGGCGCGGAACGCGAACGCGACCGTACCGCGCTGCTGGTACACGTTGGTCCGGAACCGGCCGACGCCCGGCACACCGATGGCGAAATCGGCCTCCTTGTGCTCGGCGAACTCCTTCACCTGGCGCGGCGTCATGATCTGCTCTGCGAGCGACTTCAACTCCTCGGGCTTCAGCGGCTGAGTCTCGAGCGCCACCAGGTCGCCGTTGACCCGGATCGTCGCGGGACGGCCGACCTTCAGCAACAGGTCCGACCCGTTGCGTTGCACCATTTGCGTGATCGCCGCCTTGAAGTTGAACGGCGGCAGATTGCCCTGCGGCGCGTCAGGCATGAGGATCCACCCGGAAAAGGACCTGTCCGAACTCCACCGGCTGCGCGTTCTCCACGCACACCTCCCGTATGACGCCCTGCACTTCCGACTCGATCTCGTTCATGATCTTCATGGCCTCGATGATGCAGACCACCTGCCCCGGCGCGACGCGGGTGCCGTTCTTCACGTACGGCTCGGCGCCCGGCTCCGGGGACTTGTAAAACGTGCCGACCATCGGGGATTTGATCTCGAGCAGCGCCGGCCCGGCCGGTGCGGCGTGAACCGCGGGGCTGCCGCCGGGCGCGCTCGCCGGCGGCGCTGCCACCGGCG
Source organism: Gemmatimonadales bacterium (assembly GCA_033853695.1). Taxonomy (GTDB): domain Bacteria; phylum Gemmatimonadota; class Gemmatimonadetes; order Gemmatimonadales; family GWC2-71-9; genus DASTHG01. Next base: position 3,194 of record JAWOLH010000028.1, on the reverse strand, counting down.
GCGCGGCCGCCGTGACGACCACCGGCGTTGCGGCGGTATTCCCGGCTCCGTGGCCAGCCTTGGACACGCGCACCGAGGAGTACAAACCGAACAACCCCCGGCGCACTTCTATGGCGCCGAGCTCGGGGGCGTCGCGCAGAATCTTGACCAGCTGTCCGATCAGATCCAGGTTCATGTCAAAGGTCGTGGCACAGAGTCCAAATAGACCACCCCGGGAACCCGTCCGTCAATCCGCACCCGGGCTCGCTCAGCACAATTCCACGAGATCGGTCGCTCCGTCCGACAGCAGGACCGGGCCGTCGGCGGACAGGTGGAGATCGTCTTCCAGCCGCACACCACCCTGGCCCGCGAGATAAATGCCCGGCTCGATCGTCACGACGGCATCCACCGGCAGCGGCTCCGCATTCGTCCGCGCGAGCCGGGGGGCTTCGTGTACTTCCAGGCCGAGCCCGTGCCCGAGCGAGTGACCGAACGCATCGCCGAACCCACGTGCCTCAATGAGCTCGCGCGCCAGCGCATCCGCCTCCCGCCCAACCATCCCGGCCCGGATGTGCTCGCACGCGGTGCGCTGCGCCGTCCGCACCAGCTCGTACAGGGCGCGCTGCGCATCGGTGGCGCGGGCACCGACCAGCACGGTGCGTGTGATGTCGGCGCAATATCCGTCCACCTGGGCGCCGAAGTCCAGCAACAGCCATTCCCCACGCGCCACCCGCCGGCCGCTGGTCCGCGCGTGCGGCCACGCGGTGCGCGGCCCCGAGGCGACGATCGTGGGAAACGGATGGTTCTCGCTGCCCAACCGTCGCAGCTCCGCCTCCAGCGATCCCGCGATCTCCTGCTCGCTCTGGCCGACGTGCACCCCTCCGAGGGTCGCGCTGAGTGCCTCCCCCGCCAGCTGCGCGGCCGCGCGGAGCGCCGCAACTTCGGCCGCGCTCTTCTGCACCCGGAGCCGCTCGACCAGCTCCGGCGCGGCGCGCCAGTGCCACCCTTTGCCGAGCACACCGAGTCGCTCGGCGTCCTTCGCCGACAGCGCGTGCGCCTCGTACCCGATCGTGCCGAGTCCTGCTCCGGCGCCGCCCGCCTCGCGGAACAATCGCTCCCACGCACTGGTGCGCTCCACGATCACGCGCGCCGTCCCGTCCACTTCGGCCTCCGCCTGCTCCTGATAGCGGAAGTCCGTGACCAGCAGCAGATCGCCGGCGTTCGCGAGCAGCAGCGCCGCCGATCCGCTGAACCCGGTGAGATAGCGGATATTCGGCAGCGAAGTCACGAGGAGCGCATCGAGCCCCTCGGCCCCAAGCATGATCGCGAGGGCCGCGTGGCGCGCCGCGCGCGGGTCAGCCGCCATGCGCGGGGCTCGCGCGGAGCCGGCGCACCAGCCCGGCCAGCGCCAGTCGGTAGCTGTCCGCACCGAACCCGCAGACGACGCCCCAGGCGAGGTCGGCGAGCAGCGACTGCCGGCGCGCCGGCTCGCGCGCGAACACGTTCGACAAGTGCACTTCGATGAACGGCACGCGCACCGCGAGCAGCGCATCGCGCACGGCAAGACTCGTGTGCGTGTAGGCCGCCGCGTTGACGAGCGCCCCATCGGCCGTGCCGCGCAGCCGTTGAATCGCCTCCACCAGCTCCCCTTCGTGATTCGTCTGGGTCCACACCATGTCGACGCCCAGCGACTCGGCCTCGGCGCGGGTGGCCACTTCGATTTCGCCGAGCGTGACGCGACCGTACAGCTCCGGTTCGCGCTCACCCAGCAAGTTGAGATTGGGGCCGTTCAGAACGGCGATGCGCACTAGGCCTTGAGGCTCTTGAGCCACGCCTGGAACTGATCCAGGTCTTCTTCCTTCTCGGGCGCGCGGGCCCGTCCCGATGGCCGCGCGGGACGCGCGTTGGGAGCCGACGGCCTGGTTCCCCCCGCATCGGGCGAGCCCGGTGACCCGAAGAAATCGTCGAACGAGAATCCGCCTTCGGCCGGTTGTCCCGGCGAGGCTTCGGGGGCGCTTTCGGACAAGGCGGGTGCCGACGCTCTGCTGCTCTCTTCGCCGAACACCGAGTCCAGTGAGATGGCGTCGCTCGCCGGCCGCGTCGGGCTGCCCCGCGCCGGCTCCGGGCCTCGTGCTGCCTCTGAGGCAGCCGGCTGGCTCGGTGCGACGTTCTGCGGCTCGTCCACCGCGGTCGGCGGAGCGGCCGTGGCGGGATCCGGCGCGCGGGGGGCAGGAGCAGGCTCAGGGGGGACAAGCGCGGGCGCACCGGGCCGCGCGCTCAGGATGCCGCGCAGAAACGCCCCCGCCGACTGTCCACCACTCGGAGGACGGGGCCGCGCCGGCGGCGCGGAGAGTTCGGCCACCTTGTCGCGCAGTCGGGAGTCGCGCGGCCGTTGGGTGGCCAGCGCCTGGTACACGCGCAGCGCGTCGTCGCGATGGCCCTGACGGAGGTACAGCTCGGCCATCGTTTCTGTGAGCACCGGCTCAGCTTGCGACAAGGCCGCATGATCCGCGGCTCCGTCATCATCGTCCTGGGAGCCGAGCGGGGGTGGTGCCGGAGGAGGAGGCTGGGGGATCGAGGCCCGGGCCGCGCTCGCTGGTGCGGCGGCAGCCGGCACCGGAGGAAGATCCAGCTCCTCCGGCAGAATCAGAGGGAGATCGGCGACGGGACTCGTGGGACGTTCCTCGATCGGCGTGGCCTCCGTGAGCTGCGCTCCGCTGTCGACCGTGAACATCCCGCTGCCTTCGTATTGCGTGCGGGCGAGCCCTTCGACCTGGACGTCCGCATCGGGGGCAACGGCCACCTCCTCGTCGAGCTGCAGCCCCTCCGTAACCGTCGGCTCGGCATCCGCCGGGTTGAAGTCGACCGTTTCGATTTCGCCGGCGGGCGCCGACACGCTCGCCTCCGGTTCCGAGGTCCGCTCGAGCACGAAATCGGGCCGGGCCATCGACGCGGTAGGGGCGTTGGCGGCAGCACGTGGATCGAACGGCCCTTCCAGGTTCTCGATCCCCAACGCCCGCTGCGTCTCGCCATAGTCGACACCCGCCGCATCGGGCTCGAGCTCGACAGCCTCGTGCTCGACCTGGAGTTGCGTCTCGACGGTTGGTGCCGCGGCCACCGTCGCGGCCGGCGCAGCCGGAGCCGGAGCGGGCGGCGCTGGGGGGGGTGGCGGGGTGGGCGGGGTGGGTGGGGTGATCGGTTGCGTAGCGACCTTG